>NZ_JH725147.1:1309062-2131562 GCF_000278275.1 Bartonella tamiae Th239
CCGAGCTATCCGAGCTATCCGAGCTATCCGAGCTATCCGAGCTATCCGAGCTATCCGAGCTATCCGAGCTATCCGAGCTATCCGAGCTATCCGAGTGCACTATAAAAGTGATACCTCACTTATTACTTTTTAAATTATTTATTTTGACGTAACGCCTAATGTTCATGAGATTCGCCTATTTGGATATTAGCATCTTCTAAAGTCAGTTCATCACGTTCACACGTTTGGTACATCCAATCGACAAATTTAACTTTAATACCATTAAAGGCGTACCAATCCTGATAATAAATAAGATTTGTTGCCATACACCAAGGGACATTTTCGGGTGGAATTCCTGATTTTTTATGAAGAGCTTGTGTTACAAATGCGATGCCTTCTTCACAACTATCAGAATGACAATAATTTTTATCTTTGGCAAAGATATAAAGTTCTCTTTTGCCTAAGTAATTGATGAATGGTGAAAAAGAAAAAATTGCAATTATAATGAGGGCAAGTATGATAAAAAGGCTGGTGATCCAATATTTTTTTTTCATGATTTTTTGGTTCTCTGCATCATAAAATGATGGTTGAAATGATAAAATTTTAGTTTTTTTTAAATATAACACGAAAAGTAACTTTAGGCATTTTGTTTATGCATGAATATTATTCCATTGGTGAGCTTACACGTGAATTTAATCTCACAGCGCGTACACTTCGTTACTATGAAGATCAAGGTCTTTTGGTTCCATTTCGGCGTGGGCGGACGCGTCTTTATACACATATGGATCGACGACGCTTGCAACAAATATTAAGAGCTAAAAGACTTAATTTTTCACTTCATGAAATTGCACAACTCCTGACATTATCAGACAAAGCACTTTATCAAGAGGATAAAGTTAAGACCATTCTCACTGAGATTAAACAAAAGCGTATGGATCTTATGCAAATGCGTCAAGATATTGATGAGTTATCCCATGATCTTGATCGCATCGAGGAAATTTGTTTTGAACGCTTGGCTGAGCTGGGTGTTAATCGATGAATAAATAAGATGCACGATGAAGCATAAGGTAAGGCTTGATCGGCATCATTTATTTCGATTGAGACGTCGGTATCATTTTATCCCAACATATATTCACGGTGTTGATTAAGCGCTTATCTGTTTGTTGAAGTTCTCCTTTAGCTAAAGGAAACAGCAGTTTATGCATTGTTAAACGATCAACAACACATGAGCAATATGATGCGCATAATTTTTTATCTGCTTGATGAGCACATTCTTGAACACATTGTTGATAAGTGATTTTACCAATAACATGCTGCGACGGAGGAAAAATGAGTGAAATCAAGAAAAGTATACCCATTAAAAAAGGCTGATGAACCAGATAGATAAAAAGTGTATGTTGCCCCAATTTTTCTAAAATATAACTTAACCAATTGGGTTTTATACCGCTTTGAAAGAAAGATAATATTTTGAATCGCGCACAAAGTTGAGCGATTGTAAGACCTGCAAGTCCTGCACAAAACCATGGAAAAAAAGGAACATAATCAAAGGAAGGGCGAGGATTTGTTGAAAGCCCCAACCAATAAAGACCAAACCAATTGAAAATATCAGATTTGGCATAAACAGCTATCAGGCAAACAGCTATTATGACTATTATATTAATAATAATAGGAAATCTCAGAAAAATAACACCAATTATGCTTGTGAGTACGATTTGGTGTAATATACCAAAATAGATAAAACCATTTGGCATGATGATATATGTCACAAAAGAGACTAAGACGGCAGCAAATAAAACGCGTAGCAACCGCTTTATAAATAATTTCCAGCGAATATAATTGCTATGTGCAAGATAAAGGCTAAAGCCTGTAATAAATAGAAACGAAAATGCCACAAGGCGTGCAAGATAATGAAACCCACCTTCGTTTGGTATTGTCTGCGCTATATAGGAAAAATAACTCAAATCCCAACTTAAATGATAAATCATCATTCCGATAAGCGCAATTCCTCGAAAAATATCGAGTTTTTTAAGTCTTTTTGTTATATTTTGTGACTGATCCATCGCGCATCCTTTTTTAGATGTTTACCATAGTTGTCATGATTTGCTATGAAGAGTTCGTGAAGCTTTTTATTTTTCTGTGGGTAGGGTTTATAAGTTGAAAAAAACTGAAACAATATTTGATGTTATTTCACAGCGTAAATCAATACGCGCATTTTTGCTCAAAGACGTTACACAAGAAACAATCAAAAAGATCTTTGAACAAGCATCAAGAGCACCGTCAGGTGCCAATATACAACCTTGGAATGTTATTATTTTACAAGGTCAAGCTTTAAAAGCAATAACAACAAAATTACATACATTGTCACTTACCGGCGTAAAACCAATGCGCGAATATCATTACTATCCTCAAAAATGGCGCGAACCATATATTTCAAGACGGCGAAAAGTGGGTTGGGATCTTTATAATAGTTTAGGAATCCAGAAAACAGATCGAGAAAAAATCAAATATCAGCAAGCTAAAAATTTTTTATTTTTTGGTGCGCCTATTGGGATCATCTTTACTATGGATAGAGATATGGAAATAGGCAGTTGGCTTGATCTTGGTATGTTTATACAGACAGTAGCATTAGCCGCGAAAGGTTTTGGCCTTGATACTTGTATTCAAGCTGCTTTTTCAGAATATCATGAACACATTTCTGTCGATTTAAAAATACCATCTCATCGCCAAATTATATGCGGTATGGCGCTTGGCTATGCAAAACAAAATGCTCCAGAAAATAATTTTTCAACGGAAAGGGTCACTATTGAAGAATTTGTAGAATTTATTGATTTTCTGCCGTGAAGAAACCGCAAACAATAGAAACCACAATTTTGGATCATGACACACTGAAGAAGCATTTATTATGAATATTGAAAGTGAACAGTTCTCTACGTTTAAATAGAATAAGTAGAATTTTTTTAAACGCGGTTATCAATAATAAAGAACAATGAATACAATCGTTAATCAAAGTAAATATAGTGAAAAATTATTTATTTTAAGGAGATTTTAGATCACAAAGAGTAGTTTTTAAACGAATAAAAACCTATATTAAAGCGCAGTTATATTTTTATTTTATACGGATAATTCATGTTTCTTTCAGTATTTGAACTCTTTAAAATTGGCATTGGACCTTCTAGCTCACACACCATGGGACCAATGACAGCTGCCAATATGTTTTTGGATGAAATTAACTCAGATAACTGGCCAAAGCCTGCAAATACGAAAGTGACAAAGATTAAAACTTACTTGCATGGTTCTTTAGCATATACAGGTGTGGGGCATGCAACGGATCGTGCTATCATTTTAGGACTTTTGGGACAAAAACCTGCAACAATAAATCCTGACGACATGGATCAAATGGTTGAACAAGTGAAATTACAAAAATTTGTGCAGCCAAAAGAGAATTTAAAATACTGGTTTGATCCTGAGAAAGATTTAATCTTTGAAAGAAGAAAAAAATTATCTGGTCATGCTAATGGTATGGCGTTTGAAGGATTGGATGATGATGATACTCTTCTATTAAGGCGCGTTTATTATTCGATCGGTGGAGGATTTGTTGTTACTGAAGATGAATTGAGAAGTGTTCATCATTCTCAAAAAAAAGAACCAATCGAAGTTCCATATCCTTTTAAAAGTGCAAAAGAAATGCTTGTAATGGCAAATAAGTCAGGCCAAACTATCGCGCAAATGAAACGGGCGAATGAAGAAATATATGTGTCACGACGTACGCTTGATGATGGTCTTGATGCTATCATCAACACAATGACACAATGTGTTGAGCGTGGTTTATCTTGTGACGGTGAATTGCCAGGAGGTCTCCATGTTAAACGTAGAGCAAAACGCCTTCATGATAAATTAGAAGAGGATTGGAAATCCAATCGAAACAATCCGCTTTTAGCCAATGATTGGCTTTCTGTTTTTGCAATGGCTGTTAATGAAGAAAATGCCGCTGGCGGAAGGGTCGTAACCGCGCCAACAAATGGTGCCGCAGGTGTCATACCTGCCGTTTTGCGCTATTATTTACGATTTAACGTTGGAGCAGACCAAACAGGACTTTATAATTTTTTATTAACGGCAGCTGCAATTGGGGGTGTTATTAAACATAATGCCTCAATTTCTGGTGCAGAAGTCGGTTGTCAAGGGGAGGTTGGATCCGCCTCATCTATGGCAGCTGCTGGATTAACAGCAGCTTTAGGTGGGACTTCAGAACAAATTGAAAATGCTGCTGAAATAGCATTAGAACATCATTTGGGTATGACCTGCGATCCTGTTGCGGGTCTTGTTCAAGTGCCTTGTATTGAACGAAATGCACTTGGTGCAGTGAAAGCCGTTACTGCTTCCTCTCTGGCTCTTCATGGGGATGGAACACATTTTGTTTCACTTGATGCGTGTATAGAAACAATGCGACAAACGGGACTGGATATGAGTGATAGATATAAAGAAACGAGTAAAGGTGGTTTAGCTGTTAATGTGACAGACTGCTAAAGATTATTATGGCATTAAATATTATAAAATTGTGTGTTGGCTGTTCCACTCTTGAAGAGTTGGAAAGCTTCATTGCTTTTCAACTGTCCCAGCAAAAAGATTCTTTAAAAGCTGAGCGCATTCATACAACAAGAATGGTTCCAAAGCGTATTGAAGAAATTCTTGATGGTGGATCGCTTTATTGGGTTATAAAAGGAAATATTCAATGCCGCCAAACATTTTTAGATATTCGTCCATTTACGGACCGGGACGGGATCCAAAGATGTGAGTTTGTTTTAGATCCAAAAGTAATACCAACTCATTGGCAATCTCGTCGAGCCTTTCAAGGATGGCGTTATTTAACTGTAAACGATGCACCAAAAGATGACGTTATGGGAGCAAACAAAAAATTGCCGCCACATCTTAGACGAGAACTTGCAGAATTAGGTTTGTTATAATAGATTTTTTATAGCTTAAAACTTTGTTGAACCAAAACGCAATTTAACAATTGAACTGCCTTGTCTAGTTGCCACTCTCAAATGGATGCGTACTGGATCCATTGCGATACGTTTGTTCCGTTGTGTTTGACATATAAACATTCCGACGAGGGCGCGGGTATTTAAGCCATTTGGTACATTTTTTAAATCGGCTAGTTTTGTTGCTGCATCTTGTAATGAACGTAGACTTAAAAGCGATTGTCTTTGTTCTAAGGATTTGTTTTTCAAATCAACATCTAACGCATACATTATAACAATTCCTCTTTTACGCAAAACTTATTTACAATTATTGTGATATCGCATAACAGTTAAATTTTGCTTTCTTTAACGCAGCACATGCATCATTGGCTGATTTTTTTGATTGAAACCCCGCAAAACGAGCGCGATAATAACGTTGCCCATCTTTATCGAAAATTTGCGTTTGGGGTTGAGCGCTTGAAAACGCTGTTTGCATCGTTGCTGTAGCATTGACGAGCATTGCATCTGCTTGTTCTTGATTAGGTAAAGATCCGATTTGTACAGCCCAACCTGAAAGGATAGCTGCTGCTTTTGCGGGAGTGGATGCTGTCACAATTGGATCTATATTTTCTTTCTTATTGGGTTGTTCTTGCACTGGTGTGGAAAGGACCTCGTTTTCAGGTTTTTGAATGATCGCTTGGTTGACGGCGTTAATTGCAGAACTCTCTTGGCGTTGTTGCCCTGCTAAAGCAGTTAAAATGACAGCATCATCATTATTTTGATTGTTGATGTTAGCTTTGGCAACAGGTATTGGTGCTTTGTGTCCTTCTGGTAAATTATAAAGTGTAGCAGCCAAAAGTGGGGCACGTGTTTTTGAACGGCTTGCCTTAGGCATATAAGTGCGTAATAATTCAGCCATATGTGCATCACGTAATGCAGAAGACCGCCCTCCCATTACGACCGCTACGATTGAACGCCCATTAAGCTGCATAGATGTTGCAAGGTTCGAACCTGACATACGCGTATAACCAGTTTTAATACCATCAACACCCTTCATGTTTTTAACCAGTCGATTGTGCCCATTTATAGTTTGCCCACGGAACTGAAAACTCGTTGTTTTGAATAATGTATAATGGTTTGGAAAATGTTCACGAAGTGCCATAGATAAAATGGCCATATCACGTGCGGTTGAATAATTCTGAACATCAGGCAAACCTGAGGCATTGGCAAAATTGGTATTCATCATTCCAAGGCGACGCGCTTTTGTTGTCATAATTTGCGCAAAACGCTGCTCTGAACCGCCAAGATATTCGCCAATAGCGGCAGCAACATCATTAGCCGATTTTGTTATAAGCGCTTTTGCAGCAGATTCTGCCGGTATTGTTTGACCTGGTTTAAATCCAATTTTTGTAGGTTGCCTGGCTGCTGCATAGGCAGAAACGGGTATGGGAGTGTTTGGATTAACGCGACCAGATTGCATTGCTTCAAACAACATATAAAGGGTCATCATTTTTGTCAGTGATGCTGGATAACGACGGGCGTTGGCATTGGCTTGGAAAAGAGTTTTACCTGTATTCGCATCAACAACAATTGCAGCATATTTATCAGCAAAAGTTCCATTAGGCGCTGCTTTTGCATAAGGAGCAAAAAAACTAAAAATTAAAATACTCATACATGTTAAAGTAAAAAATGATCGTGTATAATAAAATTTTGTACGCACTTTGAAACCCTTATATGCCAAGCAAAATAATACCGCCCAAGCCCTTTTGGATGCGGAATTTTGGTGAACTTAAAGAAATAGCGTTACCAATCCGTTTAAATTCAAATTTTTTTTCAAAAAAAATGATACGTATTTTATAAATTTATTGACCGCATTAATAATCATTTGAAAGCAAAAAAAAGGGTCTTAAAATTTTCATAAAAGGCATTACATTATAGCAAAGAGGAAATCGTAAAGTCATGAATGAAATGGCAAAATATAAAATAACTATGAATAAACAAAACGATCGATCGAATAAAGATGACGATCACAATGAATCTGGTGTTGCGACACGTTTGCGTCCAAAATTAAAAAAACCAGATCCATATCGTGTTCTTCTTTTAAATGATGATTATACGCCTATGGAATTTGTGATTTTTGTATTGGAGAAATTTTTTAAGAAAAATCGTGAAGACGCAACTCGCATCATGCTTAATGTTCATCAAAGCGGAGTCGGGGAATGCGGCATCTATTCTTATGAAGTTGCAGAAACAAAAGTGACGCAAGTTCTGGACTGCGCGCGACAAAACCAACATCCGCTTCAATGTGTGATGGAGAGAAAGTAGAATTAAATGCCATCATTTACACCAAGTCTTGAAATGAGCCTGCATAAAGCGTTAACAATTGCGAGTGAAGCTCATCATGAATATGCTACCTTGGAACATTTATTGCTGGCTTTGATAGATGATCCTGATGCTCATGCTGTTATGGTTGCATGTCACGTTGACATTAAAAAATTGCGTAGTCGACTAAATCAATATGTTCAATCTGAGCTTGATCAGCAAATTGGTGATGATGAAGATACAAAACCAACCACATCTTTTCAACGTGTGATTCAACGTGCAGTTATTCATGTCCAATCTGCTGGACGTGATGAAGTCTCTGGAGCAAATGTTTTAGTGGCAATCTTTGCTGAACGTGAAAGTTTCGCGGCTTATTTTCTTCAAGAACTCGGTATGACTCGCTATGATGCTGTGAGTTTCATCTCTCATGGTATGTCTTCAGACGTTTCGCAAGCCTCTCCTCTTGAGGATTTTGATGATAATTCAGATGACGGTCTTGTTTCATCGAGTAAAAATTTAAAAGCATTAGACACTTATTGTGTTAATTTGAATAAACGCGCGAGTGAGGGTAAAATTGATTTGTTGATTGGGCGTGACAAAGAAGTGTCGCGCACGATTCAAATATTATGCCGTAGAGCAAAAAATAATCCTTTACTTGTTGGTGATCCAGGTGTTGGTAAAACAGCTATTGCTGAAGGATTGGCAAAGCGCATCGTTGAACAAGATGTTCCTGAAGTTTTAAAAGGTGCCACAATATTTTCGTTGGATATGGGGGTTTTAATTGCAGGAACACGTTATCGTGGTGATTTTGAAGAACGCTTAAAAAAGGTTGTTGAAGAGCTGGAATCTTATTCTGGTGCAATTTTATTTATTGACGAAATACATACATTGATAGGTGCAGGAGCAACTTCAGGTGGCAGCATGGATGCGGCCAATCTTTTAAAGCCTGCATTATCTTCTGGCGCTATTCGTTGCATTGGCTCAACAACATATAAGGAATACCGTCAAATTTTTGAAAAAGATCGTGCTTTGGCACGACGCTTTCAAAAAATTGATGTCAATGAACCTTCATTGACAGATGCAATTGAGATTTTAAAAGGTTTGAAACCTTATTTTGAAGATTTTCATAAAATTAAATACACAGATGAGGCGATGAAAGTCGCAGCTGAATTATCATCAAGATACATGGCGGATCGCCGTTTGCCTGATAAGGCAATTGATGTTGTTGATGAAACGGGCGCCGCACAAATGTTGTTGCCAAAAGAAAAAAGAAAGAAAACAATTGGTGCGCGCGAAATTGAAGCAACGATTGCTATGATTGCTCGTATCCCTCCCAAAGTGGTTTCACGTGATGATCGTAAAACATTGGCTAATCTTGAAAAAGAATTACAGCGTGTAGTTTATGGACAAAATAAAGCCATTGAGGCATTAACCTCGTCGATTAAACTTGCGCGTGCTGGCTTAAGAGAACCAGATAAACCGATTGGAAGTTATCTATTTTCTGGACCGACAGGTGTTGGAAAAACTGAGGTTGCTAAGCAACTGGCATCATCACTTGGTGTTGAACTTTTGCGTTTTGATATGTCTGAATATATGGAAAGACATACGATATCGCGTTTAATCGGTGCGCCCCCTGGCTATGTTGGATTTGATCAAGGTGGATTGTTAACAGATGCTGTTGATCAAAATCCTCATGCTGTTGTTTTGCTTGATGAAATAGAAAAAGCACATCCTGATTTGTACAATATTCTTTTACAAGTTATGGATCATGGTAAATTGACAGACCATAATGGTAAGCAGATAGATTTTCGTAATGTCGTATTAATTATGACGACAAATGCGGGTGCTGCTGATATGGCTAAGGCAGCTATTGGATTTGGTAAGACAGAGCGTGAAGGTGATGATATTGATGCGATCAATCGTTTGTTCACACCAGAATTTCGAAATCGCCTTGATGCTATCATACCTTTTGGGGCTTTGCCTGAAACTGTAATTTATCAAGTTGTGCAAAAATTTATTTTGCAACTTGAAGCTCAATTGGCTGATCGTGAAATTACATTTGAGCTTTCTGATCCAGCAATTAAATTGCTTGCTGAAATGGGTTATGATGCGCGCTTGGGGGCTCGACCTCTTGGGCGTGTTATTCAAGAATATATTAAAAAACCGCTTGCAGAAGAAATATTATTTGGCAAATTGCGCAATGGTGGGACTGTTCGCGTCCTTCTTAATGCTAAAGATCATCTAAAACTTGCATTGGAAATTTTACCTGCAAATAGAGGTTCCAAATTAAGACACTCTAGAGAAAGTACAAAAAAAAAGACTAAAGGAAAAACATTGTCGGAGAGGTAAATAAGAATTAAAAAGATACTGATCCCAAAATTATAACTCTATTTATACAGCTATGGTGATCTATTTTAATAAAAGCATTAAGCCTATTTATGAATTTTTATAAATAGGCTTAAATATTAATAGGCGTTACAGATATTTGATTCTGAGATTTGACCATAATTTTAAAAACTATGATCGTAAAAATAACAATATTATAATGCCTCACGTATTTTTTGTGCAGCTTTTTCTAAATTTTCTGAAGTTTCCATTGTGTCATTATGGGCAAGCAATTTATCGCCTTCAAAGCGTGGCATAACATGAAAGTGCAGATGAAAGACTGTTTGACCTCCTGATTTTTCATTAAATTGTAAAATGGTGATTCCTTCAGCGTTAAAGGCTTTTTTGATGGCTTTTGCAATTTTTTGAACAATCTTAATTGTTGCTTCCAATATTTGTGGATCCGCATCAAGTATATTGCGTGAAGCCTTTTTAGGTACAACCAAAGTGTGACCTGTTGTCTGAGGCATAACATCCATAAAAGCGACAACATCATCATCTTCATAAACACGTATTGAAGGAATTTCATTACGCAGTAATTTGGCAAAAATATTATCTTGATCATAAGTTTGAGACATTGTTTTAGCCTGCTGTTGTTTATTAAAATCTTTTTTTACCATATTAACATAGTTAATCAAAAGGTGCTTTATAAACAAAAAAATATTTATTGTGACACGCAGGGTTGAAATCATAAAAAATCATCTGATCTGCAAATTCGTGTATGTCATCCCTTTGATCTTTAGCTGTTATTGGTGTAGCAAGAATTGAAAAATTAAGGTTTTATTTAGTAAACCGAACGAAGGATTGTTAATTTACGTTCTTTTATAAACAACAAATTCGATATTATGAGCAAGTATTGAAAAATGTTCCTCAATATCTTTTCTCATTGTTCTTATAGCATAAATTCCATGAGCAAGTGTTGAGTGCGGTACATGTATTTGTTGTAAAAGATGCATATCTTTTGACATGATCGCAGTGTTGTTTTTATAGAGTGCTAAAAGATTGTCATGGTTAAAATAATTGCAGAATCAAGTTCTTCATTGCCTTGAAGCCTAACCACAATAGGAACCTTTCCTGTTATAGTATCCAACAGTTGGTGCAAGGAGATTATCTGTTACTGGCCGTCTCCAAAACGTAGGGTCTGAATAGAATAAAAGAGCAAAACAATGATCCGATTTTGCTTCCATTAATCCACTCAAAGGAATTATTATAAAAAACAATGGGTATGTCATCGTGAGAGATTTGGACATCACATAAATGGGAAATCCATAAATCGCTGCAAGCTCAAATGCTTGCAACGTATTTCATAAATAGTTTTATTGTTATCATGTAGTCCACGATGCGATATGGGTTGATTAATCAACCAATCCATTCGCATGATTTAAACTTCTAAGATTGCTTCAATTTCAACAGGCACATCCATAGGAAGAGAGCAAACACCAACTGCAGAGCGTGCATGTTTTCCTGCATCACCTAAAATATTGACGAATAAATCCGATGCTCCATTCGCAACTTGTGGAATATCCGTAAAATTAGGATCCGTTGCAACAAATACGGTAATTTTTGTGACGCGTTTGATTTTATCAAGGCTACCCAAAGCGGATTTGGCTTGTGCGAGTATATTGATGGCGCATGCTTCTGCCGATTTTTTTGCTTTTTCAGCACTGACGGTTGACCCAACTTTACCAACAGCGACAGGTTTTCCTTTAGATAAAGGAATTTGTCCAGAAATAAAAAGCTGATTATTGCTGCGTATTACAGTTACATAATTAGCTACAGGCTGTGCAGCTTCAGGAATCGTAATTTGAAATTTTTCTAAACGGCTTTCAATTGTCTCAGACATTTTATCTCTCTTTTCGTTAAAAATACGTAATGATTAAGCGTGTTTATTGCGTCTTTTGTTACGAAAAAAAAGGACAAAAAGAAACATTCAAAAGAAAAATACTGGCATTATCCGCTTATATTGTGATAGTGCATGCAGAATTAAAAAAGGACAGTAAATATGAGCAGATTGATTTTAGCCCTGACATTTTGTGCTTTATCTCTCTGTTCTGTGCAGTCTAAAGACACGATCAAAATGGCGTCACATTTGGCAATTTATGATCTTCAATTGGATAGTGCCACAGAGCAATCAGGCATATCTGGTCTTACGGGGCGTATGGCTTATGCATTTCAAGATTCCGTTTGTGAAGGATATAAGACTCATTTTCGTTTTGTCACACGTATTGCTACGGATGATCTTCCTGATCGTTTAACAGATCAGGAAGTTGAAAATTATGAAGCCTTTAACGGTCAAGAGTTTCGTTTCCAAAGTAGGACCAAAATCGATCAAGAAATAACGAATGAAACAAATGGTGTTGCGACAATTAAACATGGTAAAATGATGGTAAAACTTACCAAGCCAGAGGAATCGGAACATTATTTGCAATCAGCAGATTTCCCAACAGTACAAACAAAAGAAGTTATTCGACGCGCAAAGGCAGGTGAGCATTTTTATCAAACCACTTTGTTTGATGGATCAGAAGAAGCTGACTCTTTAACTCAAGCAACTGTTTTTATAGGGCAAAAAAAAGAACCTGTGTCTGATCATGAAAGTGATGTTTTAGGGGAACTAGGTCAAGAAGAGTATTGGCCTGTAACAATTTCTTATTTTGATGATAAAGAACATCAAGATGGTTTACCCATTTATAGCACAAGTTTTAAACTTTATGAGAATGGTGTGACGCGTGATCTTGTGATGGATTATGGCACTTTTGTCGTAAGGGGAAAGTTGACGCGTTTTGAAATGATACGTGATAAAATACACCCCCCTCAAGATTTGCCAAAAAATAATTGTGTTAACGACTAATGTTTGAAGATCATATAGATTTAACCGTCCATTCTTACTGATATATGCTCATTTGAAATAAAAAAAAGTTTGTGAACAAAATGCTTGAGTTTGCGTCTATAATCTTTTAAACAGTAATTTATTCCACACACGGAAATTGGGTGGTTGCGGGAGAAATCCGTAACGATCCGCCGGTGGCAGTTACATCTGCCTCTTTTTCGTGGAGGTTCAACCGGAAAGGACAAAACAATGGCATTGCCAGATTTTTCTATGCGCCAACTTTTAGAAGCTGGTGTTCATTTTGGTCACCAAACACATCGTTGGAACCCAAAAATGGCGCCCTATATTTATGGGCAACGTAACAATATTCATATTATTGATCTTGCACAAACTGTACCACTTTTACACCAAGCGTTAAAAGTTGTGTCTGATACAGTTGCACGTGGCGGTCGCGTTTTATTTGTAGGTACCAAGCGTCAAGCTTCTGAAATTGTTGCAGATTCAGCCAATCGTTCAGCGCAATATTATGTCAATGCGCGTTGGTTGGGTGGTATGTTAACAAACTGGAAAACCATTTCTAACTCTATTCAACGTTTACGTAAAGTTGATGAAATTTTATCGGATGAAGCCGCCGGCTTCACCAAGAAGGAGCGGTTAAATCTTGATCGTGAGCGTGAAAAACTTGATCGTGCTCTTGGTGGTATTAAAGATATGGGATCTATTCCAGATTTAATTTTTGTGATTGATACCAATAAAGAAGCTATTGCTATCCAAGAAGCAAAGCGTCTTGGCATTCCAGTGGTTGCTGTCATTGATACCAATTGTGACCCTGATAATATTGATTATCCAATTCCAGGTAATGATGATGCATCACGTGCCATTTCTCTTTATTGTGATTTAATTGCACGTGCAGCTCTTGATGGTATTGCGCGTCAGCAAGGATCAATGGGTGTGGATTTGGGTGCGCAAGCTGAAGCTCCCGTAGAACCTGTTCTTGAAATGACTGCGGAATCCCATCCTGAAGCTGTAGCTTCAGTGCAAGAATAGAATGAAAAATGCAAAAATTAAGTTGATGCTGTTTTGAATGTGAAAGCGTCAACGAAAACGTGTAAAAGATGATTGGCGTGCCTAGGAATTTCCAGCACGCTTTCATCATTATTGAAATAAAGAGGCAAATTATGAGCATTACAGCAGCACAGGTTAAAGAATTACGTGAATTATCAGGCGCTGGCATGATGGATTGCAAGGCGGCATTGGCTGAGACAGATGGTGATATGGAGGCTGCTGTCGACTGGTTACGTAAAAAAGGTATGGCTAAGGCTGATAAAAAAGCAGGTCGTACCGCAGCTGAAGGTTTGATTGGTGTTGCTTCAAACGGAAATAAAGCCGTTTTGGTTGAGATAAATTCTGAAACAGATTTTGTCGCGCGTAATGATGCCTTTCAAGAAATTGTTAAAAATGTTGCTACTGCTGCTTTAAATACAGATGGATCTTTAGAAGCTGTAGCGGCTTCGCCATACCCAGGCAGTGCTAAAAATGTTGAAGAAACCATCAAAGATGCAATTGGCACAATTGGTGAAAATATGACTTTCCGTCGCTCTGCACAATTGTCGGTCGATAAAGGTGTTGTTGCAACTTATATTCACAATGGCGTAGCAGACGGTTTGGGTAAACTTGGTGTTATTGTAGGTATTGAAACCGACGGTGATAAAGATGCAGCTTCTGCTTTTGCGCGCCAAGTTGCTATGCATGTTGCAGCAACAAATCCATTAGCATTAACAGCTGAAGAGGTTGATTCTGATGCTGTTGAGCGTGAGAAAGCTATTTTTTCTGATCAAGCGCGCCAATCTGGAAAGCCTGAAAATATTATTGAAAAAATGGTTGAAGGTCGCATGCGCAAATTTTATGAAGAAGTTGTTTTGCTTTCCCAAGCATTTGTGATGAATCCTGACTTTACTGTTGAATCCGCATTAAAAGATGCTGAAAAATCTATAGGCGCGCCAGCGAAACTTATTGGCTTTGTTCGCTTTGCATTGGGCGAGGGGGTCGAAAAGGAAGAAACAGATTTTGCAGCTGAAGTTGCAGCGGCCGTAAAAGGCTAAAAATTATAAATTTATTCATTCATTATAGACCAGTTTTATCTTGCATATGTGGATGATTGAAAAAAAATCTTCTTTAAGAAGGGCATCGCGTGACAATGCGGTGCCCTTCGTGTATCGAATGCAAAAGTATTTTTGCTTTTGGAGATGATTGATGAATAAAACCCCACGATACAAACGTATTTTATTAAAAGCGTCTGGTGAAGCGCTTATGGGGGAGCAGAGTTTTGGTATTGACGTTTCAGTTGTAGATCGTATTGCAAGCGATATCGCTGAAGCTCGTGCCTTGGGTATTGAAGTTGGTGTTGTTATTGGTGGAGGAAATATTTTTCGCGGTGTTGCTGTGGCTTCTCACGGTGGTGATCGTGTAACAGGTGATCATATGGGCATGCTCGCGACAGCAATTAATTCTCTTGCTTTGCGTACGTCTCTTACCAAACTGGGTGTTGATGTGGTCGTACTATCCGCCATCGCAATGCCACAAATTAGTGAAAGTTTTTCACAACGTAAGGCGATTGGTTATATGAACCAAGGAAAAGTTGTTATTTTTGCAGGCGGTACTGGAAACCCTTTTTTTACAACTGATTCGGCAGCAGCATTGCGTGCGGCTGAAATTGATGCAGATGCGTTGTTTAAAGGAACGCAAGTTGATGGGATTTACTCTGCAGATCCCAAAAAGGATCCTGAGGCACAGCGCTTTGATCAATTGACACATGAAGAAGTTCTGCAACGCGGTCTTTCTGTTATGGATACAACTGCTGTTGCGTTAGCACGTGAAAATAATATTCCAATTATTGTTTATTCTATCCATGAAAAAGGTGGATTAATGAATGTCATAAAGGGCACGGGACGTTTCACAGTTGTCTCAGAATAAAATAAGTCATAATAAAGGTTTTAAGAGGAGTTTCCAGCATGAGTGAGGTTAAAAACATTGATGACCTTAAGCGTCGTATGGATGGTGCAATATCATCTTTTAAACATGAATTAACAGGTTTGCGGACGGGGAGGGCTTCTGCAAGTTTGTTGGAACCGCTGATAGTTGAGGCTTATGGCTCTGTCGTTCCAATCAACCAAGTTGCTAACATATCGGTTCCAGAAGCACGTATGTTGTCTGTGTCTGTTTGGGATAAATCGATGGTAGGTGCAGTTGAAAAAGCCATTCGTGAAGCTGGATTAGGATTAAATCCAATTACCGATGGGACGAATTTACGTGTTCCACTGCCAGAGCTTAATGAAGAGAGGCGTAAGGAACTGGTAAAAATCGCGCATCAATATGCTGAACAGGCGAAGGTCGCGGTACGCCATGTTCGTCGTGATGGAATGGACGTACTAAAAAAAGCTGAAAAAGAAAGTGAAATCAGTCAAGATGAAAGCCGCAGCATATCTGAAAAGATACAAAAGTTGACTGATGATACGATTGTTGAAATCGATAAAGTATTAGCAGTCAAAGAAACTGAAATTATGCAAGTTTAAATCGTAAAGTTAAGCGAGGTTTCATTTCATGTCTTGTCCACGCCATGTTGCTATAATTATGGATGGAAATGGACGTTGGGCGCGTGCGCGTGCTCTGCCTCGTTATGCAGGTCATAAAGCTGGTGTGAAAGCGCTTCATAAAATTGTTAGACATTCAGCCCATATTGGTTTGGAATGGCTTACGCTTTATGCTTTTTCTTCCGAAAATTGGTCTCGTCCAGTTGATGAAGTCAACTCTCTCATATCCTTGTTAAAATTATTTATTAAACAGGATTTGGCAGAGTTGCATTCCAATAACGTTCGCATTCATATTATTGGCAGTCGAGAAAATATGCCTCATGATATTATGTTATTGCTGCAAAAAGCTGAAACAATGACTGAGGATAATACCGGTCTTAAGCTTGTTATTGCCTTTAATTACGGTGGGCGTGATGAGTTGGTTCGTGCTGTAAAAAGGATTGCTACGTCTATTCAGTCTGGACAGATTGAAATTGATCAAATTTCTGAAAAAACAATTGCACAAAATCTTGATATTGTTCCTATGCCAGATCCTGATCTTATCATTCGAACAAGTGGCGAACAACGTTTGTCTAATTTTTTGTCGTGGCAGTCTGCTTATAGTGAATTATACTTTTCACCTTGCTTATGGCCAGATTTCAATGAAACAGCATTTGATTTAGCATTGTCTTGCTATGCTTCACGCGAGCGCAGATTTGGTGGATTATTAAATTCTGTTATTAAAAAAGAAGCTGTAAAATAATGTTTTTTAATCAAAGGAGCAACGATGTCTAATCTGGTTATGCGCAGCCTGACAGCAATCATTTTAGGAAGTATTGCTTTATGGTTGACATGGGTGGGTGGCGTCCCTTTTGCCTTTTTTTCATGGGTCATTGGTGGATTGGTTCTTTATGAATGGACGAATATAACATCAATAAAATGGAAAATATGGCAAAAACTATGTGTTCTATTATGCTATATTATAATCGGTATTTTTCTTTTTTTTGATTTTTCTGCACCTTTTGTTTTTGGGTTTATCATTCTTTGTGCCTTATTGCTTGGCATTACCTCAGTAAAAACGGCTGGATGGATCAGTGGCGGTTTTTTATATGCTTGTCTACCTGCTGTTTCTCTTGCGTATATAAGAGGAGATGAGCCTTTTGGATTTGGCGCAATCATTTTTCTCTTTGCAGTTGTCTGGGGAACAGATATTGCAGCTTATTTTAATGGACGAGCATTAGGTGGTCCAAAACTTGCACCGCGATTTTCACCAAATAAAACGTGGAGTGGGGCTGTAGGGGGTGCTTTGGTAGGTGTTGCAGGAGGAACTTTGGTTGCATATTTGGCGCTTGATACGAGTCCTGCAAATTTTTTTATCCCCTTACTCGCATTTATATTATCGATTATGTCGCAATGTGGTGATATTGCAGAATCTTGGGTTAAGAGATATTTTAGTGTTAAAGATTCGGGTACTTTTTTGCCTGGTCATGGTGGATTTATGGATCGCGTAGACGGATTGGTCTTTGCAGCAGTTATTCTTTATATTATTGGGGCAATCGTGTCTGATGTTAACGTTCCTTCCAATATGTTTAATATGATTTAATCACGGAGATTATTTTGGAAATTTCAAGTCTCATAAGTGATTTTGGGTGGCCTCTATATAGAGTTATAGCAATTATACTTGCCATTATGGCGATTATATTTGTTCATGAAATGGGACATTATTTGGTTGGTCGACTATGTGGTATTGGTGCATCAACATTTTCCTTAGGGTTTGGGCCTGAACTTTTTTCTTATACTGATAAAAGAGGTATGCGTTGGCGTTTGGCATTGGTGCCGCTTGGTGGATATGTAAAATTTATTGGTGATGAAGATGCAGCAAGTATGGAAACAAAAGCTGGTGCATCACATTTAAAAGGATCATTTGCTGCAGCCAATGCATGGAAACGAGCAGCAACAGTCTTTGCTGGTCCCTTTTTTAATGCACTTTTTACAGTGGCAATCCTTTCTTTCTTTTTCTTTTCTTATGGACGGATTGTCATTGAACCCGTGGTGGGTTCTCTTGTTGATGGCGCTCCTGCAAGTGCTTCTGGTTTAATGCCGGGAGACCGTTTTAAAGAAATTAACGGTAAACCCGTTGAGAGTTTTCAAGATCTTATTGCTTATGTTTCTTTTGAAGGTGACAAACCTGTTATATTTAAAATGGAGAGGAATGATCAATTTTTTAATGTTACAATACGTCCTGAGGTAACAATACGTGATGATGGTTTTGGTAATAAAGTTAGAGTTGGTATGATTGGTGTTGGAGCGCCAACGGATCCGAATAATCCAATGCGTATTGATCCTGCTTATCAAAAACAAATGCGTTATGGTTTTTTTACAGCAATTTCAGAAGCAACGGATCGTTCTGTATTTATTGTGACACAAACAGTAAAATTTATTGGCCGTCTTATCATAGGTCAGGAAGATCGTTGTCAATTAAGTGGACCCTCAAAAACTGCCAATATCGCATGGCAAGTTAGTGAAACAGGCTTTATGTCGCTTTTGAATTTTACTGCTTTTTTGTCGATTGGTATTGGCTTAATTAATCTTTTTCCAGTGCCACCATTAGATGGCGGACATCTTGTTTTTTATCTTATAGAAGGAATAATCGGTAGACCCGTGCCTAAACCAATACAGGAATTTATCTTTAAAATTGGTTTGCTTGCGGTACTCGCCTTTATGATATTTGCTATATCAAATGATTATTTATGTTGGTTTGGTGGATAAAGTTATGATAAACACCGCAATAATGATAAAAAAGCACATTTGATGGGGGATATTGTTAACCATATTTACGAAATGCCGTGACATAGATGCCACGATTGCTAAAGAAGTAAATAGTTTTTAACCGAAAGCCTTGCTTGTATAAAAAAACACGTTATTAGGGTAATATAAGCATTTTAGACATTATTTGTCTTGAGATAAAAGAAACAAGGGTAATAAAGCCAATGAAGGCCAATTCGAAATTTCTTAGCGCAGCATCCGCGCTAGCACTTACGGTGGCAATGAGTGTGCCTGCTGCGGTAGCAGTTTCAGTTGCAACAGTAAGTATTGCTAAAGCGGCTGTGGTGCGTTCTATTGATGTTCGCGGTATTCAGCGCGTTGACGCTCAGACGATTCGGGACAATATTGATATTCAGGTCGGAAAAAACTTTTCTAGTCGTGATATTGACGAATCTGTAAAACGTCTTTTTGCCATGGGTTTGTTTTCAGATGTGAAAATTAATCAATCTGGCAATCGACTCATTGTTTCTGTTAAAGAATATGAAGTCGTCAATCAAATTTTGTTTCAAGGAAATAAAAAAGTTAAAGATCCTGATCTTGAACGTGTGATCTCATTGAAGCCACGTGAAGCTTTTGATCCTGTAAAGCTTGCTTCAGATGAGCAAACAATTCGTGAAGCCTATCGTTACGTTGGGCGTAATGATACAGCTGTAACTGCTCAGACGATTGATTTAGGGCAAGGTCGCGTCAATGTTGTTTTCAAGATTGATGAGGGACAAAAAACAAAAATTGATGATATTACTTTTGAAGGTAATGAAGCTTTTGGAGATCGTCGTCTTCGTGATATTATTGCAACGAAACGTTCTGGCATATTGTCATGGTTGACTCGTGGTGATGTTTACAGTGAAGACCGATTGGCTGCTGATGAAGAAGCTCTTCGGCGTTTTTATTATAACCGTGGTTATGCCGACTTTCAGGTTGTTTCGGCAAATGCAGTTTTTGATGAAGCGAGCAATTCTTATAAAATCAACTTTGTTGTTGATGAGGGGCAACGTTATACATTAGGTGATGTTGAAGTTGATAGTACAGTAGAGGGTATCGATACTCAATCAATGCAAAACGCGCTTAAAACACATTCAGGTGATGTTTATAGTGCAAAGCGTATTGAAGATACTGTTTTGGCGCTTAATGATCGTGTGGCAGATTCGGGCTATGCGTTTGCTCGTGTTGAGCCGCGTGGTGATCGTGATTTTAACAATCATACAATTTCTATTGTTTATAATATTGATCAAGGTCCACGCGCTTATGTTGAACGTATTGAAATTCGTGGTAATGATAAAACGCGTGACTATGTTATTCGTCGCGAGATTGATCTAAATGAAGGTGATGCGTATAATCAAACGATGGTGCAACGCGCAAAACGTCGTTTGGAGGCTCTTGGTTTCTTTCAAACGGTCAATGTTTCTACTGCACCTGGTTTAGAACCTGATCAAGTTGTATTAATTGTTGATGTTGTAGAAAAATCTACGGGTGAGTTTTCAATTGGTGGTGGCTATACAACGGGTGGGGAATCGCCTGGTGCTTCTGTGGAAGCTTCGATAACAGAGCGCAATTTCCTTGGTCGTGGTCAATATTTCCGTATTGGGGTCGGTGCAGGTGAGGACGAAGCCCGTAATTATAACCTATCATTTACAGAACCATATTTTCTTGGATATCGCTTGTCGGCTGGATTTGATATTTTCCGACGTACATATCGTATGAATGGTGATTATGATGTGAAACAAACGGGTGGCTCGGTACGTTTTGGTGTTCCCATTACTGATCAATTAACAGGTAGTATCTCTTATAATTATATTCAGGAAGAATATGATCTTGATCATAGCGGGCGTTATAGACGTCTTGCTGAAGCCAATAATACGAAATATGAAGAAGAGCTTGCTAATCGTTATTCTGGTGCGATTATTGAGGCGGCGGACAAAAGCCCTTGGACGCGCTCATCCATTAGTTATGGTCTGACATACAATTCAATTGATGATATGCGCAATCCACATGAAGGTATTTTCATTCGTGGTATTCAAGAATATGCAGGTATTGGTGGTGATGCCAATTTTTTAAAAACATCAGGTAAAGCGATGTTGTACAAGACGGTTTCTGAACAATATGACATTGTTGGTCTTGTATCCATTGGTGGTGGTTATATTCATGAGATTGGAAATGACGGTGTTCGTATTTTTGATATGTTTAAAAACAATTCAGATATGATCCGTGGTTTTAAATATAATGGTATTGGTCCACAGCAAAAATCTAGTAATGGTGATCGTTACTTCCTTGGTGGGACAACGTACATGAATGCAACAGCTGAGCTGCAATTTCCAATGCCGGTTGTTCCTGAGAGTTTGGGTATGCGCGGTGCCGTATTTGCCGATACTGCAACGTTATATGGTAATACATATGATCCAATATATTCTTTTGAAAATCCTGTCACTGGTACAGGAAGTTCATGGCGCGCTTCAGCTGGTTTGAGTCTCATGTGGGCATCGCCTTTCGGTCCATTACGCTTTGATTATGCATGGCCGATTGCCAAAGAAGAGGGTGATCGTGTACAAAACTTTAATTTTGGTGTTTCTACCAAATTCTAATATTCATTTCTCCCGGTCGCATATGTGAGTCGGGAGAGAAAGTTGTTTTGATGGCGGAAGCAATATTTTTTACGCCGTCCCGGCAAATGACGGTCGGTGAAGCGGCTGAGTTAACAGGTGCCGCTATACGTACTCCTGAAATGGCTCATCATGTTATTCATAGTCTTGCATCATCTGATGATGCGCAAGCTGGGTCTCTTATATTTATAGAAAGTCGTAAATTTGCCAAAAGTCTTATTGGCAATTTGGCTGTCGCTGTATTGTGTCCGGAAGATGTTGTACCTAAGGTGCCAGAAGGTATGGCAATTTTAGTTACATCATCACCTCAACGTGATTTTTCTCTTGTTGGAAGAGTTCTTTTCCCAGCCTCTGCAAAGCCTGTTCCATGGACGGGTGAAGGTGGAATTTCAGAAAAAGCCTTCATTCATCCATCAGCAAGTATAGAAAATGGTGCTATTATTGAGGCAGGTGCTGTCATTGGCAAAAATGCAGAAATCGGATCGGGTAGTTTAATATCTGCAAACGCTGTTATTGGTGAAAATTGTCACATTGGTCGTGATAGTTATATCGCACCTTCTGTTTCTGTCCAATACAGTTTGCTTGGCAATCGAGTCTATCTTCATCCTGGTGTGCGCATTGGTCAGGATGGATTTGGTTTTGTTGGTGGACCAAATGGTGTCGAAAAAATTCCTCAGCTAGGACGTGTCATTATTCAAGATGATGTCGAAATTGGCGCGAATACAACAATTGATCGTGGGGCACTGAAAGATACAATTATTGGTGAGGGCACAAAAATTGATAATTTGGTACAAATTGCCCATAACGTTGTCATAGGTCGTTATAGTTTAATTGCCGCTCATTGTGGTATTGCAGGCAGCGCTTCTATTGGTGATTTTACTCAGCTTGGTGGTAACGTAGGACTTGCAGATCATGTTAAAGTTGGTTCTCGAGTGCAAATCGCGGCTGCCAGTGGCGTTATGAATGACGTTCCAGATGGAGAAAAATGGGGTGGGAGTCCAGCCCGTCCATTTAAACAGTGGTTTCGTGAAGTGGCTGCTTTACGGAGCATAAGCAAACCCAATAGGGGAAAATAATTTTATGACAAATTCCGTTGAACAAACAAATTTGAATGCTGTTGATATTGGTAAGCTACTCGCGCTTTTACCACATCGATATCCGTTTTTACTCATCGACCGTATTGTGGATATTGATAAAGATGAGTGTGCTACGGGAATCAAAAATGTGACATTTAATGAACCGCATTTTATGGGACATTTTCCAGAAAATCCTATTATGCCTGGTGTCTTAATTATTGAAGCAATGGCACAGACTGCGGGGGCAATATCTCTTTTGGCAGAAGGAGATGAAAAGCCAGGTGTTGTGTATCTCATGACAGTAGATGGAGCAAAATTTAGAAAACCAGTGATTCCTGGCGATCAATTGAAATTGCATGTTAAAAAAATAAAACAACGTGGTGGAATTAAAAGATTTTCCTGTATTGCTGAGGTCGATGGTCATCGTGTGGCTGAGGCGGAAGTTGCAGCGATGATTGCTGTTCCTGAAGAGTTATAAAATAGGGTTTGTATGTCTAACGTGAAAATTCACCCAACAGCTCTCGTTGAAGAAGGTGCTCAATTAGGACAAAATGTTGATATTGGTCCATTTTGTCATATTAGCGGTGCGGCAGTTATTGGTGATAATTGTCGCTTAATGAGCCATGTTGTTATAATGGGTGCAACCAGTCTCGGGGCTGATAGTATTGTCTATCCACATGCGATTCTTGGATGTGACCCACAAAATAATAAGCATAAAGGTGGACATACAACACTCGTTATCGGAAAAAATTGTATAATTCGTGAAGGAGTCACGATGCATCGTGGCTCTGACTCAAGTGCAAAAACAACTATTGTAGGTGATCATTGTGTGTTTTTAGCCTATGCTCACGTTGCACATGATTGTGTTTTGGGCAATCATGTTACATTTTCAAATAATGTTATGATCGGTGGTCATGTCACTATTGGTGATCATGTTATAATTGGTGGTGGTGGAGCCGTTCATCAATTTTGTCGCGTTGGGCATCATGCATTCGTTGGTGGGCTTGCTGCTTTAGTTGGAGATCTTATTCCTTATGGGAGTGCTATAGGCGTCCATGCTTATCTTGGTGGACTCAATATTATTGGTATGAAGCGGTCTGGCTTAAAACGTCAGGAAATACATGCTGTTCGACATGCAGTTAACATGCTTTTTGATCGAACAAAACCTGTTAGGGAGCGGGCAGTTGATGCACAAAATGCTTATTCTCAATCTGCTGCTGTTGCTGATATTATTTCTTTTATTCAAGAAGATCATAAACGTGCTTATTGTACTCCCAAACTGTTAGGTTTAGATGGATGAAATGACGAGCAATAAGACTGAATCATTTAATGCTCATAAAGTTTTATCACATCGTACTGCCATTATTGCTGGTAATGGGACTTTACCAATCGCTGTTGCTCAAGCTCTTTTTGAATCGGGTCACAATCCTTTTCTTATTCCTTTAAAAAACGAATCTGATCCTTGTCTTTATGCCTATGAACATTGTGAAATTTCAGTCGTTCAGCTTTCTAAACTTATTAAAACTTTAAAAAAAAAGAAAGTTAAAAATGTTGTTTTGGCGGGTGGTGTGAAAAGCCGTCCGAATTTTTACGAGTTGCGTCCTGATTGGATAACGCTGACTGCTTTGCCCGTATTAATGGGCGCTTTGGGTAGGGGGGATGATGCATTACTTAAAGCCTTTATAAATTTACTTGAAAAACACGGCTTTCATGTGGTCGGTGCTCATGAAATTGTTCCAGAAATTCTTGCACCATTTGGCTTTAATTTGACGGATAGGCGTGCCAGTAAAGAAGAATTTAAAGACATTCAACTGGCTCAAGACGCTGCTATTCTTTTGGGAAAACTTGATGTCGGACAAGGCGCTGTTGCTGTTCGTGGCCGTGTTGTGGCTCTAGAAGGTGCTGAAGGAACAGATCATATGCTACGACGCATTCAAGAAATGCGTTTGGAAAAACGGATCCCTTTAAAAGGGGGGGTTTTGGTTAAACTTGCCAAACCACAACAAGAAGAACGTGCAGATTTGCCAACAATAGGACCCAATACTATACAAAATGCTTTCAATTGTGGGTTATCCGGTGTTGCTGTTGAAGCAGAAAAAAGTTTTATTGTAGAATTGAAAGAAACAGTCAATAAAGCAAATGAATTCCATATGTTTATTGAGACTTTTGGAAAAAAAAGTGATGGCTGAGCGGGTATTGAAAATTGCTATTGTTGCCGGGGAAGAATCAGGAGACCTCTTGGCTGCTGATCTTATAGACAATCTTAAGAAAAAAACGAAATGTAAGATTGAGTTAATTGGTGTAGGGGGACATCATTTGCAAAAGTTAGGCTTAAAAAGTTTTTTTGATGCTGATGATATTGCGTTAATGGGATTGGGCTCCGTTTTAAAAAAAATACCACGTTTATTACGTCATATCTTTCAACTTTCTCATTATATTGCGCGTGAAAAACCTGATATTCTCATCATTGTTGATAGTCCTGATTTTACCCATCGAATTGCAAAAAAAGTACGAAAATTGGCACCTAATATTGCAATTGTAAAATATATTGCGCCTTCTGTCTGGGCTTGGCGTCCACACAGAGCAAAAAAGATGTGTGATTTTATCGATCATGTTCTTGTCATCTTGCCTTTTGAAGAACGCGTGATGAAAGAGTTGGATGGACCCCCTGCAACATATGTAGGACACCGCTTGTTAACACACCCTTTTTTAAAAAAAATCGAAAAGGAACGTCAAAATTTACAAAATGATCATAGTTTCAGTAAAACTGTTCTTGTGTTGCCGGGATCAAGACGGTCTGAAATACGCAACTTAATCCCTATTTTTGGGTCGTCTCTTGATATCTTAAAAACACGTCATCCGGATATTCATATCATTCTTCCTACACTGCCTCACCTTGAAAATGAAGTGAGAAACTTAACAAAAGATTGGTCATTTAATTTTAAAATTGTATTAGGAGATGAGGAAAAGTGGTGTGCTTTTTCAAAAGCACGCGTAGCGCTTGCTGCATCAGGTACTGTATCGCTAGAACTGGCACTTGCAAATATTCCGATGGTCTTAGGATATAAAGCGGATTTTTTTTCCAAAATATTTCTTATGCCAAAAATTAAAATTTGGAGTGCCGCACTTCCAAATATTATTTCAGATCAGCCGATTGTTCCTGAATATTTTAATGAGTTTTTGCGACCTGGCATGTTGGCTCGTCAAGTTGAACAACTTCTCAATGATGGTCCCTCACGCCAAGCTCAGCTTAATGGTTTTGAAAATATTTGTGCCATTATGAAGACACATGAATCTGCTGGTGAAATCGCTTCTCAAGCTGTCTTGCCTTATATTACAAATTTGAAATAAAGCATTTTATATCACTGTAAATGCATCTTTATTTTAAAATTTTAAATCAGTGAAGATCTTTTATTATACAAAATATGTCCCCTTGAATTTAGTTTCATTTAAGGAGACATATTTAATGTTTTCTTTAATCGATTGAATGATCTTGAAGATAACCACTTTTGCGTGCATCTGGCATAAGTAAGGCAGAAATAAAAGCAAGAACCATCACGGCTGTAACGTAATAATAAAACGTGCTTTCATAACCAATATCTTTTAGCCATAAGGCAATAGTTTCGGCTGAGCCGCCAAAGATTGCATTCGCAACGGCATAAGAAAGACCAACACCTAAAGCACGAACAGAAGCAGGAAACATTTCTGCTTTTACGATGCCACCAATTGAAGTGTACATGCAAGCAACACAAAGCATGGCGACAATACCAAAAAAAGCAACCCATATGCTTTGAGTGTTACCAATAAGAGTGAGCATTGGAATGGTGAGAAGAATAGATAAAACACTCCATATAAGAAGAGATGTTCTTGTTCCAATTTTATCAGCAAGTGAACCGAAAAGAGGTTGTAAGCACATAAAAATAAATAAAGCACCTGTCATCAATGTGGTCGCCGTGTGACTATTGAATCCTGTTGTAGTGATCAAAAATTTCTGCATATAAGTTGTATAAGTGTAAAAAGTCAAAGATCCACCAGCAGTAAAACCAACAACAAGCAAAAAGGCTTTTCCGTGGTTGCGTAAAAGGCTAAGAACACTACCAGCTTCTTTATTTTCTTTTGATGCAACAGATGCTGTTTCATGAAGAGAACTGCGTAAATATAGGGCTACAATTGCAGCAACGGCACCTATGGCAAAAGGAATACGCCAACCCCATGCGCGAAGTTGGTCTTCACTCAGCCATAAAGCGAGAAGAAATATAACCAGACTTGCAAGAAGTTGACCGCCAACCAGTGTGACATATTGAAATGAGCTGAAAAAACCACGACGCCCTTTTAATGCAACCTCACTCATATAAGTTGCAGTTGTTCCGTATTCTCCGCCGACAGATAAGCCTTGAAGCATGCGCACAATAAGTAATAATATACCGGCCATAATACCGATTGTCTCATATGTTGGTAAAATAGCGATAAGAAGTGAACCAAAACACATAAGCATGACTGAAATAAGCATTGAACGTTTGCGTCCATAGCGATCGGCAACCCGTCCAAAAATCCAGCCGCCAATTGGACGCATTAAAAAGCCAATAAAAAATACACCCGCAGCTTTTAAAAGCTCGGCGACCGTATCGCCATCAGAGGGGAAAAATTGTGATGCAAAATAGATTGATGTAAATGAATAGGCATAAAAGTCATACCATTCCACAAGATTGCCAGATGCACTTGAAACAATAGCTTTAACGCGTTTTCTTCTATCAAGTGCATCGTGAAGTGTATCGGTTCCCATATATTTTTCCTTTTTCAACTTACACGAATAAGTCCGTCTTACAAAAAGCTATCGATTGTGTCATCTGGTTTTAAAGTTATGCAATTAATTGTGTAATGTTTATTTATTGCTATTTTAACCTGAGACATTAGAGCATATCATTCAACTCATTAAATGAGTGACACTTATTCAGCAATCATTGCACATGTAAATTTTGGTATAACTATTTTATGAAAAATTATCTCGAGCTATTATCACATGTTTTAAAAAATGGTGTTGATCGTACTGATCGCACAGGTACGGGTACGCGTTCGATTTTTGGATATCAAATGCGATTTGATTTGTCTGAGGGATTTCCAGCCTTAACAACTAAAAAACTTCATTTAAGATCGATTATTTATGAGTTATTATGGTTTCTTCGCGGTGATACCAATATTGCATGGTTGAAAGAAAATGGCGTTTCTATTTGGGATGAATGGGCAGATGATAACGGGAATCTCGGTCCTGTTTATGGTTATCAATGGCGTTCTTGGCCCACACCTGATGGACGGCACATTGATCAAATATCTAAAGTAGTGGATATGATTGTTAAAACACCTAATTCGCGTCGTTTGATTGTATCTGCATGGAATCCTGCTCTTATAGATGATATGGCTTTGCCACCGTGTCACTGCTTATTTCAATTTTATGTGTGTGAAGGCACATTATCGTGCCAGCTTTATCAACGTTCAGGTGATATATTTTTAGGTGTCCCTTTTAATATCGCATCATATGCCTTGTTGACAATGATGGTTGCCCAAGTAACAGGTTTAAAAGCGGGTGAATTTGTTCATACATTTGGTGATGCTCATCTTTATTCCAATCATTTTGAACAAGCTAAAATCCAACTTTCGCGGCAGCCGACGACACTTCCTCAAATGAAGATTAACCCAGATGTGAAGGATTTATTTGCATTTAGGTTTGAAGATTTCGAGTTGCAAAATTATCACGCCGCTCCTCATATAAAAGCACCGGTTGCAGTATGAAGCCATCATTAGCTCTCATTGTTGCGGTTTCTAAAAATGGTGTTATCGGGCGTGATGGAACGATGCCGTGGAAACTTTCGACTGATCTTCAGCGATTTAAAAAAATAACTATGGCAAAACCAATTATTATGGGTAGAAAAACTTGGGATTCATTGGGTAGGCCTTTACCTGGACGTCTGAATATTGTTTTGTCCAAAGATCAAACATTTAAGCCTAATGGTGCAGTCGTTGTACACACATTGAATGAGGCTTATTCGTTGGGAAAAAAAGAAGCGTTAAGGGCAGGGCAATCTTCTGTTTTTGTTATTGGTGGCGGTGATATTTTTAAACAGTCACTTGAGATAGCCGATTACATCTATATGACAGAAATTTTAAGTGAAATTGAAGGCGACACTTTTTTCCCGTCATTTGATTCATCCAGATGGACAGAAATTCTAAGTGAAACAGTACCTAAAGGTGAAAAAGATAGCCATCCGACACGCTTTGTTATTTATCAACGGTAATAATTATAGAAATAATAAAAAAATGAGAGCTTTTCGTTGAAACTCATCGATTGCATGCCTATAACCATTTATGAGTAAAATTTGCGTGAATGATTTACATAGGACAAGAGGTGACTATGCCCTGGAGCAATCAAAATGGTAACGGCCCGTGGGGTGGCGACGGAAAAAACAATGGTGGCAGCCCATGGGGCGGCAATAGCAATAATAATCAAAATTCAAAAAATCCGTGGGGAAAAAAACCTTCTGGTTCTGGTGGTCAAGGTGGTAGTAGCGGTGGGAATGGTCCCGATTTTGATGATATTTTGCGCAAAAGCCAAGATAAATTAAAACAAGCTGGTGGAGGAGGTATTATTCTCGGTGTTATCCTTTTAGCTGTTTTATTCTGGTTGTTTCAGTCTTTTTATATTGTCCAGCAAAATGAAAGAGCAGTTGAATTGCGTTTTGGAGTTCCAAAAGAAGGCATTATCGGCGACGGGCTTCATTTTCGTTTATGGCCTATAGAAACCTATATGAAAGTACCAACCACAGAAAAAACTATTTCAATAGGCGGATTGCCAGGACAACCACAACAGGCTGACGGTTTGATGCTTTCTAGTGATCAAAATATTGTCTATGTTAATTTTTCTGTTTACTATCGAATTGAAAATCCAGGACAGTATCTTTTCAATGTTAATGATCAGGAAGGTACAATTCGCCAAGTTGCTGAAAGTGCAATGCGTGAGGTGATAGGCAGTCGTCCTGTTGATGATGTTTTGCGTGATAAAAAAGAAGAAGTGGCGAATGATGTGAAAAATATTATTCAATCAACCGTCAATAAGTATCAATTAGGCGTTGATTTAAGCCGTGTTTCTATTAGTGAAGCCGCACCGCCGACAAAAGTGGCCGCTGCTTTTAATTCCGTTCAACAGGCTGAACAAGAGCGTGGTCGGATGATTGAAGAGGGAAATCGTGTGCGTGCCACCAAACGTGGACAAGCTAATGGTGAAGCTTCCCGTACACGTGAAGTGGCAAAAGGTGAAAAAGCACAGATGGTTGAAGAAGCAACGGGTCGAGCTGAACGCTTCCAAGCAATTGCGCGAGAAGCCGCGATATCACCTGAAGCAACGCGTTATCGTATCTATATGGAAACTGTTGGTCACATTCTATCGTCACCGAATAAATTGGTATTAGAACAAAAAAATGGTGGTCCCGTTTCTTACTTGCCATTGAATGAATTAATACGTGGGCAGGGATCTCAACAAACAAAAAACAAGAGCACAACGATGTCAAGGGCTGGTCAACAGACTAGTTCAATCGTGACAGGAGGACAATAATTATGCAACACAATCGTTTATTTATTGTTCTTGGTATTATTGTTGTCTTGATTGTTGCTTTGTGGATGTCTTTATTTGTCGTTTATCCACGCCAACAGGTTGTCGTTAAGCGTTTCGGACAGATTGTTCGTGTTGAGCCAAGTCCAGGACTTTATTTTAAATTGCCCTTTATCGACCAAGCCATCGTGATTGATAATCGTTTATTGCGTTATGATGTTCCAACACAATCTGTTCAGGTGCGCGGTGGTCTTTATTATGAAGTGGACGCTTTTTTTATCTATCGTGTGACTGATCCAGAATTATTTTTGCAGCGTATTAGCTCAGGACGTCCGCAAATAGCCGCACAAGAAAACCTTGCACCTCGTTTTATTGATGCCTTACGTGCAGTTTATGGTAAGCGTGAATTTCAGGCAGCTTTATCTGATGAACGTGGTGCTATGATGGGCGAGGTTCAAAAACAGTTTTCTGTTGATGCGGGATCTTTGGGAATTACCATTCTTGATGTTCGCATTCGTAAAACGGACTTAACAGACGATTTATCTGAAGATGTCTATCGCCAAATGGCAGCTGAACGTGGTGCTGTTGCTGAAAACATAAGAGCACGTGGTCAACAAGAGCGCGATCGTATAATCGCGGAAGCCAATCGTGAATATGAAGAGATTGTTGCGATGGCGAAACGTGATGCTGAAATCACCAGAGGTGAAGGTCAGGCTGAAAGTATTCGTCTTCTTCTTGATGCACGAAAGGTTAATCCTTCGTTTTATGATTTTTGGTTAGCGATGGAAAATTATCATAATTTACAATCCACACCAATGATCGTGTCACCTGATGAAGATTTTTTCTATTATTTTCACAATCCTATGGCATTAAACCGACCTCATAATTCGATAGGTTCTCAAGAATAAGAAAGGTCGCCATAATCGTGTCTTATCTTTAAGATTGCGATTATGGCGGTTTTTTAAAACCAGTAAAAGAACGTCAACATGCTTAAGGCGTTTAAGCTGCAATTAAATTGCTGATACTATTTGAAATTTTTGTTTTGTTCATAGTAAGGACAATACTGTATTCATGATATATTGAACAAAAATAAGCATTTTTGTCATTGAAGTTACAGTGAAGTCTATAGACGCATTTAACTTTTTGACTCTTTCGTCATTGATTTTTGACATAAAATGATCTCATTAAATATTTATTGCTCTATTAACCGTTCGTTGATTGGATCAAATATGCTATTGAAACGCTTAATACTCTGTTTTGTCGCTGTAGTGTTTGTGCTTGGTCATTATGTTTCTGCTATCGCGCAAACGACTGACAAAAATTACAATAAAATAGGTCAAACTACGCCGCCTGTAGTTTCCGATTTAGCTTCTAAATTGCTTGATTCCGTGGTTAATATTTCAACATCACAGACAATCAACGGTACTGAACAAGGTGAAAATACCACACCACCAAATGTTCCAGATGGTTCAGCATTTGAAGAATATTTTAATGACTTTTTTAACAACGATAATGGCAATAACAATAATCAATATAGAAAAGTACAGTCTCTTGGCTCAGGTTTTGTTGTTGATGCAGAAAAAGGTCTTATTGTTACGAATAATCATGTGATTGTAGATGCAGATGATATTGAAGCAAATTTTACTGACGGTTCTAAATTATCAGCCAAACTTCTTGGTCGCGATACAAAAACAGATTTGGCCCTTTTACAAGTTGATGCCAAAGCTAAAAAATTAAAAGCTGTTGAATTTGGTGATTCTGAAAACGCACATATTGGTGATTGGGTTATGGCAATTGGCAATCCTTTTGGGTTAGGAGGGACTGTTACTGTTGGTATCATTTCGGCACGAAACCGTAATATTAGTGCGGGGCCTTATGATGATTTTATTCAAACAGATGCGGCAATCAACCGAGGGAATTCAGGTGGTCCGCTTTTTGACATGGAAGGCAAAGTTATTGGTATCAATACTGCGATTATTTCACCATCTGGCGGTTCAATTGGCATTGGATTTGCAATTCCTTCCGATATGGCAACAAATATTCTTAAACAATTGGAAGATTTTGGTGAAATTAAGCGCGGTTGGCTTGCTATACGTATTCAACCAGTGACGCAAGACATAGCGGATAGCTTGAATTTACCAAAAGCTGAAGGTGCCTTAGTTGCAGGCAAAATTGAAGACAAAAATGTGGATAATTCTCAATTAAAAGCAAAGGATGTCATTATTCGTTTTGCTGATCGCACTATTAAACAAGCACGTGATTTGCCAAGAATTGTTGCAGAAAGTCCTGTTGATAAAACTGTTCATGTCACCATCATACGCGATGGAAAAGAAAAAAAAATTCAAGTGAAACTTGGACAGTTGAAAGATGATGATATCACACATTTAGAAGACGATCCTTCTGATGAAAAAGATGAAAAACATGAAAAAACTTCTATCAGTTTTATGGGGATGACGATTGAAGCACTTAACGATGATATACGTAAAAGATTTGCAATTGAAAATGATGTTTCAGGTGCCGTTGTACTTTCTGTTCTACCAAATAGTGTTGCTGCTGAAAAACGCATCCAGCCAGGAAATGTCATTGTAGACATCAATCAAGAGGTTATCAAAACGCCAGAAGATGTTAAAAAACGTTTATCAGTATTGCGTGCTACAGGGCGCAAGAATGTTTTGTTGATGATTGCTGATAAGGATGCAAAGCTTCAGTTTGTCACAATGAGATTAGATTAAAAAGACGCTTTGTTTTGTGCAATTATGAAGACACTTTAAACACTGATCCCCCTAGATTTCAGTTGAATTGAACAACTTGATAAACGAATGTAAGATTTTAAAGTAAGTGATCGATCTTTGTCGACGAGTATCTATAAGAATAAAGCCATTAAAGATGTATTGAATTTGTTGCTTAATGCACAAAATCGCTTTTTCTATACCCTTGCAAATAAAGAAGTGCTGTCAAATCGCCATAATCAATACGGATAGAGGCTGCTTTTGCAACCATTGGTTTTGCATGTAGAGCCACACCTGATCCTGCTTTTTGCAACATGGCAAGATCATTTGCTCCATCGCCGACAGCCATAGTCTCTTTAACAGAGAGGCTGAGCTGTGCGCAAATTTTAAGCAATTGATCAAGTTTTGCTTGTTTTCCTAAGATTGGTTCGGCAACTTCACCTGTTAATTTTTCATGGTTTAAAATTAGCTTATTGGCGTGATGCTCATCAAATCCAAGTTGTTGAGCGATATGAGCTGTGAAAACTGTAAAACCTCCAGAGACAAGAGCTGTATATGCACCGTTTTTACGCATTGTTTTGAGGAGAGTATTTGCACCCGGCATCAGTGTAATACGATTATCAATAATATTTTTTATAACATTAAGGGATAAATCTTTTAAAAGTGATACACGATGTTTTAAAGCAACATCAAATGCAATATCACCATTCATAGCGCGTCGTGTTATCTCGGCAATTTCAGCACGCAATCCTACTTCTTCTGCCAGTTCATCAATGCATTCTTGTTGGATAATCGTTGAATCCATATCAGCGATAAGAAGTTTTTTACGTCTTGTATCTTGGATTTGTATCGCAATATCGACAGCTTCGTCTGAAAAAAAATGTCTTAATTTTTCATCAGTTTCCTGTGGGTTAATGCTATTATTTAAAGGGATGTCACAAGCAACACCATCACACAACCAATAAACATGGCTTGCATTTATCTGTTTGCAGGCTTTATCAACATAGTCTGATGTTAAAATAGGATTATCTGGATTGGTTATGAGTGTTGCAACAAGATTTTTACGATAAGGCATAAGGCGGTTCCAATGGTAGCAAAAGGTAATATCACTTTGATAGCGGGCCCAACAGCCAGCGGCAAGTCTGATTTTGCTTTGAAACTCGCTGAAAAGACAGATGCAATTATTATCAATGCAGATTCAATGCAAATATATGATGTGTTGCAAATTATCACAGCACGTCCTGCTTTAATCGATATGAAAAAAATACCACATTATCTTTATGGTTATATTCATCCATCTGTTGCTTATTCAACTGGTGAATGGATGCGTGATGTTAAAAACATTATGAAAAGCCAGTCGCATAGAGAAATAATTTTTGTTGGTGGCACAGGTCTTTATTTTAAAGCTTTACTTGAAGGAATTGCAGAAATTCCTCCCGTACCAGAAGATATTCGGCAAAAATGGCGTAAAATTGCGCAAGAAGAAAGCGAAGAGAGGCTTTTTGCGTTACTCTTAAGTCAAGATGCTCAAACCGCATCTCGCCTTAAACCACAAGATCGTCAACGTGTGACACGTGCTTTAGAAGTTTTTGAGGCAACAGGGCAATCCTTAAGTTATTGGCAAGATACAAAAACAATACCCATTATTGATAAGGATACGGCACAAAAATATCTTCTTTTTCCAGAACGCTCACTTGTTTATCAACGTATTGAACATAGATTTGATAAGATGGTCGCACGCGGTGCTCTAGAAGAAGTTCGCCAGCTTGCACAACTTAGCCTTAATCCTCAATTGCCAGCAATGAAAGCGATAGGAGTACCAGATCTTTTGGATGTGTTGCAAAATATGAAGCCCTTGGATGAGGCCATTAAAAATGCAAAAACACAAACACGTCGTTACGCCAAAAGGCAAATGACATGGTTTCGTCATCAATTTGATCAAAGTTGGAGTGTTCTTTAATATTTAGGATGATTCGATATTAATTCATGTTTTGTATTTATGCATCTGAACTATTAACACTTTTTATTATAGCAGATATCTATCAAGCAGATAATTTATGTGATTATATTATAGGTGATTTAACTCTTGAAATTTTTGCATTGACGAAAGCTAATCTGCGTAATAATATTTTAATTATGGAAAAAATGATTATTCTAGTGGTAGGCAGGCACATGGGGTGGATGGTTTAACCATCTGGCTTAGGTCTCCCATGTGCATGTAGGCTCCCTCGGGGGCCTTTTTTATTTTCGCTTTAATAAATTGAATGAGTTGTAAAAATGAAAGATCATCAAAAATCACAAGACAGTGCTGATGGAAAAACAATGTCAGGAGCTGAAATGGTTGTTCAGGCACTGATTGACCAAGGAGTTGAAAATATTTTTGGTTACCCAGGAGGTGCTGTCCTTCCAATTTTTGATGAAATTTATCAGCAAGAGTCTTTTCGCAATATCCTTGTGCGCCACGAGCAAGCAGCAGGTCATGCAGCAGAGGGCTATGCGCGATGTACTGGAAAAACAGGTGTGATGCTTGTGACTTCAGGTCCAGGTGCAACCAATGCGGTGACGCCCCTTCAAGATGCATTAATGGATTCTATTCCACTTGTGTGCATTTCAGGCCAAGTTCCAACAACTCTTATTGGAACAGACGGATTTCAAGAAGCCGATACAGTCGGTATTACACGTCCATGTACCAAGCATAATTGGTTGGTTAAAGACATCAATGATCTATCTCGCATTCTTCATGAGGCCTTTCATATTGCAAAAAGCGGTCGTCCAGGACCAGTTCTTGTTGATATTCCAAAAGATATACAATTTGCCAGTGGTGTTTATACTGCACCAAAGTCACTGCCTCGTACAAGTTATCAACCACAATTAGAAGGCAATAATCGCGCAATTGAATATGCAGTTTCATTGTTAGTGAAAGCGAAAAAGCCTGTTATTTATTCTGGTGGAGGCGTTATTTCATCAGGTGCAGATGCTGTTCGTTTGTTACGTGAATTGGTCGAAATTGGAAATTATCCGATTACCTCCACATTAATGGGGCTTGGTGCTTATCCTGCTTCTGGTAAAAATTGGCTTGGAATGCTTGGCATGCACGGTACTTACGAAGCTAATATGACAATGCATGATTGTGATGTAATGCTTGCGATAGGTGCCCGATTTGATGATCGTATTACGGGTCGTTTGGATGCTTTTGCTCCAAATGCAACAATTATTCATATTGATATAGATCCTTCATCTATTAATAAAATCGTCCGTGTTGACGTTCCTATCATTGGCGATGTTGCTCATGTCTTGGAAAATATGACACGGCATTTACGCGCAACGCAACAGGCATATGACAAGCAATCACGACAAGAGTGGTGGAAGGAAATAGATCATTGGCGCGCAAGAAAATCATTGGCTTATAAGCCAAATAAAGATGTGATTATGCCACAATATGCACTTGAGCGACTTTATGCGTTAACAAAAGATAAATCAGCATACATTACGACGGAAGTCGGACAACATCAAATGTGGACGGCGCAATATTATGGGTTTGATGAACCGCATCATTGGATGACATCTGGTGGTTTGGGAACTATGGGATATGGTTTTCCCTCAGCAATCGGTGTACAAATTGCAAAACCTGATGATCTTGTTATTTGTGTTGCTGGTGATGCTTCTATTCAAATGAATATTCAAGAAATGGCGACAGCTATACAGCATAACGCGCCTGTTAAAGTTTTTATTTTAAATAATCAATATATGGGTATGGTCCGCCAATGGCAACAATTGCTTCATGGAAATAGGCTATCACATTCTTATACGGAAGCGATGCCAGATTTTGTAAAATTGGCTGAGGCTTATGGAGCTTTAGGCATTATTTGTTCCAATCCTGAAGAGCTTGACGATAAAATTGAAGAAATGATTACAAGTGATAAGCCTGTTTTATTTGATTGTCGTGTTGCCCATCTGGCAAATTGTTTTCCAATGATTCCATCTGGTAGAGCGCATAATGATATGCTTTTGCCCGATGAAGCCAATGATGAGGCTGTAGCCAATGCGATTGATTCTAAAGGTCGTTCGCTTGTTTAAGGAGATATGCATATGAACGCTCAAAATATAAGCTTTGGCTCTGCTTATTTTATCGAGCCTGATAATGATCCAACTGAAACGCATATGCTTGCTGTGCTTGTGGATAATGAACCAGGCGTTCTTGCTCGCGTCATAGGTATGTTTTCAGGGCGGGGTTATAATATTGAAAGTCTGACTGTTGCTGAAACGGAGCATGAACAGCGCTTATCGCGCATTACAGTTGTGACCCGTGCAACGCCACAAGTCATTAATCAAATACGCCATCAATTGGAGCGTATTGTTCCTGTGCATAAAGTGGTTGATTTAACGGTTAGTGCAAAAGAACAAAATTATGGTAGCCCAGTTGAGCGTGAACTGGCTTTAATTAAAGTCGCAGGAGAGGGGGCAGACCGCATTGAAGCTTTGCGTTTGGCGGAAGCATTCCATGCGAAAGTGATTGATGCGACAGTAGAACATTTTATTTTTGAAATTACAGGAAAGACATCAAAGGTCGATCAATTTATCAATATTTTACGTCCCTTAGGTCTTATTGAAATATGCCGCACAGGGGTGTTGGCTATGAATAGGGGACCAGAAAGCTTAGCATAATATTGTATTAAGTTATTTTACAAAATTAAATGCTTTTTGAAAAAAATACTTTATGAAGAGTATGCGTATTCTTTTTTTAGTGTCTTAACTAGTTCTGTGGCAGGAAGAGATCGCGTAAAAGCCGCACCTTGACCCGCCCAATAAGCACCGTAACCAAAAAAAACTTTGCTCACGCCCACTTGATGCAATTGTTTGGCAATGTCATAGCTATAGGGATAAGGAGGAACGCTATCGTCATTTGCATCAATTGTAAAATTGGTGAATTCATTGCTGAGTGCTCTCGCTGGGCGCCCTGAAAAAGTTCGTGTCATCACTGTGTGATAGGCAGCATCACTAAATAAAGCATTACGATAGCCACAATCAGCTGAAGATTCAGGACAACCAATAAAAGCTGTACCCATTTGACCAGCTGCTGCACCCAATTTACAAACAGCACGAAGACTATAACCATCCATCAATCCACCAGCAGCGATAACAGGTATTGAAAGATTTTGAACAAGTTGATTGAGAAGAGGGATGAGACTAAGACAATCATCATGACTGTTTTCATTAAAAATGCCTCGATGACCACCCGCTTCATAACCTTGCGCGATAACACCATCAAAACCTGCAGCTTGAATCAATAATGCTTCTTTAAGCGTTGTTGCCGATGCAATAAGATAAATGCCCTTTTCTTTCATAGATTTTATGGATTTTTGTGTCGGTAAACCAAAATGAAAGCTTACTATTGCAGGTTTTTCTTCTATGATGAGCTTTAAAAGCGCATCGTTATTATAAAAACTTTCATAAATTTTTTTTAATTCGAGCGGGCTTTTACTATCATGTTTGTTAAAAAGAGGTTCAAGTTTTTTAAGCCATTTTTCTTCTTGATCTTTTGAAGGAGCAAAAGTGTGATGACAAAAAAAATTGAGATTAAATGGGCGAGAGGTTTTTGCTTTAAGGGCTTTAATTGTTTCATGTGCTTTTTCAACTGTTGATGCCCCAAGTCCTAAAGAACCAATAGCACCAGCATTGCAAACAGCTGCACTCAGTTTTGGTGTTGAAACACCCGCCATTGGTGCTTGTATGAGAGGAATTTCAAGATTAAAAGTTTCAAGAAAATTTTGAGTGCGCATAAGTTATTTCCTCAATCATTATTGAATTATTGTAGAGTATAACGCATTGGCCGTAAAAGACTTGCCCTTTTTAAACGAATCTTGTTTTGATTGCTTATGCATTTTTCACCTGAACAAGATAAAGCGTTAACCAGTGTTGCTTCTTGGCTAAAGGAGAGACGCTCGCCTGTTTTTAGATTGTTTGGATATGCAGGGACAGGTAAAACGACACTAGCAAGACACTTTGCAAAATCAATCGATGGATCCGTGCAATTTGCAGCTTTTACAGGTAAGGCTGCACAAGTCCTACGCTCAAAAGGTGCAACAAATGCACGTACAATTCATTCTTTGATTTATCGTCCAAGAGGTGAAGAAGAAGTCTCTGATGAAACAACGGGAAAAACTTCGCTTTCACCGACATTTTCCTTAAATAGACAAAGTCCAGTTGCCCAAGCAAAGCTTATAATTATTGATGAATGTTCTATGGTTGACGAACAATTAGGAAGCGACCTCATGAGTTTCGGTACACCAATACTTGTTCTTGGAGATCCTGGTCAATTGCCACCCATTTCAGGCGGTGGTTTTTTCACAGAACATGAGCCCGATTTTCTTTTAACTGAAATTCATCGCCAGGCGCGTGATAATCCGATCATTCGCTTAGCATTAGATGTTCGTGAGGGAAAAGAAATTCAATATGGTGATTATGGTCTGGCAAAAATAATTCGTCGCAGTGAGGTCAACCAAAATCTTGTTCTTGAGGCAGATCAAGTTTTATTAGGGATCAATAGAACACGTCGACTTTATAATAAACGTTTACGCGTATTAAAAGGATTTACTGCGATTTATCCTCAAGCAGGTGATAAGCTTGTTTGCCTTCGTAATGATCCGAGCAAAGGTTTGCTTAATGGCTCACTCTGGAAAGTGATGACATCTTCCAAGGAAACTGTAAAACCGGGGATAAATCTTCTTGTTAATCCAGAAGATGATCAAGGTGTTGCAAAAATTAAGCTGTTAAAAGCAGTTTTTGATGATCCTGAAGGTGAAATTTCTTGGCAATTAAAAAAACGCTATGATGATTTTGATTATGGATATGCCTTAACTGTTCATAAGGCCCAAGGATCTCAATGGGATAATGTTGTTTTGTTCGATGAAAGTTTTGCTTTTCGCGAGACACGAGAAAAATGGCTCTATACAGCAATAACACGCGCAGCAGAGCGTTTAACAATAGTTCGTTAAAGATGAATTATGTAATAAATACAAATTCATTGTTCCATAGTATGAACGTTAAACACTATAATGATCATTTATAAAAAATCTCATTGCCATTTATTTTCAAGGCTGAATAACAATAAAAGTATTAGTCGCAATAAAGCGTTGTGTATGAATATTTATCATGCACAACGCTTTATTGTATAGAGTAAATAAAAATTTACTTCCGTTCATCAATGCCGACATAAGAACGCGGAGCAGCACCTGTATAAAGTTGACGTGGACGTCCAATTTTTTGTGCAGGGTCTTCAATCATTTCTTTCCATTGTGCAACCCAGCCAACGCTCCGTGCGAGAGCAAAAAGAACCGTAAACATTTCCGTTGGGAAGCCCAAAGCTTTCAACGTAATGCCTGAATAAAAATCAACATTAGGATAAAGCTTCTTTTCAATAAAATATTCATCGTTGAGTGCAATATGCTCAAGTTCCATTGCAATATCTAGAAGTGGATCATCTTTAATGCCCAATTCGTTTAAAACTTCGTGGCAAGTTTGCTGCATAATCTTTGCCCGTGGATCGTAATTTTTATAAACACGGTGACCAAATCCCATCAAACGGAACGGATCATTTTTATCTTTTGCTTTTGCTACAAACTCAGGAATGTTTTCAACAGTACCAATTTCCTCAAGCATTTTGAGGCAAGCTTCATTTGCACCACCATGTGCTGGTCCCCATAAACAAGCGACACCCGCTGCTATACATGCAAAAGGATTGGCGCCTGATGAACCTGCAAGGCGAACTGTAGATGTTGATGCATTTTGTTCATGATCAGCGTGAAGAGTAAAAATTTTATCCATGGCACGAGCTAAAACAGGATTAACTTTATATTCTTCACATGGTACAGCAAAACACATATGCAAGAAGTTGGCTGCATATCCCAAATCATTGCGCGGATAAACAAAAGGTTGACCAATTGAATATTTATGCGCCATTGCAGCAAGCGTTGGTACTTTAGAAATCAACCGTATGGATGCAATGAGTCTTTGGCGAGGATCGGTGATATCGATCGAATCGTGGTAAAAAGCTGACATCGCACCAAGGCAAGCAACCATGACAGCCATGGGATGAGAATCTCTACGAAATCCTTGGAAAAACCTTGTAAATTGTTCATGCACCATTGTGTGTTGAAGAACGGTTTTATCGAATTCTTTTTTTTGTTTTTTTGTTGGCAATTCTCCGTTTAAAAGGAGATAGCAGCTTTCTAAAAAATCACCATTATCTGCTAATTCATCAATTGAATATCCTCTGTAAAGAAGAACACCTTTGTCACCATCAATATAGGTTATTTTTGATTCACACGATGCGGTTGATGTAAAACCAGGATCGTAGGTAAAGGTGCCTGTTTCTTTGTAAAGAGGAGCGATTTCTATCACATCCGGTCCAATGGTACCTTTTCTTACAGGAAGTTCAATATTTTTCCCTTCAACGGTAATATGGGCTTTATTATCAGACATGAGTTTTCCTTCCAGATATTTTGCCCCGATAATGACGAGGCACCATTTCAGCAGACAGTAAGAATGTTCTAATATTCTATTGTCAGTAATATGTATAAATTAACCCAAAAGACGATTGATGCAATCGTAAAAATGGCTCTACGACACAAGACACAAAAATCTGATCAGAAAAATAAAGTGCAAAAACGATCAGTCATGCCTCTTTTGCGGAATACTCTACTCAATTTTTCTTGTTTAAGCCAATGTTTGATTCAATAAATAAGAATACACTAATTAAATTTAAAAAGTCATTGTCTGTAAACGTCAATAAAACAAAGACACAATCATATTTTACTGATTTGATCACTTATGCGACCCAGTGATTCGTTTCGTCCAAGAACGACAAGAACATCAAATACACCTGGTGATATTGCGCGTCCTGTGAGTGCAGCCCGAAGTGGTTGAGCTATTTTTCCTAATTTTAAACCTGTTGCTTCTGCGTGCTCACGAATTATTGTATCAAGGGGTTGTTTGTTCCATTCTGAGCATTTTTCTAAAATCGGAAAGATATCTTTTAAGATTGCTTTCCCATCATCATTGAGTAGTGAAGCGGCTTGTTCATCAAATTGAAGGGGACGCTGTGCAAAAATAAAACTTGCACCATCAATCAGTTCGACCAAAGTTTTGGCTCTTTCTTTAAGCGCCGGCATTGCTTGTAAAAACTGTTTGCAATGCTGCTCATCTAGTTTTTCTTGTATTTGTGAACCATTTTGTAGCTTTGGTAAAATATCTAATGAGGCTTCGAATAAGGTTTGATCATCGGATAAACGTATATAATGTCCATTTATTGCTTCAAGTTTTTTGAAATCAAATCGTGCCGCACCTTTATTAATATTATCAATATCAAACCATTGAATCATTTCTTCTGTAGACATGATTTCATCATCACCATGGCTCCAACCAAGGCGAACAAGATAATTCCGTAAAGCAATAGGAAGATATCCCATATCTTTATAAGCTTCTACGCCAAGAGCACCATGGCGTTTTGATAGTTTAGCACCATCTGCTCCGTGAATCAGTGGAATATGTGCCATAATAGGAACATTCCAACTCATGGCATCAAAAATGACGGTTTGACGTGCGGCATTGGTTAAATGATCATCACCACGAATAATATGTGTGACTCCCATATCATGATCATCTACAACAACAGCATGCATATAGGTTGGAGAGCCGTCAGAACGCAAAATAATGAAATCATCAAGATCTTTATTTGCAAATTTCACGTCACCTTGTACGCGATCGCGAACAATGGTTGTTCCTTCCTGCGGTGTTTTTATTCGAATAACAGGTTTTATTCCTGTGGGAGCCTCCTTGGGGTCACGATCGCGCCAACGTCCATCATAACGAGGCGGGCGTCCTTCATTCCGTGCTTTTTCGCGCATTTCTTCCAATTCATCGGGAGATGCATAACAATAATATGCTTTTCCCTCTCTGACCAAGTGTTCAGCAATTTCTTTATGTCGTTCTATACGTGAAAATTGTGAAATTGGTGCGCCATCCCATTGAAGACCTAACCATTTAAGACCGTCTTTTATAGCATCAACTGCTGCCTGTGTTGATCGTTCGCGGTCTGTATCTTCAATACGAAGCAGCATTTTTCCGCCCATATGCTTTGCATAAAGCCAATTAAATAATGCGGTTCTTGCACCACCAATATGTAAAAAACCGGTTGGAGAAGGGGCAAAACGGGTAATAACAGGCGCAGACATTAAAACTCCAGTGAATAAAATCTAGTCAATTTAATTTTTTCGATTAATGATGTAGCATAGACTGCGGAGCATGCAATAGCCATGTCATTGGGAAAGGGGTGTTGTTTGACACCAAACTCTATTGGGAAATAAAAACGACAGACGATTTACTCCAAATAAAAGCCGCTCTGGCAATGAAGCACTTTATGTCATTGATGCGCCAGATTTTCGGACATATGCGGCTGCTCAATATTCTCAATTTTATATCTTATTATCTTTTCTAAAAAAAATATTTTCTGGCTTAAAAGCTTGTATGGAATTTGAAATAGCTCATGGTCTTATTTTTCTTCTTCTTCCAGTTTTCATGAGTATAGGGGCAATCACTTATTTTTATCTGACATTTGAACCCAATGGATGGAAAATTGTTGGTTGGCTGACTGTTTGTGCTGGTGTTGTTTATTTAACACGAAATAAAAGACCGATTTTTTATTTTTTTGCTTTTGTTTTTTTTATTCTTATTGGAGGGGTGTGTGCAAAAGTGGAAACATATCGTCTTCAAACTTCAATGCTTGGTGCTGATGTTTCTACTTATTTAACAGCTCGTATTGTATCCATAGAAACCTTGGATAGTGGTCGCACTCGCTTATTGTTGGATGTGATAGACACAAAACAACCCTTTTTGCGTTTTGGACCGCAACGTGTGCGTTTGTCTGCGCGTTCTATTCCAGACAATTTAAAACCCGGTGATGGTGTTCGTGGATTGGTAAGATTAAATTCTGTTTCTGGTCCTGTCCGTCCGGAAAGTTATGATTTTGGTTTTTATAATTACTTTCGTTTTATTGGTGCACAAGGTTTTTTTCTCAGTAAAATTGAGCAAGTAACGATTGAACCTCCAAAATCAGTTTGGCAAAAAGTTGCGGTCAAAATCGAACAATTACGCGTTCTCATGACAAACCGTATCGTATCAGCTATAGATGGAGGAGCAGGTAGTGTTTCAGCAGCTTTGATTACTGGACAACGTGGAGGTATTTCAGAGGCTACCAATCATGCTTTGCGTGTCTCTGGTCTTGCGCATATTTTATCGATATCGGGATTACATATGGCTATGGTTAGCGGTATGGTTTTGGTTATTGTTCGTTCCATTTTTTCTTGTTTTCCTATTTTTTCCTCACGTTATCCCACGAAAAAATATGCAGCATTTATTGCTTTATGTGTATCAGGATTTTATCTGGTTCTTTCTGGCGCAGATGTCGCCGCTCAACGCAGTTTTATCATGGTAGCAGTTATGCTCACTGCTGTTTTCTTCGATCGCACAGCAATAACTTTGAGAAATCTTTCTATTGCATTTTTCATCACACTTTTGCTTGTTCCTCATGAGATCTTAAGACCAAGTTTTCAAATGTCATTTTCAGCAACAGCAGCATTGGTTGCAGCTTTTAGCTGGTGGAGTAGGAGAGCTAAAAGACGTCGCGTCGTGCCACAATTTGTCGGTGTAAAAATAATAAGTATTCTATTTTTTCCTTTCGTTTCAACTGCGGTGGCTTCACTCGTTGCAGGTATGGCAAGTGGTCTTTATGCGTCTTATCATTTTGCGAATGCTGCACCGCTGGGTATTTTAAGCAATGCTTTAGCTTTTCCTATTATGTCATTAATTGTTATGCCGTTTGGGCTTCTTGCAGTAATTGTCATGCCACTAGGACTTGAATGGTTTCCACTTCAAGTGATGGGTTTTGGTGTCGATATTGTAGAAAAAATCGCTTATGAAGTAACAGATAAGTCTCCAGATATTAATCCAGGTGTTATTCCATCTGCTGCTTTAATGTTTCTGACACTTGGCCTTATTGTTCTTTTATTCTTTAAAACAAAATTACGATTATTTTCTATAATTTTCTTTATAATTGGCATTTCTATGTGTTTTTATCGAATTGCGCCTATTTTGCTCATATCAGAAGATGCACGCCTCATCGGTCTTTTGGAAAATAAAACACTTTATCTTAACCGTAAACGCCCTTCCAAATTCGTAACAAGCATATGGAAACGTTCTTACCGCGTAAATACTATTATTGGCCCAACATCAAAAGCATCTGCAACAGGTTTTGGTTTTTCATGTGAGGACAATGTTTGTTACGCTCAAAATAAAAAGGGCATTCGTATTGCTGTTGTCGATGCTAAAGATCAGACCTATATATCTTGTCCTAAGGCGAATATTATTATAATTTCAACGCCGACCTATTTAAATAATTGTCATGCTGCCGTAAAATATGTCATTCAACGAAATCAACTGGCATTATATGGCAGTATGGTCATAACAAGTAATGATCGTATTATCCAATCAGTGCCTAAGCTTAATCGTCCATGGAACAATTATCGTCTATATTCAAGAGCTGCACGAGGTTTATAATGGCATAATTTTCATATTTATGTTTGACGCTTTCTATATGACTCTTATCTAATGAATTTAGTTGGAGTGTGAATATTACTTCATAATATTTCGTTTTAAAATTCACATTTCAAAAAGTCGCTCAATCACTTTTGCGTAACAAGCATGTTGAATTCAGTCATTTTTTGGTTTTGTACACGTAGCTGATGTATTGAGACAGTATTGTAATCGAGCCAATTGTTATACGAAGATAAATTTTTATAACGTGAATGATGATATTGAAATTATTTTAAAAAAACATAAACATAACAACATCTTCCTAGTTTTTTTAACTATCAAAGTCGTAAAAATTGGAATGGTTAAGAACACAAAAATCAGAAATAATGTTTTTAAATTATGAATATGTTCATCATATTTGTAAAATGTGGAGACGTAAAAAGAGTAAATGATTGTCGATCATTTGTACAAAAATAAATATTATATATCTTGTTAAAGGTTCTGCACCGTCATTTCATTTCATGAAAGAATGGTGCATAGTAAGTTTAGATTACGATTTGAAAGTGCGAATTTGTTATGAAAGTCGTTATGGTAATGGGATCATAATTATGGATATAAACGACAATGAAGGCTGATGAATTAAAAAAAGCCGCAGCTGCTAAAGCGCTAGAATTTGTTCAAGATGGCATGATTTTGGGGATTGGTACGGGATCCACTGCTAATGAATTTATTAAATTATTAGCGCTTGCTGTCAAAGAGGGACTTAAAGTAACTGGTGTTGCAACTTCTTTGCGTTCTGAAGAGCTTTGTCGACAATTGGATATTCCAATGACAGATCTAGAAAAATGTCCAGAAATTGATTTAGATATTGATGGCGCTGATGAAATAGGTCCTCAAATGGCTCTTATCAAAGGGGGCGGAGGCGCACTTTTGCGTGAAAAAATTGTTGCGGCGGCATCGTCTTCTATGCTTGTTATTGCTGATGAAACAAAGCTTGTTTCGACAATGGGAGCATTTCCTTTGCCTATTGAAGTTAATAAATTTGGTCTTGGCGCCACGCGTAAAGCAATCGAAAGAGTGGCAGAACGCCATGGTCTTCCTTCTCATATAAGTTTAAGAATGATACATGGTGAGCCTTTTGTAACTGATGGTGGACATTTAATTCTTGATGCCTCTTTTGGCCGTATTTTAGAGCCAGAATTATTATCTCACGATTTATTCGTGATTCCGGGTGTTGTCGAACATGGTTTGTTTATTAAAATGGCATCAAACGCCGTTATTTCGATGGCTGACGGAAAGATAAAGGTTTTGGAGTCTTAAGGATATTAAATCTATTTAGAGCTGATTTTATAGCGCATGATATGCATAATGATGAACAGCCTATAAATCAAAATTATGGAGTAATGACTGAATGAATATTGTATTTTCTTTTCGCCGTCTTGCAAGCGTAGTTGGAACTGTTGCTGTTTTGAGTGCAGGGTTCAGTCCAGCTTATGCGCAAGAGATTAGCGATGCTCACCTTCAATCTGCAAGAAAGGCGATAGCAGCTATTCATGCTACAGATCAATTTGATGAATTTCTTCCAAGCACAGCCAGAGACTTAAAAGATGAATTAGAGCGCAAAGACCCTAATTTGTCGAATATGATCTCTGAAATTGTTGATGAACAGGCTTTGGCGCTTGTGAAAAGGCGTTCTGACCTAGAGGTTGAAGCCGCACGTGTTTACGCAAACCATTTTTCCCAAGCAGAACTCGATCAGATTGCAACGTTTTACGAGTCGGATACGGGTAAAAAATTGTTGAGTGAAGGACCATCAGCCGTGCGCGGCATTATTTCTGCTTTTGATGTTTGGAGCCAAGGCATAGCACAAGATTTAGCAACGAATGTTGGGCGTGAAATGGCACAAAGAATTGGAGGTCAAGCAGGTTCAAATGATGCGCCGACGCCACCTCAAAGTGCAGTGCCAACCGTACCAGCGCCTACTCAATAAACAAAGTATAATATTGAAAAGGTGGCTTGATGCCACCTTTTTTATTACTCTATTGACTGAGCTCTTAAATTTAAACATTAACAACCCAATATATTCTTTAAGAAAAGTATATTGAAAGGAATGTTGCGTGTCTACTTTTGACTTTGACTTATTCGTTATTGGTGGTGGTTCTGGTGGTGTCCGTGCTGCAAGACTTGCAGGGGCGCTTGGTAAGCGTGTTGCGATTGCTGAAGAACATCGTATGGGGGGGACTTGTGTCATTCGTGGATGTGTGCCTAAAAAGCTATTTGTTTATGCCTCTCATTTCTCTCAAGAATTGGATGATAGTAGAGAGTTTGGCTGGTCTTTTGATGATGTAAAATTTGATTGGAAAAAACTAATTTTTGCTAAAAATAATGAGATCGCTAGACTTGAAGGTCTTTATCGTAAAGGTTTAGACAATAATAATGTGCAAATCTTTGAAAGCCGTGCAGTTTTACTGGATGCGCATACATTGCAAATAACTCAAACGGGTGAAACAGTTACTGCAGATAAAATTCTTATTTCTACAGGTGGGCGGATTCCGATCCATTCCGAAATTGATGGCCATGAATTTTGTATCAATTCAAATCATGTTTTTGATTTATTAGAATTGCCAAAATCAATTGTGATCTCTGGTGGTGGGTATATAGGTGTGGAATTTGCTAATATTTTTCATGGTCTTGGTGTCAAAACAACACTTATTCATCGTGGTGACTTGATTTTGCGCAATTTTGATCATGATTTGCGGCAAGTGCTTCATGATGCCATGGTTGAAAAGGGTATTACTATTTTGAATAATATGACAATTTCTAAAGTCTCAAAACATGATGAAGGCTATGAAGTTTCCTTATCAAATAATCAGAAATTAGAAACTGGTGAAGTTCTTCTGGCTATGGGACGTGTCCCGAACACAAAAAGTTTGGGATTAGAAAAAGTGGGCGTTGAATGTGATAAAAACGGTGCAATCATTGTTGATGATTATATGAAAACCACAGCCAGTAATATATGGGCTGTGGGTGATGTAACCAATCGTATCCAATTAACTCCTGTGGCAATCCATGAGGCAATGTGTTTTATACAAACAGTATTTAAAAATAATCCGATCTCACCTGATCATGAACTTATTCCAACAGCAGTGTTTTCACAACCAGAAATTGGAACCGTTGGTCTTTCAGAAGAAGAGGCTATAAGTAAATATTCTCGCGTAGAAGTTTATCGTGCCTTCTTTCGCCCTATGCGTAATACGATTTCTGGTAGCACAGAAAAAATGTTAACCAAGCTTATTGTGGATGGGGAAAGTCGAATTGTTATAGGTGCTCATATTTTAGGTCCAGATGCAGGCGAAATGGCGCAACTGCTTGGTATTTCACTTAAAGGAAGACTAACAAAAGATGTTTTTGATGCCACAATGGCAGTTCATCCGACGGCCGCTGAAGAACTTGTGACGATGTATCAACCAAGCTATGTTATTGAAAATGGCAAAAAAATTGAACAATGAAACATTTCTTGATTGTTCATTAAAATTTTAGTTTAATGAATCTATTGAAAATAATTACGTTAAGAATCTCATTTTAAAATGTCTGTTACACTACTATAAATATGCAAAAAGGCATTTTTTACTTAAGTAAAGCGTGATTTTTTTTTAAACACGACGAAAATAATGCGTATAATATTAATAGTCAAATAATCAATGTCCTTCATTGGTCATGAATAAAGTGAGAGAATGATGAGTAAAACTTGGACACCTGAAAGTTGGAGATTAAAGCCTATTAAACAGGTGCCAACTTATCCCGATCAAGCGGTTCTTCATGATGTAGAATCGCGGTTACGGCGTTTTCCTCCTTTGGTTTTTGCTGGTGAAGCTCGTGCTTTAAAAGAAGAGCTTGCAGCAGTTGTAAAAGGTGATGCCTTTCTTCTTCAAGGGGGGGATTGCGCGGAAAGCTTCATGGAGCATGAAGCCGACAATATTCGTGATTTTTTTCGTGTTTTTTTGCAAATGGCGATTGCTTTAACCTTTGGGGCATCTAAACCTGTTGTCAAGGTGGGGCGCATTGCTGGACAGTTTGCAAAGCCTCGTTCTTCTGATTTTGAAGTACAAAATAATGTCGAGTTACCTTCTTACCGTGGTGATATTATTAACGGTATAGATTTTAATGAAGCATCACGTATTCCTGATCCGCAACGCATGGCAATGGTTTACCGTCAGTCTGCCGCAACTCTGAATTTATTACGTGCCTTTGCGCAAGGCGGTTATGCTAATCTTGAAAATGTTCATCAATGGATGGTTGGTTTTATTTCTAACTCACCGCAAGGAGAGCGTTATCATAAATTGGCAAAGCGCATTACTGAAACTATTGATTTTATGAAAGCCATTGGTATTAATGCAAAGAGTAATCCATCTTTACGTGAAACCTCTTTTTATACAAGTCATGAAGCGCTTTTGCTTGGATATGAAGAAGCATTAACACGCATTGATTCAACATCGGGTGACTGGTACGCAACCTCTGGTCATATGCTTTGGATTGGTGATAGGACGCGCCAACACGATCATGCTCACATTGAATATTGTCGTGGTATTAAAAATCCTATTGGTTTGAAATGTGGTCCTTCATCTAATCCTGATGATTTGTTGCGATTGATTGACATTTTAAATCCTGACAATGAAGCAGGCAGGCTGACACTGATTGCACGCTTTGGTTATGATAAAGTGAGTGATCATTTGCCTGCATTAATTCGTGCGGTTAAAAGGGAGGGGCGGCAAGTTGTTTGGTCTTGTGACCCTATGCACGGGAATACGATTACGGCCAATGGCTATAAAACGCGTCCATTTGAACGGGTTTTAAAAGAAGTGGAAACATTTTTTGAGGTCCATAACGCTGAAGGAACTTATCCTGGTGGTATCCATATTGAAATGACAGGAAAAGATGTGACTGAGTGTACAGGTGGTGCACATGCTATTTCACCAGAAGATCTCTCTAATCGCTATCATACGCATTGTGACCCACGTTTGAATGCTGATCAGGCTCTTGAACTGGCTTTTCTTGTAGCAGAATTATTAAAAAAGGGACGTGATACAACACGTATAAAATCGGTGGCATATGGTTGATAATATTTAAATTATATTTCAATTTTGGGAAATTAATTTTTAATGATTTTTCAAAAATTTTATTATTTTAAAAATTTTAAATGATCGGGTATGTCATAAAAATAAAAACAGAAAATATCACGCCTTATAATTATGTATATATTGTGTTTTGTATTTTGAATATTTTATAAATTTATAATGCGATCACGGTCTTGTTTTTATGAGTATTGGGAAAGTTTGAAGGATGTCATATATATGCACCTTGATTTGTATCACGTGCTATTTTGATATGATGCTATAGGAATGGCAACCAGTTTGCAAAAGAAGAAAATTCATTATAACCACTTTCATATTACTTTTGTTTTACCTGTAGTATAATAAATTTATTTCATCTTTTTTTCTGCTAATATTGAGAACAAATTTTCAAAAGAAATAGCTTGAGATCGATATAATGGCCTATCATGATATTAAAAATAAATTGAAGCTTGCAATTGCACAGTTAAATCCTACGGTTGGTGATGTTATTGGTAATTTAAAACAAGCGCACCATGCTCATCAAGAAGCAAGTGCAGATGGTGCAGATATTATTTTATTTACTGAACTTTTCATGAGTGGTTATCCTGCCCAAGATTTAATTTTAAAACCAAGTTTTATAAGGGCTTGTGAAAGTGCCATCCAAGAATTGGCTTTGTTAACCAAAAACGGTGCAGCAATCATAATAGGTACACCACTTTGCCGTAATAATAAGATTGTTAATGGTGTTGTCGTTATTGACCAAGGCGAAATTATTGGAGAATGTTTAAAATCCGATTTGCCAAATTATGGTGTTTTTGATGAAAAACGGGTCTTTTATCCTGCACAACAAAATAACCCTATTATCATTCGCGGTTTAAGTGTTGGGATACCTATTTGTGAAGATATTTGGAACAATAATGACGTGATTGTTGATTTTGTTAAAAAAGGAGCGCAATTTATTCTTGTCCCTAATGCCTCTCCTTATGAAACAGGAAAAATCGAACAGCGTTTTATTCTTGTAAAAAAACAACAAAAAATACCTGTTCCAGTAATATATGCCAATCAGTTTGGTGGACAAGATGAACTTGTTTTTGATGGCGGTTCTTTTGGTTTACAATCCGACGGCGCGGTTGCATTTCAATTAAAACATTTTGATTGTCATCTTGCTATAACGCAATGGACAAAAGATAAAGACTTATGGCGATGTACGGATCAACCATTTGAATCCTATTTGAAGGGGGAGGGTGCTGATTATCAAGCTTGTCTCGTTGGATTAAGAGATTATGTTACAAAAAATGGCTTTAAAGGTGTCCTTTTAGGATTATCTGGTGGGATAGATTCTGCATTATGTGCTGCAATGGCTGTTGATGCATTAGGAGCAGACAAGGTGCATGCTGTTATGCTTCCTTATCACTATACATCACAAGAATCATTAAAAGATGCACAAGAATGTGCGCGTCTTTTGGGATGTCGTTATGATATAATTCCTATATCTGAGCCCGTTGAAGGTTTTTTGAACGCACTTACCGATATTTTTCAAGGAACGCAACAAAATGTTACAGAAGAAAATTTACAAAGTCGAACTCGCGGCTCTCTTTTAATGGCGCTTTCAAATAAATTTGGATCTCTACTTTTGACGACAGGCAATAAATCAGAAATGGCCGTTGGCTATTCAACCCTTTATGGTGATATGAATGGAGGTTTTAATCCAATAAAAGATATTTACAAAATGCAAGTTTATGCACTGTCACATTGGCGTAATAACAACGTACCAATGAACAGTTTGGGACCTAGTGGCGAGGTTATTCCAAAAAATATTATTGAAAAAGCACCATCGGCTGAATTGCGTGAAAATCAGAAGGATGAAGATTCACTTCCTCCTTACTCTATTCTTGATGACATTCTTTGTTGCTTGGTTGAAGATGAGTTAAGTGTTAACGATATTGTAAAACGTGGACATACGATTCAAACAGTTGAACGCATTGAAAATCTTCTTTATTTAGCAGAATATAAACGCCGCCAATCGGCACCTGGTGTTAAAATAAGCCGTAAAATTTTTGGTCTTGACCGTCGATATCCTATCACCAATCGCTTTCGCGATAAGAATTGAGTAAATCTATATGACAAAAGTTCGTTTTGCCCCATCGCCCACTGGTTACATTCATATAGGCAATATCCGTATTGCACTTTACAACTGGCTATATGCAAAAGCCAATAATGGTCAATTTGTATTAAGATATGATGATACGGACGTTGAACGCTCAAAACAGGCTTATATTGATGCTATAGGTGTTGATCTAGAATGGCTTGGCATTAAGCCAGATGAAGTCTATTTTCAATCCAAACGTTTTGAGCGTTATAATGATATAGTTGAAGATTTAAAAAAGCGCGGTTTGCTTTATGCGTGTTATGAAACAGCCGAAGAACTTGATCGCCGTCGTAAAATTCGTCTTTCGCGTAAGCTTCCTCCAATTTATGGTCGCGAAGCGTTAAAATTAACAAATGACGAAATAGAAGCTTATAAGAAGGAGGGCCGTAAACCTCATTGGCGTTTTTTATTACCGAATTATAAGTCTGATCCTTTTCAAATGCAAAGAACAGAAATTCATTGGGATGATGCAGTAAGAGGGCGTCAAACCATTGATCTTGCTTCTATGTCTGATCCTGTTTTAATTAGAGAAGATGGAACCTATCTTTATACGCTTCCATCTGTCTTGGATGATATTGATATGGGCATAACCCATATTATCCGCGGTGCAGATCATGTCACTAATACAGGATTGCAAATTGCACTTTTTGACGCTTTAAATTCAGCAATACCGATATTTGGCCATATTAATCTTTTGACGACAATTTCGGGTGATGGTTTGTCTAAACGCAAAGGTGATTTGTCTGTTCGTTCATTAAGAGATGAAGGGTTTGAGCCTATGGCGCTTGAATCGCTTGCTGTTCTTATCGGTACGTCAGAAAATGTGCAGGCGTTTAATACACAAAAAGAATTACTGCAACATTTCGATCTTAATGCAACATCCAAGTCATCAGCAAAGTTTGATCCACAAGATCTCACGGGTCTTAATCGTCAGCTTGTTCAAATGATGACTTACAAGGATGTGGCTTCACGTTTGTCTGAACTTGGTATGGCAGGTAAGAAAGTCGAAAAATTTTGGAATGCGATTCGTGGCAATATTGACAAAGTTAATGATGCACAATTTTGGTGGGACATCATTCAAAATGATGATTTGATTGGATCTATACCCTCTGAAGATGTCGACTATGTACGCTATTCTGCGGCTTTCTTGCCAGAAGGCAAACTTAATGATGAAAGTTGGAAAGTTTGGACATCGCATTTAAAAGAAAAGACAGGACGTAAAGGCAAGTCCTTATTTCTGCCATTACGGCTTGCATTGACTGGTGTGAACCATGGTCCGGAAATGGCAAATTTATTACCACTTATAGGGTATGATAAAGTCGTCCAGCGGTTAAAACTGTAAAATTGTGAAGTCTTGTTAAAGCATGCTTATATGATTTTTGCTTTATTATAAAAATGTCTTATCAATGATAAAATTTAGTATATTGTACTTATCTTATTTGATAATATATAGTATAATTCAATGATTTATAATTTTTAAGTAATTTAATATTTGAAGAATGAAGACAAAAATAAAGAACGGTTTTAAAACTTGTTCTTCAATAAATATTTTTTTTGATGATAATTGAAATGTATGAAAATAAATTTTGCGCTCACTACATTATAAGTTTTTTAACATCAAAAACATTTTAGTGTTTGATTTTTAAAATCGGGTTTTTATGAGCATAAAAGCAGGGATATCATCCCCAAAACCAATGGGGGACGCTGGTTCTTTATCATGTTTAAAAAGTTGATGATTGTTATAATTGTCCTGCTTTTTTTGAACGCTAGATGAATTATCTCTATCGTTTCTTTTTATAAGGTCAGTCTTTTTTTGCTCATTGTTTTGTTCCAAAATAGAATCTTGAGTTTTCGTGGATTTTGTTTTTTTCTTCTCTTTTTTGTTTTGAGAGTTTTCTAATTCATCACTCTTACGATTGACAATTGTTGATAAATCGCCATCAAGCCATTCAATTTTTTCTTTGCTCATTTTTTCTATGGCATCAATATATTTTTGGTCTGACTTTGTTACAATGGTAAAAGCTTTGCCTAGTCTTCCAGCGCGCCCAGTACGACCAATGCGATGAACATAGTCTTCAGCATGAGTTGGAACATCATAATTAAAAACATGACTAACATCAGGAATGTCAAGACCACGAGCGGCAACATCAGAAGCAACTAGTAATTTTAATTTACCGTCTTTAAAGTTTGATAACATGGTCATTCTAGAACGTTGATCCATATCTCCATGTAATGCGCCTGCACTGAAATTATGTTTGATAAGTGAACGAAACAGTTCCGAAATATCTTTTTTTCTGTTGCAAAAGATAATAGCGTTTTTCAAATCATCGCCTTCTGTGTTTATCAGATCACGCAACACGGCTCGTTTATCCCATGGTTTGCTGCCAGATTTAACATTCTTTTGAGTAATTGTTTTGGCTGTTGAAGACGCTTTTGCAACTTCGATTCTTGTAGGAGCGTGTAAAAATTGATCCGTTAATTTGGTGATTTCTGGTGCCATCGTTGCTGAGAAAAAAAGCGTTTGGCGTGTAAATGGGATTAATTTACAAATTTTTTCAATATCTGGTATGAAGCCCATATCAAGCATGCGATCGGCTTCGTCGATAACGAGTATTTCAACGCCTGTTAATAGCAATTTTCCTCGTTCAAAATGATCCAATAGTCGTCCAGGTGTTGCGATTAAGACATCCGCGCCCCGTTCTAATTTACGCTCTTGTTCTTCGAATGACACCCCACCAATAAGCAACGCAACATTGATACGATGATTTTTACCGTATTTATCAAAATTTTCTTCAACTTGTGCAGCAAGTTCACGTGTTGGCTCCAAGATTAAAGTTCTTGGCATACGCGCACGAGCACGCCCTTTTTCTAACAAGGTTAGCATAGGTAATACAAAAGATGCTGTTTTTCCAGTACCCGTTTGCGCTATCCCTAAAACATCTTTTCTTTCAAGAACATGCGGTATTGCCCCAGCTTGAATGGGAGTGGGTTCTTCATATCCAGCGGATTTTACTGCGTTTACAACCTTTTCAGAAAGGCCTAAATCATCAAAACTGGTCAAAGGTGCTATCACTCTTTCTTTTATAACTAACACATTCCAATTCAAATTTAGCGGATATGTTAGTTTTTAATTGCACACCGTTTTCTTGAGTTACGTTGCTTGACTTCAAAAGTCAACTAAAAGCGGTGTTTATTGATTGATATTCAAGCGTTATTTTAATAACGGAACTGTTCTGCCAATATTCGTTCATCCCATGAATGGTTTGAATCAAATAAAATTGATGCTTTTAAATCAACTGCAGAAGAAATAATAACAGAATTTACAGATTTTACTTCAATATTGTCAGCGGCTGCATTAACAGGCCTTTTTTGTGTTTCAAGCATATCAAAACGTACAGTGACGGTATTGGGCAATAAAGCACCATGCCATCGACGTGGACGAAATGGACTGACCGGTGTGAGCGCCATGAGTGGCGCAATAAGCGGAAGTATAGGCCCTTGTGCGGAAAGATTATAAGCTGTTGATCCAGCAGGCGTTGCAACCATAACACCGTCGCAAATGAGCTCTTCAATCCGAACCTTATCATCAACAGTTATTTTTATTTTTGCTGCTTGATAAGACTGTCGAAAAAGAGATACTTCATTTATAGCGATCGCTTCAACATGTCCATCAGTACTTGATTCTGCAATCATTTTTAAGGGATGAATTTCTTCCTTATGAGCTTTGAAAACACGTTCTTCTAAATTATTTTCACAATATTCATTCATAAGAAAACCGACAGAACCACGGTTCATACCATAGATAGGTTTACCCAAACTCATAGATCCATGCAAAACATTTAACATGGTTCCATCGCCACCAAGTGCAATGATAACATCAGCCTCATTTATCGTTGCTTGTCCATAACGTTTTTTAAAAAATTTTAAAGATTGAAGCGCCTGAACAGTATCTGCGGCAACAAAATGAAACTTTTTCATAAAATTTTCCACATCTTCTAAATATTGTCGATAACAAATGATATACATACTAGAACGAGGATGTAATTTTCTAATAGCTCATATACTAAGTTTTTTTTCTTATATTTATAATAATTTTTAGAAAAAAAACTTAAATTTCAAAATTATGCCTCAATTAAACTATGAAATAACGATTTAGTTCGTTTATTCAATTGTAGCAATAAACTTTGAAAGAAGATATGAGGAAATTATGATTAAAAAAATTCTATTAAGTGGTGTTATGGTTTTGGCTCTTGGTCATGTTGCCTCAGCGCAACCTGCATTAAAGGGGTGTGCGGCTAAGCAAAAAGATATTCAAACACAATTGGATTATGCTCGTAAATATAATAACAAATATGAAATTTCTGGTTTAGAAAAAGCTTTAAAAGAAAATATGCGTCACTGTACTGATGCAAAATTAACTGAGAAGCGTCAAGAAAAAGTCGCAGAAAAAAGGCAAAAAGTTTTAAAAAGAGAAGCGGAATTGTCTGAAGCAAAAGCAAAAGGAAATCCTAAAAAAATTGAAAAAAAAATCAAAAAACTGAATGAAGCAAAAAGAGAATTGGATTCCGCTAAAGCAAATTTAGATAAATAAAACATTTTTAAAATTAAATTTATTTTGAAAACCGTATCTGAGTTTTCAGATGCGGTTTTTTTTAAGATCACGGTTTGAGCAAAGAAATAAATTTTTTTATTAAAATAATTATGGCAGTTGTTTTGTGGATTGATGCATTATCATTAATCAGATAGAAAGCAAAGACTGATTTTTTCTTCAGTCATACGCACCCGTAGCTCAGCTGGATAGAGCGCTGCCCTCCGAAGGCAGAGGTCACAGATTCGAATTCTGTCGGGTGCGCCAATTTTAATTCAAAAAATCAATATATTATAATAGTTGAATTTGCGGTTGTGCTTGTTCAAAAAAATGTAGCGGTTTTGTCGCAATCAAAGTCAAAAACAGTCTTAAAACCAGCGCTTTACCGATTGTAAGAGTTGTCTAACAGACGACTTTTTACTCTCTAAAATATCATTTGGAACGGTGATGTTTGTATGTGGTTTTTGGGATGATTCTTTATTGATTGATGAGACTGTATCAGCCTTGCTTCTGTTGGTATAAGGTCGTTGTTTGGCTTCAAAGGGCATCGTTTTGGTTAGCTTCTTCAAATCATCAATACGATGCGCATATAATTTGGAAAGTTCATCAACCGTTTTTATAATTACAAAATGCTCGCGTTTTAGAGCGAGAAAACTGTTAGCTTTATCACCATTTTGCTGTCTTAAATCACCTTTTTTAAAGGGTTTTAAGTGCGTTTATCCAATACCACCAATTTTCCGATTCATCATAATAAGCATACCAGAGTGGTATTCTGAAAAGACTTTCAAACATTAAAGCTCGTCTCAATTCCTTGTCATAATTCAAGGTATAAATCTGACGGTCTTCATAAAATTTTTGATTTTTAGCGTCGATGGCAATTAATCCGCTGCCCAAAAGAATTCGCTCATTAAACAGTAAAAAACGAAACCTTGAACAATTAGAGTCTCCACAAAATACCATACAAGACGATGGAGAGGCTTTTTAATTGCGCAGACAGAATTTATGATATGTATTGGCGATTTAGGAATAGAAGTTGGCTCACTTTGGTTTGAAGCCAATAGCGCGCGTCAGCACAGCACATATCAATATAGCCAATCTTGGTTGAATAATCCACGATGCTTTGCTATCGCTCCTTCGATAGCTTTATTGGAAAATCGCTTTTTCTTTAAAGCTGATGATGAGGTGAGTTCGCCTTTACCGCCACCGCTTGCAGATGCTTCGCCTGATTCTTGGGGGGGGCAAAATATTATTCGCGGGCAAGCAAGAGCGCTGTTACTTATTATTGAAAGTTCAGAAAGACAATCAAAGTTACCGAATATTCATAAAAAAGGACCTGTTTTCTTTTCTGGTTCCTTCTTTCAGTAGGAATTTGGAACCAGATGCTGTAAGATTTAATGAAAGTGGGGTTTATTCAGGTAGTCTTGTCGCTAGAACGATTATGAATCTTATGAAAAAATAGACTTATTATTTTAATAATTAAAATATATAATGTTCTATGTGTACGGATGAGAAAGTAATGGCTTTTTATAGTGTTGCTCTTGTTATTCATGTGGTCGCCGCAACTTTGTTTTTTGGGAACATTATGGTTACTGGTGTTTGGAAAGTATTTATTGATAAAAGTAAAGATATTGAAAAGATTCGTATTGGCATCAGATTAGTGATTTTAACAGATTATATTTTTACATTTTGCGGGGCGGTTTTACTTGCTTTGACAGGGGCGTACCTTGTGTATTATTTGCAGTTAGATCGGTTTGGAGAAAAATGGCTTTTGGTTGGCACAAGTTCTTTTATTCTTTCTGGTTTAATATGGGTTCTTTTCCTTGTGCCTAATCAATATAAGCAGAAAAAACTCATTGAGAACGTTGACCAATTCAGTAAAATTGCGAAAGAATTTAACACATTGGCGCAAAAATGGTATTTTTGGGGAACGCTCTCTAATATATTTGCTTTATGCGCCCTTGTATCAATGATAATTCGTTTTTAGCTGTCGTGCAAAAGCAATACAATATATTAAAAAAGTCAGAAAATATACTAGAGCAGAATAAGATTTAATGAAGATTATGATGTCTTATCACTCAAGTAATATTACAGAGAACGAAACTCGTAATTGGTTGGTTGAAAAAATTGCCGAAAAATTTAATATTCTAGTTTCCGATGTGGTTGTTGATAAATTTTTAGTGATTTTGGGCTTGATTCAACAGAAACATTTGTACTTATCGGCGAATTGGATATGAACTCTCTCCAACAGCGATGTGGTATCATCCGACGATAGATAAACTTTCTAAATATATTGTCGATTTTGTTAAAGAAAATATTGAACAACAAGAATAGTTTTTATTTTTTATAAAAAAGCATCTTCACAATTAAGCCGTCATCATTTTAATAATGATAAAATAAATATTACATTATTTTATAAATGTCGTTCTATCTCAATTGAAAAAAACGTTTTTAAAGAAATGAGATTGTGATGAAGGTCATTATGTGGCAAAAGTGCTTTGAAATTCAGTTATTTGAAATGGAATTATGATCTTGTTGATTGAACTATCGACCGTTGGCGTATTTTTTGCTGGCGCCTTATCTTTTCTTTCTCCCTGTGTCTTGCCTCTCGTACCGCCTTATCTATGTTATATGGCAGGCGTCAGCGTTGAAGATTTTCGTGGTGGAAATATTGAAAAAAAAGCACCCGTAAGGTTTACTTTATTTATTGCAGCACTGGCTTTTGCTCTTGGTTTTACCACAGTTTTTGTCGCTCTTGGTGCCAGCGCGAGCACTATTGGACGTTTCATCGGTTATTATCGTGATTGGCTAGCAATGGCTGCTGGCTTTATTATTATTATTTTTGGACTTAATTTTTTAGGTGTTTTTAAATTAGGGTTTTTATCTCGTGAAGCGCGATTTCAAACACGTTCAACACCGGCAGGACCCATTGGCGCTTATATCATTGGTCTTGCATTTGCATTTGGGTGGACACCATGTATTGGACCTATTTTAGGACCAATTATTACACTTGCAGGCACAAAAGAATCTGTTGGAGAGGGCGCTTTTCTTTTAGCGGTCTACTCAATGGGGCTCGCTATTCCATTTATTTTAGCGGCTCTTTTTTCTGGATCTTTTATGGCTTTTTTAAACCGCTTTAAAGTGCATTTAGGAAAAGTTGAAAAAATTATTGGTGTTTTTCTTATAATAGCAGGTATTCTTTTTTTGACAGGATATATGCAAAACTTTTCATTTTGGTTGCTTGAAAAATATCCGACTTTAAGTCAAATCGAAGGATTGAATTGGGAAGATGTCAAACAGTTTTTTGGTCTTTCATCGTCATGAATAAGAAAAATATGATAAAACGTCGTTGCCTTTCTATTATACTTGCTGCAGGCGAGGGGACACGCATGAAGTCTTCCTTGCCCAAAGTGCTTCATAAAATTGCAGGGCTCCCTATGGTGTGTCATGTTGTACAACAAGTTCAATCTGCTGGAACAGATATTCTTGCAATTATTGTTGGACGAGGATTTGAAAGCGTTCAAAAAGCAATTTATGACTTTGCACCTCATGCGTCTTTTTTTATGCAGGAAGAACGCCGTGGCACGGCACATGCTGTATTAAGTGCTAAAACTTTGCTTGAAAACACCCCTAATAACAAAATGCCTGACGATGTTTTGATTGTATTTGGTGATACGCCTTTAATAGAGGCAGACGCTTTAGGCCGCGCACGCAATGCATTAGCTGACGGCGTTGATGTTGTGGTCATGGGATTTCGTACATCAAAACCAGAAGGTTATGGGCGTTTAATTGAAAAAGACGGAACGCTGATTGCAATTGTCGAAGAAAAAGAAGCAACACAAGACCAAAGGCAGATAAATTTTTGCAATGGTGGTGTGATGGCAATGAATGGGAAATACGCATTATCTTTGATTGAAAAAATTGATAATCATAATGCAAAGCAAGAATTTTATTTAACAGATATTGTGGCCATTGCTGTTCAACAAAAGTTAAAGGTTCAAGCTATCGAAGTCCCGTTTGAAAATGTTCTTGGTGTCAATAATCATACGGAGCTTGCGCAAGCTGATGCGCTTTGGCAAAAACGTAAAGCGCAGATGTTAATGCATGAAGGTGTTCGTCTTTTAAAGCCTGATAGTGTGTATTTTTCTTATGATACAGTTATAGACGCGGATGTTACAATTGAACCCAATGTTTTTTTTGGTCCAGGTGTAAAGATAAAAAAGGGTACGACTATTCATAGCTTTAGCTATCTGGAAGATGCTATCATTGATGAAAATGTGACAGTGGGTCCGTTTGCGCGCATCCGACCAGGGTCACATCTTGAAGAAAAATCTAAGGTTGGCAATTTTTGTGAAATTAAACAATCAAGGATTGGTAAGGAAGCTAAAGTCAATCATTTAACTTATATTGGTGATGCAAAAGTTGGTGACTATGCTAATATTGGGGCTGGAACAGTCACATGTAATTATGACGGCTTTAATAAATGGGAAACGATCATTGGTAAAAATGCCTTTATCGGATCAAATTCTTCCTTAGTCGCTCCGATTGAGATTGGTCAAAATGCTTATGTTGCATCTGGCAGTGTTATTACAAAATTAGTACCCGATAACAGTGTTGCATTTGGACGTTCGTATCAAGTTAATAAAGAAGGACGCGCAACATCTTTACGTGAGCATTTTGCTGCAGTTAAAGCTTTGCGTAAAAATCAAACTGAGCGAAAAGATTGAGGAAGTCTTTGTAAAATAATTCGGTAAAATTTACCAAAATTTTGCTATCATGTGCATGATACTTATATAGGATATTTAAGAGCTATATATTTATTATCGATTGTTAAAATAAATATTTTATCGTTTTGGAGTTGTTATATGTGTGGAATTATCGGTATTCTTGGAAAGCAAGCCGTAGCCCCTCTTATTATTGATGGTTTGAAACGACTTGAATATCGTGGATATGATTCAGCAGGTGTTGCAACTCTTCATAATGGCGTATTGAAGCGCTTGCGTGCGGAAGGAAAACTTGTCAATTTAGAAAATAAACTGCATGAATCACCGCTTGAAGGATTAACAGGAATTGGTCATACCCGTTGGGCAAGTCATGGCGCGCCTGTAGAGCGTAATGCACATCCTCATATGACAGATCAAGTTGCTGTTGTGCATAATGGTATTATTGAAAATTTTGCCGAATTGCGTGAAGAGTTAAGTGCAGATGGTTATGTGTTTGAAACAGAAACAGATACAGAAGCATTTGCAAAACTTCTCACCCGTTCTTTAAAAGAAGGTCTGGCACCACAAGAGGCAATGTCAACAAACCTTAAAAAATTACGAGGTGCCTTTGCAGTCGCATGTATTTTTAAAGGTTATGATGATTTGATCATTGCGGCCCGTTCTGGCCCACCTTTAGCCATTGGATATGGTGATGGTGAAATGTTTGTAGGCTCAGATGCTATTGCTCTTGCACCATTTACCAATCGCATAAGCTATATGGAAGATGGTGATTGGGTGGTTATGACGCGTAATAGTGTCATCATATATGATTATGAAGATCGCTTGGTAGAACGCGAAATGACAATATCATCAGGCAATACTTTTTTAGTATCTAAAGGCAATCATCGCCATTTTATGCATAAGGAAATGTGGGAACAGCCTGAGGTGATTGCGCATACATTGGCGCATTATCTCGATCTTTCACAAAAAAAAATTCTTAATCAAATTGTCTCCATCGATTGGAAAAATATCCATCGTTTAACCATGGCAAGTTGTGGTACCGCTTTTTATGCAACATTAGTTGCAAGATATTGGTTTGAATCTTTGGCAGGACTTGTCGTGGATAATGATGTCGCTTCAGAATTTCGTTATCGAGAGCCACCGTTATCTCCTGATACTTTATCGATGTTTATATCACAGTCGGGAGAAACAGCGGATACACTTGCCTGTTTGCGTTATTGCCAAAATAATGGGATCAAAACGGCTTCTGTTGTTAATGTTCAAGAGTCAACAATGGCGCGTGAAGCCGATTTTGTTTTTCCAACATTGGCAGGACCCGAAGTTGGTGTCGCATCCACCAAAGCATTTACGTGTCAATTGGCAACACTGGCTTCACTGGCTCTTCAAGCAGCAAAACAACGCGGACATTTAACGGATAAGGAAGAGAGTAAACTTGTTCAAGAATTAGCTGAAAGCCCGCGCATTATTTCGGATGTATTAAAGCTTGATGAACAGATTGAACATATTTGCCGTGATTTAATGAATGTCAAAAATATTCTTTATTTAGGGCGCGGTTCGTCATTTCCTATCGCTCTTGAAGGTGCATTAAAACTGAAAGAACTTTCCTATATCCATGCAGAGGGATATGCTGCTGGTGAATTGAAACATGGTCCTATTGCTTTAATCGATGAGACGATCCCTGTGATTGTTGTTGCGCCTTATGACAAATGGTTTGAAAAGACAGTGTCCAATATGCAAGAAGTTGCCGCACGAGGTGGTCGCATTATTATGATAACGAATCAAAAAGGGGCAAAAGCCACGGGTCTTGATAATATTAAAACCATTATTATGCCAGACGTGCCTGATAGTGTTTCACCGATTGCTTATACTATTCCTGTACAACTTATTGCTTATCATACAGCAACATTGTTAGGAACGGATGTTGATCAACCGCGTAATTTAGCTAAATCTGTGACGGTCGAATAATAGCAAGGATTCTTCTTCCATAGGGATTTTTTACGTAAAAACTCACCTTAAAATTTATCATTTCAACATAATAGTTTATAGAGTGACGTTATATCTATTTATCAATAACAACGCCAATAATCGGTCCTAACGGGTACCACCAATCGTAGCGTTGAAGTTCTGGAGCATATAGGCTTGATATTGAACCATCAAGATAAAGAGCATTAGGTGTTTGATGTTTATCGCGAAAGAAACGAGCTAATTCGTCAAAGTTTACTTTTTTTTCTGAATTTATAAAAACCACAGTTCCATCTTCTTTTACTCCGACACCATTGCGATATTCAAGATAAGGTGAATTAGGAATAAAACGAGGATGAATGACATTGTTAATGACAAGCATGGGTCCTGATTGCGTCGCTAATTCTGGCGTAATCTGACTTGTGATATATGTGGAGGTTTCCAAAATCCCCGCAGATTCATCTGCAATAAAAAACACACCATTAGGTTTCATATGAAAGTTTCCAGGGCCTTCTTTTGTTGAAATCTCATGGATTTTTTTACCATTTTCAATATAAAGACCAACTGCAGAAAAATCTTTATGATACATGCCTCCATTAACAGCAAAACCGAGTGTCTTTTGTTGTTTTTGAAGCATTTTTTCGACATGTCGAAAATATTTAAAGGGGCGATGATTTCGATCATTTAAAAATAGTGTAACTTCATGGTTTTTGGGATGCACTTCACAAACAATAAAAGCTTTATCTTCAAATGTTTCTCGTTGACAAAAAGATGGTTTCGTCACGGATAACTTATTATCATCACTTTCACTCATTTCAGACTGTATATTTATAACATGTGTTTTTGATTTTAAAATAAGCTTGAGAGCAAATAATCCTAAAAGGCCAAAAATGATAACAAAAAAAATAATAATGATGACTCTTGTCATAATGCATTATGTCCTTTTAAATTTTTAACCTGCGCGTAAAAGTTTTATCGCCTCGTTACGCTTAAACAAATAAAGCAATAATCTTAATGCTTGTCCGCGTTCTGATAAAAGATCTGGATCAGTTTCAAGAATAAGTTTTGCGTCTTTGCGTGCAATGGTTAGCAGATCTGAGTGAACTTCAAGATTCGCCATAGAAAAATTAGGAACACCAGATTGCTTTGTTCCCAATAATTCACCTTCTCCTCTTAGTCGTAAGTCTTCTTCTGCTATAACAAATCCATCTTGTGTTTCACGCATGATATTGAGACGTGCTTGTGCTGTTTTGCCAAGTGGTGATTTATAAAGCAAAATACATGATGAATCTTTGTCACTGCGCCCAACTCTACCACGCAATTGGTGTAATTGGGATAAACCAAATCTTTCAGCATGTTCAATGATGATAATTGAAGCATCTGGAACATCAACGCCAACTTCTATCACTGTGGTTGAAACAAGCAGTCGAATTATCCCTTTTTTAAAGGAGTCCATAGCAATGTCTTTTTCATTTCCGCTCATTTTTCCATGGATGAGACCTATTTGAGAGCCAAATCTCTCTTTTAAAATAATGTATCTGTCTTGTGCTGATATTAAATCAAGATTTTCAGACTCTTCAACAAGAGGGCATATCCAATAAATTTTTTCGCCCCTTTTTAAAGCATTCAAGATACGTTGCAGTAATTCTTCCAATCTTTCGATAGGAAGAGTTGCTGTCTTAATAAGTTTACGGCCTATAGGTTTTTCTGTTAGCTTTGAAACATCCATATCTCCAAAGGCAGTTAACACAAGCGTTCTTGGAATAGGCGTTGCTGTCATAACCAGAAAATCTGGCAAGTATCCTTTAGCAGATAATTGTAAACGTTGGTGAACACCAAAACGATGTTGTTCGTCAATGATCGCTAGAGCAAGATCGTGATAGATGACATTATTTTGAATAAGAGCATGAGTTCCAATAATGATAGAAGTTTTGCCTGTTTCAATATCCGTTAAAATCGCTTCTCGTATTTTACCTTTTTCTCGTCCCGTGAGTAAGACGGTTTGTAATCCTAATTTTTCAGCTAAGGGTGCTATGGTTGAATAATGTTGTCGCGCAAGCACTTCAGTGGGCGCCATTATTGCCGATTGCCGTTCATTTTCTGCAATTTGTGCCATTGCCATTAAAGCAACAATTGTTTTTCCTGAGCCGACGTCGCCTTGCAAAAGCCGCAACATACGTTGTGGTGATGCTAAATCTTTTGCAATTTCTTTACAAGCATCTTCCTGACCTTTGGTTAATCTAAAGGGAAGACTCTTTTTTAATTGTTCTGTAAATGTTTTTTTAAGCTTATGTGAACGTCCACCCTTTTGTTTTGTCTTTAAGCGTACCATTCCAAGCGCTAATTGTCCTGCAAGCAATTCATCATAGGCTAATCGCTTATAAGATGGACTTGTTTTTTCAAGATCAAATGGGTCAATCGGTTTATGTAAACGTCTTAAAGAAACATCAAATGAAGGAAAATCCATTTGAATTTTTAAATTTTTATCTAACCATTCTGGTAAAAGAGGTAGGCGTTCCAATGCATAAAGCATTGTACGATTTATAATTTTTCCAGAAAGCCCGGCAGTGGAAGGATAAATTGGCTCAATGATTGGCATCAATTCACTTTGTGAGGCAAGCACAATATAATCGGGGTGAACCATAGATGCTTTGCCGTTAAACCAATCGACTTTTCCTGAAATGATGACTTTTTCGCCTATCGGTAATTGCTTTTCTAACCAAGAACGTTGAGCATGAAAGAAAACAAGACTTATTTCACCCGTATGATCAAACGCTGTGACACGATAAGGAATGTGCGGGCGTTGATTTGAAGGGGGCGTATGGTGTCCAACAGTGATTTCAAATGTTGACACAGATCCACTTTCGCTAAAAGCGATACCTGGTCTATGACGCCGATCTATGACACCTGTTGGCATAAGTTGAAGCAGATCAATAAGTCTGACGTCTTCTTTTGTAAGTTCTATATTGAGTAATTTAGAAAATGATGCTGATACCTTTGGTCCAATACCCTGAAGTGAGCGTATGGACGCAAATAACGGGTCGAGCAAAGAAGGTCTCATTGTATTATCCTTAATACCTTTAATTGCTCATAAAAAATAATCGTTTCCAACATCATTTATTGTCATAAATTTGGTTTATGAGGTTATGGCGAAAGCGCAAATATTTTATTAAATAATTATCTTAAGATATAAATAAAGTATTTTTTATAAGGATAAAAGTCTTCAATTCTTCATTGTTAGTTTTTCAATTTATTATGACATGTTTCATCGTGATCCATAGTTAAAATATTTTGTTACGTAATCTCATTATCGCAGTGCGAATAAAATTTAATCTTTGTTAAGCTTAATGAAAAGGTTTAAAAAATATTCTTGCAAATGGAACATATATAGAACATAACAAAAACATAACATGAAAGGAAGTTAAATGTCTGAACTTTTATACGATCTGCTCTCATTTGTTTCTATCAGTTTGTTTGTTGCAACAATTGGCATATGGCTAACAGTTTTTTAAAAAAATAAAATTTTAACATTGCAGAATTCCATGAATATTTTGTGTTAAAAAAGATCAGTAAAAAAATGATTCTTTTGCATTAAGCAGGAAATGAAAAACAATTTTTAAAGACTTTGGTATTGAGCAATGAAAAAGGTTCCATGTGACAGAAATCGTCGATCTTCAATTGGCTAATAATAGTCGACCTCGTTTTATTCATTTGAGGGTTCATTCTGCCTATTCATTGTTAGAAGGGGCTCTTAAAGTAAAAGATATTGTTAATCATGCGGTGAATGATTGCGAACCCGCAATCGCAATGACTGATACTAATAATTTGTTTGGTGCATTAGAATTTTCACAAATATGTTTTGCTCATGGTTTGCAGCCAATAATTGGGTGCCAATTGGCGATTGATTTCGATGATGTGGGACAAGACCCGCGTATTGAAAAATGGCGCTATCCATCCGACTTTACATCCATAGTTCTGCTTGCTGCTGACGAACAGGGGTATGATAATCTGGTGCGGCTTGTCAGTCGTGCTTATCTGGACAAAAGAGAAACTGATCCTGCGAATGTCCATATTGATAAACTTTTGGAAGAAAGTGCTGGTATTATTGCTCTGACAGGGGGAGAAAATGGTCCAATTAATAGGGCATTATCTGAAGACAAATTAGAACGTGCGCTTACAAGGCTGGAACTGTTAAAAACAGCTTTTGATGACAGGCTCTATATTGAGTTACAAAGACAAGGCAATTATGATCGCGCGCTTGAAGCACAATTGGTGGATTTGGCTTATCGCCATAATTTGCCTTTGGTTGCAACCAATGAAGCTTTTTTCAAAAATAAAGAAGGATATGAATCTCACGATGCTCTTATGGCTGTTGCCGAAGGGCAAATCGTATCTAATCCTGAAAGGCGACGCGTAACACCTGACAATTATTTGAAAACCCAAGATGAAATGATTGCCCTATTTTCTGACATTCCTGAGGCTTTAGGTAACAGTGTGGAAATAGCTTTACGTTGTCATTCTTATGCTAAAACACGAAAACCTATTCTGCCGCGGTTTACAGGACAGTCTAAAGATCCTGATGCAGCACTTCAAGCAGAAGCAGAAGAGTTAAAGAAACAGGCAAAAGAGGGGTTAAAAACACGACTTGAAACCGCAGGTCTTGCCGAAAATTATCGTATAGAAGATTATGAAAAACGTCTTGATTATGAACTTTCGATCATCACGCGAATGCAATTTCCGGGTTATTTTTTAATTGTTGCTGATTTTATTAAATGGGCGAAACAACATGATATTCCAGTTGGGCCGGGGCGTGGTTCTGGCGCAGGTTCTCTTGTCGCTTATGCCTTAACAATAACCGATGTTGATCCTCTTCGTTTTTCTTTACTTTTTGAACGTTTTCTTAATCCTGATCGCGTGTCAATGCCTGATTTTGATATTGATTTTTGTCAAGATCGGCGTGAAGAAGTTATACATTATGTGCAGAGTAAATATGGTCGTGAACAAGTTGCTCAAATTATAACTTTTGGTAAGTTGCAAGCACGAGCAGTTTTACGAGATGTCGGGCGTGTTTTAGAAATGCCTTATCGACAAGTTGATTATTTGACTAAACTCGTTCCAGCAACACCAGGTAGTAATGTTGAACTTGCAAAAGCAATTCGCGATGAACCAAAATTTGAAGAAGAAAAGCAAAAAGAACCTATTGTTGGTCGTTTACTTGATATTGCGCTCGAATTAGAGGGACTTTATCGTCATGCATCTACCCATGCTGCTGGCATTGTGATTGGTGATCGTCCTTTATCACAGCTTGTGCCAATGTATAGCGATCCACGTTCTGATATGCCTGTCACGCAATTTAATATGAAATATGTTGAGCAGGCGGGTTTGGTAAAATTTGACTTTTTGGGTTTAAAAACGTTGACTGTTCTTAAAACAGCTGTCGATTTTGTAAAACGAAAAGGCGTGATGATTGACCTTTCTCGTATTCCGCTTGATGATCCTCTTACTTATGAGATGATATCGCGTGGTGAAACGGTCGGTGTGTTTCAGGTGGAAAGTGCTGGAATGCGTAAGGCTCTTATCGGCATGAAGCCCGATCGTATTGAAGATATTATTGCACTTGTTGCTTTGTATCGTCCAGGTCCTATGGAAAACATACCAACTTATAATGCGCGCAAACATGGGGAAGAGGAAATTGCTTCAATTCATCCTAAAATTGACCATTTAGTTAAAGAAACACAAGGCGTTATTGTTTATCAAGAACAAGTTATGCAGATCGCGCAAGAACTTTCAGGATATTCTTTAGGGGAAGCTGATTTATTGCGCCGTGCCATGGGTAAAAAAATCCATGCGGAAATGGAAAAACAGCGCGCTCGTTTTGTTGATGGTGCGGTTGAAGGTGGTGTTCATAAAAATCAAGCCAATGCAATTTTTGATCTTCTTGCGAAATTTGCAGATTATGGATTTAATAAATCACATGCGGCGGCTTATGCCTTGGTATCCTATCAAACAGCATTTATGAAAGCGCATTATCCCGTGGAGTTTCTTGCCGCATCCATGAGTTATGATATGACTAATACTGACAAATTAAATGATTTTCGTCGTGAAGCGGCGCGATTGGGTATCGACATTATAGCGCCATCAGTACAAACTTCGCATCGTATTTTTGAAGTTGGAGAAAATAAAATTTTTTACTCTCTGGCTGCTATTAAAGGTGTTGGTGAGCCTGTTGTCGATCATATCGTACAGATGCGTGGCGATAAGCCTTTTAAGGATTTAGAAGATTTTTGTGAACGCATTGATCCACGCCTTGTGAATAAAAGAGCAATGGAAAGTCTGATCCATGCTGGGGCTTTTGACTGTTTTAATATTTCGCGTGAAGTGCTTATTTCTGGTCTTGAAACTATAAATGCTCGAGGTTTGCGTATCCTCGATAATAATCGTAGTGGTCAGACTGATATTTTTGCAATGAGTGGAGGGATTAAAGATCCTTTAATATTACCGCACGCAAAACCATGGTTGCCGGCAGAAAAATTGCATCGAGAATTTCAGGCAATTGGATTTTACTTGTCTGCACATCCACTTGATGAATATCAAGAGGTTCTTGATAAAATGCGGGTACAAAACTGGAATAATTTTTCCAATGCCGTGCGTAAAGGTGCAAGTGCAGGACGTTTGGCTGGAACTGTTAATGTAAAACAAATAAGAAAAACAAAATCTGGAAAAAAAATGGGTATTATCCAGTTTTCTGATTCAACAGGTCAATATGAAGCCATTATGTTTTCAGAAAGTCTGTATTCATTTGGTGATATGTTAGAGCCGGGGCAATCTGTTGTTATAACTGTTGCTGCAGAAAATCGTCCAGAAGGTATAAGCTTGCGTATACAAACCGTACATTCTTTAGAACGAGAGTCAGAGCGTATCCACAAAAAAATGCGTATTTTTATCCGTTCGGCACAAATTATTGATCAAATTCAAAGCGCACTGGAACAAGGCGGTGATGGTGAAATTGGCTTAATAGTTATTCAAAACGATGGTGAACGTGAAGTTGAAATTGAATTGCCGCAAAAATATCGTGTCAGCCCACAAATTGCTGGAGCAATGAAAGCTTTAAGTGGTATTGTTGAGGTGGAATTGGTTTAAATTCCATATCTAGCGTAACGATATGAGAGATTCTACTGTCGGAAAAAATAAAAAGATAAAATCCATGAGTATGAATTTAGATAAATTTTAGGACTTCCTGATTTTATTAAAGTATTATAAAAAATAAAAAAACTCTGAGGAAGAAAGCGGTGAGCGAATGAACGATTTTGTTGTTCTTTCCGACAAAATAGATTGAAAGTTTTTTATGTTCTTTGGATATAGAAAATTTTCTTGCTTAACTTTGTCAAAATTTTTTTGAAAATAGTCATATTCACAGCAGTTCCTGTTTTCGTTCAAGCATGCATTTCCTCCTCCCATATTGATAAAAAATGAATTTTGAGCCTAAATATTCGTAGCAATCAATCCTTTTTGTATATCTTCTTTGAGATCAGGAAAATCTTCAATGCCAATTTGAAGCCGCAAAACCGGTCCTGAATATTTGCTTTTTGATACGGTGCGATCATCAAGATTTACCTGAATTGCCAGACTTTCATATCCACCCCATGAATAGCCGAGACCGAAAATTTTCAAAGCATTTAAAAAGGCATGTGCTTCTTCTTCTCCTCCCTTTCTTAATACAATTGAAAAGATTGCTGATGCACCAGAAAAATCGCGTTTCCATAAAGTATGTCCTTCATGGCTTTCAAGAGCAGGGTGAAGGACTTGCGATATTTGTGGCTGCGATTCAAGCCATCGCGCAAGTTTGTGTGCGGTTTGACTTTGATGTGCTAGTCTAATGCCCATAGTACGCATGGAACGTAATGCTGTATAAGCATCATCGCCAGCAACACTCATACCAAGTACCATATGTGTATAGTCAATAATATGGGCAGCACGATCATTACCTGAAATAAAGCCCATTAGAATATCAGCGTGACCCGTTGGATATTTTGTTGCCGCTTGTATTGAAATATCCACACCATGTTCCAAAGGTTTAAAAAAAAGGGGGGTCGCCCATGTGTTATCGATCATAACAAGTGCATTATACTGATGTGCTATTTTTGATATAGCAGGAATGTCTTGGATTTCAAAAGTGTTTGATCCTGGAGACTCCGTAAAAACGACTTTGGTGTTTTCTTTCATAAGCGCTTCAATATTGGCGCCAATAAGAGGATCGTAATATTCTACTTCAATATTAAATTTTTTGAGCATATTATCAGCAAAACGACGTGTTGGAGCATATACAGAATCGACAATTAAAACATGATCACCGCTCTTTAATGCTCCTAAAAGTGGAGTCGTAATGGCTGCAAGACCTGATGGCACAAGAACGGTTTTAACAGAGCCTTCTAATGCATCGACTGCGTGACATAACGCATCAGTCGTTGGGGTGCCATGTGTACCATAAGTATAAGTTTGATTTTCTGTTTTTAGAGTTATAGCGTCAGGAAATAAAACTGTTGAAGCTCGAACAATAGGTGGATTAACAAATCCAAAAAAATCATTTGGATGATTGCCGCTATGGGCTAAACTTGTATTGACCCCTAATGTTTTTTTCTCGTTTTTAGAAATCATAAGACCCTTCCCAAAACTTTATAAGATGTTTTTATAATAAAATTCCTATATTTAGGTATTGGTCAAGAAAAAAGTTTCTTTTTTTTAAAGTACATAAAATGGTGGAGACTTGACCCTAGGCCAATAATGTTTTTCACTATATTTCTAAGATAAGGTCTATCCATGTGTGAGGAGAGGGTAAATGAGAATTAAATCATATATTACGGCAGTAAGTGTATCTTTGACAGCCATCATGGGAACATTTTCAGCCTTTGCTGGCACTTTGGATGATGTGAAATCTCGGGGATATGTTCAGTGTGGTGTAAGTTCTGGTTTGGTTGGTTTTAGTATTCCAGATGAAAAAGGAGAATGGACTGGCTTTGATGTCGACTATTGCCGTGCGGTTTCAGCTGCGATTTTTGGTGACGGTGCAAAGGTGAAATTCGTCCCGTTAAGTTCAAAAGAGCGATTTACAGCTTTGCAATCAGGTGAAATTGACGTGTTGATCCGAAATACAACATGGACAATGGGACGTGAAACCTCCTTAGGTCTCGATTTTGTTGGTATAAATTATTATGATGGCCAAGGTTTTATGATTAATGGTAAAAACCTCGATAATATCACATCAGCACTACAACTTTCAGGCGCATCGATCTGTGTTCAGTCGGGTACGTCTACAGAGCTTACACTTGCAGATTATTTTAGACAAAACAAAATGGACTATACGCCCGTTGTTTTTGATAAATTTAGCGAGGTTAATCAAGCCTATGACTCTGGACGTTGCGATGTTTATACGACCGATCAATCATCGCTTTATGGCTTAAGATTACAATTGCAAAATCCTAATGATCACGTTGTTTTACCGCAAATTATTTCGAAAGAACCTTTTGGACCAGCGGTTAGACAAGGTGATCCACAATGGGCTGATGTGGTTCGTTGGACACATAATGCGCTTTTAAATGCTGAAGAATATGGAATTACGAAAGCAAATGTTGATACAATGCTGCAATCACACAATCCTGATATAAAACGTCTATTGGGAGTGGAAGAGGGAAATACTATCGGTAAAGATATAGGTCTGGAAAATGATTGGGCTGTGAAGATTATCCGTTCTGTTGGAAATTATGGTGAAATTTTTGAACGCAATATAGGTCAAAACACCCCTTTGAAAATATCCCGTGGTATTAACGCACTATGGTCCAAAGGTGGTTTGCAATATGGTCTTCCTATTCGTTAACTCTGATATTAGATCGTAAATATTGAAAATGAGTGCGCCTATAAATAAGACAAAATACACTAAAAGAGCAGGGTGGACTGCACTTTTCAATGCACATATGGTAATGTCTATTCTTTTGCAAATTCTCGTTCTTATTGTGCTTTTTTTTGCGATACATTGGATTACACATAATACAATAACCAATTTAAAAGCATCTGGTATTGCTTCTGGTTTTGAGTTTTTGGATAAGCGTGCAGGATTTAATCAACCCTCAAGTATCATTCAATATGATGATAATGCAACAAATGGAAAAGTTATTTTCGCAAGCATTGTTAATCTGATGTTTATTGCGGTTTTGTGTCTTATTACTGCGACAATTTTAGGTCTGATCATTGGTGTTGCTCGCTTGTCTAAAAATTGGCTGATTGCCAAATTGGCATTATGCTATGTAGAATTTTTTAGAAATATTCCTCCGCTTGTTTTGCTGTTTTTTTGGTCTATCGGTGTTATGCAGATCCTTCCATCAGCACGTCAAAGCTTAATATGGGGTGGCATAATCATTAATATACGTGGGTTTTACTTTCCTCAACCTATTTGGGAAAGATCAATGAGTGTCGCTATTGGGCTCACAGTTTTTGCTTTGATGATAGCCTTGTGTCTTTTTCTTTGGATGAAATATAAACAGCGTGATGGAGAGAGAACAAAAATTAATGGTTGGATTTGTATTTTTATAGCAATCGCCCTTCCAGTGATAAGTTTTAGTATTTTTGGGCGACCAAAGGCTTGGGATATACCGGTTTTACAAGGATTTAATTATAAAGGTGGTTTTTATGTATCGCCTGAATTCGTTGCTCTTTATCTGGCGCTTTCAATCTATACAGCAGCACTTATTGCCGAAACCATTCGTGCTGGTTTGCAAGGTGTAGATCGCGGAGTAAAAGAAGCGGGAATGTCACTTGGGCTTTCCAATCGTTTAATTATGCGGTTGATTACTCTTCCTTTAGCAATGCGCATTATTATACCTCCATTATCTAGCCAATATATGAATTTAATTAAAAATACTTCGTTGGGTGCTGCCGTTGGTTATTCCGAACTGATGATGGTATCTAGCACTATTATTGAAAAAACGGGGCAATCAATTGAACTTGCTGTGATATGGATTGTGGTATATTTAGGTTTAAGTCTTTTCGTTTCAATTCTTATGAATGTCTTCAATAAATATATGGCAGTTTTGGAGCGATAATGATGGAAGAACGCTTTACGAGATCCCACATAATTGCCAGTGAACAACCACTGATACAAGAACGCGGTGTATGGCTTTGGTTGAGAATAAATTTATTTGCCACACCCTTAAGTGCCGTCTTAACAATTTTATTTAGCTGTTTGGTTGTTTCTATTCTGTTTCCACTCATGAACTGGATGTTGATTGATGCTGTATGGACAGGAAGTGACCGTAAAGTTTGTGCAACAATTGCCCAAGGTGGTATTCAGCCAAATGAGTGGCGTGGTGCGTGTTGGGCTTTTGTAAAAGCAAATTTTGGTCAATTTATTTACGGTCGATATCCAGAGAGTGAACGTTGGCGTGTCAATAGTATGGCAATAATTCTTATTTTAATAAATATTCCTCTTCTTATACCATCATGTCCTTATAAAATTATCAATGCACTTATATCACTGTTTATCGTTCCTTTTATTGGTTATTTTTTATTGATTGGTGGACATTTTGGACTAACACGTGTTGATACACAATTATGGGGAGGGTTGCTTGTAACGCTAACAATTGCATATACAAGTATTACTATATCACTTCCTTTGGGGAGTCTTTTCGCTTTAGGACGTCGTTCTCGCCTACCGGTCATACGATTTTTGTCTATCATATATATTGAAATAATTCGTGGTATACCACTCGTTGCCGTTTTGTTTGTGGCCAGTGTGATGTTTCCCTTATTTTTGCCACAGGGCATGACGTTTGATAAGCTACTTCGCGCTCTTATTGGTGTTGCTTTATTTACTTCTGCCTATATTGCTGAGGTTATCAGAGGTGGTTTGCAAGCAATACCGCGTGGACAATACGAAGCTGCACATTCTTTAGGACTTGGCTATTTTAAAACAATGTTTTTAATTGTTTTACCGCAAGCTTACGCTTTGGTTATACCGGGGTTGATCAATGTTTTAATAGGCATGTTTAAAGAAACGAGTTTGGTCTATATTATAGGGATGTTCGATCTTTTAGGTGTGGTTCGTCAAGCCATTCAGCAAGCACAATGGAGTACACCTCAAACGCCTGCGACGGGAATGATATTTGTTGGTCTTATATTTTGGATATTTTGCTTTTTTATGTCAAGATATGCTCATTTTGTTGAGAAAACTTTGAACGCTTCAAAAAATTTTGACACGAAAGTTTAGGATAAAACCATCATGAGCGAAATATCACTATCAGAATATGAAGTTAGTATGAAAAATGTCAACAAATGGTTTAGTAAAACACATGTTTTGCGTGACATTAATTTTTACGTTAAATCTCAAGAAAAGGTTATAATTGCAGGTCCATCTGGCTCAGGAAAGTCCACATTAATTCGTTGTATCAATGGCTTAGAGCCAGTTCAGCAAGGCGAAATTATAGTATGTGGAACGCATCTTACACAAAGATTTGGTCGATTGGAAAAAATACGTCAAAATGTTGGTATGGTTTTTCAGCATTTTAATCTTTTTCCGCATCTTACCGTGCTCGAAAATTGTACACTTGCACCAATTTGGGTGAAGCATATATCTCGCAAAGTCGCTAATGAGCAAGCAATGCATTTTTTAGAACGTGTTAAAATTCCTGATCAAGCGAATAAATATCCAGGACAATTATCTGGTGGGCAACAACAGCGTGTTGCAATTGCGCGTTCTTTATGTATGAAACCTCGCGTCATGTTATTTGATGAACCAACATCTTCTTTAGATCCAGAAATGATAAAAGAAGTATTGGATACAATGAGTGATTTGGCACAAAGTGGTATGACCATGATTTGTGTGACACATGAAATGGGATTTGCAAGAGAAATTGCTGATTATATTGTTTTTATGGATGAAGGGCAGATATTAGAAGTTGCTAAACCTGGTGAGTTTTTTAATCATCCCCAACATGAAAGAACAAAAGATTTTTTAAAACAGATCTTATAATTTAAGAAATAAATTTATTTAAATATTTTTTGGCATGTGCAATGGCGTCATATCCGTAAAGCCAATCAAGATCAGACATCATTTTTTCGGAAGAGGTCAATTTCATCACAAAATTTCGGGCAATAGCCATTGGTCCTTTGACGTGATAAGTAAATTGATTAAAATTACCACGTTTTTTGACGGATAAAAGACGTTTTTTGCGTAAAAAACGATAATGAAAAAGCGCTTCATTAATATCAGACTGAGAGGCTAAGCATTCTGCCAAAACTGCACTATCTTCAATGGCCATGGCAGCACCTTGTGCTGCAAAAGGTAATAGTGCGTGTGATGCATCACCTACGAATACCTGTCCTGATTGACCAATAAAATGATGATTTTGCATGTCATAAAGTGGCCAATATGTCCAATGACCAGTTGTTTGAATTAATGTATGAATATCACTGTGCCAATTTTTAAATGACTTTAATAAATCAATGCTTTTCCCTTGATGATTCCAAATTTTATCAGAATGGTTTCCTTTGGTAATTGCAACAAAATTTATTTCTTTTCCCGATCTTATGGGATAGGCGACAAGATGACTGTTTGGCCTCATCCATGCATGTATAGTTTGACGAGGTGTAAAATGATATTGAATATTGAAGGGAATCAGCTCAAATTTTATTGTTGAACGCCAAGCAATAAATTCGCTAAATTGGGCAGTTTCATTTGAATAAACATTTTGTCGAGTTTGAGACCAAACACCGTCACAACCGATTATCAGTGGGCTGGTTGAATAGATTTTTTTCCCATCAATAATGGTTCCAATTTTCGTCAAACCATTATCTTGTTTTATCATCTCAAAAAGGTTTTCACCTAATTTTACTTCAATAAAAGGATTGTTTTTAACAGCCTGGTAAAGAATATTTTGTAAGTCAGAACGATGTATCGTAAGATAAGGGGAATTCCATCTCCTTTGCGCTGTCTCTTTTATATCGATCTGAACACATGTTTTAAGAGACTTTCCATCACTGAGCTGCAAGCAATGCGGTTGTACTCCAGCATTAAATAGTTGGTCTTCCAAGCCCCAAAGTTTCAAAATCCTAGTGGCATTGCTTGCCAATTGTATGCCAGCCCCAACCTCATCCAAATATTTTCGGTTTTCAAGAATAACACTTTTAATACCTTTATGAGCAAGTGAAAGTGCAGTACTTAAACCTGCAATACCTGCCCCTATGATAATGGGGTGCTGATAAGATCTTATATTTATTTGCATAATATTGATGATTATGCGCTTTTATCCTTTACATAATTACAGCCTGAAGGGATTGTTTCTTTTTCCAATAATTCAGTGTTATAACGGTACAGTGTTGAACAATAAGAACAAATTTTTTCATTTTCTGCACCCATATCGATAAAAATATGCGGGTGATCAAATGGAGCACTCGCACCCACACACATAAATTCTTTGACGCCGATTTCTATCACCTTATATCCAATGTCATTTTGGAAATGCGGAATGTGATGATCTGCCATTATGCTCACTCCATATAATCATTATTCATAGTCTATATTAAGGCATATTGATGCCAATTCTTAATATACACATTGTTTGTAATCTCTGCCCTAGACTAGCAAAACAAATTCACGTGTAACATAATATATTATAGTGAGCTTTTAAACAGAATTTCACTGAAGTAAAGTGGGCTTAACCATATTAATAAAGAAACAAGATTTGAATAGATGAACAGTTAGAAATTTTATGATATATAAACTTTATCTCTAAAGGTTATGATATTTTATATGTGCATTTTGTTTAAAAAACTGACTGATAAATAAAATTTAATTGGATCGTAATGGATAAAGATTATGGCGGTAAGAACCAAACACCCAACAACAAATACGTCAAATCTAACCAAACTTACGATGACAAGTCCTGAACGTTTTGTAAATCGCGAATTTTCTTGGTTGCAATTTAATAATCGTGTTTTGATGGAAGCGGCTAACTCTAAACATCCACTTTTGGAACGATTGCGATTTTTATCAATCTCAGCAGCAAATCTTGATGAGTTTTTTATGGTTCGTATTGCAGGGCTTGCAGGTCAAGTTCGTGCTGGCATTATGACATTGAGCGCTGATGGAAGAACACCGCAAGAACAATTGGATTTTGTTTTGGCTGAAGTTGCACGCCTACAATCTAATCAACAAAAAGAATTGCGTGTTTTACAAGCAGAATTATTAAAAGAAAAAATTGCAATTATTCGTCCTGATCGTTTAAGCACTACTGATAAAGAATGGTTAGAAAACCATTTTTTAGAAGTCATTTTTCCAGTGCTAACGCCCTTATCAATTGATCCGGCACATCCATTTCCTTTTATTCCAAATCTTGGATTTTCGATCGCTTTGCATCTTCAAAAACGAAGTGATCGTCAACCCATGACAGCCTTATTGCGTTTACCAACTACATTGGAACGTTTCATTTTATTGCCTGAAGAGGGAGAAAGCTATCGTTTCGTACGTCTTGAAGATACTGTTAGCCTTTTTATAAGCCGATTATTTCCAGGTTATGAAGTAAATGGCGCAGGGACATTTCGTATTATTAGAGATAGTGATATTGAGGTAGAAGAAGAGGCAGAAGATTTGGTGCGGCTATTTGAAAGTGCTTTAAAAAGACGCCGTCGTGGACAGGTTATTCGGATCGAATTTGATTCAGAAATGCCTGACAGTTTAAGAGAATTTGTCGTTAGTGAACTGGCTGTTCCTGAAAATCGTATCAGTGTTTTAGATGGATTTTTGGCACTGAATATGATCTCACAAATTATTTCTATACCACGTGAAGATCTTAAATTTGTTCCTTATAATCCTCGCTTTCCAGAAAGAATACGCGAGCATGCAGGTGACTGCTTTGCAGCCATTCGTGAAAAGGATATTGTTGTTCATCATCCTTATGAATCCTTTGATGTTGTAGTTCAGTTTTTGCGTCAAGCCGCAGCTGATCCAGATGTGGTTGCCATAAAACAAACGCTTTATCGTACATCAAATGACAGCCCTATTGTTCGCGCTTTAATCGATGCCGCCGAAGCAGGGAAGTCAGTCACTGCTCTTGTGGAATTAAAGGCGCGTTTTGATGAAGAAGCCAATATACGCTGGGCGCGTAATTTGGAAAGAGCAGGTGTGCAGGTTGTTTTTGGCTTTATTGAATTAAAAACACATGCAAAAATGTCTTTAATTGTAAGACGTGAAGACAATCGTTTGCGTTCTTATGTTCACCTTGGAACTGGAAATTATCACCCCATAACGGCGAAAATTTATACGGATTTATCTTTTTTTACGACAGATGACCATATCGGCCATGATGTTCAGCTGATTTTTAATTATATAACAGGCTACGCTCAACCTAACGAATCCATGGAATTAGCCTTTTCACCTTTAACTTTGCGTTCTCGTATTTTAAGGCATATTGAAGATGAAATAAAAAATGCAATTGAAGGAAAAAAAGCTGCAATATGGATGAAAATTAATTCACTTGTTGATCCGCAAATTATTGATGCACTCTACCGTGCAGGGCAGGCGGGTGTTGAGGTTGATTTGGTTGTGAGAGGAATTTGTTGTTTGCGTCCAGGAATTCCTGGTTTTTCAGAAAATATTCGTGCAAAATCAATTGTTGGGCGGTTTTTGGAACATAGCCGTATTTTTTGTTTCGGTAATGGGGAGGATTTGCCAAGTGAAAACGCTATTGTATATTTTAGCTCTGCGGATATGATGACCCGTAATCTTGATCGTCGCGTTGAAACTTTGGTACCTGTTTATAATAAAACTGTTCATGAGCAAGTTTTATCACAAATTATGTTAGCAAATATGATTGATAATCAGCAAAGTTTTGAGATATTAAGTGATGGAACTTCAAAACGTATCATGCCAATTAAAGGTGAAAAGCCCTTCAATGCGCAAAAATATTTTATGACTAACCCAAGTCTTTCAGGGCGTGGAAAATCCTTACGGTCTTCTGCACCAAGATTAATTGCCATTAGACGTCAACAAAGTGATATGAATAAAGACATAATTCATGACTAAAGTAATAGCTCAAGGACGTCTGAAAGGGCGCAAACCGATTGCAGTTATTGATATCGGCTCCAATTCCGTTCGCCTTGTTGTCTATGAAGGTTTGGTTCGTGCGCCGACAGTATTATTTAATGAAAAAATACTTTGTGGATTAGGCAAAGGGCTTGCAAATACAGGGCGTTTGGAAGATCAATCTGTTGATATGGCACTACGTACACTTAAGAGATTTAGAGCTGTTTGTGATCAAATTGGTGTTGAATCTCTTCATACTTTAGCCACTGCCGCAGCAAGAGAGGCTGAAAACGGTTCTTCCTTCATTGAAGAAGCCAGTAGAATTTTAAAAAATGAAATATGTGTGTTGACTGGTAAGGAAGAAGCAGAATTTTCGTCTTATGGTGTTCTTTCTTATTTTTTTAAACCTAATGGATTGGTTGGTGATCTCGGTGGTGGAAGCCTTGAATTGGTCAACCTATCTCTTGATAAAATGGATGGCGGTGTAACATTGCCTCTTGGTGGACTGCGCCTTCATGATCTTTCTGCTGGCAATCTTTCAGATGCATCGAAGATTGTTCAAAAATATTTACAGCAGTCTCATATTTTAGAAAAAAATTATAATCGTCATTTTTATGCTGTTGGCGGGACATGGCGGAATTTAGCAAAATTGCATATGTTATCAATGCATTATCCACTTCCTGTCATGCACGCTTATGAAGTGACAGCTGAAAGTTTACATGATTTTCTCAATATAATCATGAAGGGTGAAATTGATACGATAACAGGAATAGAGTCAATTTCAAAAAATCGCCGACATTTGCTTTCTTATGGCGCCATTATTATGAACGAAATCATTCACACAATGGCTCCAGAAAAGATTATCTTTTCAGGAGCAGGTGTTCGTGAAGGTTTTCTTTATTCCCGACTTCCAAAAAATATTCGCAAACAAGATCCACTTCTTGCTGCATGTGAAGAAATGGCCACTTTACGTGCGCGTTCACCGAAACAAGCATATGAATTAATTGCGTTTACTAACAATGCTTTTGAAGTTTTTGGAGTTATAGAAACTGAAAATCAAAAAAGATATCGCGAAGCTGCGTGCTTACTTGCTGATATTGGTTGGCGTTTTCACCCAGACTATCGGGGCGATCAATCAGCGTTACAAATTGCTTACGGTCCTTATCCTGGTATGTCACATCACGGACGACTTTTTACCGCTTTATCAGTTTTTTTTAAAAATGAAGGTCTTTTTGAAGATCAATACGCGCCTGATTTTATAAAACTTGCCTCGCAAGAGACAATTGAACGGGCACGATTTTTAGGTGGCATAATGCGTGTTGCTAATTTATTTTCTGCCTCAACTGCTGGTATTTTACCTGATTTGCGATGGGAGCGAAAAAAGAAAGCTATTGTTTTGAATATACCAAAATGTCATGAAAATCTTGTGGCAGAGCGACCTATAGGGCGCTTAAAACAACTTACAAAAATTACAGATATAGCTTTAAAATATCAGATTATTGACTAATTTTTTATTTGTTTGTCATAATAAGCATTACTTCATAAAATCATGGTGTGAAGAAATTTTCTATTTCTTTGATTTTGCTTAATGATCGTATCTTTAACAAAAGAAATGATTATATAATATGTAAGTAAATTTTTATATTAGAAAAATATTATTCATTATTGAAATGTTTTAATGCAATTTTACCGTCATCAAAATAAAACCCTATACGGCCAGCCAGCATATCTTCAGCCTTTTTTCCAAACATCTCATAACGCCATCCCTGCATGGCAGAGATTGTGCTATATTTTTGATGTTTGGCTATCTTTTCAATATCATCACTTGTCGCAATGATGCGCGCAGCAATTTTATTTTCTTCTGCAATTATTTTTAATAAAACACGTAAAAGATCAATGGCAGCAGCAACACTTTCACTTAAAGGCACATGTTTAATAATTTGAGGCAATTGCGCTGTATCTGTTAACATACCTTCATTGACGGCTTCTAATAGTGAGTGAGCTGAGCTGCTACGTTCCCATCCTTTAGTAATGGTTCGAAGTTTTGCTAAACTTGCTTCATCTTTTGGTTGTTGTGTAGCTATTTCAATCAATGCCTCATCTTTTAATACACGTCCTCTTGGTATATTACGCATTTTTGCTTCACGCTCCCGCCATGCAGCTATTTTTTGTAATACGGCAAGTTCACGTGATTTTCGTAAACGTCCTTTTACTTTTTTCCATGCTTCATCTTCAGGAAGATCATATGTTTTAGGTGTTTTTAAAACCGACATTTCTTCATTTAACCAGTCACTTCTCCCTTTTTTTTCAAGTTCTTCATTCAGTACACGATACACTTGGCGTAAATAAGTGACATCTGCCAACGCATAAGATAATTGGTTTTCAGAAAGCGGACGAGCACTCCAGTCTGTGAAACGTGAAGTCTTATCAATCGTATCACCTGTAATACGATTGACGATTTGGTCATATGAAATGGTTTCCCCATAGCCACAAATTGCGGCGGCAATTTGCGTATCGAAAAGAGGGGTTGGTATGAGTCCAGCCATTTTATAAATAATTTCTATATCTTGGCGCGCTGAATGAAATACCTTGACAACTTGTGTGTCACTGATGAGCGTAAAAAAAGATGAAAGATCAATATTTTCAGATAATGGGTCAATTAATACACTTAATTCATCACTTGAAATCTGGATGAGACAAAGTTCAGGCCAAAATGTTGTTTCGCGTATGAATTCTGTATCAACAGTCACAAATTGGGATTGCCGTAAAATTGCTATCGCTGTGTTTAAATCATCTGTTTGTGTAATCAATTTCATAGTATAGCATATAACTGAAATTTAAGCGTTTGTCTTTTGGTATTTTTTCATGCACAGTCTCGTCAATATCTTGACAAATCTGCTTTAAAATGCGTTTTTGCGTTAAGTTTTAAAGCGTATAAACGCACCAATAACAAAAAGGCAAAATCATGCATCGTTATCGCAGCCATAACTGCGCCGCTCTTCGTAAGAGCGATGTTGGAAATAGTGTTCGTCTTTCAGGGTGGGTGCACCGTGTGCGTGACCACGGTGGTATTCTTTTTATTGATCTGCGGGATCATTTTGGCATAACTCAAATTGTTGCTGATCCTGATTCTCCTGCTTTTAAACAAGCAGAGGTTGTTCGTGGTGAATGGGTCATCCGTGTTGATGGAGAAGTTCGCGCACGCTCAAACGAGACAGTGAATGCTAGTTTGCCAACAGGTGAGGTGGAAATTTTTGCACAAGACATTGAGATTTTATCAAAAGCTGATGAATTGCCTTTACCCGTTTTTGGTGAACCGGACTATCCAGAAGACATTCGATTGAAATATCGTTTTTTAGATTTGCGTCGTGAAACATTGCATCATAATATTATGAAACGGACTGAGATTGTCGCCTCTATTCGTCGCAGAATGCAAGAAAAATCATTCACAGAATTTACAACACCGATTTTAACAGCTTCATCGCCTGAGGGGGCGCGTGATTTTCTTGTGCCTAGTCGCATTCATGCAAATAAGTTTTATGCTCTACCACAAGCACCACAACAATATAAGCAATTGCTTATGATGTCGGGATTTGACAAATATTTTCAAATTGCGCCTTGTTTTCGTGATGAGGATCCAAGAGCTGATCGTCTTCCTGGTGAATTTTACCAACTTGATATTGAAATGAGTTTTGTTGAACAAGATGAAATTCTTGAAACAATGGAACCTATCATTCGCGGAATTTTTGAAGAGTTTGCAGATGGAAAACCGGTTAATCAGATATTGCCCCGTATTCCCTATGATGAAGCTATGCGTAAATATGGTTCAGATAAACCTGATTTGCGAAATCCTATCGTTATGGAAAATGTATCAGAGCATTTTCGTGATTCAGGTTTTAAGGTTTTCGCCAATATTTTAGCTAATGATGAAAAGGCTGAAGTTTGGGCGATACCCGCTAAAACAGGCGGAAGTCGCGCTTTTTGTGATCGTATGAATTCATGGGCGCAAGGAGAAGGTCAGCCGGGTCTTGGTTATATTTTCTGGCGCAAAGAAAATAATACTTTAGAGGGAGCTGGACCGATAGCAAAAAATATTGGCTCTGAGCGCGTTGAATCAATTCGTGCACAACTTGACTTAAATGATGGTGATGCCTGCTTCTTTGTGGCAGGTCATCCATCTAAATTTGTATCATTTGCGGGTGCAGCACGTGCGCGTGCTGGAGAAGAATTGAATTTGTTTAATCGTGACCAATTTGCTTTGGCTTGGATTGTTGATTTTCCTTTTTATGAATGGAACGAGGACGAAAAAAGAATTGAGTTTTCTCATAATCCGTTTTCTATGCCGCAAGGTGGAAAGGATGCGCTTGATAATCAAGATCCTTTGACAGTTAAAGCCTTCCAATTTGATATTGTCTGTAATGGGTTTGAAATTGGTTCTGGGGGTATACGTAATCATCTTCCAGAAGCAATGGTTCGTGCTTTTGAAATTGCTGGTCTCAACAGGGATGTTGTTGAAGAGCGTTTTGGTGGTCTTTATCGTGCGTTTCATTATGGAGCACCACCTCATGGCGGAATGGCTGCAGGAATTGATCGTATCGTGATGCTTCTTTTAGGAGTTAAAAATTTAAGAGAAATTTCTCTCTTCCCAATGAACCAACAAGCTGTTGATTTGTTGATGGGTGCTCCATCAGAAGTCTCGTCAGCACAATTGAGAGATTTACATATTCGTCTTGCACCTAGTGTTAAAGAAACATAATTCATAAACAAGTTAGTCATATTAGTTAAAAGCACATTTTGAATGTGCTTTTAATTGTATCTGATGCTAAGAATAAAATTGATAGATATTTAATTATTAAAGGAACAATATAAAATTCTTACGATTTTGATAGCGATGTCAGTGTAAGAAATGTTTTAGTTCCAATTTTTACATAAAAGTGATGCATTTTAAACCATTCAAAACTGACTTTTTTAAAAAAAAATCATAACTATGAAATGAATGATCCTTCATGATATTTAATAAAAATATACAAAGGATCATTTGAATTTAAAGACAGTTTAAAACTATTTGCATTGATCAATAAAAAACTCGCTAATTGTAATAGCGAGTTTTTTATAATTATCATATCATAATGTGTATTATTTATTTGCTTCAATGGTGATATTGAGAACATCAACAAGCTTTGCAGGTTCTGTTGCAGCTAAAGTAGAAATAAGCGCTGAGGTTACAGGTGTTTCTGGCTTTGCGCTTACGATAAGTGATTGCGGGTTATCTAAATATTTGCCTAATTGTTCTGTTGTATTTTTTACAAATTCTGGATGTTGAATTTGTGTTGCTATTAAAGGCAAAAACATTTTAATTTGTGCAACAAAATCAGAGCGGCTCATACCCTTATCTTTTGCTTGACCGTCTAGAATACGCCCAGTTAATGAGTCATCATGATATGCAATCTGTAATTCTTTGATTTCAATTTGTTGTAAAAAACCAATTTGAGCGAGCATAAGAGCGTTTTCATCAACATTCTTGTTGAAAACGCTTTTTTGTAAGGTCAAAGCATCTTTTATAAGTTCCTTGGTAAAGCCATTAATATGAAATGTTAGGTTCAATGCGCCCATATCATCTAATGTCAGAAGTAATTTGTCGTTATTGACTTCACCTGTGTTTAAGTTGGTGTTTATGTTCCAATCTAACGCACCAGAAAATTGAGTATAGCCCAGTGTTTTAAGAAAATTTATGGTAGGTTCACTTGTGTTTTCTTCAAAAGGATAATCATATTTTTGAATATTAAAGGCAGTATTAAGTACGGATTGATCATTTTGTAGTGTATTGACAACATTAATACCTTGAATTGTCGCTACTGGCTTTAAATTTTCAGTTGCCTTAAATTCGCCAATAGTAAAACGACCAACAGGCATGAGATCTAATATGATGTTGGTATTTTCTTCTGATGTAAGATAGATATTTTCTAGCGTTATTTCTTTAATATCTATCGTTGTATCGCCATTATTATTTTTGAGTAAAGGGATGTAAACTTTTTCAGTTTTATAGTTTTTTTCATCATCTTCACTAACATTTTCAAATTTGAGAGTGTCTATATCAAAGATGGGATATGTATTTTTATCTAAGTTTAATTTTACATTTTTTAAAATAATGTCATTGCCATCAGAAGTGGTTTCATCATAAGTCAAGGAAATGGAAGAAGACTCTAATTCATGTTGTAAACGTTTTGTGAATTCTTCTGGATCAACAGACCAAGCTTTCGAAACAAAACCAATTGCAATAATTATAAACGTTGTCAGTTTAAGAACTATTTTTAAATGTTTAAACATATTTTATCCCATGATACTGAAAATAAAGATTTATAGATCATTAACAATTTCTGTATTTGATCGCAAGTAGGTCTGAAGTGTTGAAGATGGCTTGCGGGCGAATCGCCAAGTTGCTAACGTTTTTTTATGTCTGATAAAGTGATTCGTAGTTCCGAAAATGAGCATATAGAAACGGTTGATTTGCGTTCTGCATTGCAAGAGCGTTATTTGGCTTATGCCTTGTCAACCATTATGCATCGGGCATTGCCTGATGTGCGTGATGGTTTGAAACCTGTTCATAGACGTATTATTCATGCTATGAGACTTTTAAAGCTCAACCCCGATCAATCATATGCAAAATGCGCCCGTATTGTTGGGGATGTGATGGGTAAATTTCACCCGCATGGTGATACGTCTATTTATGATGCTCTTGTCCGTCTTGCTCAAGATTTTGCTGTACGTTATCCGCTGGTTGATGGACAGGGTAATTTTGGCAATATTGACGGTGATAATGCAGCTGCTATGCGTTATACTGAAGCACGTATGACAGAAGTATCAACACTTCTTCTTGACGGTATTTCAGAAAATGCTATCGACTTTCGTCCAACTTATAATGAGGAAGATGAAGAGCCGTCAGTTTTACCTGGTGCCTTTCCTAATTTATTGGCAAATGGATCGTCTGGCATTGCCGTTGGAATGGCAACATCAATCCCTCCACATAATGTTGCCGAACTCTGTGATGCAGCCATTCATTTGATTTCTCAGCCAGAGGCTAGTCATTCCGATCTTTTAAAATTTGTTTTAGGTCCTGATTTTCCAACAGGTGGTGTTTTGGTTGAACCAAAAACAAGTATCGAAAATGCTTATGAAACGGGAAGAGGTGCTTTTCGCTTGCGCGCGCGCTGGCATAAGGAAGAGGGAGGCCGCGGTGCATATATTATTGTCGTAACAGAAATCCCTTATCAAATTCAAAAATCTCGTTTAATTGAAAAAACAGCAGAGCTTTTATTAGCGCGGCGTCTTCCAATGCTTGATGATATTCGTGATGAATCCGCACAAGATATACGAATTGTTTTAGAACCTAAGAATAGAAGCGTTGATCCAGAACTTTTGATGGAATCGCTTTTTAAATTAACGGATTTTGAGGTTCGCGTACCGCTAAACTTAAATGTTCTCACATTAGGCAAGGTGCCCAATGTTTTATCATTGAAAGAAACACTGAAACAATGGCTCGCTCATCGCCAAGAAGTTTTAACGCGTCGTGCCCAACATCGTTTGGATAATATCGCGCATCGTTTGGAGATTTTGGGTGGTTATTTAATTGCTTATCTTAACTTGGATGAAGTTATACGTATTATTCGAGAGGAAGAGGAGCCCAAAAAAAGTCTTATAAGTCATTTTGAATTAAGTGAAATTCAAGCGGAAGCCATTTTAAATATGCGATTGCGTTCTTTAAGAAAACTTGAAGAATTTGAAATCCGAAAAGAATTTGAAGGCTTAAAAGAAGAAGCAAAAGACTTACATGCTTTATTGGCGTCTCAAGTTAAGCAGTGGAAAGCTATAGCGCAAGAAATTGGTGAGGTAAGAAAAAAATACTCTCCAGATAGTTTTTTAGGAAAAAGACGCACGACCTTTGAAGATGCGCCTACGCATAATTTTGAAGAAATTCATCAGGCGATGATTGAAAAAGAGCCTGTAACCATCATTATATCGGAAAAAGGTTGGATGCGCGCACTTAAAGGGCATATAAGTGACCATTCTAATTTTTCTTTTAAAGAGGGTGATCGTTTAAAATTTGCTTTTCCAGCTTATACAACTGATAAAATTGTTGTTATGAGTACAGGGGGAAAATTTTTTACACTTGGTGCTCATATTCTTCCAGGGGGGCGTGGACATGGGGAACCAATACGTATCCTTGTCGAAATGGATAATGATCAGGATATATTGACAGCTTTTGTTCATGATCCAAAACAAAAAAGATTATTGGCATCACATTTAGGGAATGGATTTATTATTCCTGAAAGCGATCTTATTGCGACGACGCGCAAAGGTAAGCAGATTATGAATGTAAAATTTCCTGATGAAGCTTTTATTTGTGTTCCTGTGAGCGGCGATCATGTTGCCATTGTTGGAGAAAATAGAAAGATGCTTGTTTTCCCGATAGAGCAAATTCCTGAAATGACACGTGGCAAAGGGGTCAGATTGCAGCGCTATAAAGATGGGGGCGTGAGTGATATTACGACGTTTAATATAGAAGATGGCTTGACGTGGAAAGATACAGCAGAACGTATATTTATACGCCAATCAAATGATCTTATCGAATGGAGTGGTCATCGTGCTGCAGCAGGTCGTATGGTTCCAAAAGGATTTCCACGTTCAGGTAAATTTTCTGTATAATTGAAAATTTTCACCGTTTATTGATGTTGACACTTAGAAGTAAATTTTTTGGACTAAAAATATTTTAACATATATTTATAATTGCATATGGTATTATGATACCTCACAATTAAATCATTGTTTCATTTCATTATTTTTGTGTTGACCATAAATTAAGAAAACTATAAGAAGCAATCTCTGTGTTGAAAACATGGTGCCACTTATACTGTGGTATGTATTGCATAAATAATATCTGTTCAATCATAAAATGAGGATCAGACGTTAATTTTTAAGTGACATTAAGCAACAAAAAAAGCTTTCGTTTGTCGAAAGATATTTATTAAAGGACATCTTCTATGGCAACTTTTTCTCAAAAGCCTGCTGAAGTAGTAAAGAAATGGATCATTATTGATGCCGAAGATCTTGTATTAGGTCGTCTTGCTACATTCGTCGCAAATCGTTTGCGTGGCAAACACAAATCAACATTCACACCTCATGTTGATGATGGTGATAATGTTATCGTTATAAATGCCGAAAAAGTGGCATTAACGGGTAAAAAATACACAGACAAAAAATATTATTGGCATACGGGTTATCCCGGTGGCATAAAAGAACGCACTGTTCGCCAAATTATTGAAGGTCGTTTTCCTGAGCGTGTCGTCGAAAAGGCTATTGAGAGAATGATTCCTCGCGGTCCTCTTGGTCGTCGTCAAATGAAAAATTTGCGTGTTTATGCCGGTTCACAACATCCGCATGAAGCACAGCAGCCCGAAACAATAGATGTCGGCGCACTTAATAGTAAAAACAAAAGGATTGCTTAATCATGACTGAGATCAATTCTCTCGCCGAACTCGGTGCTGCAACCAATCATGTTGAAAGTTCTGAAATTTCTGCACCTGTACATGTACAAAAATTAGATTCTCACGGACGTGCTTATGCTACAGGGAAACGTAAAGATGCCGTAGCGCGTGTATGGGTGAAACCTGGAACAGGTAAAATCGTTGTTAATAATAAAGATTTTGACAAATATTTTGCCCGTCCTGTGCTTCAAATGATTTTACGTCAACCTATTGTCGCATCCAATCGGGATGGACAATTTGATATTATAGCCACTGTTGCAGGTGGTGGTCTTTCTGGACAGGCAGGGGCCGTTCGTCATGGTATATCGAAGGCCTTAACTTATTACGAGCCGAGTTTACGTGCTATTTTGAAAAAGGGTGGTTTTCTTACGCGTGACAGTCGTGTGGTCGAGCGTAAAAAATATGGTAAAGCTAAAGCACGCCGTTCATTCCAATTTTCTAAACGCTAATAAATCACAAACAATTAAACCCCGCAAATGCGGGGTTTATAATATTATTAAAATTTCTTTTTTTTGAATACCGTTCCATTGCCCTAATAAAATCATTATATTTGTTTTATTTTTTTAAAAAAATATTTTTTCAACATGATCCTATATGTTCATCTAAGAAGCGTTTGATCATTTCAATGAAGATTGGAACTGAAATTGGTTTTGACATATAATCTTCGCAACCGCTTGCACGTATGCGTTCTTCATCTCCCTTCATGGCAAAAGCTGTAACAGCAACAACGGGTATATGACGCAATTCACTATCGGCTTTTAATTGTTTGATAATATCAATACCAGAAACTTCAGGCAATTGTATATCCATCAATATGAGGCTAGGTGATGATTTACGTGCCAAATCGAGAGCTTCTAGCCCACTGCGTGTTTCAACGGTTTCATAACCACTTGCTTCAACAAGGTCACGAAAAAGCTTCATATTAAGCTCATTATCTTCGACAATCATGACTTTTTTTGACATAAAGAAACTCCGCTCTTTTCGTATCATTGTTTAAAGAGTAAACTAAACTTCGTTACCAGTTGACTAAAATAAGATGAAAAAAGACATTTTAAATAAAGAAGATGCACAAGAACTTGCAACACTTGCTCTTTTGTTCATTGCGAATGATTCTGAACTTTTGCAAAGATTTTTAAATATAACAGGTATTGCTGCAAATGATATTCGTAAAGCTGCATCAACCGTTGGTTTTCATGCTGGGGTATTACAATTTATCGCAGCACATGAGCCGACATTATTAGAGTTTGCAAAAAAAAAGTCTTTTTCACCAAATCTTATTGAAAAAGCACTTTTATTTTTACCTGGTGGTGAAAAAATCGAATGGAATTAAGCACCTTTAATCAATCTGAACATGGTTTTTGTCGTGATTGTCTGACACAACAAAAGTCTCATGACAAACGGTGTTATCGCTGCGGATCGCCACGATTGTTGAGGCATGAAGAGCTTTATAACTTATCACTTGCACATATTGATTGTGATGCGTTTTATGCTTCTATAGAAAAACGCGACGATCCCAGTCTTCGTCATCAGCCTCTTATTATTGGTGGGGGGACACGAGGTGTGGTTTCAACGGCTTGCTATATAGCACGAATAAAAGGTGTTCGTTCAGCTATGCCTATGTTTAAGGCATTGCAGCTTTGTCCAAATGCCGTTGTCATTCCACCAAATATGGATAAGTACCGACGGGTTAGCCATGAAATACAAAATCTTATGTTAGAGCTAACGCCACTTGTTGAACCTATTTCTATTGATGAAGCTTTTCTCGATTTAACTGGTACAGAAAAATTGCATAAAGCACCAAGTGCCTATGTGTTGGCGAATTTGGTACAGCGTATTGAAAAAAAAATAGGAATCACTGTTTCAGTGGGACTTTCTTATTGTAAACTTTTAGCAAAAGTGGCTTCAGATTTAGATAAACCAAAAGGATTTTCAGTTATTGGTAGAAAAGAAGCCAAGTCGTTTCTTGCGCAACGTCCTGTCACAACAATTTGGGGAATTGGAAAAAAAACAGCTCAAAATCTTGCGAATGATGGCATTGTAACGGTCGGTCAATTGCAGCAAATAGAATTATCGACACTTTTATTGCATTATGGACAACTTGGGCAACGTCTTTATTCACTCTCGCGAGGTATTGATGAACGAAAAGTGATTCCTAAACATGATTCCAAAAGTGTTTCTGCAGAAACCACATTCCAACAAGATTTTAATAAACGTGAAGATTTGGTTCCGATTTTAAGAAAACTAGCTGAAAAAGTCTCGTTTCGATTAAAACAAAATCACCTTATTGGGCACACTATTGTGCTTAAATTGAAAACACAAAACTTTCAAAGTCGCACTCGCAATCGACAATTAAAAGAACCCACTCAACTTGCAGACCAAATCTTTAAAATAGGTTTAGAGCTTTTGGAAAAAGAATTAAATGGAAGTGCGTTTCGTTTGATTGGTATAGGTGTACATCAGTTGAAGGACTTTTCTCATGTTGAGATGTTAGAATCTTTAATTGATGATAATGACGTAAAAAAACGTGCAGCAGCCGAATCTGCTATGGATATTATACGTCATAAATTTGGCAACACATTCATTGAAACTGGCTATACTTTTAACAATAAGAATAAAAATATTTAGTTTTCTAACATTAAAAAAGTGGCGATCCCGACAGGATTCGAACCTGTGACCTACGGCTTAGAAGGCCGTTGCTCTATCCAGCTGAGCTACGGGACCATACTATTGTTATTGACGAAAGCAAAAATTAATGTGTCCAAGGCTGTTGACGGTCGCTACGAAAATTATCTGAATAAGAAACTCTTTTGCGTGTTGCCTCATGAGGTTCTTCAATTTTAAAAGGAATCCCATTTCTAGTGGCAAAACTAACAGCTTCCTGCTGTGTTTTAAATTCAATTCTTATTTGACTTTTCGTATCTGCCGATGAAGTGTAGCCCATAAGCGGTTCAATCATCTTCGCTTCACTAGGTTCGAATTGCAAAATCCAATAACCTGTTTTTGCTTTTCCAGATTGCATAGCAGTTTTAGCTGGACTGAAAATACGTGCAACCATGATTTTTTCCCTTCAGATCATGCTTTGATCAACAATTATACTGATATGTATGTTGTCGCATCATCTTAGCATCAAATCAAGACATGGTCGGAGCGATAGGATTCGAACCTACGACCCCCTGATCCCAAATCAGGTGCGCTACCAGACTGCGCTACGCTCCGACATTATATCTTTGACGCACTTCCTTAAATTTTTCCTTACAGAAGTGCAAGGGCTAAATCTAAATTTTATTCAACATGAACCAAATTCTTTTCTTTGATAACTTATTTCAAATACTTTTACGTTAAATTTTGCATGTAATAGGAAGGATATATCATGGCAACGAAACGTCAAAATCAAAGAAAACGGCATAAAAAGCAAAATAAGTTCGTAACTTTCATTGGATATAATGCATTTTTATTTATAGTGATTCTTGGTTTTATTGGTTGGTATGATCATTCTCCGACGAGCAAAGGGACAGATACGTTATTCGCTAAAGCGCAATTTGGTACTATTGCTATACCCAATACAAAACCCTCTTATAAATCGACAAATAAACGATTAATCATTTTACCCGATTCACTCTATAGCGTTTCAGGCACTTCAAAAAAAGCTGTTGTCACTATGGATCATCAGAAAGACAAATCTGAATCAATTCCTTATATATCTGATACGCATTTACCTCCAAAGGGTCAGTTTGGTGTAAATAATGCTGCCAATAAAATTTTTGCAAAAGAAAATATCAAAATTTTTGCTTCTCCAAATAAAGACTCAAAATTTATTGCTATTTTAAAAAAGGGGCAAGAAATGCGCTCTTATGAGCAACAAAATGGTTGGCACCGTGTCGTGGTTCCCTCAACTGATATTATAGGATGGGCCCAAAAAGAGAATTTAACGAAGTTTGTTCATTCAAGACCGCAATCATATGATTTTCTCTCAACGGGTTCTATTTTGAAACGTTAAGATTAAATTCAATAGAATATTAAATGAAGTCGACTTATTTTAATGATGGATAATGAGTTGTTTCATTAAGAACTTCAGAAATAATTGATTTAGTTACTTTGCTTTTTCTCTGAAGAGCGATCTGATCAATAGAGCGAATAGACTTTTTTAATGAAAAAAGAGAACGTTCACAACGACGAATAAGATATTCGATAACAGCAGAATCAATAGCTATTTGGCGATCTGCAAATAATTTAAATGCGACCTTTTGCAACAATTCATCATCTGGGTAATTAATCTTCGCTAATGTTACGGATTTTAAACGACTTATCAGATCCTGAAGTTGAATGGTCCATGATGAAGGTCCAGTTGTGGCTGTCAACATTAATGTCGCATTTGTTGGTGATGAATTTGCTTGCTTAAGCAAATTGAATAAATGAAACAAACCAACTTCATCGATCGTTTGACAATCAATATCCTCTATAAGAAGAGGACGTGCACTATCAAAAGATGAAATAGCATCAGTAATCGTTTCATTGGTCATTATATGTGCATGTGCCAAATTCGCCCAAACATGCGCAAAATAACTTTTTCCAGAGCCAGCAGGGCCAATGAGTACAGCAATAGGACTTGGCCACTGAGGCCAATTTTTTATAAGTTCATAAGCTGCTATATTACTTTTTGTTACAATCAAATTTGCTTCAGAAAATTCTGTAGAATTTGAGAATTCAAAAGGCAATTGTTCTAAAAATGCATTCATGCATCGGAACCTGACTTTTTATTTTGTAAATAAAGTGGTGAAGCTAAATAAGTATGAAGTGCGAATCGAACCAGAACACCAATCGCAGCTGCCGCTGGAACCGCAATCAGCATTCCTGTAAATCCGAATAAGGAAGCAAATGCAAACAATGCAAACATCAACCAAACAGGATGAAGACCGACGGAGGAGCCAACAAGTTTTGGTTGTAAAATATACCCTTCAATGAATTGACCAACCAAAAATATTGCTATGACGATGATAAGAGAAATCCAATTATCAGGATAAAATTGAACCCATGCAACACCAACAGATAATACAAGTCCTGTCATTGTACCAACATAGGGTATAAAACTAATCAAACCAACAAATAGACCAATTAAAAGTCCAAAATTTAAGCCTGATAGGGTTAAGCCTACAGCATAATAAGCACCTAAAATCAAACATACTGTCCCTTGTCCACGAATAAACCCTGCAACAGCTCGATCCATCTCATGGAAAATACCTCGCACAGTTCCCAAATGATCACGAGGAATCCATGAATCAATTGTATCAACCATACGTTCCCAATCCAGTAGCATATAAAAAGCAACGACAGGGGCAACTACAAATAAGCTTATTAAATTAACAAGAGATTTTCCAGAATTAAGGACAGAATTTAACACCGATTTTAGTAATTCGGAGCTTTGTCCTAACATTGCTTGTATGTTTGATTGAATTTCAGATGAGTCACTGCCAAGGTATTTTTTTATCCACTCAAAACTATGCTCAGCAAAAAAATTCTGAATACGGTTTACATAAATTGGCAAACCTTCACGAATAAATTGTTGTAATTGAGAGCTAATGATTGGAATTAAAGTTGTGAGTGTGACAACAATAACCAGTATAATAAAGATTGTGATTAATATCGTTCCCCAAACACGAGATATGCCAAATTTTTCAAAGAGTTCAACAATAGGATTGAGAAAATAAGCGAGAGCGATTCCAACCACAAAGGGAAGTAAAACCGAACTGAACACAAACATAAATATGATAAAAAAAGTTAATGTTAAAAGCCAAAAAAACGCTTGTTTTTTCACACTTCCTTGAAATGGTACACTTGCATAAGCAGGAACACGTTTAGTCCCTTTTTTAGAAGACTGTTTCATTGTTTTTCTACTTTTATTGTGTGATTGCTCTTGAGCGTTATTTACAGTATTCATTTTATTCATTTGTATCCACGCATTTCATTTTCAATACAAATATGCAACTTCATGGCTTTTGGTCAAGAAAACAATCGTTTATATCGTTAAAACAGAGTTGATAAAACTTGCGAGCTTGCCTCTATCATGGCATTGCGTTGTGACTATTTATCGAATTACCCAAGGACAAGTTTCATGAGTGACAATAAAGACGTCGAAAATCATCTTACCTATGCCGATGCTGGTGTCAATATCGATGCTGGCAACCTTATGGTCGAAAAAATAAAGCCTTATGTTCGTTCAACAAGACGTAACGGTGCAGATGGTGAAATTGGCGGATTTGGTGGGCTTTTTGATTTAAAAAGTGCAGGTTTTAAAGATCCAATCCTTGTTGCAGCAAATGATGGTGTCGGAACAAAACTTAAAATAGCTATTGAAGCAGGCATACACGATAGTGTTGGCATTGATTTGGTTGCGATGTGTGTCAATGATCTTATCGTGCAAGGCGCTGAGCCTCTTTTCTTTCTAGATTATTTTGCAACAGCAAAACTGGATGCAGAACAAGGCGCTTGTGTTGTTTCAGGCATTGCTGAAGGGTGCCGACAGGCCGGTGCAGCACTCATTGGTGGTGAAACAGCGGAAATGCCAGGCATGTATGCAAAAGATGATTACGACCTTGCAGGTTTTGCCGTCGGCGCTGCAGAACGCGGACATCTCCTTCCCAAATCTACATTAAAAGAAGGCGATATTGTTCTTGGGCTTTCGTCATCAGGCGTTCATTCAAATGGATTTTCTTTGGTTCGCCATATAGTGAAATTAAGTGGATTAACATGGCGCGATCCAGCGCCTTTTGATGATCAAAAAACATTGGGTCAAGTATTGCTGACGCCTACTCGTATATATGTGCGCTCTCTTCTTTCCGTCATAAAAAATTTAGGTACGATTAAAGCATTAGCGCATATCACAGGTGGAGGTTTTACAGAAAATATTCCAAGGGTAGTGCCTGAAGATTTAAGTGTAGAGATCAATCTTGAGGCGATCGAATTATTGCCTATTTTTTCATGGCTCGCAAAACAAGGGAATATTTGTGAAAAAGAAATGCTTAGAACATTCAATTGCGGGGTCGGTATGGTGGCCATTATTGATGCACAAGATAAAGAAACCACGTTATCTGCTTTAAAACAACAAGGTGAAAATGTCGTAGTTTTGGGGTGTGTTACAGAGAAGAAAAGTGATCCTGTTTTATATAAGGGGCAATTGAAACTATGAAAAAAAGAGTCGTCATTTTTATTTCTGGAAGCGGCTCCAACATGGAATCCCTTATAAAAGAGTCTCGCGCAGATGGTTTCCCAGCAGAAATTGTCGCTGTTATCAGTGATAATTCAAACGCAAAGGGTAATGAAAAAGCTATAAACTTAAATGTTCCTCTTCATATTATTGAAAGAGAAAAATTTTCGAATAAAGAGAGTTTTGAAGTCTCTATTTTAGAGATGTTAAGTCAATATGAACCCGACATCCTCTGTCTAGCTGGTTTTATGCGTTTGATTTCTAAGCGCATTATAATGCCGTTTGACGGACGAATATTAAATATTCATCCATCTCTTTTGCCATTATTTAAAGGACTTGATACCCATCAAAAGGCACTAGATGCCGGGGTAAAATTAAGCGGTTGTACGGTACATTTAGTGACAGAAGGAATGGATGAAGGGCGTATTTTAGCGCAAGCGGCAGTACCCGTTTTGAAAGATGATACACCACAAAGTTTAGCTCAACGTGTTCTTCATGCTGAGCATATTCTTTATCCAGCAGCTTTAAAAGCTTTTATTGAAGAAAAACAAACAGAACAACCCTATGCTATGGAGCATAATATAATTATGTCCTTATCATAGGTGAAATAAACCTCGATAGCTCTTTTAATGGCTTCATAAAACATGCTTATTTTTAACATATCCTTTTCTCTAATTTATAATCTTCATAATAAACAAATAGTCATTTGAATTGATAATTTATGTTAAATTTATTTGAAATAGTCATCATTTATTTCGTTTGAGGTCAAATCTCATTGATTTACGTACTATTTTTAAAATCAATATAAATTCACGAATTTTAAAGAAAATGACGTTAGTCTTCACATCATTTAATCATTAAGGTGTTGTGATTGTGCATAAATTTAAAACTATTTTTCTTGTCGGAAGCAGTGTCATTGTTGGTGGTTGTATTTCTGATTCGATGCCTTCTCTTCAAACGGATAAAACATCGCCTTCTTATGAAACAACGGGCAGTATTCAGCCAAATGCGACATTAGCACAGACAAAAAACACGCAGTATAATGCTTGGCAGAAGGCTTATAATGCTTATGATAAAAAAGCTTCAGCATATTGGGATGACGTAGCAGCAAAAAGACGTTTAAGAAATAAAAAACGCGCTGCAGGTCAGGCTATTGCACTTTCAGATTATGTTTTATCGCAACCGCCCCAATATGATGGGCCAGCAAAACCATTGACAAATAAACCAGTAACGCGACCAAAAACCAGTATACCAGGAACACAAGACTTTATGGCAGCTTCAAAGAAAATATACGGTTTTACACCTGAGCGGCCAACAGATGAAGCTGAATTTATGCGCGCTTATGCAGAAGCAGCACAAAGAGTTGGTTTGACACGAAACCAGCTTGTTTCAATTTATGCCTTTGAAACAGGTGGCGATGGCACACACGATCTGCAGTCAGGTATGATTAAAGGCCGTGCCAATGCTAGACCACTGTCGACGGCAATTGGTTATAACCAACTTGTCGCTACAGCAAGTGTCAGTCTTATGTGGGAATATGGAAATGATATTGCCAAAGAGTTAAAAGCACGTGCTGCTCAAAAAAATGGTGCAAATAAAAAAAGACTCTTATCGAAAGCTGCGGTCGTTGATACAATGATAAAGCAGGCAAAAACCGTACCGCATAAATGGTCAGAACAAGCAAAACTTGCTAAGACAGAAGCTGGATTAGGCATGCATGCTATGACAATGGACAAAGATGTTGGTCCCTTGTTACAAATTCATAAACTTCAAACATCGTTGATGTTTTTGAAAAGAAAAGGAGTAACGCGTCAATTAAGTGGTGCGGAACTAGAAATGCTTAATTTAACAGGTGATGGCAACGGTTATGATATGGTCACAATGCCTGAAAATTTTCGCAATCAAGTACCAACATCGAATTTCTTTTTGCGTCTTGGTTATGAACGCAATCCTGTCGCACGACGTAATAATACAGTGGCACAATTAATCAAAGCAACTGAAGATAAAATGCAAATTAATATGAAAAAAGATGGTGCTCAGCTACTAAATAGAGTTTTCTATTCTAATAATCTGGTTCAAAACTGATAACAGTGATTTTAGTTATTTAACAGGTTATTTTAAAGCCAAATAAGCATAATTTTTGTGATAAGAAAGACAATCTACACTATGACATATCTATAGAAAGATATTTTAATGTCTTAGCTTCTTTTTTTAAGTCTATGATAATCTTAATTTCTAAAAAAGAGGAGATCGATATGTCAGCTTTAAAACAGAAAATTGAAACATTGGCTGTTCATGCTGGAACATCTGTTGATCCGACCACAGGTGCACGCGTTACACCAATTTATCAAACAACTGCTTATGTATTTGATGATGTTGATCAAGCGGCCAACCGTTTTGCACTTCAAGAGCCTGGTAATATTTATACAAGAATCACAAATCCAACACAGGCTGTTTTAGAAGAAAAAATAGCAGCACTCGAAGGTGGTACAGCCGCTCTTGCCACAGCTTCAGGTCATGCAGCGCAATTTTTAACATTTCATACATTAATGGAAAGTGGCGATAATTTTATTTCTGCGCGACAACTTTATGGTGGATCTATTAATCAATTTGGTCATGCTTTTTCTTCTTTTAATTGGCAAGTAAGATGGGCTAATGTTGATGATCCACAATCTTTTGAAAATCTTATAGATGAGCGTACGCGAGGGATCTTTATTGAAAGTTTTGCCAATCCTGGTGGCATACTTGTTGATATTGAGAAAATTTCAATAATAGCCCATGATCATAAATTACCTTTAATTGTGGATAATACACTTGCAACCCCTTATTTACTTCGACCGATTGAATATGGTGCTGATATTGTCCTTCATTCTTTAACAAAATTTATTGGTGGCCATGGAAACTCTATGGGTGGTTTGCTCATTGATGGAGGTACTTTTGATTGGGCACAAACGGCTCACTATAAAAAAATAACACAACCACTTCCAGATTATGCGGGTGTTGTTCTTTATCAAGAAATGGGAAATATTGCTTTTGCAACGGCTGCACGCGTCTTGGGAATGCGTGATTTCGGCCCAACAATTTCACCTTTTAATGCTTTTTTACTTTTAACAGGTGCAGAAACATTGCCTTTGAGAATGCAAAAACAGTGTGAAAATGCATTGGCAGTTGCAAAATTTTTAGAAAAACATGAAAAAATTTCATGGGTCAATTATGCAGGATTAACAAGTAATCCCTATCATTCTTTACAACAAAAATATGCTCCAAAGGGAGCTGGTGCCGTTTTTACCTTTGGTTTAAAAGGTGGCTATACACAAGGCGTAAAATTTGTCCAAAGTCTTCAGCTTTTTTCTCTTTTAGCAAATATAGGCGATACTCGCTCATTGGTCATTCATCCAGCTTCAACCACACATCGTCAATTGACGGATGATCAAAAAATAGCTGCTGGAGTAGGACCTGAAGTGGTGCGCTTATCCATTGGTATTGAAAATGAGGCAGATATCCTTCAAGATATAAAACAAGCTTTGGATTCATTATAATTTTATTAAATGCATTGACCTTAATTAAGATCATTATTTGGTGTAAAGGTTAAATGGATCTCATAAATATATTCAGATGATAATGAACAATAAAAAGAAATATTTTTTAGATGTATGTCAATCGGCTTTAGGACAAGCATGGTTTGATAAATTAGATACTATTGGTGCTAACCAAGCGCTTTCAATGGCTCAAAAATATAATATTCCTCTTGTCCTTGCACGCATTTTGACAGCTCGTAATATTGATGAAAACAATGTTTTACAATATTTGGAACCTACAATTAAAAATCTCATGCCAAATCCATTGAACTTTAAAGACATGGATAAAGCAGCATTAAGAATATCTGACGCCATTAAAAAAAGAGAAACAATTGCAATATTTGGTGATTATGATGTTGATGGTGCATGTTCAGCTGCAATTTTGAGCCGCTTTTTTTCTTTTTTTGGATTAGAGAGTCGAATTTATATTCCAGATCGTATTGTTGAAGGTTATGGACCCAATCCAAGTGCCATGAAAATGTTAATAGAGGAGGGGGCTCAACTCATCATCACGGTAGATTGCGGTGCAAATAGTCTAGAAGCTATAAAAGCCGCACGGGAAGCAGGTGGTGATGTGGTCATTTTAGATCATCATCAAATGGATGATATTCACAATGAGGCTGTTGCTCTTGTTAATCCTAATCGTCCAGATGATGTATCAGCACATGGACATCTTTGTGCTGCTGGTGTGGTTTTTATCACGATAGCTTGGATTAATAAACTTTTACGAGAAACAAAACAATTTAAAGTTTTGCCTGATATATTAGAATATTTAGATATGGTTGCTTTAGCAACAATTTGTGATGTAGTGCCGTTGCAAGGCGTTAATCGTGCTTTTGTAACAAAAGGCCTTCAAGTTGCACGTAAATTGAACAATTATGGTTTTGCAGCACTTGCACAGGTTTCACATTTGGCAGAACCGTTAAATAACTTCCATCTAGGGTTTCTTTTCGGTCCAAGGATTAATGCTGGTGGAAGAATAGGGGATCCAGCGCTTGGTGCAAAATTATTGACATCGTCTTCTAAAGAAATTGCTTATTCTCTGGCCGAAACACTCAATAGGCTTAATCAAGAGCGACAAAATATGGAAGCAGACCAACTTGTACAAGCTGAGTCCGATGTCGCTGCAATGACATTAGAAAATCAAAATACAAGACTGATCATTGTGAACCATAAAGATTGGCATCCTGGAATTATAGGAATTATGGCCGCACGTTTAAAAGAACGTTATCATTGTCCTGTTTTTGTTATTGCATCAAAACCTGATGGAACAGCGGTCGGATCAGGTCGTTCTATAGAAGGAGTTGATCTTGGACAATTGGTAAGAGAAGCCGTACAAGCCAAACTTTTAGTAAAAGGTGGTGGTCATGCAATGGCTGCTGGCATAACAATTAAGGAAGAAAAAATTTCCGATTTTCGTTCATGGTTAGAAAAAAAAATTTCAGATCGTGTTGGCGCATTACAAATGAAAAAGTGTCTTGAGATTGATGGTATTATTTCAGCTTCCGGTGTTACAAAAGAATTTGTTGAAACAATTCAACAAGCAGGACCATTTGGGTCAGGAAATACTACACCAATATTTGCTCTTCCATCTCATAAATTGATTTCTTTACAAGTCGTTGGGAATGGGCATTTAAAAATGATTTTTTCTAATGTAGAAGGAAAAAAAATAAACGGAATCGCCTTTCGTGCACTTCAAACACCACTTGGCGATTTTTTACAAAATAATATCAATCAAACCCTCCACTGTGCAGGCACTTTAACTTTAAATTATTGGAGAGGATCTGTGTTTCCTCAAATCCGAATCGTGGATGTAGCAAGCCCTTATTAAAAAAGAGTGTACATTATAGAATATTACAGGCTTTTAAGTTGATGAATGGCAAAGTGATAATGAAAAAACAAAATGCGCATTCAAAATGATTAAGCATAAAATTGATGCAATTGTATAATCTTCAAAAATATTCAAAAATCTGATATTGGGTTAAATATCTAATTCATTTGCAAAAGCCGCATTTTCTTGAATAAACCGAAAACGTGCTTCGGGTTTTGTCCCCATTAAATCATCAACAGTATCTTTAGTTTTCTTATCTTCAAGACTATCAATATCTACACGCAAAATTGTGCGTTTTTTAGGATCCATTGTGGTTTCTTTTAATTGATCTGCGCGCATTTCGCCCAATCCTTTGAAACGCCCAATTTCAATTTTACCACGACCTGTAAATTCTGTCTTTAAAAGTTCATCCTTATGAGCATCATTTCTCGCATAAGCGACATGCCCACCTTGCGCAATGCGATATAATGGTGGAACAGCAAGATATAAATGTCCTTCACGAATGAGTTCCGGCATTTCCTGATAAAAAAATGTGATGAGAAGTGAAGCAATATGCGCGCCATCAACATCAGCATCTGTCATGATGATAATGCGTTCATAGCGCAAATCCTCTTGTTTGTATTTACTGCGTGTTCCACAACCTAATGCTTGAATAAGATCGGCAATTGTTTGGTTGGCAACAAGTTTATCACGTCCAGAACTTGCGACATTTAATATCTTTCCACGTAATGGCAAAATGGCCTGTGTTGCCCGATTGCGTGCTTGTTTGGCAGAGCCACCAGCCGAATCCCCTTCGACGATAAATATTTCTGCACCAGCTGCCGCATTTTGTGTACAATCTGCAAGTTTTCCCGGTAGTCGTAATTTTCGAATTGCAGACTTTCGATTGACTTCTTTTTCTTGGCGACGTTTGAGCCGTTCTTCAGCGCGCTCAACAACCCAATCAAGCAGTTTATTTGCTTCTTGAGGCGAATTGGCTAACCAATGATCAAAAGGATCGCGAATGGCGTTTTCGACAATACGTTGGGCTTCAAGCGTGGCTAAACGATCTTTGGTTTGACCGACAAATTCAGGTTCTCGAATGAAAACTGACAACATGGCTGCAGCGGATATCATAACATCATCACTTGTGATGAGAGACGCACGTTTGTTTCCTATCAACTCGCCATATGCTTTTAAGCCACGAAGCAGCGCATGTCTTAATCCAGCTTCATGCGTTCCGCCTTCCCCTGTAGGAATTGTGTTACAATAAGAGTCTACAAAGCCATCCCCACCAAACCAAGCAACCGACCATTCTAAAGAACCATGACCGCCTCGTTGATCTGTTTTACCTGCAAAAATATCGTTGGTTACTCTGTAATCATTGCCTAAAGATGAGGAAAGATAGTCTTTTAAACCACCAGGAAAATGAAACATGGCTTTTTCTGGAGTGTTTTTGTTATTTTCTAAATAACTTGGATCACAGCTCCAGCGAATTTCAACACCTCCAAAAAGATAAGCTTTAGATCGTGCCATTTTATAAATTTTTTCTGGATCAAAAGACGCTTTTGACCCAAAAATTTCTGGATCTGGATGAAAACGCACACGTGTTCCACGTCTGTTTTGCACTTCTCCTAAATCTTCTAAAGCTGTTTGAGGAATTCCTCGAGAGTATTTTTGGCGATAAAGACGACGCTTTCGTGCGACTTCTACTTCCATTTGATCTGATAAAGCATTGACAACAGAAATTCCAACCCCATGAAGTCCGCCCGAAGTTTCATAAGCTTTTCCATCAAACTTACCACCAGAATGAAGTTCTGTCATAATAACTTCAAGCGTGGATTTTGTGGGCATTTGTGGATGATTTTCTACAGGAATACCACGACCATTATCTGTAACGGTTAAAAAACCCTCACGATCAAGTGATACATCAATGAAATTGGCATAACCTGCAACGGCTTCATCCATGGCATTATCAATAACTTCAGCAAAAAGGTGATGTAAGGCTTTTGTATCTGTTCCGCCAATATACATACCTGGTCTTAAACGAACAGGTTCCAAACCTTCTAAGACCCTGATAGATGTTGCATCATAACCGCTTTCATCAAAAGCAGTATTTTCAGACTTTTTAGAAATTGATAACATTTCGTTTTGTTTTATAGATTTTTGAAAAGTTTTTTTTCCATCATTATCATTGATAGATGTTGTTTCATCTATAACACCAAATAGATCGTTGCTTTTATTGCTCATGAAAATTTTTAACTGCTTAATAGTTTATTGAAAAAAGAAAAAGAATCACATCACCCTTATATAAGGATTCAATAATAGCAGCAATGTTCGTGATCCGTTCACGATAGCTTTTCTTTCTCAAAAATTTATGTAAAAAGTTTTGTAAAGAATATTTCGGGAATTCCTATGAACAAAATTGATATTATATGTCCAGTTTTTAATGAAGCTAATACAGTTTTGCTTTTTTTAGAACGTATTTCTTTAATTTTTAAAGAACTATCTATGGAACCAACAATTATATTTGTTGATGATGGTTCCAAAGACAAAAGTTGGAATTTCATTAAACAAGCGTCATCTTCCATATGTCATATCAGAAGTCTCAAACTTTCTAGAAATTTTGGAAAAGAATCCGCTATAGCAGCGGGACTTTCTGTGAGTGAAGGTGATGCCGTTATTACGATTGATTGCGATTTACAACATCCTCCGGAATTGATGAAAACGATGCTTACTTACTGGAGAGATGGTGCAGATATTGTTTGTGCACGTAAACAAGAGCGTCAAAGTGAATCATTATTTGATCGTATTACTGCAAATAGTTTTTATCGTCTTTTTAACTGGATTACAGAAAATGATATTAAAGGCTCGAGTGATTTTATATTAATGGATCGTAAAGTGGTCACGGCTTTAAAATCATTACCCGAAAAACTCTTTTTTTATCGCGGCGTTGTGCATTGGCTTGGATATAAACACGTCAGTATTGCCTTTAAACCAGAAGAACGCATTGCTGGTAAAAGTGGTTGGTCATTTTGGAAAAAAATAAAATTGGCGGTTGATTCATTAACGGGTTTTTCTGCTAAACCCTTAATACTTATTTGGTTTTTAACAGCGTTTTTTATTTTCTTTGCTGTATTTGTTGCGGGAGATGCTCTTATCTCAAAGTTTTTAGGAAAATCGGTGAGTGGATTTTCTACACTCATATTGGTAATGTTAACAACAGGAACGGCTATATTATCTTCATTATGTCTTTTAACTATTTATATTCGACAGATTTTTTATGAAGTAAAAAATAGGCCACGTTTTTTTATTAGCGAAGATATCCTTCATCAAAGAGCTAAAAAATATCGTCGAGATGAGGAGGAAAAGTGACGTTACATTGTCTTTTTCACGCCGATGATTTTGCTTTAAATACTCTGTGTTCAAATGGCATTATATCGGGTTTATCTGCAAAAAGATTGCATTCAACCAGTATATTAATAGGTGGTGCTGATCAATCTAATTTTGATAAACTAAAAGCTGCAGAACCACTTTTTATTCATGTTCATCTCAATTTGCTAGAAGGCAAAGCTTTAACGGATGGTGGTGCAGATATTGGCTTAACTACACAAGACGGCTTTTTTTGTCTCACCATGTTTCAACTTATCTCAAAATTAAGAACAGATTTTCGAAAAAAACATATTAAAAAATGGATAGAGAATGAATTTTTTTGTCAAATAGAGACAGTATATAAACATTTTCCATCATATAAAATTCGTCTTGATGGTCATTTGCATATTCATATATTACCAGAATTGCGTTCTATTATGATAAATATCGCACAAAAATTACCAATAGATTATATTCGTATCCCTCACGAATATAGTTATCGTAATTCAGCAAACATTACGAATACACTTAAAGGTAATTTTAGGCGTAAGGTTTTAAGCTTTTGGGCGAAAGGGCTTTATAGACGGTTACATTCTTATGATGTGAAGACTTCAGATTATTTTTTAGGAAGTACAGCCAGTTGTCATTTAACATTAAAGGATATTGATCGTGGGCTTGAGAAAATAAGAAAAAAGGCAGCTGGTCGTAATGTGGTTGTGGAGATAATGACACATCCTATTGGCATTGGTGAAAATAATCCTGATTTTTATAAAGACAGTCATTATCATTTTGCGCATAATACAAAAGCGCGTCATCATGAATTGGATATGCTTTTATCAGACGAACTTATTTCTATTCTAAAAAAAAATGATGGTGTTTTGTATTCATAGTATTTTGGTTTTTTCATTTTTTAAAAAAAATGTAGTGATTCATTAGGTAATTCGCAAAAAGCCCGAGGAAAGAGCCGACAGCAACCGCAAAAAACAAAACTTCTGGTCTTTCCTCTGAAAATTGCTTTATAACAAACAAACTACTTACATAATTTATGCTTCCACCAATAGAGGCGAGCGCGATATAGCTTATCCATCCTGAAAACTTTTTCAAGCGCGCATTGCGTCCTGCAAACGATATATGAGAGTTAAATATCCATGTAAAAGTTGCAGCAACTATAAAAGATAAAGCACGTGAGAACCAAATATTAAAACCAATATAAGTTAGAAACCACAGTGATAAAAAATCAATGATAAAGGCTATCGATCCAGCACATGAAAACCAAAATAATGCACGATGGCGTTGATAAATAATTTTTAAATTTTTAAAATAAATTCTCATCATTAAAAATCATCACAAATGAGATAAATATTCGCTTTTACATAAAGGCTGTTTCCCAAGCCAAATAAATAGTTTATTATTTAGTGGGTAAATTTTAAAAAATCTTCGGGAAATTTCTGGTTGTATGTTTTCATCACATAGATATTTAACAGTTTTATAAACGTTTATATGTCTTTCAGCCCATATAACATTATTAAATCCATATTCCTTCAGACGTAACCATAATGTCCAATCGGCATTACGAGGCAAAAGATGGCTAATAAGATGCATTTTTTCAGAGATATCACTCACAAATGGTGCTGTATTAAAACTTCCTAAAATATAGCTTGATTTTTCCGCAGGATAATTTTCAAGTGCATTTGCGAGTTGTTCCACTACATAACGATCGTGAATATTTTGATTGCGTATAGCATTATTTATAATATAACTAAAAACCAATGGGTAAAGCAGCGCAATTGAAACACAAAACCATGTAAGTTTTGTTGAAGCTACTTCCCTTATATCATCAAAAGCCTTTGTTTGCTGTAAACGTGTTAAAAAACGCATGAGTAAAAATAATAAGGCGACTGAGAAAAAAATGGCGGCTGCCATCATACGTGGTGATATACGTTCGTTCCCAACGATTCCATATAGCATACCTAATGATAACGGTAATAAAAGAATAAGACCAAATGATAAAAGGGCAGCGCGAATAAGCGCATGACTAAAATGCGTGTCTTTATAAAATCTCAATTGTATTTCGATAAGCCCAATAATAAATATAAGACCATAAATAAATTTTCCAGTTGTAGAGAGAAAACCAAAATATCTTGAATAAACATTTTCCAGCATAATGGAATAATGAGATAAAATATTATTTTTAGCGAAAAAGATTAAAGTCGCTTTAGTTTCAGCATCTTTTATAATGAATAATTTCATAATGACATAATAAAGTAACATACTTATGAATGAAATTATCATACCTTTAAATAAGAAGGTAAATATTGTTCTTAAGCGATCCCCTTTGTAAATATAATAGCTCGTTTCAATAATGATCAATATAATAAAAACATTGATAAAACTTTGATAAAATCCCATTGCTAAAAAATTAAAAAACACGGCTCGTAATTTTGACGTTTTAAAATATGCCCAACCGAAAAGACTGCATGCCAGTCCCGCAGACATAATAAGACAGTCAAAACGGTATAGTAATGAAGATAAAAAAAAGGGATTAAAAATAAATGTAATGAGTAAAATAGCGGTTAAAGTATTGAAAGGAATTTCTCTATATTTTAAAGCGTAACATGTTGAAAAAACAACAAGACAAAGTGATATTATTAAAAAAAAGGGGGATGAATCAGGTAACCATTGCCAGTCAGCTGATATAAAATACGCAAAAATATCAGCAAAAGGTCGACCAAATGGTGTCCAACCTGGGTATCGATCGATGATACGGAAATAGTCATCACGGTAATAATCATTCTGGAGAATGAGTGGCAAATAAAATATAAGACATGCGAGCGTTGCTGTAATTAAAAATTTTTGATAATTAGTTTTTTGCTCAATCATGTTTAACTCTTAATAAATGATTTCTGTGGCGCCAAATATTTTTTCAAAAGCAATTTTCAAAGCAGTATCAAGATTGTGAAGAGTTACTGGAAGTCCTAAGTCTACTAGGCTTGTTACTCCATAATCAGCAAGGCCACATGGTACAATGCCGTTATAATGATTTAAGTTTGGTTCAACATTAATTGATATTCCATGAAAACTTACCCATTTGCGAAGGCGTATGCCAATTGCGGCAATTTTATCTTCTGTAAAAACATCTAATTTCGATGAAGGTCGATCTGTACGCACAACCCAAACGCCCACTCTATCTTCACGTCGTTCGCCTTTAATATTAAATTGTGCAAGTGTTTGAATAATCCATTCTTCTAAAGCACTGACAAAGGCGCGCACATCTTGTTTTCTTTTTTTTAGGTCGAGCATGATGTAAACAACGCGTTGTCCGGGACCGTGATATGTAAACTCTCCGCCGCGCCCTGCCTCAAAAACAGGAAAACGGTCAGGCAACAATAAATCTTGTCTCTGTGCACTTGTTCCTGCTGTGTAAAGAGGCGGATGCTCTAAAAGCCATATACGTTCACGAGCGTTACCTTTCGCAATTTCTTCGACATACTGTGTCATGAAAGAAAGCGCTTCTGGATAGTCAATAAGCTTATCACTTACCAACCATTCAACTGGTGGTGCAGTCAATGATGTCTTAAAATCTTGATTTAAATATTCACGATTGTGTTTTACATTTTGTCTTGTCATTTATCTCGTAAAATTTTCTAAATAAAGAACTTGTTGATTGAAAGAGAGTTTAACTCACTTATATAAAACATTTTTGATTTATCGTTTAATATCTACTTATAACTATTCTAATGGACTTCTTATCCAGATACAATTCCTAAAATAACATTGAATTTTGCTATATCGTATGTTCACATTTGAATTTTAAAAAACGTCACGCTTAGAGTCGATAATATTATTATAGAATCTTTCTTAAACAAATTTCTTTATGAACATGCGAATCATTTTCGCAGGCTTTGGTTATTCACTATTTAATAAAAATGGATGATTCAGATTAATTATTGACAAAAAACAGTGCAAAATTGCTATTATAATTAAGGGCTATAAATTTTAAAAAATAATATTTTGTTTTTAAATTTACACTTAAATATCTTTTACTGCTATATCCGTATGTCGTTTTAATAAGGAAAATAAAAATAATGTTTTAATGGTGGGCGATGAGAGACTCGAACTCCCGACATCCTCGGTGTAAACGAGGCGCTCTACCAGCTGAGCTAATCGCCCTTGTACAGAATTTTACTGTAAGGTGAGCCTCATGTATTCAAAACTGATCCTAAGTGCAAGCAAAAGATGCACAAAAATAATTTTTTTTTTAAAAAAAGGATTAAAACACCAAAAAAGTTACGTTTTTTAAAAGAAAAAATTTTTTTTTTATAAAAAGACATTGATGTCGCTTGACAGAAACAAACGAACACCTTAAACGACCGCTCACACCAGTCAAATAACTGGTTTTAAGAAAAGTGCGCGGGTGTAGCTCAGTTGGTTAGAGTGCCGGCCTGTCACGCCGGAGGTCGCGGGTTCGAGTCCCGTCACTCGCGCCATTTTTCGTAAAGCTCTTTTATAAAACGAATTTATTTAAAATTTTTTTCTACTAAATTGTTTATGTTATTTTGTTGAAAGAATAAAATAAAGATTTTGCAAAATAAAGATTTTGCATTATTTTACCAATTTGAAAAAACATATTCTATATCTTTCTAAAATTTTTTTATGAGTTTTATTCCAACTATAGCGCCATCCTGACTATTATCGCTATCATTGTGCGTTTAAATAAAATTTATTTTATGTGGATTTATTGTTTTATGAATGTAATTTATTAACTCGTTGATTATAAAATGCTAAATGACTTTATTAATTTTATTTTTTAATCCTAACATCTGTGTCTTCACTATCTTTTTTATAATTTTTCTAAACAGAAGTGTCTCTTGCCTATTGCGTAACGGCTTTTGGTGGAGTAACTCTCTCATTACAAGATTTGTCGCACGGCAAGCTCTTTAAGCTGCACGGCGGGATTAACACTTTTTTGGCAGATTCGATTTTGTAACATTATTCATCGATTTTGTTGGAAGTGTTGATTGCAAACCTTTAAAAAGGTAAAAATGGATTATGACTGATCTTTTACATTCTTATTTGCCCATTATAATTTTTATTGCAATTTCTGCAATTATATCGGGTGTTTTGTTGGTTATGCCTTATATTGTGGCGTATCGTGCACCTGATCCTGAAAAGCTATCAGCATATGAATGTGGCTTTAATTCATTCGATGACGCGCGCATGAAATTTGATATACGATTTTATTTGGTGTCCATTTTATTTATCATATTCGATCTTGAAGTTGCATTTTTGTTTCCGTGGGCCGTTTCATTTGGTGAAATTGGCTGGTTTGGTTTTTGGTCTATGATGGTGTTTTTAGCGGTTTTGACTGTTGGTTTTATATATGAATGGAAAAAAGGAGCGCTAGAATGGGATTGATTCAAAGTAGTTCGCCCTTGGTTTCTGCAAAACCAAAAGGAATTGTTGATCCAAATACAGGTGAATTGATTGGTTCGAATGATACTTTCTTTAAAGATATTAATGCAGAATTATCTGATAAAGGTTTTCTTGTAACATCTGCTGATGCTCTCATTACTTGGGCGCGGACTGGATCGCTTATGTGGATGAGTTTTGGACTTGCCTGTTGTGCGATTGAAATGATGCAATGTTCAATGCCTCATTATGATAATGAACGTTTTGGTTATGCTCCACGTGCTTCACCTAGGCAATCTGATGTTATGATGGTCGCTGGTACATTAACCAATAAAATGGCTCCCGCTTTGCGTAAAGTTTATGACCAAATGCCTGAACCGCGTTATGTCATTTCAATGGGTTCATGTGCAAATGGTGGTGGATATTACCATTATTCCTATTCAGTTGTTCGTGGCTGTGATCGCATTGTCCCTGTAGATATTTATATTCCTGGATGCCCTCCTACTGCAGAAGCATTGCTTTATGGCGTTTTATTGTTGCAGAAAAAGATCCGTAGAACCGGCTCAATTGAACGTTGAACGAGAGGTGTGGAATGAGTGTCGATGCATTGAAGGAGCTAAGCTCATATCTCAATGAGCAGTTATGTGATAAAATTGAGTCTTTGGATATAGCGTTTGATGAATTGAATGTTTGTGCGAAGTTGGATTCAATCGAAAATGTGTTGATGTTTTTAAGAGATGATTCTCAATGTCAGTTTATAAGTTTGACTGATATAAGTGGTGTTGATTATCCACAGCGCGATAAAAGATTTGTGGTGTCATATCAGCTTTTGTCTCCGCGTCTTAATTTAAGAATACGTGTAAAAGTTTTGACTGATGAGGCGACACCAATTGCATCCGCATGTTCTGTTTATCCGGGTGCTGAGTGGTATGAGCGTGAAGCTTATGATATGTATGGCATATTGTTTACGGGACATCCTGATTTGCGTCGTATTTTAACGGATTACGGATTTGAAGGCTATCCTTTGCGTAAAGATTTTCCTGTAACTGGTTTTGTAGAATGCCGCTATGATAATGAAGCTAAGCGTGTTGTTTATGAGCCTGTTGTTTTGCGCCAAGAAATGAGAAGTTTTGATTTTCTTTCTCCTTGGGAGGGAACTGAATATATCTTGCCGGGTGATGAGAAAGCGGAAGGTGCAAAATGAATTTTCTTCTCTCTCATAATTTATTGAATAAAACGGTTCGTTTCATTGAGAGCGTAAAATTTTATAAAAATAAAAAAATTGGGTTGGTTAACACAACTCAATATAAAGTAAAGGGGATTTGATCGTGGCTGAGGTCAATGTCCGTAATTTTAATATAAATTTTGGTCCGCAACATCCTGCAGCACATGGCGTTTTGCGCATGGTGATTGAGCTTGATGGAGAGGTTGTAGAGCGTGTTGATCCTCATATTGGCTTGCTTCATCGTGGAACAGAAAAATTAATGGAAACTAAAACATATTTACAGGCGACTCCTTATCTTGATCGTCTTGATTATGTTGCGCCAATGAATCAAGAACATGCTTTTGTTTTGGCTATTGAAAAATTGCTTGGCGTTGAAGTGCCAAAACGGGGGCAATTAATTCGTGTTTTGTTTTCTGAAATAGGGCGAATTTTAAATCATTTGTTGAATGTGACTACGCAAGCAATGGACGTTGGTGCTCTGACCCCGCCTTTGTGGGGGTTTGAGCAACGTGAAAAACTTATGATTTTTTATGAACGTGCTTGTGGTGCGCGTCTTCACGCTAATTATTTTCGACCTGGTGGTGTTCATCAAGATTTACCAGAAAAACTTGTCCAAGATATTGGTGATTTTATTGATCCTTTTTTGGTTGCTCTTTCAAACTTAGATGCATTGGTGACACCAAACCGTATTTTTAAACAGCGTAACGCTGACATTGGTGTTGTAACAGCGAAAGAGGCTTGGGCGCGTGGCTTTTCTGGTGTTATGATTCGTGGTGCAGGAGTGCCTTGGGATTTGCGTAAAAGCCAACCCTATGAATGTTATGCTGAGATGGATTTTGATATTCCTGTTGGTAAAAACAGCGACTGTTATGATCGTTATCTGATCCGTATGGAAGAAATGCGTCAATCGGCAAAAATCATGCGTCAATGCGTGGATCGGTTATTAGGTGGTGAAAAAACGGGTCCTGTTTCTTCGTTGGATCATAAAATTACGCCTCCCAAAAGAAGTGAAATGAAAAATTCTATGGAATCGCTTATTCATCATTTTAAACTTTACACTGAAGGATTTCATACGCCCGAAGGTGAGGTTTATGCTGCTGTTGAGGCGCCTAAAGGTGAATTTGGTGTATATCTTGTATCAGATGGTACGAATAAACCTTATCGTGTAAAATTGCGTGCACCTGGTTTTGCTCATTTGCAAGCGATGGATTTTTTATCGCGTGGACATATGCTTGCAGATGCAACAGCAATCTTAGGTTCATTGGATATTGTTTTTGGAGAGGTTGATCGCTGATGTCTGTGCGTCGTCTTGCTGATGAAGCCCTGCAACCTGCTGGATTTTCTTTTAATAAAGAAAATCAAGTTTGGGCTAAAAAAATAATTGCTCAATACCCTGAAGGTCGACAGCAATCTGCAGTTATACCTTTGTTGATGCGAGCTCAAGAACAAGATGGTTGGGTAACAAGAGCAGCAATTGAATATGTTGCTGATCTTTTATCCATGGCTTATATTCGCGTTATGGAAGTTGCAACTTTTTACACTCAATTTCAGTTGAAGCCTGTAGGTACGAAAGCCCATATTCAAGTTTGTGGTACTACGCCTTGTATGTTGCGTGGTGCGGGTGACCTTATTGAAGTTTGTCAAAAAAAGATTCATCATGATCCTCATCATACCAATCGGGATGGAACGCTATCTTGGGAAGAGGTGGAGTGTTTAGGGGCATGTGTTAATGCTCCTATGGTGATGATCTTTAAAGATACTTATGAAGATTTAACGCCAGAGCGCCTTGCTGAGATTATTGATCAATTTGAAAAAGGAGAGGGGGATTCAGTTCCCGTAGGGCCCCAAAACAGCCGTAAAACGTCTGAACCAATTACAGGATTGACATCTCTTATTAATGATCATGCTCATGATGTATCAAAGGTTAAGTCATCTTCGAAAAGCGCTCAGCGAGAAAAAAAAGCCTCTCCAACAGATGAGGCATCAAAAGACAAAACTACTCTTGTTGGTTCTCCAGCAATAAAAAAGCCTGATGAAAAACGGGCATCGAATAAAGACACGAAAAAGAAATAATATGTAACATACGCGCGAATGCGTAAAAAGAAGAGGAAAAGGTGAGGCATATGCTGGCTGATAAAGATCGCATATTCACCAATATTTATGGTCTTAAAGATCGATCCCTAAAAGGGGCTATGGCTCGTGGGAATTGGGATGGTACAAAGGCTATTATAGAAAAAGGGCGTGATTGGATCATTGATGAGATGAAGGCGTCTGGGCTTCGTGGTCGCGGTGGGGCAGGTTTTCCAACGGGTATGAAATGGTCTTTTATGCCAAAAGAAAACGATGGACGTCCGCATTATTTAGTCGTTAATGCTGACGAATCTGAACCCGGTACGTGTAAAGATCGTGAAATTTTAAGACATGATCCGCATACTTTGATTGAAGGTTGTGTTATTGCGACATTTGCTATGGGTGCGCATGCGGCTTTTATCTATGTTCGTGGTGAATATATTCGTGAACGTGAAGCCTTACAAGCAGCCATTGATGAATGTTATGACGCTGGTTTGTTAGGAAAAAAAACAAAACATGGTCATCCTTGTGATATAATTGTTCACCACGGGGCAGGGGCTTATATTTGTGGTGAAGAAACTGCTTTGCTTGAAAGCCTTGAAGGCAAAAAAGGACAGCCACGTCTAAAGCCACCTTTCCCTGCCAATATGGGGATATATGGATGTCCAACAACTGTAAATAATGTTGAATCCATTGCCGTTGCGCCTTCAATTTTGCGCCGAGGGGCGGAATGGTTTGCAGCGATTGGTCGACTAAATAATGTTGGCACTAAATTATTCATGTTTTCTGGTCATGTTAATACACCGTGCACCGTTGAAGAAAGTCTTGGTCTTACTTTTCGTGAATTGATTGATAAACATGCTGGTGGCATTCGTGGAGGATGGGACAATCTTCTTGCTGTCGTTCCGGGTGGTGCGTCTTGTCCTGTTGTGCGTGGCGAAGATATGGTTGATGCAATTATGGACTTTGATGGTATGCGTGAGGTTGGTTCGTCTTTTGGTACAGGCGGCGCTATAGTCATGGACAAATCAACCGATATTATTAAAGCAATTTGGCGTATAACTGCCTTTTTTAAACATGAAAGCTGTGGCCAATGCACACCATGTCGTGAAGGAACAGGATGGATGATGCGTTTGCTTGGGCGCATGGTTGAAGGGCGCGCGCAAAAAAGAGAAATTGATTTGTTGTTTGATGTGTCTAGGCAGGTTGAAGGCCATACTATATGTGCTTTAGGCGATGCAGCTGCCTGGCCTGTTCAAGGGCTTATTCGTAATTTTAGACCAGAAATTGAAAAGCGCATTGATGCGTATACGCGTCACGCTGTTCAAAGTAAAAATATTGCTTTGGAAGCAGCGGAATAAGGTCTATTGAGATTGAAAATAAGCTGTGCATTGATGAATAAATCAAATGTACAGATTTTGTACAACAAAACAAAGTTAAAGCGGTTTGACGACGGACTGGAATGAAGATGGCAAAGATAAAAGTTGACGGAAAAGAAATTGAAGTTCCTGATTACTATACCTTGTTACAAGCAGCTGAAGCTGCTGGTGCTGAAGTACCGCGTTTTTGTTTTCATGAGCGCCTTTCCGTTGCGGGCAACTGTCGTATGTGTCTTGTTGAAGTGAAGGGTGGACCACCTAAACCACAAGCGTCATGCGCAATGGGTGTGCGTGATCTACGTCCTGGACCAAATGGTGAAACTCCCGAAATGTATACCAATACACCTATGGTAAAAAAAGCGCGTGAAGGTGTAATGGAATTTCTTTTGATCAATCATCCTTTGGATTGTCCTATTTGCGATCAAGGGGGTGAGTGTGATCTTCAAGATCAGGCTATGGCATATGGTCATGATTTTTCACGTTACACTGAAAATAAACGTGCTGTTGAAGACAAATATATTGGTCCCTTGGTTAAAACAGTTATGACGCGTTGTATCCATTGTACACGTTGTGTTCGTTTTACAACGGAAGTTGCGGGTATTTCTGAGCTTGGTCTTATAGGTCGCGGTGAAGACGCAGAAATTACAACATATTTAGAACATGCAATGACATCTGAATTACAGGGAAATGTTATCGATCTTTGCCCTGTCGGTGCCTTAACATCGCGTCCTTATGCCTTTAATGCGCGGCCTTGGGAATTGAATAAAACAGAATCTATCGATGTCATGGATGCTCTTGGAAGTGCTATAAGGGTTGATACTCGTGGGCGCGAAGTCATGAGAATTGTGCCGCGTATTAATGAAAATATAAATGAAGAATGGATATCGGATAAAACCCGTTTTATTTGGGATGGACTTAGGACACAAAGATTGGACCGTCCTTACATCCGAAAAAATGGAAAGTTGGTTTCAGCCAGTTGGTCTGAGGCGTTTGGAGTTATTAAAACTGAAGTGAGCAAAGCAACAAAGTCAAATATCGGTGCGATTGCAGGAGACTTTGCAAGTGTTGAAGAAATGTTCGCTCTTAAAATGCTATTGAAATTTTTGGGTTCAGATAAAGTTGATTGTCGACAAGATAATACATGCTTATCGTCAAGTGCGGGGCGATCAACATATATCTTTAACCCTACCATTGTTGGTATTGAAGATGCGGATGCTTTGTTAATTATCGGTTCAAATCCGCGTTTTGAGGCTTCTGTTTTAAATGCAAGGATTCGTAAACGTCAAAAGCTTGGAAACTTTCCAATTGGTTTGATTGGGGAGCAAGCTGATTTACGTTATCCTTATACTTATATTGGTTCAGGTTCTGAAAGTTTAAATCTTTTGGCGAATGGAAAAGATGACTTTTTTAAAATTTTATTAAAAGCTGACAAGCCTTTAATACTCATTGGTCAAGGGGCTTTAGTGGGATCAGAAGGGTATGAAACCCTTCAAACAATAGCTTATCTTGCTGATAAAGTTAGTGCGTTAGCAGATGATTGGAATGGTTTTGGAGTTCTCCATACTTCTGCTTCACGTGTTGGTGGTTTAGATATTAACTTTTCTTCACAAAATGGTGTTGAAGATATTGTAAAAAAATCAGAAGTTTTGTTTCTTTTAGGGGCAGATGAGGTTGATTTAACCGCTAAAAAAGGATTTACAGTTTATATCGGTAGCCATGGAGATACAGGTGCACATAGTGCAGATGTTATTTTACCAGGTTCAACATATACAGAAAAAACAGGTATTTACGTGAATACTGAAGGACGTGTACAAATGACCAACCGTGCTGGATTTGCTCCTGGTGATGCAAAGGATGATTGGGCAATTTTGCGTGCTTTGTCCGATGTTTTGGGGCATAAATTACCTTTCGATTCTTTGGTAGAATTGCGTAAAAAATTATTTTCTGAGTTTCCTCATCTTGGGTCAATTGACTCGATCAAAAAAGGCAACAATTCTGAAATCAAAAAGATTGGATCAAAAGTTCACTCTTCAAATAATAAGACTTTTGCAACTCTAATTAAAGATTTTTATTTGACGAATCCAATTGCGCGTGCATCAGCTGTTATGGCTGAGTGTTCAGCACTCGCACAAGCTCGCCTAACTGAAGCTGCAGAATAAAGGTGAAAAGGAAGAGTAAAGACAATGTATGATTTCTTTATGATCTGGCTTTTGCCTTTATTGATTATTATAGGAAAAACACTTCTTTTATTAGTTGTGTTGTTGGTTTTGATTGCCTATCTTCTTTATGCGGATCGAAAAATATGGGCCGCTGTACAATTGCGCAGAGGTCCAAATGTGGTTGGACCCTGGGGTTTGTTTCAATCTTTTGCGGATTTGATTAAGTTCGTTGTGAAAGAGCCAATTATCCCCGCTGGTGCAAATAAAGGTGTCTTTTTATTAGCTCCTTTCATATCCGCTACACTAGCATTTGCTGCATGGGCTGTGGTTCCTGTGAATGAAGGTTGGGCGGTTGCCAGTATCAATATAGGTCTTTTATATATATTGGCGATATCCTCATTAGAGGTTTACGGCGTTATTATGGGTGGTTGGGCTTCAAATTCCAAATATCCCTTTTTAGGAGCATTGCGTTCTGCTGCTCAAATGGTATCTTATGAAGTTTCTATAGGATTTGTCCTTGTTACTGTCATATTAGTCAGTGGATCCCTTGATCTTACAACAATCGTCAACGAACAAAGTTCAGGGCTTGGTACAAATCTCGGTTTGCCTATTGCAAGCTTTTTAGATTGGAATTGGCTTGCATTATTTCCCATGTTTATCATTTTCTTTATTTCAGCATTGGCAGAAACAAATCGTCCGCCATTTGATTTGGTCGAAGCAGAATCTGAACTTGTTGCAGGTCACATGATTGAGTATTCCTCAACACCATATATGCTCTTTTTCTTGGGCGAATATGTTGCAATTGTTTTGATGTGCGCTTTGACAACCATATTGTTCTTAGGTGGTTGGTTGCCACCACTGGATGTATGGTGGCTTAATTGGGTACCAGGTGTTATTTGGTTTGTGTTAAAGGTTTGCTTTGTATTTTTCTGGTTTGCAATGGTTAAGGCGTTTGTACCTCGGTATCGTTATGATCAATTAATGCGTTTGGGGTGGAAAGTATTTTTACCTATTTCCTTAGCTATGGTGGTTATCACTGCAGCATTTCTCAAACTGACAAATCTCGGTTAAAGGTGTAGAAAATGTCTGGACTTTTTCAAGCTGCTAAATCTCTTTTACTACTTGAGTTTGTGAGTGCTTTTTTCTTGGCTATGCGACAATTTTTTGCACCAAAACCAACGATTAATTATCCCTATGAAAAAGGCGTTGTTTCGCCTCGTTTTCGTGGAGAACATGCATTGAGGCGCTATCCTAATGGTGAAGAGCGGTGTATTGCTTGTAAACTTTGCGAAGCCATTTGTCCTGCACAAGCTATAACAATTGAGGCTGGTCCTCGTCGTAATGATGGAACACGTAGAACCGTGCGTTATGATATTGATATGGTAAAATGTATTTACTGTGGTATGTGTCAAGAAGCGTGCCCTGTTGAAGCGATTGTTGAAGGACCAAATTTTGAATTTGCGACTGAAACGCGTGAAGAACTTTATTATGATAAAGAAAAACTTCTTGCGAATGGTGATCGGTGGGAACGTGAAATCGCACGTAATATTGTGATGGACTCACCTTATCGGTGAAATAAAATTTAAGTGGTTGAGTTTTCTTACTCAACAAAGTGCAATCTGATGTATTTATGCATCAACCTTTTGGTTTAACTTAGGGGAAACCAATGTTAACAGGTTTAGCTGCGGCGTTTTTTTATTTGTTCGCTTTTGTGATGCTGGCGAGTGCTGTCATGGTAGTCAGTGCGCGAAATCCAGTTCATTCAGTCCTTTTTTTGATTTTAGCTTTTTTTAATGCGGCAGCGCTTTTTGTGTTAACTGGCGCTGAATTTCTTGGTCTCATATTATTAGTTGTCTATGTTGGTGCAGTCGCCGTTTTATTTCTTTTTGTGGTTATGATGCTTGACGTTGACTTTGCTGAATTAAAAACGGGTGCTTTAAAATATGCTCCCATAGGGGCTCTTATCGGTATCATTGTTGTTATTGAACTGGTGTTCGTTTTTGTGAGTATAAAATTTTCACCAGTTGTTGCTCAAAATATAACACAGCCTATTCCAAATTTGGTTCAGCGCCCGAATACACAGGCCTTAGGCGATGTACTTTACACAGATTATATCTTTTATTTTCAAATTGCTGGCCTTGTTCTTCTTGTTGCAATGATTGGTGCGATTATTTTGACATTGCGTCATAAACCGGGTGTAAAGAGACAGTCAATATCAGAACAGGTTGCTCGTAGCCCTGAAAATGCTATAGAAATCAAAAAAATTAAAACTGGCGAAGGGGTATAATAGGTACACAATTATGCATATTGATATTGCTCATTATTTAACCGTTTCTGCTTTGATGTTTACGATCGGTATTTTTGGTATTTTTCTTAATCGTAAAAATGTCATTATTATTTTGATGTCGATTGAGCTGATTTTATTATCAGTTAATCTTAATTTTGTTGCTTTTTCTTCCGTCCTCGGTGATTTGGTAGGGCAAATTTTTGCTCTCTTTGTTTTAACCGTTGCAGCCGCAGAAGCAGCAATTGGTTTGGCTATTTTGGTTGTGTTTTTCCGTAACCGAGGATCGATTGCGGTTGAAGATGTTAACGTGATGAAAGGCTGACGCGTTATGTTTTACGCTATTGTCTTCTTGCCGCTTCTTGGTTTTTTAATTGCTGGGTTGGGTGGAAAAACTCTTGGAGTGCGTGGCGCAGAATTGGTGACATGTACATTTATGGTGATCGTCGCTGTCTTGTCGTGGATTGCATTTTTCAATATTGCAATTGGCAATGGTTCGGTCGTGAATGTTCCAGTGCTTCATTGGTTAAGTGTTGGTAATTTATCATTTAATTGGTCATTACATATTGATACACTTACCGCTGTCATGCTTGTGGTTGTGAATACCGTTTCTGCTTTGGTGCATATTTATTCTATTGGATACATGCATCATGATCCATCTCGCCCACGGTTTTTTGCTTATTTATCTTTTTTTACATTTATGATGTTAATGTTGGTGACAGCCAACAATCTGATACAAATGTTTTTTGGTTGGGAAGGTGTTGGGCTTGCATCTTATCTTCTTATTGGCTTTTGGTTTCAGCGTCCTTCAGCAAACAAAGCGGCAATAAAAGCTTTTGTTGTTAATCGTGTTGGTGATTTTGGATTTTTATTAGGTATTTTTAGTATTTTTGTACTTTTTAAAGCAGTTGATTTTGAAACAATTTTCCAAAAAGCAACTGATGATAGTTTTGTTCAAGGAATGACCTTTTTAAGCTGGCATCTTGACGCTAATATTGCATTAACAGTGACATGTCTTCTTTTGTTCGTTGGTGCCATGGGCAAATCGGCACAATTTCTTTTACATACATGGCTACCTGATGCGATGGAAGGACCAACACCTGTATCGGCACTTATTCATGCAGCAACAATGGTGACAGCTGGTGTGTTTATGATTTCTCGTATGTCACCAATTTTTGAACTTTCGACCATCGCTTTAACTGTCATTGTTGTTATTGGTGCCACGACTGCATTTTTTGCGGCAACAGTTGGTTTGGTTCAAAATGATATAAAACGTGTTATTGCATATTCCACTTGTTCTCAATTGGGGTATATGTTTGTGGCACTTGGTGTGGGGGCTTATGGTGCTGCCGTTTTTCATCTTTTCACTCATGCCTTTTTTAAAGCATTACTATTTTTAGGTGCAGGTTCTGTCATTCATGCCGTATCTGATGAGCAGGATATGCGTAAAATGGGCGGACTGCGTAAATACATACCTACAACTTATTGGATGATGCTTATCGGAACTTTTGCTTTAACTGGTTTAGGTATCCCTGGAACAATTTTTGGAACGGCGGGATTCTTTTCTAAAGATTCCATTGTTGAATCTGCCTTTGCTTCGTATAATCCCGCAGCTGGTTATGCTTTTTGGTTGCTTGTAATTGCAGCGTTATTTACAAGCTTTTACTCTTGGCGTTTGATTTTTATGACATTTCATGGAAAGCCACGTGCAACGGCAGATGTCATGCATCATGTTCATGAATCTTCGGCAGTCATGTTAATTCCGTTATTCGTTTTGGCTATCGGTGCATTGTTTGCAGGAGTTATCTTTCAACCTTATTTCTTTGGTGATCTTTATATTGGTTTTTGGAAAGGTGCCTTATTTACAGGTCCCGAAAATCATATTATGCATGAAGCACATAATGTGCCTATGTGGGTAAAAACATCTCCTTTTATAGCAATGGTTATTGGATTTATATTTGCCTATTTATTTTATATTTTGGCACCATCAATTCCAAAAGCTTTGGCCAATGCTTTTCCTTTTGGCTATCGCTTTTTGTTAAAAAAATGGTATTTTGACGAGCTTTATAACGTTCTTTTTGTTCGCCCAACATTTGCACTTGGTCGTTTTTTCTGGAAAGTAGGAGACATCGCAATTATTGATGGCTTAGGTCCAAATGGGATTGCGGCACGTGTTGTTAACATAACCAATAGAGTGGTTCGTATGCAGACAGGTTACCTTTATCATTATGCCTTCGCGATGCTTATTGGTGTCGCGGCGCTGATTACTTGGATGATGATCGGGAGCATAAACTAATGACCGATTGGCCTATTCTTTCTACGGTAACATTTTTGCCGCTTGTTGGTGTTTTCTTAATTTTATTAATTAAGGATAATAGCGATGCGGCAAAACGTAATATTCGTAATGTTGCATTATTCACAACGATATTTGTTTTTATTCTTTCACTCGTGATTTGGGTGGGATTTGATAATACAAATGCTGAATTCCAAATGGTTGAAAAACTTGACTGGCTAGGTGGTGGCATAAGCTATCATATGGGGGTTGATGGAATCTCGGTTCTATTTGTGGTTTTGTCAGCCTTTTTGATGCCATTTTGTGTTCTTGCAAGTTGGGAAACTGTTAAAGATCGTCTGAAAGCCTATATGATAGCCTTTTTATTGCTTGAAGTTGCAATTATTGGTGTGTTCTGTGCTTTAGACGCTTTATTATTTTACGTATATTTTGAAGGTAGCCTTATTCCGATGTTTATTATCATTGGAGTATGGGGGGGACCACGCCGTGTTTATGCCAGTATAAAGTTTTTTCTTTATACATTGTTAGGGTCAGTTTTAATGTTGATCGCTTTAATGGCAATGTATTGGAACGCCGGCACACTTGATATACCAACCTTACTTCATCATGAGTTTCCAGCTAATATGCAAATATGGCTTTGGTTGGCGTTTTTTGCTTCTTTTGCAGTTAAAATGCCAATGTGGCCCGTACATACTTGGTTGCCAGATGCGCACGTAGAGGCACCAACAGCTGGCTCTGTAATTTTGGCTGGGATTTTGCTTAAACTTGGTGGTTACGGATTTATTCGATTTTCATTACCAATGTTTCCATTGGCTTCTGCCGATTTGGCTCCATTTATATTTACTCTTTCTGTTATTGCTATCATATACACCTCGCTCGTGGCTCTTGTGCAAGAAGATATGAAAAAGCTTATTGCATATTCATCTGTAGCTCATATGGGTTATGTCACAATGGGTATTTTTTCTGCAAATGAACTTGGTCTTCAAGGTGCAATTTATCAAATGTTATCGCATGGTATCGTTTCAGCAGCTTTATTTTTATGTGTTGGTGTCATTTACGATCGTCTCCATACTCGTGAAATTGCAGCTTTTGGTGGTCTTGCGCATAATATGCCGAAATACGCAGTTGCCTTTTTAGTATTTACAATGGCTAATGTTGGTCTTCCTGGTACATCAGGATTTATTGGAGAGTTCTTAACACTTATTGGGGTTTTCCAAGTTAATACATGGGTTGCTGTTTTTGCCACAACAGGTGTTATTCTATCTGCAGCATATGCTCTTTATCTTTATAGACGCGTTGTTTTCGGTCCACTTGATAAAGAAAGCCTAAAAACCTTGCTTGATCTATCACCGCGTGAGAAATTCATTCTTTATCCTATGATTATTCTTACTATTTTCTTTGGTATCTATCCAACGCCTATTTTGACTACTACGGCGTCAGCGGTAGAAGCCCTTGTCAACCAGTTGCACTAAAAGAGGCAAACGACCATGCATACTGAATTAATGGCTCAACTGTCTTTGATTTATCCAGAGCTTATGATCGCACTTGGAGCATTGGCTCTTTTAATGATGGGTGTTTTTATCGGTGCGCGATCTTACGCATTGATTAGCGTTTTGTCGATTGTTTTGCTGTGTGCGACAATAATTGTGACGCTTGTTTTTGCTCGAGATGGGATTTTTATCCGTGATACATTAATCATGGATTCATTTGGACGATATATGAAAGTCTTGACATTGATTGGAGCTATTTTTGCTTTAATTATGTCAATAGGATTTGCAAAAACTGAAAAATTTGACAAGTTTGAATTTCCAATTTTGACCCTTTTGGCAACATTGGGTATGATGTTTATGATATCTGCTGGCAATATGCTTTCGCTTTATATGGGTTTAGAATTACAATCTCTTGCTTTATATGTTTTAGCTGCCATAAATCGTGATAATGTGCGCTCTTCTGAAGCCGGTCTTAAATATTTTGTTCTTGGTGCTTTATCTTCAGGCATGCTTCTTTATGGTATTTCCCTTATTTATGGCTTTACTGGACAGATTGGTTTTAGCAATATCGCAACAATGCTTGATGGACAGATTCCACAACTGGGTATTATCTTCGGAATGGTTTTTGTTTTGGCAGGAATTGCCTTCAAAATATCAGTTGTGCCTTTTCATATGTGGACTCCTGATGTTTATGAAGGTGCGCCAACACCCATTACAGCTTTTTTTGCCGTTGCACCAAAAATTGCAGCTATGGCGCTTTTAATTCGAGTTATCGTTGATGCTTTCTTGCCATTAAATGGCGTTGAAGGTGTTATGCCTGCTTGGCAACAAATTCTTGTATTTATGGCTATCGCTTCAATGATTTTGGGGGCATTTGCTGGGATAGGCCAGCATAATATTAAGCGACTGATGGCCTATTCATCTATAACTCATATGGGCTATGCTTTAGTTGGACTTGCGGCAGGAAGCATGATTGGCGTGCAAAGTGTCATCATATATATGACAATTTATGTTGCGATGACATTAGGATGTTTTGCATTTATTTTAGGTATGAGAACCCAAGAAGGAACTGTTGAAAATATCTATGATTTAGGAGGATTGGCAAAGACCAATCCATTTATGGCTGTCATTATGACAATTCAGCTTTTTTCATTATCAAGTATACCACCAATGGCTGGTTTTTTCGGTAAATGGTATACTTTTTCTGCTGCTGTTCATGCAGGATTGGTGCCCTTAACGGTTATTGGTATGATTGCCTCTGTTGTAGGCGCTTATTACTATTTGCGGATGATTAAAATTATGTGGTTTGATGAAGTGAAAGTAAATTTTAAAGCGCTTTCTTTTGAAATCAAATTCATACTAGCTTTATCAGGTGTATTTGTTCTGTTCTATGTTTTGTTTGGATCTTATATTTTTAACTTAGCTGAGAGCGCTGCCGCTTCTTTGTTTTAACGTTGATGAATTTTATTTTATCGCCTATTGCTATTGAAAACGGTTATCAAGTTAAATGGTTTGAGTGTCTTGAATCGACAAATCATTTAGCCATTGATTTGGCAAAAACGTATAAGTGTGATCGTCATTGGATTGTTGCTGATGAACAAACTTCAGGCCGTGCAAGACGTGGCCGTGATTGGAGTAGTCCTAAAGGCAATCTCTATGCAAGTCTTTTGTTAATTAAAGATATTCATCCTAATACTGCTGCACAGCTTGGTTTTGTTGCAGGTGTGAGCCTTGCCGATGCTATCACAAAATGTTTGTACGAACATAATTTAGATACAAATATTGTACGGTTAAAATGGCCTAATGACGTTCTTCTATGTGATGATAAAAGTGCAGGTATATTGTTGGAATTGGTACAATTATCGCAATATGAATATGCACTTATCATAGGTATTGGATTAAATGTTGCGTTTAATTATAAATTGGCGCCATATCCTACGCAATCTTTAAAGTCGATTGGCGTGACCACGACATGTCAGACTATTTTTAGTTATTTATCAGAATTTTGGGTTCAAAATTATTATCTTTTTCTTCAACCTGATGGCGCAGTTGCCATTCGCAATAAATGGCTTTCTTATGCCGCGCGTCTTGGAAAAAGAATAAAAATTTTAAATGGGAATGAAATTATTGAAGGTGATTTTGAAGGATTAGATCACGATTTCAATTGTTTAGTGAATATTGGAGAACCACAGTCCAAAAAAATAACTGCTGGTGATGTGTTTTTTGGTGGAGCAGCATCGTTGAAACGTTAAATATTGTAATATGTTGATTGTTAAACGCAATCTAAAATAAGTATCGAGGTGAAAAAATGGCGTTTGCCGAAAATAATGAATTTGTCTTCCTTCCACTTGGTGGGGTTGGGGAGATTGGAATGAATCTTGGCTTATATGGTTATGGTCCAGAAAATGATAGACAATGGCTTATGGTTGATTTGGGTGTAAGTTTTGCAGGTCCTGAACTTCCTGGCGCGGATCTTATACTTCCTGATATTCGGTTTCTTGAAAATGAAAGAAATAATATTAAAGGTTTGATTATTACACATGCTCATGAAGATCATTACGGTGCTGTTTTAGATTTATGGCCGCAATTAAAAATACCCGTTTATTGTACACCTTTTACGGAAGGATTATTGGAGAGTAAGCGTGAATTTCATTCACACCTACATGAAATTCCTTTTCATATTTTTAAAGCAGGTGATCATTTTCAAATTGGTCCATTTGAGATTGAAGCTATAGCGGTTAGTCATTCTATACCTGAACCCGTTTCTTTAGCGATTAACACTCCACTTGGGATAGTGATACATACAGGAGATTGGAAAATTGACCCAGAGCCTTCTCTTGGTGCTGTTACTGATGAAAAACGTTTTCGTCAATTGGGAGAAGAGGGGGTGCTCGCGCTCGTTTGTGATTCAACAAATGCGCTTCGTGAAGGCGTCTCACCTTCAGAGGTGGAAGTCGGCAAAAGTTTGTCAGATATAATTGCTAATGCAAAAGGACGCGTGGCGATTACAACATTTTCTTCAAATGTTGGACGTATTCGTTCTATTGCGTTGGCTGCAAAAAAAAATGAACGCAAAGTAATGTTGGTTGGACGATCAATGAAACGTTGCGTTTCTGTCGCGGATGATCTTGGATATCTTGAAGGGCTTGATCCATTTATAAGTGAAGAAGAGTATGATCAAGTACCGCGTGATAAGTTAGTTATTATTCTGACGGGTAGCCAAGGTGAGCAAAGAGCAGCTTTAGCCAAACTTTCACGCGATGAAATGCGCAATCTTGCATTGGTACCGGGAGATACAGTTATTTATTCTTCACGTGCAATACCTGGGAATGAAAAAAACATTTTAGATATGCAGAATAGATTGATTGATCGTGGTATTAAAATTATCACAGATCAAAATGGTTTGGTCCATGTTTCTGGTCATCCTCGTAGAAATGAACTTTTGCGCATGTATGATTGGGTGAAACCAAAAATTTTAGTTCCAGTTCATGGTGAAGCAGCTCATTTGGCAGCGCATACAGCTCTTGGTCGTCAAAGTGGGATAAAAACTGTGGCTGAAATTCGAAATGGTGATATGCTAAAACTCGCCCCACATAATGTAGAAATAATTGATGAAGTTCCAGTAGGGCGAGTATACAAGGATGGCAAATTAATAGGCGATGAAGATGCACTTGGCATCAGTGAAAGACGCAAACTAAGTTATGTTGGTATCGTAACCGTTTCTCTTTTTTTGAATAACAATAGTGATTTAGCTTATGAACCAGATCTTGTGTCATTTGGTCTGCCAGAAGTGGATGGGAATGGTGATCTGATTGAAGATAATCTTTTCGATGTGATAGAAAGCACTATCAGAAATATACCAAAAGAACGCCGTAAAAATGATAGTGTTGTTTGTGAAGCCGTCCGTCGTTCAATTCGTTCTGCCATGAATGATATTTGGGGTAAAAAACCCATTTGTACAGTATTTTTGCACCGTTCTCAGTAAATGATGTATCAATTTTAAAAGTACAATAAAAATTGATATGGACACTAAAATTACATCAAAACATGTATGAAATAATTTATAAATATCGTTTAAATTTACAAATTTGACTAAGTGATAAAAAAAATTAATGACACAAAAAAAGCAAGGCTAAGAGCCTTGCTTTAATAAAAATACGCGTCGATTATTCCAATAACGGTAGCTGCAGATAACCGCGCTTTAATCGAATACCTCCCCAGTTTTCGCGTGTGAAATGGTTTAACCCATTTCTATTTATCACAGTAAGTTAGACGATCATAAAATATTTGTCATCAAAAAAATATATTACATAATTTTGCCATAAAGTGTTTTTGTGGTTTTCATAAAGATTGTTTATAAAGGCGATGAAAAACGCGCATGTTTATCTTCAATAATGTCAATCATAACATCTTAAAAATAAATGAGATTGTCTTGTATTCCTGTTTGCAAGGGTGTTTATTGCCTTTATGTTGTTGCTCATTATAAAATACTTTCTTGATTCGAAGAACTCTTACAGGATTGAATTGATCAATGCGTTTGTCACGTTATTTTTTGCCTATTTTAAAGGAAAATCCTAAGGAAGCAGAAATTGTTTCCCATCGACTTATGTTGCGTTCTGGAATGATACGTCAACAAGCTGCGGGTATATACTCATGGTTGCCTTTGGGAAAAAGAGTTCTTGATAAGGTTTGTAATATTATTCGAGAAGAACAAAACCGTTCTGGCGCTCTAGAAATTTGGATGCCAACTGTGCAACCTGCCGATCTATGGAGAGAAAGTGGGCGTTATGATGCTTACGGCCTTGAAATGTTGCGCATTAAAGATCGTCAAGAGCGGGAACTTTTATATGGTCCAACAAATGAAGAAATGATAACCGATATCTTTCGTTCTCATATACGTTCTTATAAAGATCTTCCTCTTAATCTTTATCATATTCAATGGAAGTTTCGTGATGAAATTCGCCCACGTTTTGGTGTCATGCGCTCACGGGAATTTTTAATGAAAGATGCATATTCTTTTGATCTCAATTACGAGAGTGCTAAGTCTGCTTATAATCGCATGTTTGTTGCTTATCTACGGACATTTGCGCGTGTCGGTCTTACAGCTATTCCCATGCGTGCTGATACAGGACCCATTGGTGGTGAATTGAGCCATGAATTTATTATTCTTGCTGACACGGGTGAAAGTGCAGTCTTTTGTGATCGTAAATTCTTGATGATGACACCTCCTTCTAAAACAATTGATTTTAATGATAGTCAAGCATTGGCTGATATCGTTGAGCAATGGACAAAACCTTATGCAGCGACGGAAGAAATGCACAGTGAAAATGAGTGGCAAAAAGTTAAACAGTCAGACCAAATCTCAGCACGTGGGATTGAAGTGGGTCATATTTTTCATTTTGGAACAAAATATTCAGAGCCAATGGGTGCACGTGTTATGGGAGAAGATGGTAAAGAACATCTTGTTTATATGGGGTCATATGGTATTGGACCTTCCAGATTGGTTGCTGCGGCGATTGAAGCTTCACACGATGAAAATGGTATTATTTGGCCTAAAGCAATAGCACCATTTGATTTTGGCATTATTAATATGAAACCTAGTGATGATAAATGTGATGCATTAAGTGAAGAACTGTATCAAAAATTATCACAGGCAGGTTTTGATCCTTTATTAGATGACACTAAAGAAAGAGCTGGTTCTAAATTTGCAACAATGGATCTCATTGGTTTGCCTATACAAATTATCGTTGGACCTAAAAGTGCTGCACAAAATGAAGTTGAAATTAAAGATCGTCAAACAGGTGAAAAAGAGGTTTTATCAATACAGGCAGCATTGCATCGTTTAACAGGAGCTTCATAGTGAGCACACCCAAAAGGGAAAAAGGATTTGGGTTTTTATCCTATGAATGGATGATTGCATTTCGCTATATGTTACCCAATAAAAAACAAATATTTACCTCAATTATTTCCATTATATCTTTAATTGGAATTATGTTGGGTGTCTTTGCTTTAATTGTGGTTATGGCTGTCATGAATGGATTTCGTACAGAATTGCTTGATCGCATTTTGGGAGTGAATGGACATTTAATTGTTCAAGGTATTGATAGTGATTTTTCTGACTATAACAAGGTTATTCCTCGTGTGGAAGGCGTTGATGGTGTTAAATATGCCTTGCCTGTTGTTGAGGGGCAAGCTTTGGCACAAGGTGAGATTAGTGGTGGCACAGGTGCATTGGTTCGCGGTATGCGCGAGGAAGATTTGCATAAATTAACGACTGTGACGGATAATATCCAATTTGGAACCTTAGAAAACTTTGATAATCAAGAAGGCGTTGCTATTGGGAGTGGGATGGCTGAGAAATTAGGCTTGTCAGTAGGAAGTGATATCCGTATTATTACGCCTGATGGTGATGTTACTCCCTTTGGTGTTAATCCTCGAGTTAAAGCTTATCGTGTAGCTGCGATTTTTTCTATTGGCATGTCAGAATATGATTCAATTTTTATTTTTATGCCTTTGAAAGAAGCACAAGCCTTTTTTAATCTTGGCAATCAAGTTCAATCGCTTGAAATATTTTTAAATAACCCAGATGATGTTGATCAAATAAAACCAGAAATTGAAAACGCTGTCGGTAGACAAGTTTATACTGTCGATTGGCGTACACGCAATCAGGCTTTTTTTTCAGCTTTGCAAGTTGAACGCAATGTCATGTTTTTTATTTTATCTTTGATTGTTCTTGTTGCGGCTCTGAATATAATTTCAGGACTTATTATGCTTGTAAAAGATAAAGGACATGATATTGCAATTTTGCGTACTATGGGTGCAACACAAAGTGCTATTATGCGCATATTTATTGCAACGGGTATGGTCATTGGACTTGTTGGCACGACACTTGGTTTGGTATTAGGTATTGTGACTTGTGCAAATATTGATCGTATTCAGCGTTTTATTTCTTGGTTGTTTAATGTTGATGTGTTTAATCCGCAGCTTTATTTTTTAACACAATTACCTGCACGCTTGGAGTGGGGACAAAGTTTCATGGTTGTGTTTATGGCACTTTTTTTATCATTTTTGGCCACTATTATCCCAGCATGGCGTGCTGCAAAACTCGATCCAGTTCAAGCACTAAGGTATGAATGATGTCCAACGTTTTGCAACTTATTGATATTGATAGAAGCTATCATGATAGTGACAAAGAGCTTGTCATTTTAGATAAAGCAAATTTTTCTCTTAATCGTGGTCAAACAGTTGCACTTGTTGCACCTTCTGGCGCAGGAAAATCGACATTGCTTCATATCGCTGGTTTGTTAGAGCGACCAAATGGTGGAGAAGTTCGTCTTAACGAAAAAATATGCTCCAGTCTTTCAGACAATGAAAGAACAGCAATAAGACGTCATGATATTGGATTTGTTTATCAATTTCATCATTTGCTTCCAGAATTTTCAGCATTAGAGAACGTTATGATGCCGCAAATGATCGCGGGATTAAAAAAATCCGTTGCCTCTGATCGGTCACAAAAACTTTTAACTTATTTGCGTGTTGGACATCGTGCAAAACATCGCCCATCTGAATTGTCTGGTGGGGAGCAACAACGTGTCGCTATTGCGCGCGCAGTTGCGAATGCACCGTCAGTTTTATTGGCAGATGAACCAACGGGTAATCTCGATCCTGTCACTTCATCCTATGTTTTTCAAGCATTATCGGCATTGGTACGTCAATCAGGTTTAGCCGCTTTAATTGCTACACATAACCATGCACTTGCTAAAAAAATGGATAGACGAATTACTCTTAAAGGTGGCAAGATTATTGAACTTCCATAATTGTTTTCATCAATAAAAAAATAAGAATTGTATATTTAAAATTTAAATATTTTGAAAAAAAAGATAAGCTAAAATACTGACGATTACCATAACAAAAAGGCTTCGAGTTAAAAAACCTACGAAAATCGTTGTTAATGCAGCTAGTAAGCCGATAGAAATTCCATAACTATTCACATGATTGTTTTGAATAATTTCAGTAGCGATAATTGCTGAAAGCACTGCTGATGGTATGAAATGCAGCCAATAACGAATAAGACGTGGCAAAGTATGACGACTTAAAAACAATATAGGCACAATTCGGATAAGCGCTGTGATGATACTGGCGACGATGATACCAAAAATAATTTTATCATTCACAGTTTTGCGCCTTTAGTTTTCCATAAAAAAATCATACCAATTGTTGCTGAAAAAATGGTTGCACATATCATTGCTATATTTGAGTTAAAAAGATTATTGGAAAAAATAATAAATGCCACTGATGATATCATAACGATACTATCAAAAATTTTTGTTTGGCTGGCATACCAACCAAGCATAATGAGACCTATAAACATACCAACAAGACTGAAATTTAAAGCTTCACGTAACCAATCGGGTAGGGATGAGGCAAAAAGACTTCCGATTAAGGTTGCAATAATCCAATTAAACCAAGCTGTTAGATTTAATCCTAATAACCACGAGAACGGTAAAAAATTATTATTTTTACGAGCATATTGTGTAGCAACACCGAACGTTTCATCTGTCATTAAAAGTCCACCAACTGTTTTTTCAAACATCGTGGAACGTGAGAAATACTGCGCCATATATGCATTAATAAGAAGATAACGCAAATTGATAAATCCAACCGCTAATGCAATTTGTAAAAGAGATGCATTCGATCCAATAAGAGCATAAAATAAAAATTGTGCGGAACCAGCATAAACAAAAATACTTAATGAAAGAATATGGTAAATGCTTAAACCAGAAACAGAACCAATAGCTCCGCATGCAAATCCTACAGCCCAATATCCTAATAATGTTGGGATACAGGCAAAAATTCCTTTTTTAAATAATGTAAAATGATTTGACGAAAAAGGGTAATAGGGCATAAGAATTCGAAATCGATAAGGAATAGACTAAATGCTTCTAAAGGAAATAGTTATTGAATGTCAATCTAGCAGATATTGAAAAGGCTTAATTTGATCGCTATATGCCTGACCCAGCATAGTGAGGAATAAAATGACTGATTTTATCTCTGAAAATGATCCGTTAGATAAACAACGTCGTCGATTGGTTTTTCGTGCTTGGCACAGAGGTATAAAAGAAATGGATCTAATATTAGGTCAGTATGTTGATAAATATGTTCATCAAATGAATGAAGAAACTATAAAAGAGATGGAATTTATTATGTCATTTGAAGATCGTGACTTATTAACATGGGTAACAGGTGAGGTCGCTAGCCCAGAGACTATAAACACTCCCTTATTTCAAGATATAATAGATTATCGCTTTCGTATGGATTTTACAAATTAGCAATGTCTATTTTTAAAAAACTTATCCTTAAAGACGCAGTTAAAAAACATGTTATATTTAATGGAGTAACGGCTGGTTATGAGCCTTTTTTGCTTGCAAAAATTGCAGCAGAAAACACTACAGATAGCATCGTCGTCTATATAGTGCGTGATGGACAAAGACTGGCCGATTTAAGCCAGGCAATAAGATTTATTGAACCACAATTATCTGTTATGGAGTTTCCTGCGTGGGACTGTTTGCCTTATGATCGTGTGTCGCCAAGTTCAACAATTTCAGCGCGTCGCATGTCAGCATTAACAGAGCTTATTCATTTAAGGAAAAATCCTCATAATACGCTTGTTTTAACAACCATTAACAGTCTCATTCAAAAACTACCGCCTCCAGACGTTTTAGATTCTCATTCATTGACTGTGCGTACTGGACAGACACTTGATATGGATCAAATGGTTCATCGTTTGGAACGCAATGGTTTTGAACGTGTTGCAACAGTTCGTGAAGTCGGAGAGTTTGCAATACGTGGTGGAATTTTAGATCTTTACGCTCCTGGAGATGTAGAACCGATAAGATTGGATTTTTTTGGCGATACGTTAGAAACAATTCGTGTTTTTGATCCGACAACACAACGCACTGTTGAAACGCGTCAAGAATTTTCGTTGCATGCGATGAGTGAAATTACTCTCACACCTGAAACAATTAGCCAATTTCGCTCCAGTTATATTTCAACTTTTGGGGTGCCACATCGTGAAGATGCTTTTTATGAGGCAATTTCACAAGGCCGACGTTTTGCTGGCATGGAACACTGGCTGCCGTTATTTTATAAAAAATTAAATACATTTTTTGACTATGTAGGCAATGCAAAGTTTGTTTTTGAAAATCTTGCGGAAGAAGCTCTTATTGAAAGGCATAAATTAATTGATGATTATTATCAAGCAAGAGTAGAGCAAAAACAAACGCATGATCACAATACGATTTATAATCCAGTTCTTCCAAATTCCCTTTATATTGAACCAAAAACTTTATTTTCTTTAGTAGAAGACAAAGGATTTCGTTATGATTTAACACCTTTTAGTGTTCCTCAATCATCGCGTTATTGTGTTGTTGAAAGTAACGTAAAGTCTGGAAAAGACTTTGTAGAAGAAAGAAATGCAGAAGATAAAAATCTTTTTCAAAATGTTGTTGATTATCTTGCTCAGTTGCGTGGTGATGGTCATAAGGTCATGCTGGCTGGCTGGAGTGAAGGTTCGCTTGAACGATTAATACAGGTTTTGGATGAGCATGGATTAAAAAAAGTTACCAAAGTTCATTCTTTGCAAGCGGTAAAAGCAACACCACGTGATCATATTACTGCCGCTGTTATTGCTATTGAACATGGTTTCATAGCAGAAGATCTTGTCGTTGTTACAGAGCAAGATATTCTTGGTGATCGTCTCATTCGTTCTTCTAAGCGTCGCAAGAAAAATGCAGATTTTATTTCGGAAGTGTCGACAATAAATAAAGGTGACATTGTCGTTCACGTCGATCATGGAATTGGTCGTTTTATTGGACTAAAAACAATAACTGCCGCTGGTATTCCACGTGATTGTCTTGAAATACATTATGCGGATGAAAATCGTTTATTCTTACCCGTAGAAAATATTGAATTATTATCGCGTTATGGTGGTGAAAGCGCAAATGCAGTTTTAGATAAACTTGGCGGCGTGGCATGGCAAGCAAGAAAAGCAAAGCTTAAAAAGCGATTATTAGAAATTGCAGGTCAGCTCATACGCATTGCTGCCGAAAGAGCAATGCGTGGAGCGCCTAAACTTATACCCCCAACTGGTCCTTATGATGAATTTGTCGCACGCTTTCCTTATGAAGAAACGGATGATCAATTACATGCTATTGACTCCGTTATGGATGACCTTGCATCTGGACAACCTATGGATAGGCTTATTTGTGGTGACGTTGGTTTTGGTAAAACTGAAGTTGCCATTCGAGCAGCATTTGTTGCAGCTCTTTGCGGTTATCAGGTGGCTGTGGTTGTCCCAACAACACTTCTGTCTCGTCAACATTATAAAACATTTTGTCAAAGGTTTCAGGGATTACCGATTAAGATTGGTCATGCCTCGCGTTTGGTTGGATCCAAAGCACTTTCAGATGTTAAGTCGGGAGTGCGGGATGGCACAATTGATATTGTGATTGGAACTCATGCTCTTTTGGGTTCTTCTATTGATTTTGCACGATTAGGACTTTTAATAATTGATGAAGAACAACATTTTGGTGTGAAGCATAAAGAAAGATTGAAAGATCTGAAAACGGATATACATGTCTTAACATTATCAGCAACTCCAATACCTCGTACTTTACAATTAGCACTTACAGGTGTGCGTGAATTATCACTTATTGCAAGCCCTCCAATTGATCGAATGGTTGTGCGGACATTTATATCTCCATTTGATCCTCTCATTGTGCGCGAGACGCTTTTGCGTGAACATTATCGTGGTGGACAAAGTTTCTATGTCTGTCCGCGCATTTCCGATCTTGCAGAAGTCCATGAATTTTTGCAAACTCAAGTTCCAGAATTAAAAGTGACACTTGCTCATGGACAAATGCCTCCAGGACAGCTTGATGACATTATGAATGCCTTTTATGATGGTCAATATGATGTTTTGCTTTCAACCAGCATCGTTGAATCTGGTTTGGATATTCCGTCAGCCAATACATTAGTTGTTCATCGTGCTGATATGTTTGGGCTTTCAGCGCTGTACCAATTGCGAGGACGTGTAGGGCGATCAAAACAACGTGCTTATGCACTATATACTCTTCCTACTCATAAAATACTTACACCAGATGCTGATCGACGGTTAAAAGTTCTACAGTCATTGGATACTTTAGGAGCAGGTTTTCAATTGGCAAGCCATGATATGGATATTCGTGGTGCTGGAAATCTTTTAGGGCAAGAACAGTCAGGCCATATTAAAGAAGTTGGTTTTGAGCTTTATCAACAAATGCTTGAGGAGGCTGTCGCTGAAATAAAAGATGATTCATATGTTGAAGAAAATCAATGGTCTCCGCAGATTTCTGTGGGAACAGCCGTGATGATACCTGAAACATATGTCCCAGACTTACCTTTGCGGATGGGGCTTTATCGCCGTCTTTCAGATCTTTCTGATATAGCAGAAATTGATTCATTTGGTGCAGAATTGATTGATCGTTTTGGACCCATGCCAATTGAAGTTCAACATCTACTTAAAGTGGTTTATATTAAAGTTTTATGTCGGACAGCTAATGTTGAAAAATTGGATGCAGGTCCTAAAGGTATTGTCATTCATTTTAGAAATAATACTTTTGCAAACGGCGTTAAGCTTATTGAATGGATTGGTGAACAGGGAAGTATGGCAAAAATTAGAGCTGATCAATCTGTCGTTTTTACACGAGATTGGCCCACCGCTGAAAAACGTCTTAATGGTGCAGCATCCGTTATGACGCAACTTGTAAAATTCGTTTAACCATAAAAATTATGGTTACTTTTAATTATAAAAACCGACAAAACGGTCAATGATGTTAAAGATCAAAAAATTAGTGATCTTCAGTAGTTCCAGGTTCAAACCCGTCAGCAATTTGTTGGATTGCATCAATAAGAACATCGGCAGGTTGAGCACCCATAACCACAAATTTTTGATCAAAAATGAAACATGGAACACCTCGCACGCCAATTTGGCTGGCTAAGGCAATGTCCTGACGAATTGTGTCACAATCAATTTCAGTTTCTAATAATTTTTCAATGACATCACCCCGCATTCCAACGCTTGATGCACAATCAACAAGTACGGAAGAGTCACCAATATTTTGTCCTTGTTCAAAATATCGAGAAAAAAGCTCTCCTACGACTTTATTTTGAGTTTTTAAAGAGTCTTGTGCTGCCCAATAAACCAAACGATGGGCATTGAGTGTATTGGGTGCGATAGAAATGGAATCAAAGTCAAAATCAATTTCCTCTTTTTTGCCTAAATCTATTAATGTTCTTTCAATCTCATCTACAGTATCTTGGCTCCCCAATGCGGTTTTCATATGTGTACCATAAGGTTTGCCATTTACAGGCATATTAGGCGTTAATTGGAATGGTTTCCAATTTAACTCTACATCAATTTCACTCAAATGATTTAAAGCTACAAGTAAACGTTTGCGTCCAATATAGCACCAAGGACAGACAAGATCAGAGACAATATCTATAAAATGTATTCGTCTTTGCATATTTTTGCTTTATTGCCTCCACCATGTTGGCAGTCTATAACCGTAAAGAGATGTATAGCTAGGATGCTTGATATGCGACCAGCGTGCAATCCATTGATCAGGAAGATGATAGAGAGGTAGATAATAGTTTCCTGAAATTAAGATACGATCTAAAGCCCTCACGCTTGCGACAAAATCTTCATTGGTAGTGGCGTTTAACATTGCAGTAATTATAGCATCAATTGCAGGGTCTGCCGCCCCAGCAAAGTTGAAGCTTCCTTCAATATCACGTGATGCAGATCCCCATCGATTGATCTGTTCGTTTCCTGGCGATAAAGAGGCTCGCAATTTACCAACAATCATCTCATAATCAAATGAGCTGAGACGGTTTTGATATTGTGTATCATCAACCGTTCTCACGTCGACATCAATGCCAATTCTTGCTAAAGAGCGTTGATAAGCAAGTGCAACTTTTTCTTCTTCTAATGTTTGAGTCATAATTTCAAATTTGAAAATCTGACCATTGGGTCCAATTGCTTTTTTATTTTTACGGCTAAAACCAGCTTCTACAAGTTTTTTCCAAGCTATTTGGGTTAAATCTCTATCCATTCCAGATGCATTTGTCGTTGGTGTATGCCACGTACCATTCATCACAGTTGGTAAAACCGCATCAGGGTAGGGGGCGAGTAATTCTCTTTCCTTTTCACTGGCAGTGCGCCCCACAGCTGAAAGATTTGAGCCTGCCCAAAATCCTTCCGTACGCTTATATACATTATTATAAAGATTATTATTAACCCATTCAAAATCAAAAACCAAAGACAGCGCTTCACGTACACGTCTATCCTGAAAAATTACTTTGCGCGTATTGAATACAAATCCCAACATATCCGCAGGTGTTTTTTTTTGAAAACTTTCCTTTATTACACGTCCATCTTTAACTGCTGGAAAATCATAAGACAGTCTCCATCGATTTGGATTGGCTGGCTCTTCAATAAAAACATCAAGAATACCTTTTTTGAAAGCTTCAAATCGCGTATTATCATTGCGATAATACACTATTTTTATCGTTTCAAAATTGTTTATGCCTTGATTAACAGCTAAATCATACCCCCAATAATTTTCATTACGTTTATAGACTATGCGTTCACCTGGGTCGATTCGTGAAATCATATAAGGTCCGCTGCCCATAAGAGGGGTTAACCCATTTTCTTCAAAATGATCGACATCAATAGCATGTTTGGGAAGAATGGGAATGCTAGTTGATAAAATTAAAGGAAATTCCCTATCTTTTGAGTGCGGAAAGGTCAATTTAATCGTATGTTCATCAATCTTTTCGATTGTTTCTATACGTTTCATGTGACGATCAAAAGGTGGTCGACCTTTCTCACGTAAAAGATTAATCGTAAATATCACATCTTCGCTAGTAATAGGAACGCCATCAGAAAAACGAGCGAGTGGATTAATGTGAAAAACAATTTCTGTTCTTTCATCATTAAGCTTTATTTTTTCTGCAATCAAACCGTAAATCGTAAAAGGTTCATCGCGAGATCTTACAGCCATAGATTCAAAAACAAGCCCACCAAATTGCTCATCTGCAAAAAGTCCTCTTGCCGTTGTTCGAAAACTTTTAATAACAAATGGGTTTAATCCATCAAAGGTACCGATCACACCATAACTGATTTCCCCCTTTTTTTTGGCAGTTGGATCAGCATAAGGTAAATGTTTAAAATTTGCATCCAGCTCTGGTTGTCCGTGCATGGCTATGCCATTGCCATAAGTGCTTGATGATAAAGAAACAAAATATAACAAAAAAAGATAAAATAGAGTGCGCAACATTATTATTTCTATTCATAAGATTAGAGTTATCGTTGTCTATTAGCACTTTTTCATGACAAACGAGAAGTGAAATTTCTATCATTTATATTAATTATGAATCGTGTATTTTCGTTTGTAGATCGATATATAGTTATTTGTGATAAAATTGTAATTTATACACCAATGAAATCGTACATAAATGTTATGTGATTTGCATTGATATATGTTTAATGTCATGAAATATAGGGTGTAAGCGCTAGATTTTTTATTGAATCTTGTGTAAATGACTTAAAAGAAAAGGGAGTGTCATTCTGTTGCCGTATTTTAAATATTAATAGCAGACTGTTTTACATTTACCTTTCGAATTATTTTAGTGCACTGAAAGGATGAGCCTCATCATGTCCCACAAAAAAACTTACGCTGTTATTTCTTCTGCATTGGTTGGCGCGGCAGCTTTGTTTATTGCATCGCATAGTACAGCTAACGCTCAAGGAATACCACAGGGATGGTATAAGGTTTGCAGTAAGCAGCAAAATGTTGATGTTTGCAATACAATGAACACAGTTGTTTCTAATACAGGACAGCCTTTAACAGCTATTAATCTCGTTGAGGTTAAAGGACAACAAAGTGAAAAACGTATTGGCATTCAAGTGCCGTCAGGCCGCTTTATTCCAGAAGGTGTTCATATTCAGGTCGGAGATGGACCAGTTAAAAAAATACCTTATGTGATTTGTAATGGACCAAGCTGTATAGCAAATGATACATTTGATGACACACTTACAAATGCTATGAAAGCTGGTGCAAAAATGGTTATTACAACTGTAAATTTCCGTGGCACACCTAACCCTGTTGAAATTTCTTTAGACGGTTTCACTGCTGCCTTTACCGGTCCAGGGATGCAAGAAAAAGATTTTGAAGCTGAGCAAATGAAGTTACAGCAAGCTGTACAGTCAAAACAAAAAGAAATAGAAGATCGTATGCGTGCTGAGCAAGAAAAAGCCAAAGCTGGAAAATAATTTAAAGAAAATTTAATTTTTTACAAAAAAGAAGAAACCATCGTTACTTACGATGGTTTTTTATTTACATGATATTTTTAATAAGTTTACCAATCAATTTGATTAACTGATTATTATAACCTTTTTAAATAAATTTTTTCTGACACATTGTTTCATACTCGTAAGGTTATGGATTTTGAAAAGTTAAAGATATATTGCAATACGATATCTTTAATTTGATAATAATTTAAAGAAAACTTACAAATATGTATGGTCTTGCTTCTTTGAGAGTCAATGATATGTCATAGGACGATGATAAGACATGAAAAATAAGTATTGTATCCTTAGTCGTTTTTCTAAACAGAAAAATAGCAATCTTGTCTGTTGTATTTGCAGTCGATTTAACAGCCTTTAAACACCAAAGTGGACAGAGCTTAATCGCAATATTGTCAACCGTTTCTATCAGAGTTTAAGTGGGCGTATTTATGCGGCATGCGACGCCCTGTGTCCATTTTATTGACGTTTGACGTTAATGAAAGGCTGTTGGGTCCACACTATCTCAAAAGTAAACGTGTACGAGGAGTCGTGGAAACACAACAGTTTTTGTTTTTTAAATACTATAAGGTAGGATTTATTACAATTTTTTTTGGCTGCTCAAAAGACACGTACAGGGCATTATACGTTGCAAAGTGAACATTATTTTTGTCATAACTTCAGATAGATGGTATGGTTATAATTCATTAATGTTTGATATGGGTATTTCTGCATTGAGCATTCTAAGGATAAATTTGCCAGTGTAGTCTTTCATTTCAATGGCATATTTAAAGTTTCTGGGAATTGGCAAAAGCCAAAAGTATCAAAATCAAAATGTATTTCTAACATATGTTTCATTCGAATTTAAAAAAGTGAAAAAAAATGTGCACTTTTCCAATGAAGAAAAAAAATTCTATTATCTCTTAGAGTCAATGCACTCAGCTATTCTATATAATGATAATAAAATGGTGCCCCCAGAGAGACTCGAACTCCCGACCCCCTGATTACAAATCAGGTGCTCTACCAACTGAGCTATAAGGGCGCACGCTGTGCAACTAGCATAAACAATCCAAAAGGAAAATAGAAAATTTTAAAAAAAACAAATTTTATTGAAAATAAGTTTAAAGAAATTGTTTTTATTGACTTTTTTATAGATTTTTAACGAAAAGTCGCATCGTTTTTAAGTGCATTATTTAATAATATCTCATATTTTTCACGTGTTATTTCTTTTGCACCGAATCTTTCTAAGTGTGGAGTAATGAATTGTGTATCAAGCAAAATAAAATGACATTGCTTTAATCGATTAACCAAATGAACCAAACATATTTTTGAAGCATTTGGTACATTGGAAAACATACTTTCACCAAAAAAAGCTTGCCCAAGACTTATACCATACAATCCACCAACCAATTGATTATCTTGCCATGCTTCAACTGTATGACAGTAACCAAGTTCAAATAATTGTTTATATACATGACGTATTGTTTTATTTATCCACGTCGTTTCACGCCCTTTTTTGGATTGGGCACATCCTGATATGACGCCTTCAAAATCTTTATCAATACATATTTCAAAGGTTTTTTTTTTCATAAATTTTGATAGGCTTTTTGATATATGAAAATTATCAAGAGGAATAATACCTCGTTTTTCAGGTCTTACCCAAAAAATATTAGGATCATCTTTATCTTCTGACATTGGAAATATACCCTGCGCATATGCATCAAGCAAAAGCGCAGGATCAAGAATTTCTTCCCAATTATTAGTCACTGATTTTATCCGTTATTATTTGTCTTTTCTGCGAGGTATTTTTCTAACCAATGAATATCATAATCACCACTGATAATATCTTCATTGTTAATAAGATCAAGAAAAAGTGGCAAAGTTGTATTAATTCCTAAAACGACGAATTCATCAAGAGCACGTCTTAATCGCATCATACATTCTAGACGTGTCCGTCCATGAACAATCAGTTTTCCAATTAAACTGTCATAATATGGTGGTATACGATAACCAGAATAAACACCTGAATCGACACGTATACCTAACCCACCAGGTGTATGAAAATGCGTAATTAACCCAGGAGATGGTGTGAAATTTATGGCATCTTCTGCGTTAATACGACATTCAATTGCATGTCCTGAAAAACTTATATCACTTTGTGTAACAGATAATCCTTCACCAGAGGCTATACGAATTTGTTCATGGACAAGATCTATACCCGTAATTGCTTCTGTTACAGGATGTTCAACCTGAAGACGTGTATTCATTTCAATAAAATAGAATTCACCATTTTCATAGAGAAATTCAACTGTACCAGCTCCACGATAGTTAAGTTTTGCGCATGCATTCGCAACGATCATGCCAATTTTTTGACGTGCTTCCTCGTCAAGGGCAGGAGAATTTGCTTCTTCCCAAACTTTTTGATGGCGACGCTGCAAAGAACAATCACGTTCACCTAGATGAACCGCACGACCTTGACCATCTCCCATAACTTGCACTTCAATGTGTCGAGGTTTTTCGAGATATTTTTCAATATAAACAGCATCATCACCAAAAGCTGCTGTAGCTTCAGAGCGTGCCGTACTAAGAGCCACCGATAGTTCTTTCGCACTACGAGCGACTTTCATACCGCGACCACCGCCACCTGCTGAGGCTTTTATAATAACTGGAAATCCAATTTTTTCAGCAATTTTTTTTGCTTCATCATCATTTGTTACAGCACCATCAGATCCAGGAACCACTGGTATGCCCAAAGTTTTTGCTGTTTTTTTCGCTTCAATCTTGTCACCCATCATGCGGATATGTTCAGCGGTAGGGCCTATAAAAGTAATATCATGAGCTTCTAATATTTCAGCAAATTTTGCATTTTCTGATAAAAATCCATATCCAGGATGAATCGCATCTGCACCAGTTATTTCACAAGCAGAGACAATTTGATGAATGTTCAGATAGGAATCTCGTGAAGGAGGAGGGCCTATACATACGCTTTCATCAGCCAAACGAACATGCATTGCATCTGCATCTGCTGTAGAATGGACAGCAACTGTCTTAATACCTAATTCTTTGCAAGCACGTAAAACTCGAAGAGCAATTTCACCACGATTGGCTATTAAAATTTTCTGAATCATATCTTTGTCTTTGTCCTATTCCACGATAACAAGTGGTTCGCCAAATTCAACGGGTTGAGCATCTTCAACCAAGATTGACATTACCGTGCCTGATCGGGGAGCTGTAATCTGATTCATTGTTTTCATTGCCTCTATAATAAGCAATGTCTGACCTTCAGATACTTTTTGACCAATTTCTACAAAAGGACTAGCACCAGGTGAGGGGGCCAAATAAACAGTACCAACCATAGGAGAGTTAACGGCATTTTTTGACTTTTCTTCTTTTGAAGACATTGATGTCACAGAAGTTGGAGTTGGTGCAGTGTTAACAGCAGGAGCTGTATAAACTGCTTGTGTTGGTGCAGTGCCCATCAATTGTCGTGAAACACGTATGCGCAAGTCACCTTGTTCCAATTCAATATCAGATAAATTTGTATCATTTAATATTTCAGCAAGATCGCGGATCAGATCCTTATGTTCTCCTGTGTTTTTGCCTTTAGCTACTGGTTTTGTTACCATTCTATTGAACTCCTCGATCATAAAGATCGTTTATTTTAAAATTTAAAAGTTTGTATCAGTTTCAATCGGCCAATTTACAAAAATCTATAGGCACCAAATGATCGTTCTTTTAAAGTGTTATATCATATTGCTTATGATGAAGCACATTATGTCAAATCTTATAAGCATGTTAAACAAAAAGCGAAAGAGTTAAATATCTGCGCTTATAAGAGAGTCAACAAGAGTTTAACATATTATTTGTTTTTATTTATGGTCAAGCTCTTTAACTCTACGATCGAGCACATCACCATTTACTGCACCAACAATTACTTGTGAACCTATAATATATGATGGTGTCCCATTAATCTTTAAATCATAAGCAATTTCTGCGTTATTCGTAAAAGCTTGTTGTAAAAGAGGATTAGCAATTGCTGCTTTCAGTTTCGTTTCATCAGCACCAAGGTTTTTGGCAATTTGTAAAGCCTTTGTTTCATTTGCACGGCCATTGCTGGTTAAAAGTGTTTTATGAAATTCTGAATATTTTTCAGGCATTAAATTTTTAAAAGCTTGAGCAACTATATGCGCTTTCACAGAATCAGGACCAAGTATTGGAAAGTCTTTTATAACGACGCGTAATTCTGGATTTTTAGAAATAAGTTTTTCAATGTCAGGGTAAGATTTTTTACAATATCCGCAATTATAATCAAAAAATTCGACTAAAGTTATTTTACCTTCTGGATTGCCTATTACCGCATCATAGGGTGAATGAAAAATTCGATCTGAAAAACGATCAATTATAGCTGTTTGGCTTTGCGCAAGTTCTTTTTGTTGTTTTTCTTCAAAAGCATCTTGAACTTCCAACATCACTTCTGGATTACTTATAAGATAGTTTCTTACAATCTGTCTAATATGCTCGTCAGATGTTTCTTTTTGAACTTTTTGGCTAAGAGAGCTGATAAATTCTGGATCATTAAGAATTTGCTCTTTAATCTTATTTAAATTTGTATCATCCGAAGCATGAACGCTACTCACACATAAAAAAATACCAATAAAGCACCCGCCTATCAAACCAAGGATATAGCGATATGATTTTTTTTGAAAGGACTGTGAATTATACATTGAAGTTGATCCTTAAGTTTTTTTACAATAGATGGTAAGAGTGATATTCGTATATTTTTTTGATCAGCGTTTATTTGATTGAGTAGTATTGATAATATCTTGTGCCCGCAACCAGTCGGATGATCCATACTTTAATTTTTGTTGTGCACGTGTTGCAAATATACGGGCTTGCATGCGATTTCCATTATAATAATGCATATCTGCTGTCGCAAGATCTGCAAGACCTATTTTCCCTTCACGTCCATAAGCCATCGCTAAATAGCGATAAGCTGCTGAAAATTCTGGTTCTTTCGATAGACCATTTTTTATTTCTTTTATGGCTAGAGAAAGGTTTTGAGCATTATTTGTTAATAATAATGCTCGTCCATAACTTACGCGCAATAAGCTTGAAGCTTGTGGATCAAGCTCTGCGGCGCGTTTATAAGCATTCGCAGCAGCTACAGGATCATTTGCCTTGATGAAAACATCACCAAGGAGTTCGTGAAAAAAAGGATTGTTGGGCTGTTCTTTTACTAAAGCATCTACTTTTAAACGTGCAGCTTTGGGCGCACTGTTGCCAACTGCCAAAATAGCTTCACCATATCGTGCAGCTAATCCACGTGGATTTTTAGAAAACATACGTCGTAATTCAACAAAATTTCCTGTGTTTGCTGCAATTTTTGCGCGTGCCATATCGTGGCGCAATTGCAATTCTGGAGGATCTTTTTTATCAAAATAAGGACTTTTTTTCGCGAGTGTCTCAAGTGCGGCAATTCTTTCTCGGGGAAGCGGATGGCTTATTCTATAAGGATCAACCCGAGAGCCAGATAATGCAAGTGCATTTGAAAAGCGCTCAAATGTCGTCAGCATCCCTTTAGTGGATTGTCCGCTTTTATTAAGATAATTGACAGCTGCTCTATCAGCGGCGGATTCTTCACTGCGTTGATAATTTAATAAAGTACGCATGGCAATTTCACTGCTGCCTGAAGCAATACCACCTGCGGCTCCAGCCGCTGCTGAATTACCTGTAGATGCACCAGCTACACCCGCACCAACACCAAGCAGCAATCCAATAACAGCCATTGTTTGCGCTCTTTTTAGTTGTTCACGTAAACGATGTTGATGCCCATTGGCAAGATGGCCTGTTTCATGTGCAATCACACCAATAATTTCATTCGGTGTTTCAGATTGCATAATTGCACCAATATTGACAAAAATTCTTTGGCCATCAACAAAGGCATTGAAACTTTTATCATTAACAATAATAATTTGAATATTATTTGCATTGACACCTGCTGCTTTAAAAATTGGAGCAGTGTAGTCGGCCAAAAGTTGTTCAATTTCCGCATCTCTCACAATAGGTACGGAACGCGATTGAGCAATAGCACTTTGATAGGATGAAACGATTATAAGAATAAAAGATAAAAAAAGATTGAAAACAACAGTCAATCTCCGTTTGTAAGCTTGACTAAGAAGTGATTTACCATCACGTAAAAAAAACGACATAGACGACCTTTCAAACGGACTTACATAGGTTTGACTGTCCATTGCACACCATAATATTCTGTCTATTATAAGACAAACTCAATCATGATCAAAGCATTTCTCTATGGGAAATAAAATATATGAGTGTGTCAATCAGAAGCAGTATTGGTCCTTTCTTGGAGATGCATGTGCTTTCAAAAGTTTAGGAGCGTCGACAAGAAGACCATTCGGCTATATCAATGGCAGTTGGGCAACCAGATGCGCAATGCCCTCAAACTGTGTTAAATGCGGCACATGAAGCGCTTAAAAATGGACATATTGGTTATACAAGTGTATTGAGTATACACTCTTTAAGATATAAATTTCTGAGCATTATGATACGCATCTTAACATTCGTATATCGCCTGAGTGTATTGCTATCATAACAGGGTCTTCTGCTGGCTTTAATCTTTTTTTTGATGTGTATCAATGTAGATGATTATGTAGCAATTACACGTCTAAGCAAACCAGCTTATCGAAATATTATGAAGTTACTTGTTATAAATATTATTAAAATTGACATTTTGGTAGCGCTATACTCACAGCACCAAGCTTATCATAACTGCATGCAAAAACACGTTTGAAAGGAGTTTTGTTCGCTTCTCCAAATAAACCGAAAGGTGCGATTATACCAAAAGAAGAAATGGTGGCGACTTTGGATTTTTGTTGCCTTGTACATATGCAAGTTACTTCAGATGAAATTTATCATAGATTAAATATTTTTACTCCTGATGTAACAGCTTTATCGTTGGATAACACTGTTATTTTTGCCAATTCATTCTCAAAATATTATTGTATGACAGGGGGGCGAATGAATTGAATGGTTTTACCTGAACCTTTCATAAGACCATGTGAACGCGTCATTCAAAATTTCTATATTTCCGCGCCTGAGCTTTCACAATATGCATCATTTACAGCAAAAGACGATAAGATTATCCTATGCAGGGTCAAATAAGAATATGCAATATGATATGGAAGGTTTAAAAAATGGCTTTTAAAGTAGTGTACAGACTTCACTTTCTTGCAAAATCACCATAATCTTATTTAAATTTTCTTTGGTTGAAATTTTTTGTCTTAAGATGAAATAGTTTAAATTGTTAAATTTTGTGGATCTTTATGAATACGATAAGCGGTTTATATAATCAAAAACCAAAATTTGCTGTCGCGCCGATGCTGGACTGGACGGATCGGCATTGTCGATATTTCCATCGTCTTTTAACAAAACATGCGCTTTTATATACTGAAATGGTCGTTGCCGATGCTATTATACATGGCGATCGAGAGCGTCTTCTTGGTTTTAATAATGAAGAACATCCTATTGCACTTCAGTTAGGCGGTTCAAGCCCGCATAAACTTGCCGAAGCGGCTGCAATCGGCGCCGATTTTGGCTATAATGAAATTAATATTAATGTCGGTTGTCCATCTGATAGAGTTCAATCAGGAACATTTGGTGCCTGTCTCATGTTAGAGCCTGAAAAGGTTGCTCAAGCTATTGAGGTAGTTAAAAATACCGTTCAAATACCAGTAACTGTCAAATGTCGTATTGGAGTGGATGAGCAAGATATTCAAAAAGATCTTGATCGTTTTACAAAATTAATCTGTGATGCAGGCTGTGATGCAATTTGGGTACATGCACGTAAAGCTTGGCTGAAAGGATTAAGTCCGAAAGAAAACAGAGATATTCCCACTTTAGACTATGAAAGAGTTTATCAATTAAAAGATGATTTTTTCTTTAAATTCATAGGTTTAAATGGTGGAGTTCAATCAATTAATGATGTTATGCATCATTTAAAAATAATGGATGGAGTCATGATGGGGCGAACTGCCTATCATAATCCTGATATTCTTAAGGTTATTGATAATGTTGTTTTTGATGATGACAATAAGCCTATTATTGATGCAGATCTTATTGATTTAATGACCGAATATGCACACCTTCATATAGAAAGAGGGGGACGTCTTTCTCATGTGACACGACATATGGTAGGTATGTTTCACGGGAGAAAGGGTGCTCGAAAATGGCGGCAGATCTTATCAAGTGAGGCAACGTTTAAAGATGCAGATCCTCGCATTTTAAAAAAGGCATTTTTAGAAATTGATAAATAAAATCGACTTAATCGACCATAATAAGTCGATCGCCACGCACAGAATATCCTGAAAGACTATTCAAAAAGCTCATTCCGAGTAAATTTGTTGAAAGTCTTCCTTTTTGGGAGATAAGAGCAGATACATTCGTTCTTTTTATTCCTCCAATATTTAAACTATCAATTATTGTTAAAGCTGCATAAGTGTTTCCATTTGCGGTTTTGATGGGAACAGAAAAATGTAAGTTTTTCACATTGATACCTGCTGTTATAGCATCCTCAAACCTTAAAACGATGGTTGAAGCTCCCGTATCCACCGTAAAACGTATATTTTTTCCATTTAAAATGGCCTGTGTTGCAAAATGTCCATTGAGAGAGCGTTGAAGACTAACACGGATTCCACTTTCATTATATTGTGTTAATGGGCTTCCAGGAATTATTCCAACTGTTAGTTGGTTTGCAATGTCTTGTATTTCATATCGGGAATTATAAAAAAACATCAGAGCAAAAATAATAGAACACCAAATTATAAGATTGCGTATCATATGAGAGAGTTTTATTCCTGATCCTAATAAACCTGAAGCAACAATTAAGCCCACAATTCCATAATAACTAAGTGAAGTGATTTGATCTGAATTAATGTTGCTATCACTAAAATGTTTTAATCCCATACTGATAAGTGTAAGAACACCAACACATGCGAGTAATATCCAAAATAATCTCATCATACCTTCCAATAGGAATAGAACTTTCTTTATAAAGCTAAATAAAGACCGCATAAAATGAACAGTGCTGAACACTGTTGAAATGCACCCAAAGTATCTCCAGTATAACCACCAATGCGTTTTAAACATAACAAAGAAAATAATGATATGAATAAGAAACATAAAATGGCTAAAAGAAAAAGCCATAATAGATGAAAACCACACGCACCAAGCAAAAGAAAGATACCTAAAGAAATTGTAACACTATTAAAGCTATTTTTTTTGCTTGGGCAGCCTGCTTTTGATGCCGTCCCATTAATACGAGCAAGCGGTAATTTGATCCAAAACCAAACCATCAGGCCTCGGCTGAAAGTTTCTGTCATGATAATGGCGATGCACACCCTTTTGTAATCGGCACTTTCAAAAATTGCAGCAATGCTAAAAAAGCGAATTGCAACGCCAAATATTAACGCTATCGTGCCATAGGTTCCGATATGAGAATCTTTCATAATCGCTAAACGATCATTTTTAGTTTTTGCTACAAATAAAGCGTCTGCCAGATCCGCTAATCCATCTTCATGTAATGCACCTGTCGTAAATATTATCGCTAAAACAGAAAATAAAGCACTCATCAAAGGAGGAAATCCTAGAAAAGAAGCTATTACAAAAATAACAGCACTCAATAATCCAATAAAAAAACCGACAAGGGGAAAAAACACAACGTCATCAGCAATGTTATTCTTATCTTCAAACCAATTGTTTGAGACAGGAATACGCGTCAAAAATCCTATTGAACGCATAAATTTTCTAAAAAAAACATTCAAAGACATCTTGCTCCATTAAAACGAAAGTGACATTGCTTATAATTCGTTCTTATATAAGATTCTATTCATACAATCCTAAATTGACAGGATATTTCCTTTGACAGCTCAACCTTTTGATGACTTTCGCGCCCTTTTAACCAATTTACCCGAACCAGATGCGTTTGCAATGACACTTGCCCGAAAGCGTCAAGTGGAATTAACAAAACCAAAAGGATCACTCGGTAAATTGGAAGAGATTGCTGTTTGGTATGCTGGATGGAAAGGGGGCGAGAAACCTATTGTTACACGTCCTCTTGTTGCTGTTTTTGCCGGTAATCATGGTGTGACGGATGAAAATGTTTCACCGTTTCCAAGAGCAGTCACTCAAAAAATGGTTGAAAACTTTGCAGCTGGTGGTGCAGCAATTAATCAAATATGCGTGGCTTATGATCTTGGTTTAAAAATTTTTGATCTGGCTTTAGATTATCCAACTATGGATATCACAAAAGATGCTGCTATGGATGAACGAGGTGCGGCGGCAACTATGGCATTCGGTATGGAATCAATTGCAGGCGGCACAGATCTTCTGTGTCTTGGTGAAATGGGAATTGGTAATACAACAATTGCTGCTGCACTTTCTCTTGCATTATTTGGTGGTGAAGCAGAAGATTGGGTGGGCCCTGGTACGGGGGCAACGGGAGAGATTTACAAAAGAAAAGTTGACGCTGTTAAAAAAGCATGCGATTTGCACAACGATCATCTTGATGATCCTTTTGAAATTATGCGTCGTTTAGGAGGACGAGAAATTGCAGCTATTGTTGGTGCTATTTTGGCTGCAAGAATGGAAAAAATTCCAGTAATCTTAGATGGTTTTGTTGTGACAGCTGCCGCTGCCATTTTACATAAAGCCCATCCACAAGCACTTGATCATTGTCTGATTGGACACGTATCTGCGGAACCGGGGCATAAAAAAATATTGGAAATTATAAAAAAGAAACCTTTATTAGATCTCAATATGCGGTTAGGAGAGGCGACAGGTGCTGCTTTGGCTGCTGGTATTGTAAAGGCTGCTGTTTTAACCCATGCCCAAATGGCAACGTTTTCTGAAGCTGATATGAGCGATATTCAATAAAAAATTATATATATAGGGAATGTAATAATATCAATATAATATCAAATGCTTTTATTATTGAATATTAATATCATCTGATGGATATAGAAATAAAGTAAATAATTATAAAAAGTAATTTTATAATAAATTATGTAAATTTGGTTTGTATTTTTATTTTAAAGTCTTACTTATTATTTATGCTATTTAAATACTGCATATATGAAGGAGACATGTTATGCCATTAAAATCAGGTCCTAAAAGAATTGCAAAATCAACTGGCAAACTGGATCAACGCCAACGAGATAATAAAAATACTCTCGGTAATACTTCATGCTTAAAAGCAAGTAAGTCTACAAAGACTACAAAAAAATTGAAGTAAATAAGATTAAAATTATTTGAATATTTTCAACACTAAAAATGCTTACAAGCGATTATTTTCTTTTTCAATTATAATATAATCAAGAGGTAATTCCGTTGTATATTTGATTTGTTCCATCGCAAAAGCTGATGAAACATCTCTAATATCAATTTTAGCAATCAATTTTTTATAAAAGACGTCATAAGCTGCAATATCTGGCACGACGACCCGTAATAAATAATCAACATCTCCACTCATACGATAAAATTCAACGACTTCTTGAAATTCTTGTACAATTTCAGAAAATCGTTTGAGCCATTCATGATTATGTGAACCTGTACGTATTGAGACAAAGACTGTTACACGTGTATTTACTTTTTCAGGGGATAATACAACCACCCGTCTTTGAATAACACCATCTTCCTCAAGTTTTTGAATACGCCTCCAGCATGGTGTTGTTGATAATCCAACTTTTTTTGCAACATCAGCAACGGCTAAAGTTGCATCTTCCTGTAAAAGTCGTAAAATTTTTCTATCAAGACGATCCATCACTGCTTCCAATATTCTATTGATTAAATGAGTCAACTATCTATTTATAGCATAAATAGAAAAAAATTCTAACTTTTCAAATATGTTTCAATAAGTTGTTTTATGTTCGGTAGTAACTCATCTTCAAACTAAGGGTTTTCCATAATCTAAGCTGTATTACGCCATGATGGATGAGGTAATGGAAGCATACTATATCCACGGGATTTTTTTTTAATAAAATTTTTTTCTAATTTTTAAAAGTTTATGTCATATTTTTTCAATGAGATCTTCAATATGATATTTCCAAGCATATATTCCTATTGCAATAATCAATTACATCTTTTGCATTGATTCAAAAATTTTATCATTCCATGTCATTTTACATTCTTTTCTAGGAGGAAGGTCACCTTTTGTTTTATCATAACCAGGAAAATAAAAACCCATAGGCACGATTGAAAAAAAATATTTATTGTAAAAAACTTCACGACTAAAACCAAGCCAATGACGAAGACGATCTCCTGAACGATTGTTAAACGCTATATCCGTTTCATAAAGACGCAATCCCAGAGCTTGGCCAGCTATGACAATCTTAGTAGTGTTTGAAACTGTCAATACTGGTCTTGGTGGTAAACTCATACGAAACAAATATTTTGAATTGTCAAAACACTGTCGTCAACGTTTTATTTTTTTGTCAAACATTCAAGATTTATCATTACACTATTTTCATTTTATTTCATATATTTAAAAAGTTTTCTTTATATATTATAACAAGAAATAAATAAAAAATCTTATGTTTCGTAGATAAGTTTTAGAGTTTATTACTTCGACGCCAGTTTCTAGGGTTCTCAAATGGACTTGACCAAATCCCTCGTTTCTCTCGGCGTGCTTGATCTTCCTCTAAAGGATAACCGTAATAACTGACCGCCCAACCATCAATAACCATTTGTTGGTTTAGATTTGTTTCACCTGCATAACAAATTGCTAAAAAACGTTGATATTGATCCTTTTTATCACTGTAGCAAACAACTTTTTGTCCATTAATGAGTTTACCTAAATGTTTTTTAGAGTGCTGTCCACAAGCATATCTTTTGGTTTTCTCACCACAAAATTGGAATAATTCAGGTGCATCCATATCAAGAAGACGTATTTTTTTATCTGCTATAATTATGGAATCTCCATCGCTAAGTATGGCATTTCCCACAATTTTTTCATTATTAAAATTAAACAAACTTAAGAATGATGCAATAATGATTACGACTATTGCAATTAAAAAATCATTTATGCGTGAGTTTCGATTTTTAAACATTTTTGTCTCGTGAACGAATAATAATTTGAATGCTTTATTCGCATCAATTTATAGTTTTATTTAAAGGTTTGATGTCAAGAGATATTGATGGCAGCAAGTTAATTTTTATAATTTTGATACCACTGTTCAACATTTAAAAATGCCAAATCGGCTAAAAATTCATTTTAAAATAATTGTTAATGAGAATTTTTATGAAACTATCCGCATTTTTTAAATGCTTCTTCTGATAAACAATGATTTTTTGAGCGGATTAATCTCTATCGTCAACGCAAAAATCCTTACACTATTAAGTCACAAAATATCTCATCAATGTTATTTTAATAGATTTGAAGAGGATATCAATTTTTGACGTTGAAACTAAGGATAAGATTTAAGATATGTTCAAAGTTCTATAGGTGGTCCTAAAGTTTTATACTGATTTTTGACTTTTGATTTATTAGGCTTCTTTAATACTTGTTATAATAAAAATTTAATGGAGTGAATTATACGAAAAAAATAGGAACATCACATTTTTATTTTTGTCTAAGTTTCAGATGATCCTCGGCAAAGTCAGTTATCCCTTCGATATTATCAATGTTGAAATAGGGCAGCTGAACATTTTCTATTGGCATATCACTTGCTATAGCGACAATATTATTGTCGCTTTCATTTAGAGGAAGCCCTGTTTGTCCATTTTTTAATCGCACCTCAATCTTTTCATGAGGTTCATTTTTAAAACCCTCAACAATTATAAGATCACATGGACCAATAAGATCAATTACAGATGACAAAGACATCTCATTGTCGACTGTATTTTCATGAATGTAAGCAAAGCGTTTTGAGGAAACAATGGCTACTTCTTGTGCACCTGCTTGACGATGTTTCCAGGAATCTGTTCCCTCGTGATCAATATCAAAATTATGATGGGCATGTTTTATTGTTGAAACTTTATAGCCTCTCATAGTTAGTGCTGCAACCAAACTTGTAACAAGTGTTGTTTTGCCATTATTTTTCCAGCCAGTAATCCCTAATATTTTTTTATTACATTTCATCGTTTTATAATTTTTTTAAACTTATCAAGATCAGCATGTGTGTTAATGTTAAAGAATGCACCTTTATCAATGTTTTTGTCAAATATTATAAATTGAGGATTATGGGCAAAAGCGAATGAACGAATACTTTTATCTTGAGAGGTTAATAAAAATTGATTTAAACTTTCTTTTAACGTAACTGGCCATAATCCAAAGGTAGGTTGGAGACCTCTTACTGTTTTAACAATACGGAAGTCAGAAGAGTTTGTGAGATTTTCAGTCATCTTGTAAAAAAAGTTTTTTGGAAGAATAGGACAATCTATTGGAAAAGTTAGTATATGAGAAAAACCAAATTCTATAGCATATTCTAACCCAGAATAAATTCCTGCAAGTGGTCCTTTATAGAAATGGCATTGTTGATCTTTAAATAAAGATATTTTTTCTTTCAATATTTTTTCAGTTAATTGATTAGAGCTAACTGCTATTGAAAAGTTTTCTTTTTTGAGTCGATCAATTTGAATATTAAGAAGAGTTTTACCATCAATCTTTAATAAAGATTTATCTTGTCCCATACGGGTAGAGAGTCCACCAGCCAAAATAACAGCTAATATTTTTGACTTTTTGTTCAAATGAATACCTTTATATAATCTCAAAAAATATTTAGCTTATAAATGATATTTTATACGATTATAAAAAATTATATTTTAGTATTAGGCTCTTTCATGACTGTGGTGTTTTTTATCAACTTAACATGATTGTCATAATGAACTCGTATTATTTTATCAACAACGTCTTATGTGATTGTTAAAACAATACAATAAAAAAACCACCTTTATAATTAAAGGCGGTTTTAAAAAAAATTGAGACAATAATTATTTAATTTTTGCTTCTTTAAATTCAACATGTTTCTTAACAATAGGATCATATTTCCTTTTGCTCATTTTATCTGTCATTGTACGACTATTCTTTTTTGTTACATAAAAAAAGCCAGTATCCGCCGTTGATACGAGCTTGATTTTAATGGTTGCTGCCTTGGCCATAATAAGATCCTGTTTTATAAATAATAAACGTAATGCTGCTGAAATCCTCTCCAGCGCTAACGATTTTTTTGTGACAGTAAGGATGTTATAAAAAAAGTCAAGAGCGGAAAAGCGATCTTAGCATTCTTGTTAGAACTAAAATGATATAAAGTGCAAAAAAAGTCGCCATCGCATTAGAAAATCCAAATGGTGAAAAAATATCCATGGCTTTGCCGATTATCGTTGGTCCAACGAGCATACCAATACCATAACAAAAAATGAATGCAGAATTTGCAGCAGCTAATTCGTGTCCACTAAGGCGCGATCCTAATTGTGCAAGTCCAATAGTATAAAGACCCGCAGATACTCCACCAAGTATAAATAAATCAATCATTATTGCCCATTTACATTCTGCAATAATGGGTAAAATTAACGTTCCGATCAAGCCTATAAGAGCACACCCCATAAGTGAAATGCGCCTATCTTTTATTATATCACTGATCATACCAATGGGAACAAGTAATAAAACATTACCAAAAGCCAGTATTGCCATAAATTTTGCAGCTTCAGTACTATTATAACCGAGCTGAATACTAAAAGGAGTAATGAGTGTTAGGGCACCCATTTGAATGGCACCATAAATAAAAACCGCCATTGTCGCTGTTGGTACAGAAAAAATATAAGATAAAAAGGTGACATGTTCATTTTTATGAATTGTTGGACTCATATTCCACGCTATAAGAAGAGGTATAACTGCAAGCCCAATAAGAAGACAAGCTGTACCAAAAGGACTGAAACCATCACTACCAACATAAGCCAAAAGCGTAGGGCCCACAGCAAATCCTAAGCCAAGCACAATCGCATAAATTGCAAGTACTAATCCTCTTTTTTGAGGAGGTGCGGAACTGTTGACCCAAAATTCTGATAAAATAAACATAATTGTCATTGCAAAATGCAAACTAAAGCGAAGGCCTAACCAAATCCAGATCGATTCAAAATAATAAAAACCTAAAAAACTTGCGCAACCAATGACCATCATAATTAAAATGGCGCACGTAAGTTTAAATTTCAGAGCTATACGCTCTGCAAACATTGCAGCTAAAATAGTTGCAATGCCTCCAATTGTGCCGCTATAGCCTATTATGCTTGATGAAAAGCCACGTTGTGCCATCAATAAGGATATGAGTTGTGTTCCTAATCCTAGCGCAACACCAACAGCACCAATGGTCGCAGTCGCAGCGATAATTGCATAAAAGGATTGTTTTTGGGAGAGTAAATTTGCGTTTTTCATAAATCAATTAAATGTTTTTGTAATTTTTTTATTCATAAATATAAAATATGCTGGCAAGGTATTTTGCATTGTTTTTTGTTCGGCAATAAATTTTTTGCAAGAGATATTTTTTTTATCGGATGAATAGGTAAATTCGAAGTTTTGCTTATGTCTAACCATTGTAGGTCACTGAGTTCTTTTTTATCTTTAATATCATATGGATTAGTTACATATTTATAATTCACCATATAAAAATAGGTATCGTAGTGGCACGGATGATTGAAAAGCGTAATAGCTCTAGCAAAATAGCGTAAATAAGAAAGATTGATAAATCCATAAGAGTATAGTTTTGACTGAAAACCCTTATCATGGGCTTCAACCTTTGATATTTTTAATTTTTTTGAAGTAATTGCTCCATTTTTTTCAAAAGTTTCACGCAAGGTACACACACCAAAGGCCTTTGCAAGTCTTTGCGATTGTGTTTTGGGGTGATTGTTCAAAATGCTCCATTGATCTGCTTCAATCAATTCTTCTGTAATTGGCGCACAATAGTCACGTCTTTTAACGTCCTCTTCGTTGAATACATAAAATCCAGGTAAAAAACGATGGTCATGATGTCTTTTTCCTATCAAAACATAAGGTTTTGATTGACGCCAACAAATATTTAAAAGAGATGCTGCTTTTTTAGGTTTTTGAGATCGAGACGTCTGATATGTATAATCAGTCACCGACGCCGTCCTTTATGATTTTTTCTATTTTTTATACCTTTATGCCGTTTTGTTTTATGATAAGAAACAGGTGAAAAGGAAAGAGCCCGAGGTGGACTTAACATTTCAAATCGTAATGCACCTGCAATCGGTTGTGCTTCAACTAATCGTATTTCCACTTGATCACCTAATTGATAACCTTTTTTCCCACGTTCACCATTAAGAGCGTGGCGTGATTCATCAAAATGATAATAATCAGAGTCTAATGTTGAAATAGGAATAAATCCATCAGCTCCCAGACGATCAAGCGCTATAAATAAACCAGATTTTGTAACACCTGAAATACGACCAGAAAATGTTGCACCAATTTTATCGGCAAGAAAATGAGCGATTAAACGATCAACAGTGTCGCGTTCCGCAGCTATTGCACGACGTTCTTTTAAAGAAATAGTGCGTGCGATATCTTCTAATTCATTTTCTTGGTCATCTTTTATTCCATCTTTTCCGAGTTTTAAAGCTTTAATTAAACCACGATGAACAGTAAGATCAGCATAACGGCGAATAGGCGAAGTAAAATGAGCATAATTATGCAAGTGTAAACCAAAATGTCCAATATTATGAGGTGTATACTCAGCTTGTGACTGCGATCGTAAAACGACTTGGTTGACAAGTTCTTGTTGAGAACTATCTGCAACTTTTTCTAAAATGGTATTCAAACGTGCCGGTGTTAAATCAACACCGCGCGCTAAGGTTATGCCAAGTGAATGAAGAAAATCTCTCAACGCTTCTTGTTTGGCAAGTGATGGTTGGTCATGCACTCTATATATTAAAGGTTGATTATGTTTTTTCAAAACTTCTGCAGCTGCGACATTGGCTTGGATCATAAATTCTTCAATTAATTTGTGAGCATCAAGACGAGGTGGAACAATAACGTCTTTCACGCGTCCTTCATCATCTAACAAAACTTTTTTTTCTGGTATATCCAATTCTAAAGGTTGACGTTTATTTCGCTCTTGATTGAGAGAAAAGTATGCAGCCCATAAAGGTTTTAAAACCTTTTCCAATAAAGGTTGTGTTTTTTCATCGCCTTTACCATCAATTGCCGCTTGCGCTTGTTGATAGGATAATTTTGCAGAAGAACGCATCATGATGCGATGGAAACTATGTTTGCGCTTACGTCCATTTGCATCAATAATAATACGAACTGCTAGAGCAGGGCGGTCTTCACCTTCACGCAGTGAACATAGATCATTTGAGATACGTTCAGGCAACATTGGTACAACTCTTTCAGGAAAATAAACAGAATTACCTCTTTTATAGGCTTCTTTATCCAACAACGTAGAAGAGTGAACATAGGTTGAAACATCAGCAATAGCGATCGTTAAAATAAAACCACCCAAATTATTTGGATCATCATCGACCACTGCATGTACAGCATCGTCGTGATCTTTTGCGTCTGAAGGATCAATGGTGATGAGATCAAGTGCGCGCCAATCTTCACGCCCTTCTAGGGTTACGGATTGTATGGTTTGTACTTCGTCAATAACCTCTTTTGGAAAAATATGGGGAATGTCATGCGAAATGATTGCAATCATAGAGAGAGATTTTTCACTCTCTATGCGTCCTAAAACAGAATGTATACGACCTTGCTTAAGGCCATAACGATGATCCCGATCAATAATAACTTCAACAAGATCACCTGGCAAAGCTTCTTTATGCGTTATATCATCGATTGCAATTTCTGAGGCTTTGCGATGAATAGGTTGTAAACGATAGTGCCCAGTGTCTGTTTTTCTTAAAATGCCAATTTCAAAATGATTTGTTCTATCAAGCTTTTTAATCAGTCGTCCGGAATATTGAGGTCCTTCTGAATCTTTATTTTTAAATATTTTTGCAAGAATACGCTCTCCAACACCAATGCCAGAACCTCTTATATGATGGTTTGGATGAATGATGACAAACAGTTGTTCTGTACCTTTAAAATCTACTGGACTTGCAATAAAGGCGCCGTCTTGATCTCGTTTTACAATTTCCAAAACACTAACAGGAGGTAAAGTATTTTTTACGACAACTCTTTTCCGATTTTTTGAAATTAATCCTTCATCTTTCAGTAGTCGTAACATATCCTTTAGCCAAATCCTTTTATCACCTTTTAAATTGAAAGCTTTGGCTATATCACGCTTGCTTGCAAGATCGGGATTGTCTTTTAAAAAAGTCACTATATCCTGTTTGCTCGGAAGGGATTTCTCCTCATTTAAAGCTTGTTTTTGCTTTGTTTTTTTTGGGGGGGAATCCCGTTTCACTGATCAACGTGCCTTTTTAGTTGTTTTCTTTGTGGTCGCTTTTTTAGTAGCGATTTTTTTAGTCTTTTTAGTGCCACCGGCTTTTGCTTCAAGAAGTAAAAGCGCCTCTTCTAAAGTAACACTCGTAGGATCTTTTTCTTTTGGAAGTGTCGCATTAATTTTACCCCAATTGACATAAGGACCATAGCGTCCATCTCGCACGGTAACACTTCCGCCATCGGGATGATCACCTAATATTACCAGAGCTGTCGGTTGTCCTCGCCCACTTGCACCACCTTTGCTTTGTTTTTCGGCAAGTATTGTGACAGCGCGATTAATTCCGATGTCAAAGACTTCGTCAACATTTTCTAAATTTGCGTATTTACCATTATAAGAAAGATAGGGTCCATAACGACCAATTGAAGCTGTAATTGGGGTTCCAGTTTCTGGATGAATTCCAACTTCACGTGGTAGTGAAAGAAGAGACAAGGCTTTATCCAATGTCATGTCACTTTGTGCCCATGATTTAGGTAAACCTGCACGTTTAGAGTCTTTACCTTCACCAATTTGAACATAAGGGCCGAACCGTCCTGTACGCAAAGTGATATCTTCATTTGTATTGGGATCTTTTCCTAAAACAAGTGGGCCATCTGCTATTGCCGTCTCACCATTATCATTGTGTTCACTACCTAATTGACGCGTAAATTTACATTCAGGATAATTTGAACACCCCACAAAGGCACCATAGCGACCAAGTTTTAAAGAGAGTTTTCCTGCATGACAAATTGGACATAAACGTGGATCGCCACCTTCCTCACGTGGAGGAAAGGCAAGGGGTGCTAATGTTTCATTTAAAACATCAAGAACATTGCTGACGCGTAAATCTTTAATTTCAGAAACAGAATGGTTAAAAGCATCCCAAAAATCACGCAAAACTTGTTTCCACGATAATTGACCATCAGAAATTAAATCAAGTTTTTCTTCTAAACTAGCGGTAAAATCATATTCCACATATTGATTAAAGAAGTTTTCTAAAAATGCTGTGACAATGCGCCCTTTTGCTTCTGGCATCAGACGACGTTTATCAATTGTGACATAATCACGATCACGAAGTGTAGCAAGTGTCGATGCATATGTAGAAGGGCGCCCAATGCCAAGCTCTTCAAGTTTTTTAATTAAACTTGCTTCTGAATACCGTGGTGGTGGCTCTGTTGTATGTTGTGTTGCATCGACTTCGTGTTTATTTAAAATTTCTTCACTTTCAATATGGGGGAGACGAGTGCTTTCCTCCTCCTCCTTTGAATCATCTTCCTTATGATCCATGTAAGCCGCAATAAAACCGTCAAATCGTACAACAGAACCTGTTGCTCTTAGATTGGCGTGATTTGAACCATTAATCGCTTCAATCTCAACCGTTGTACGTTCAATATCAGCAGGCAACATTTGGCTTGCAATAGCGCGTTTCCATATAAGTTCGTAAAGTTTTGCCTGATCGTTATCAAGATATTTGGTGGCTTCATGTGGAATTCGTTTGAAGCTTGTGGGGCGAATGGCTTCATGAGCTTCTTGTGCATTTTTGGCTTTGGCAGAATAAAAACGTGGTTTTTCTGGAACATAAGTTTGACCAAAAGATTGGCCTATAGCCTCACGTGCCTCAGAAATGGCCTCACTAGCCATTTGCACACCATCCGTTCGCATATATGTAATCAGCCCAGTTGTTTCACCGCCAATGTCCACACCTTCGTAAAGTTTTTGTGCAACTTGCATGGTACGTGATGCAGAAAATCCTAGCTTTGCGGATGCTGCTTGTTGCAAAGTTGATGTGGTAAAGGGGGGGGAAGGATTACGCTTTGTTGGTTTTGCTTCTACGCTTATAGTGCGAAAAGTGGCACCATCAAGCATTGTTTTTATACCATCAGCCTCTATTTGTGTTTTAATATCCAATTTGGCTAGTTTTTTTTGATTATATGCAACCAAGCGTGCGATAAAATTTTCTTTTCTTTGAGTGGATAATTCGGCGGCTATGGTCCAATATTCTTCATGTTTAAAATGTTCAATTTCAGCTTCACGCTGGCAAATAAGACGTAATGCTACAGATTGAACCCGTCCTGCAGAACGTGCACCCGGAAGTTTACGCCATAAAACAGGTGAAAGGGTAAATCCAACAAGATAATCTAAAGCACGGCGTGCCAGATAAGCATCAACCAAAGGAACATCAATATCACGCGGATGCGCCATGGCATCTAAAACAGATTTTTTCGTTATTGCATTAAAAACAACACGTTTAACAGGTTTATCTTTAATAACTTTCTTTTGTCGCAATACTTCTAAAACATGCCATGAAATTGCTTCACCTTCCCGATCAGGGTCAGTCGCTAAAATAAGTTCATCCGCGTCCTTAACGGCTTTTGCTATTTCATTTAATCGTTTAGAAGAAGCGTTATCTACATCCCACTTCATTGAAAAGTCTTCATCGGGCAGTACGGATCCGTCTTTGGCAGGTAAATCGCGTACATGACCGAATGAAGCCAAAACCTTATAGTTAGACCCTAAATACTTATTGATCGTTTTAGCTTTTGCTGGTGATTCAACAACAACAACATCCATATTTTTATCCGCTTTTTAAAGTCAAAATTTGTATCTGAACTGTATTTAAATGAACATTCAAACCTTTTTGGTCAAGGCTAAATAATCAAAATAGACAGTAACACAACTTTTAATTGTAATTTATATATTTTCTATTTATAGTATATTATACGTTTTTCTAAGTTCATAATTCTAATGATAAATCTTGTAAATGATTAAATATAACTACAAATTAATATGTGACCGCAATTAAATTGGAGATTATATGTCTAAAAATCAAACAGAGATTATTGGATATATTACAGACATGTCAAAAGAAATGAAGATCATGGCGAATGCTGCACGTTCACCTTTCTTGGCTTATTTGTTGGATATGGTTTCTCAAGAGGGGCAAAATATTTTGAACGTGCATCAAAAAGATCACAATAATCATTGAACAAAAAGCGAAACATAGCCGCCTGAATGGCGCACCAATTTACCAGCAAGATCAAGCTCGACTAATAAAAGATAAAGCTTGTTTAATGGAACACCTGAATGAAAACTTAAAGTTTCTATATCTATTGGTGTTACAGAAAGAGCTGATAAAACCTTTTGACGTTCTTTATCATTCACATCTTCATTAAAAATATCAGGACTATCCGATTCGTTAAATCCTTGTGGTGGTAATAAAGACTCCATATTTTTAAAAAGATAGGGTTGAGTTGGCGATGTATTTGGAACAAGGGGGAAAAGTGTTTTTGCTAAATCATCAGGATCAGTTATAAAAATGGCTCCATCACGGATAAGTTTGTTAGGACCTTCTGCACGTGGATCAAGTGGTGATCCAGGAATAGCAAATACCAACCTGCCAATTTCATTTGCAATACGCGCTGTAATAAGAGAACCAGAACGTTTTGCTGCTTCAACAATTAAAAGACCAAGAGATAATCCTGCAATGATACGGTTTCTACGTGGAAAATCCACCGCACGTGGAGTCCACCCAATGGGCATTTCACTGATAATTACACCACCTCTATGAATAATATCACGATAAAGTGTCGTATTTTCTGGAGGATAAACACAATCCACACCACCAGCTAAAACAGCAATTGTGCCTGTGTCTAAAGATGCCTGATGAGCAGCAGAATCAATGCCACGAGCCAGACCAGAAACTATGGAAAAACCATGGTCGCCTAATGCCTTTGCAAATTGAAAAGTAAGCTTTTTGCCAGATGCTGACGCATTCCTTGAACCAACAATAGCAACTGAAGGCTTCATAAATATCTCAACGTTACCACGCAATGCAATTAAAGGGGGAGGAAATTCAATGGCACGTAAGAGTTCAGGATATTCAGGCTCGCCAACACAAACAAATTTTATTCCCATTTGAAGGGCTTTTTCAAATTCTTTTTCAGCATCTTCTATGCTTGCAATGCGTATTGTTTTTCTTGCGCCGCCTTTTGCGTTTAATTCAGGAAGTGCTTCAATTGCTTTTTGCGCTGAACCGAAACGTGCAATAAGATTCAAAAAAGTAACAGCCCCAACGTTTTCGCTTCTTATCAGTCGCAACCAGTTTAAACGCTGATAATCAGTAAGTTTAATGCCTTTTTGTTTATTTTGCATCACCCCTTTTTGCTAATCTTGTCTTCTTCGCCTTTTAAAAGACGGTTGATATTTTCATGATGTTTAACAATAACTATCATGCTCATAATTGCAAGAATTAGAGCCGTTGAAAAACGATGGTTATTTGGTAAGATAAAAAACGTAAAAATTGGTGCTGTCACAACAGCAATCAACGCTGAAAGTGATGAATAGCGTGTTATAAATGCAATTCCAACCCAAACAATTACAAAGATTAGAGCCAATGGTCCGTAAAAACCCAAACAAACACCCAAATAGGTGGCAACACCTTTGCCTCCTTTGAATTTTAGCCAAACAGGATATAAATGACCTAAAAAAACACAAAAGCCACTTAATAAAATAATACTATAATGATCTGTTCTTTGAACAATCATAGAAGCAAAAATAACGGCGACAGTTCCTTTCAAAAGATCGCAAAGAAGAGTCAAAAATGCGATTTTTTTATTTCCTGTGCGTAAAACATTCGTCGCACCAATATTTCCTGAACCAATTGAGCGCACATCGCCCAAACCTGCAAAATGTGTAAATATTAAACCAAAAGGTATTGAACCAATTAGATAAGATAGAAATGGCAAAAGCCATAATATAAATTGATTGTGGGATAACATATCCATTGATCAATGACTTTCTACTTATAATATTCTAATGACCATATATTCATTGTTTATGCATTATTAGCATATGCTAAAGACTTTTAGTCCTTTAACATAAGTTTGCAAAACTCTACCTTGAAAGCGTGCCTTTTCAAAAGGGCTATTTTTTGATCGTGAATGCAACATATCAAGTGATAAAACCCATGGCTCTTCCAAATCCACAATAATAAAATCTGCGTTTTGACCTTGTTTTAGTGTTCCAGCATCCAATCCAAAAAGCTTTGCAGGATTGGTTGATAGAAGACGAACAATAGTGATAAGTGAAAGCGACCCATTATGATAAAGTCTTAATGCTGCGGCTAATAAAGTTTCCAAACCGACTGCACCTGTTTGTGAATCTTCAAAAGGCAAACGTTTTGTATCAACGTCTTGCGGATCATGACTGGAAACAATCATATCAATTGTACCATTGCGCAGGGATTCAATCATTGAAAGACGATCATCTTCAGTGCGCAATGGAGGTGAAAGACGGAAAAAAGTCCGATATTCTCCAATGTCATTTTCATTAAGTGATATATGATTAATGGAAACAGCTGACGATATTTTGGTGTTTTTTTGTTTAGCTCTTTCTATAGTTTCAGCAGACATAGCTGTTGAAATTTGGGCTGCGTGGTATCGGCATTGCGTTAAATTCGCCAATCTTAAATCCCGTTCAAGCGGAATAATTTCTGCCTCTTTTGGGATTCCTAAAAGTCCAAGCCAGCTAGCAAGAAGACCTTCATTCATAACACCAAGACTATTAAGCCATTTATCTTGCGTTTCGTGCATTATAGGCATATCAAAATCGCGCGCATAGGTCATGGCACGTCGCATCATTGCAGAATTTTCAATTGTTTTTTTTCCGTCCGAGAAAGCAATTGCTCCTGCATTTTTCATTAATCCAAATTCAGTAAGCTCTTGACCCATCAGTCCCTTTGTAATGGCAGGCACTGGATGAACATGAACTTTTGCTGTTTCTCTTGCTGTTCGTTTAATAAATTCAACCAATGAAACACTATCAATTACAGGATTTGTGTCAGGCATCATTAAAAAAGAAGTTATTCCTCCCGCAGCTGCAGAGTGGCTAGCGGATTCAATTGTCTCTCTATGTTCCTCACCAGGTTCGCCTACAAAAACACGGCTGTCAACCAAACCCGGTAAAATCGTTTTTCCCTCAAGGTCATAGACTTCTGCTCCTTCTGGAACACCTTGATTATGGGCTTCTTTGCCAGAAGCCATAAATACACCATTGTCAACAATAAGAGCGCCTATCTCATCCATATTTCTTGAAGGATCAACAATACGGGCATTTTGAAAAACAGTTGTTTTATTATATAAAGCTTTGCTCATAATCTTTACTTCTCACCAATATGATGACGTGAATCAAGAAGCGCTTCCATCACTGCCATTCTAACAGCTACGCCCATTTCAACTTGTGTTTGGATGACACTGTGTGAACCATCGGCAACATCTGAAGCAATTTCAACGCCTCTATTCATTGGGCCTGGATGCATAACAATACAATCAGGTTTGGCATTGTGAAGCTTTTGTTTGTCCAAGCCAAAAAAATGAAAATATTCCCGCGATGATGGGATAAAAGCACTCGTCATGCGTTCACGTTGCAAACGAAGCATCATAATAACATCGACATCTTTAAGACCTTGTTGCATATCATTATAAACGCTCACACTCATATTTTCTATTTCTGATGGAAGAAGTGTTGAAGGCGCAATAACACGCACACGCGCTCCCAAAGCGTTGAGGCATATAATATTAGATCGCGCAACTCGTGAATGTAAAATATCACCACAAATTGCAATATTTAATCCTTCAATATGTTTTTTAGCGCGCCTTATCGTTAGAGCATCAAGAAGTGCTTGAGTAGGGTGTTCATGTGCTCCATCACCAGCATTTATAACGGCACAATCAACCTTTTGCGCAAGAAGCGCGGCCGCACCTGCAGCGCTATGGCGTATAACCAAAATATCTGGATGCATGGCATTTAAAGTCATTGCTGTATCAATGAGTGTCTCGCCTTTTTTCACAGATGAATTGGCTACGGACATATTCATCACATCGCCACCAAGACGTTTGCCAGCCAATTCAAATGATGATTGGGTTCTGGTTGATGCTTCAAAAAATAAATTTATTTGAGTTCTTCCACGTAGTGTAGATTTTTTCTTATCAATTTGTTGCGAAAGAGCGACATTTTCATTTGCACGATCAAGAAGCAAAGTAATGTCTTGTGAATTAAGGTCTTTAATTCCCAACAAATGACGATGACGAAATAGAGGAAAAGATACATTATGTGTCATAGTAAATCATTTCTATAAGCTTTTAACAAATTCACAACAAGCAATGTTTGTTATTTTTAAGTCTTTTTAACCGCTAAAAAACCAATTGTCTTTAAAATCATGATGTTTTGATTCGAAAATAGGAATAAAATTGTGAACGCACTGTCTGCTCGATCTACTCAAAAAAGAAATGCTTTTCTTGATGATGCGGTTTTATTCCGTTTTAGCTCTAACCTCTCACCAACACTTCTTTCAGGATTTGAAGAAATTGGTGCGTTTGTTTCAAGTCGTGAAGGCCGTGATTTAGCGCGATTGGCAAATGTATACCAACCTCAGTTGCGGCGAGAAAATGAATGGGGAGATGCAACACAACAAATTGAAATGCATCCTGCCTATCATGCATTGCAGCGACGTTCAAAACAGGCTGGTCTTTCGTCTTCTTTGTGGGATCAATCTAAAACTGAAAATGGTGTGCGTTATCAAGCACGCGCAATAAGACTTTTTTTGCTATCAGGCTTAGAAACAGGACATTTAATAGAAAATATATTTAATAGTGCTGCGATTTCTGCACTTATAAGCGAAAATGATTTGTTCCAAAAATGGCAAAATAATTTGCTATCGCGGCAACATGATTTTTCTTCAAGACCACTTTCAACCAAAAAATCTGCTAGCATTACTTTTGCATTTGATAATGCAACGGACAGTGTCCGTGCTACCAATTATAATGCTTCAGCGACACGTGTTCACTTTGATGCAGTATTGGGAAGAGATATTTTTAGTCTAGAAGCCGTTAAAACATCCGTAATAAATCCATTCGCAGACGGTTATTTTGTAACAGCGGCTGTTAATGGAGAAATGAGCTGTTTTTTAGTCCCGCGTTTACAGGAAAATGGTGCTTTGAATGGTCATATATCAATCGATCATCTATTAAAAAGTGCCGGCGAATGCTCAGTTCCTGAAGGTCAGGTTTCATTTCATCAAAGTCAAGGTTGGCTTATTGGTCAATTGGGGGGCGGAGAGAAAGTCATTCGCGATATTGAAACAATGATTCGTTTTGATGATTCTGTCATTACTGCAGGTGTATTGAGATCTGCGCTTCAATATGGAATTGATTTTTTTCGGCGTGAACAACAGCGTCAAACATTATCACCACTTACTGAACGTATTTTTGCTGATCTCGCACTAGATGTCGTTGCGGCACAATGTTTAATGATGCGTTTAGCAAAAGCCTTCGATCAAGCCGCAAACAATCGTGATGAAGCATCTTTTGCACGTATTATGACACCTATTGTTGCGATGCATGTAAACCAATTGGCTGTTCCTATTATTGGCGAGATTATTGCACAATTAGGAGCTAAAGCATTTTTTCATGATAGTCGGCTTGCACGTATGCTACAGGATTCACCTATCCGCTCTATGAAGGGTTCTGGTGGTAATGATCTAGTAGAAGATATCATTCGTATGGCGGTTAAAGCGCCAGGACTTTTTTATAGTTTAATAGAGCGCATAGGTTTTGATATTGGACCAGCAGGACCAAAAACAGTAGATATTCTAAAAGCCGCTGCAACTGTTGCCGCTAGTGATATTGGAGCTGGACGGCTTTTTGTTGAGCAAATGGCTTATGCGGGTGCAGCAGCCTGCTTAAGACAAACTGATCTTGATGCCATAAGTGTTGCATATATGGAAAGTCGGCTCGGTGGACAATGGCGCTCATCGTATGGAATGTTGAGTGCGCGTCATAATGCTGGTCATATATTAAATACACTTTATCCTATTGTTTAAATATGAAATTTAAGTGTTTTTAAACGATCAAGTGCGCCTTGTAATATAAATGCGGCCGCCGCAGAATCTATTTTTTCAGAGCGTTTTGCTCGCGAAACATTCATTTCTAAAAGGGACCGTTCGGCAGCAACAGTTGATAGGCGTTCATCCCAAAAAACAAATGGTATATTTGTTATTGAATTCATATTACTTACAAATGTGCGTGTTGCCTGTACGCGTGGGCCATTGCTTCCGTTCATATTTATAGGTAACCCAATAACAATCACGCCTACATTTTCTTTAAAAAGTCGTTGATTTAGTAAGGGGGCATCAATTGAAAACTTTTTACGCTTTAATACGGGTCTAGGATGAGCAAAGGACCAGCAAAGATCAGATATGGCAATGCCAATTGTTTTTGTCCCAAGGTCAAGCCCTGCAATTGTTTTTTCCTTCAAAGCTAAATTCGGTACATCTAAAATATCAATAACGGGCATGTGATTTAAAAATATTATTTGCCTCTTGGCATTTGTTAAAGAAATAATCATATATCATTTCATTATAATAAAGTGAATAAAAAGGAGCCACAAATATGAAAATTACATGGCTAGGACATGCAGCATTTAAAATCGAAACTGGAAATGCTGTCATTCTCATTGATCCTTATTTATCGGATAACCCAGCTGCAAAAAATCTTGATCTAAAAAAAATAGTAGATAACGTAACGCATATTGCTTTAACACATGGCCATGGTGATCATGTGGGTGATACAATTTCTATTGCTCGCGAAAAAAACATTCCAGTCACCGCAAATGCGGATTTGGGAACATGGCTGAGTACTCAAGGTGTAGAAAAAATAATTGCAGGCAATACAGGCGGCACTCAACATCATAATGGTTACACCATTACATTTGTTAACGCTTTGCATTCTTCTGGAATGCTCACCGAGAACGGAAATTCACAAAGCTTAGGCAATCCGAACGGTCTTATTTTTCATTTTGATCATGCACCAACACTTTATCATTTCGGGGATACAGATATTTTTTCGGATATGAAACTTATTGATGAGTTGCATTCACCAGAAATTGGACTTGTGCCGGTTGGTGATCGGTTTACAATGGGTGGGGCGGTTGCTGCTTTGGCTTGTAAAAGATATTTAAATCTTAAAACTGCAATACCATGTCATTATGGAACTTTTCCTTTTCTTGAGCAAACACCTGAAAAATTCGTCAAGGGTATGGAAGGCAGCACCACAAATATAGCTGTTCCAAAAATCGGTGAAACACTCAATTTTTAAGTGTCTTTTCTTGCGCTTACGCTTTGTGCACTGTATAGCCAATATAGAAAATGTATTCATATAGGAAATGATCTATGTCGGTGGATATCAAAACAGTTAAAAGAGTGGCGCATTTGGCACGTATTGCTGTTAATGATCAAGAAGCAGAACGTATCAGTGGTGAGCTGAGAAAAATCTTGGAATTTGTTGAAAAGTTAAATGAAGTTGATATCGACGACATTGAGCCAATGACTTCTGTAACGCATATGACATTGCGTATGCGTGAAGATAAAGTAACGGATGGAAATAAAGTAGGCGACATCGTTGCTAATGCACCTCTTAGTGAAGATAATTTTTTTCTAGTTCCTAAAGTGGTTGAATAGATTAACGAAACTTTTTAAATTTTGAGATTTCTGATGACTGACTTGACAAAGTTAACACTACAACAAGCTCGTGATGCCCTCGCAAAAGGGGATATTAAAGCAATTGAATTGACAGAGGCCTACCTTCAAACAATCGAACAGTCTAATTCTAAGTTGAAAGCTTATGTTAGTGTTACTGCCGATAAAGCGCGTATAATGGCAAATAATTCTCAAGCCAAGCTTGATAAAAAAGAAGCAGGCGCATTAGAAGGAATTCCTCTTGGTGTAAAAGATTTGTTTGCAACTTTTGATATTCATACACAGGCTTGTTCGCATATATTGGATGGATTTAAGCCGAAATATGAATCAACCGTGACACAAAACCTTTGGTCAGATGGCGCTGTTTTGTTGGGGAAACTTAATATGGATGAATTTGCCATGGGCTCATCCAATGAAACGTCTTATTACGGAGCCGCCATTAACCCTTGGCGTGAAAATGATTCGCAAAGACCTCTTGTAACGGGTGGTTCTTCAGGTGGCTCGGCGGGAGCGGTTGCTGCACATTTATGTCTTGGGGCAACTGCGACTGATACTGGTGGATCGATACGTCAGCCCGCCGCATTTACAGGAACTGTAGGTATAAAACCAACTTATGGACGCTGTTCTCGTTGGGGTACTATCGCTTATGCTTCATCGTTAGATCAAGCAGGCCCTATAGCTCGAACTGTTCGTGATAGCGCTATTTTATTGAAGTCTATGGCATCTTTCGATGAAAAAGATTCGACCTCAATCGACCAATCTGTAAGCAATTATGAAGAGTATATCGGAAAGTCAATAAAAGGCTTTAAAATTGGTATTCCGAAAGAATATCGTGTAGATGAGATGCCTGAAGAAATTTCTGCTCTTTGGCAAAAAGGCATTAATTGGTTGCGTGATGCAGGGGCAGAAATTGTAGATATTTCCTTACCTCATACGCAATATGCATTGCCTGCATATTATATTGTGGCATCAGCTGAAGCTTCATCTAATTTAGCGCGCTATGACGGCGTGCGTTACGGATTGCGTGTACAAGGTAAAGATATTATCGATATGTATGAAAATACGCGCTCTGAAGGGTTCGGTGATGAAGTTAAGCGCCGCATTTTAATGGGGACTTATGTTTTATCTGCGGGTTATTATGATGCGTATTATTTAAGAGCGCAAAAGGTTAGAACTTTAATTAAAAAAGATTTCGATCAATCATTTGAATCTGGTGTTGATATGATCTTAACTCCAGCAACGCCTAGTGCTGCTTTTGCAATTGGCGATGAATCATTGAAAAACGATCCCGTTGCTATGTATCTCAATGATATTTTCACTATTACTGTTAATATGGCCGGATTGCCTGCAATTTCAGTTCCAGCAGGATTATCCGAAAAAGGCTTGCCTTTGTCTCTTCAATTGATTGGAAGGCCTTTTGATGAACAAACATTGTTTCAAACAGCACATGTAATTGAGCAATCAGCTGGGCACTTTATACCCAAAAAATGGTGGTAAAGTCTTGCTGTTCACATTAAATGTGAACAGCAATTTATTTTAAAATTACCAAAAGTTTTTAAATTACCAAGAGCCAGTATTTTCCATTGATGCCCACGGTTCTTTAGGTGCAAGTCGTTCACCCTTTTGTAGAATTTCAATAGAAATTCCATCAGGTGACTTCACAAATGCCATATGTCCATCACGTGGAGGTCTGTTAATATTAATACCAGCATCGGATAATTTTTGGCAAATTGCGTAAATATCATCAACTTGATATGCTAGATGTCCAAAATTACGTCCACCAGAATATTTTTCTTTATCCCAATTATAGGTAAGTTCTAACTCAGGAGCTTTATGATTCTTTGCCGTATCAACATCTTCGTCAGCAGCAAGATAGACAAGTGTAAAGCGTCCTTTTTCATTTTCAATGCGGCGTGTTTCTTTTAATCCAAAGATCGTGCAATAAAATTCCATTGATTTATCAAGATCTTCTACTCTAACCATTGTGTGCAAATAACGCATTGTGACCTCTTCATTTAAGTTTTGTATCTGGTTTGATTTTAGCTCTTTTTTAAATAATTCTAAATGACCATTTAGAATACTCACAAGGATTTTATAAAGTTTTTTACGACAATATGGGGAAATCTTTTGTAGACACTTGCGTGTTTGTACGTGATCACTGTTTACTCTTAAAAAGAGAATCATGTCAATCAAATGACATAATAAAGCATAGTCATTAAAAAGTTGAATCATGACTTTTTACATTGATGGGATTAGGCGGATTATGGTGAGCAAGGAAAAATCGCAAGACTATCTTTTGTCTCAAGATAGCTCTGATCTTAAAAAAGATGCACTTGACACCAATGACGTCATTGAAGTGAGTGGTGCGATTAAATGGTTTGATGTTAGCAAAGGATATGGTTTTATTGTACCAGACATTGCCAATTTGGGTGATATTTTGCTTCATATCACAGTTATGAGAAAAGATGGTTTTCAAACTGCGCTTGAAGGCGCACGTATAGTTTGTTTCGTTAAAAATGGCGAACGTGGTTTACAAAGCATAAAAGTTAAATCTATTGATTTATCAACTGCTATTCATCCATCACAAATTCCTGCAAAAACTCATGTGGTTGTTACTGCTGAAAGTGGTCTAGAGCGTGCTATTGTCAAATGGTTTAATCGTGAAAAAGGTTTTGGGTTTTTAACGCGTGGAGAAGGAACTGATGATATCTTCATTCATATGGAAACCTTGCGCCGATTTGGGTTAGCGGATTTGCGTCCTGGACAAGTTGTGCTTGTACGTTATGGACATGGTGAAAAAGGTATTATGGCTGCGGAGATTCATCCTGATATTGCAACACCCTTTTCAACGCATTAAAGTCTTTAATTTGACTTAATACATGTTGTTTCCTATGTGAACTTTTAGGGATTGTATCAAATTTTATAACAGGCGAATGCATATGCGCTTAATTTTTTGGTTTATTTTAGGTTTTGTAATTTTTGGTTTTTCACCTTCGCTCGCACAAGAACCAATGCATCTTCCTATTGATGCAAAGCCTTTAGTCATTACTACACCTAAAGGAAAATTTTCCTATGATCTAGAAATTGCTTTCACATCAGAGGAATCTGCTGCGGGGTTAATGTATCGTATAGATTTTCCTAAAAATAGAGCAATGTTGTTTAAATTTTCTAATATGCGAGTCATTGATATGTGGATGGCCAATACGCCTCTTCCATTAGATATGCTCTTTATTAATGAAAAAGGAAAAATCGTTGCCATTGCTGAAAATACAGTACCTTATTCCACTGATATCGTATCTTCCGGTGTTCCTGCAGCTTTTACAATTGAACTGAATGCAGGTGAAGTCAATGATAAACAAATAAAAGAAAACCAATATGTTGACCATCCTGCTATTTGTAATCCTTGTGAGGTGACACAACAATGAGCGTTGAAGATGTTGAATATTTTGATCATGATGGTTTTAAACTCGCGTTTCGCCAAAATGGAGATGGTGACCCAATTTTATTAATTCATGGCTTTGCGTCTTCTTCACTCATTAATTGGTATTCACCCGGGTGGTTTCGTACTTTAAATGAAGCGGGATACCGTGTGATTGCAATTGATAATCGAGGTCACGGACTTTCAGATAAAAGCCATGATCCGTCGGTTTATCTTCCTGAATTTATGGCAAATGATGCTTTAGCATTGCTGAATTATTTAGGAATAAATAAATCCCATGTTATGGGATATTCTATGGGTGCACGTATTAGTGCATTTATGTGTTTACACTCTCCTAGTCTAGTAAAAAATGTTATTTTTGGTGGTTTGGGTATCGGAATGGTGACTGGGGCAGGGCATTGGGAGCCTGTTGCCAAGGCATTATTAGCAGAAAATATTGAAACCATTGATGATCCTCGTGGTCTGATGTTTCGTAAATTCGCTGATAGAACGAAAAGTGATAAACAAGCATTGGCGGCTTGTGTCATAACATCAAAAAAAGAGCTTACTGCTGAGCAGGTTCATTCAATCAAACAGCCGGCCCTTGTTGCGGTTGGATCATTAGATGAAATATCAGGTGAGGCAGAACCATTAACTGCGTTACTGCCTCATGGTGAAACACTTGTTATTCCTAATCGAGACCATATGTTGGCTGTTGGGGATCCCATATATAAAAAGGGTGTCATTGAGTTCCTATCAAAACATCCCTTATAAATTTAAGAATATTACTAAAGGAGATACAAAGTGTCTGCGATTGAACATGAAACGGTTGATCGTGATCATATTTCAGTATGGACACAGATTAAAAATGAAGCGCTAAGCGCCAGCCAAGCAGATCCAGCTCTTTCTCCATTTTTTCAAGATGCAATTCATAAGCATGAAAACTTAAGCCAAATGATTGCTGGTCGTGTTGCTGCACGGTTATGGACACGAGAGTTAAGTGAAGAAAGATTATTTCAAATTTTTGTTGAGCAAACAAATAATATTCAGGACTTTGAAGCAAGGTTAATTGCTGACATATTAGCCGTATATGATCGCGATCCCGCCTGTCATCGCATGGTTGAACCAGTACTTTATTTAAAGGGCTTTTTAGCTATACAAGCGCATCGTTTTGCACATAGTTTATGGCATAAGGGGAGAAAAGATTTAGCATTGTTTTTACAAGGTAGATCCTCATCTGTTTTTCAGACTGATATTCACCCTGCAGCTGTATTTGGAAAGGGTATTTTTCTTGATCACGCAACGGGATTTGTTGTTGGAGAAACGGCTAATATCGGTAATAATGTATCAATATTGCAAGATGTCACACTTGGTGGAACAGGAAAAGGAAGTGGCGATAGACATCCAAAAATTCGTTGTGGCGTTCTAATTGGAGCTGGTGCAAAGGTTCTTGGAAATATTGAAGTGGGAGATTGTGCAAAAATTGCTGCTGGCTCGGTTGTATTAAAGCCCGTTCCAGCAAATGCAACCGTTGCAGGTGTACCAGCAAAAATGATCGGTGAATCATATAATGAAAAACCTGCTTTAAGCATGAATCAAAATTTAGAAGAATGAAATAAAACGCCTTAACTTCTTTACATCAGCGATAGAGTATCTTATCAGGCATACATATCTTAAGAAATTAACGAATTAGGAGAAAGCCATGAATCCAGAAGAAATTAAAAAGCTTGATTCCTATTTTAAGCGCGTTTTTCAAAATCTTTCACTACACGTTAAAGCACGTCCACGTAAAGATGACTCGTGCGAAGTTTATCTAGGAGATGAATTTTTAGGAATTGTTTATCGTGATGAAGATGAAGGTGAATTGTCCTATAATTTTTCAATGGCCATACTTGATATTGATCTTGACGAATAGAAAATAGAAAATACAAATATAGTGTAACAAATAAGTTATTAGACACTTTTTTCATTTAGATAAGTTTCAATGACCGAAAGCTGCTATATCCATTTCTTGCAATAATGATGTGATCATGTATTGCAATGCCTAAAGCATTTGCCACATCTTTAAGTCTGTGGGTCATCGAAATATCTTCTTGCGAGGGAGTGGGATCTCCTGAGGGATGGTTATGAACAAGAATAATCGCAGAAGCTGAAAGTTGTATTGCACGTCGTACAACCTCTCTTGGGTAAACAGGTGTATGATCAACAGTTCCCGTTTGTTGTATTTCATCGGCAATGAGTCCATTCTTTTTGTCAAGAAATAAAATCCGAAACTGTTCACGTGTTTCATGTGCCATTGCTGCTTTACAATATGCAATGACTTTATCCCATGATGAAAATACATCTCTTTTTCTAAGCTCTGAACGATTAACACGTTCAGCAATCCCTGCGATTATTTTCAAATCTTTAGCAACAGCTTCACCACAACCCTCAACTTCTAGTAAAAGAAAATAATCTGCTCCAAGAACATCAGCAAGACTTCCAAAACGTTTTATCAATGCTTTGGCAAGCGGTTTTGTATCTGCGCGTGGTATGGAACGAAACAGTAATAGCTCAAGATATTCATAATCGGCTAAACCAATGCCGTGGGTCTCAAAATAACGATTTCTTAACCGATCGCGATGACCCTTATGAGGAGAAATTATTGTGCTTTTCTTACTCGATAATTTTTTATTTATTTGATAATTTAATTCGCTTTCTTTTGCATTAAAATCTGCTGACAAAGAAAAGGACCCGCTTTCAGCAAAGGCATTTTTATTGCGGTTTTTCTTCATATTGATATAACCTTTTAAATGTTCCGATTTGGTACAAAAAAAGTATTTTTAGGAGAAAGTGTAAATATTTCACATCCGTTTTTCGTGACAGCTAAGGTATGTTCATATTGGGCAGTCAGAGAACGATCGCGTGTCACTGCCGTCCAACCATCATTTAATACTTTTACACCAGGTTTACCCAAATTTATCATCGGTTCAATCGTAAACATCATACCTTCACGCAATTGAATACCGTCACCAGGTCGACCGAAATGGAGAATATTTGGTGCATCATGGAACAATTGTCCAATGCCATGCCCGCAAAAATCTTGAACGACAGAACAACGTTCAAATTCAGCGTAGTTTTGTATCGCCGCACCGATATCTCCCGTCGTTGCACCCGGTTTTACAGCTGCAATACCACGCATTAAGCTTTCATGTGTAACTTCAAGGAGACGTTCTGCTGCACGTTTAATCTGACCGACTGGATACATACGACTGGTATCACCGTGCCAGCCATCTAAAATAAAAGTGACATCGACATTAACAATATCACCATCTTTTAAAGCTTTATTATCTGGAATACCATGACACACAACATGATTAATTGATGTGCAGCAAGAATGAGTATATCCACGATAATTTAAATCTGCAGGAAGTGCACCTCGATCTGCACCAAAGGCAAAAACAAAATCATCAATTTCTTGGGTTGTTGTCCCAGGTTTAATAATTTCCACCAAAGCGTCAAGACATTCAGCGGCTATGCGTCCTACTTTGCGCATTCCTGCAAAAGCTTCTTCATCGAACAAACGGATTTGTCCATTTTGTTTTGGGAGTGCTTTTTTATAATCGACGTAATTGGTCATGTATTTTTCTGTTCTCTATTGTGGTTATTGTTGTATTGGTTTTAGTTTTTGTATCGTTAATATTTCAAATTCTCTTTCAAATTATATATCATCATGCTCGATACATTCATTTTTTTTAATGTTCATAGCGAAATAATCTCATAACTATTTCCTCATGCCAATAATTAAAATCAACATATATGACTTTTGAATAAAAATTTTACCATGAGCTTGTTTTTAGATTTGTCTTTTAAGATCGTCATAAAAATATCATTTGTAAATAAATTCAGTTTTATTCTATCTGTGTTAATGCCTTTTTTATTGATCATACTTAAGGAAGAGCAAAATAAGAATTATGAAATAACGGATTGAAACATGGCAGGCACAAATAAAAAACAAAAAAATATAGAAAATGGTCCTGTAATTATTTTGGTAGAACCGCAATTGCCTGAAAATATTGGTATGGTAGCTCGAGCAATGGCAAATTTTGGGCTTTCTGAATTGCGTTTGGTCAACCCACGCGAAAAATTTCCTAATGCAAAAGCTACAGCCGCTGCAAGTAAAGCGGATCATATTATTGAAAAAACCAAATTATATGAAAATTTACGAGATGCCATAAGTGATATGCATTATGTTTTCGCAACAACTGCACGTGAACGGGATAGTTTTAAACCTGTTAAAAGCGCTGTGGAAGCTGCGCATTATTTGCGTTTACTTGCAGAAAAAAAACAAAAAACGGCAATACTATTTGGTCGTGAACGCTGGGGACTCAAAAATGAAGAAATAAGCTTGGCAGATGAAATCGTAACATTCCCAGTCAATCCAGCTTTTGCTTCGCTTAATATTGCACAAGCGGTATTATTGATGTCCTATGAATGGATGAAATCTGGTTTTGACGTTGCATCAGAAACAGTTTTTCGTGCTCCTTTAATGCCAACATCACAAAAAGAAACATTGCACAGTTTTTTCAATCAAATCGAAAATGCACTGGATATACGTGGTTATTTTCGACCAAAAGAACGTAAAAAAGTGATGGTTGAAAATTTACGCTCGGTATTAACACGTGCACAATTTAGCGAAGCGGAAGTTCGCTTGTTGCGTGGTGTTATTTCATCATTAGATCATTTTTCACCAAAACTTCCTCGTGGATCGGGTGCACCTGAAACCAGAAAACGCAAAATTCAACATAATAACGAACATGAATAAAAGACCTATTTTATTTTTTGATAGTGGCATTGGCGGTTTAACGGTTTTACGCGAAGCCCGAATTCTTATGCCTGAAAAACGTTTTGTTTATGTTGCTGATGATGCCCATTTTCCTTATGGTGCATGGAGTGAAGAGAATTTAACAAAACATATTCTTTCTCTATTTCATATTTTGATAGAAAAATATTCACCAATTTTATGTGTTATTGCATGTAATACAGCATCGACAGTTGTCTTAAGTGAATTACGTCAAACATTTCCTTCTATTCTTTTTGTCGGAACTGTCCCCGCGATTAAGCCTGCCGCTGAACAAACCCTTTCAGGGCTTATAACGGTATTAGCAACAACTGGCACAGTTAAAAGAGCCTATACGCGCGCACTTATACAATCATTTGCAAATCAATGTGATGTCCAATTGGTAGGCAGCGAAAAATTGGCAAACTGCGCTGAGCTTTATTTACGCGGTGTTCCTTTAGACAAAAAAACTCTAAAAGATGAAATTGAACCATGTTTTATTCATAAAAAAAATAAAAAAACTGATATTATAGTCCTAGCGTGTACACATTTTCCATTTTTAATTCATTCATTTCGAAAAATTGCACCTTGGCCTGTCGATTGGATCGATCCTGCTGAAGCCATTGCAAAACGCGTAAAATCGTTACTGATGAAAAATGAAAGAGAAAACACTTTATTTCATCATGAAGATCTGGCTTATTTCACCTCTCACCATAATGATTATGCGACAATACGTTTGCTTTATGGCTTTGGTTTGAAATGCGATTGGTGCGCTTGACTTTTGAAATAAAGAAAATTATTAAGACATCTTGTATCAAGATTGTCTTATACAAATTCATTAAACGTGTCCCGTGTACAATCGTGCAAAGCGTGCGCTGATTGTTCTGTCAGTCTTTTGTTTAAAAAGACAGAGGAGGGTGCGTTTCCTTAAAGGTAAGATTTCTTATCTTTTTATTTTTGAGAAGGAAATGCGATGAGCAAGCGCGAATCTGCAAAATATAAAATTGACCGACGTATGGGTGAAAATATTTGGGGTCGACCAAAATCTCCAGTTAATCGTCGTGAGTATGGACCCGGTCAACACGGACAACGCCGTAAAGGTAAACTTTCTGACTATGGTGTTCAGCTTCGTGCAAAACAAAAGCTTAAAGGCTTTTATGGCGATATTTCTGAAAAACAATTTCGTAAAACTTATGAAGAAGCAATTAGACGTCGTGGTGATACTGGCGAAAATCTCATTGGACTTTTAGAATCACGTCTTGACGCAATTGTCTATCGTTCAAAATTTGTTCCAACTATTTTTGCTGCACGCCAGTTTATAAACCATGGACATGTGAATGTTAATGGTAAGCGGACAAATATTCAATCTTATCGTTGTAAAGCCGGTGATGTGATTGAAGTCCGTGAAAAATCCAAACAGTTAGTCCTTGTTCTCGAAGCAACACAATTGGCTGAACGTGATGTACCAGATTATATCGACGCTGATCATAATAAGATGGTTGCGACATATTCACGAGTTCCTTCATTTTCTGACGTTCCTTATGCTGTGCAGATGGAACCAAATCTGGTTGTCGAATTCTATTCACGTTAAACATTTTGAATCGTGATGATCTATACAGGGAGCTCACGCTCCCTGTTTTTGTTTGTAAGAAATTTAATGTTTGAAGGGAAAAAACATGAATGCATCGTTTGATGTAAATGCTCTTGTTGATGGATGCCATCCAATGTTTTATGATGTTCCTTCAACAGTTGAATTTAATAAATTGCGTAAACGTATTTTAAGACATGTTCGGCAAGCTTTTGAAGATTTTTCAATGATAAAGCCCGGTGAGAAATGGCTTATAGCTTTATCAGGTGGCAAAGATTCCTATGGTTTGCTAGCTATTTTACTAGACCTTAAGTGGCGTGGTTTTCTGCCTGTTGATCTTTTGGCATGTAACCTTGATCAAGGACAACCAAATTTTCCCAAACATATATTGCCAAATTATCTTGAAAAATATGATATTCCATATCGTATTGAATATCAGGACACTTATTCTGTTGTTACGGATAAACTTACTGAAAGTCAGACTTATTGTTCACTTTGTTCACGTTTGCGTCGTGGACATCTTTACCGTGTTGCACGTGAAGAAAATTGTTCTACATTAATCTTAGGTCATCATCGTGATGATGCATTGGAAACTTTTTTTATGAATCTTTTTCATGGTGGACGTCTTGCTGCAATGCCTGGAAAACTTTTAAATGATGAAGGTGATATTACAGTATTGCGTCCTCTGATTTATACGGCAGAAGAAGATATGGAAAAATTTTCACAGGCAATGAATTTTCCTATCATTCCCTGTAATTTATGTGGAAGCCAAGATGGTTTACAACGCAACATAATGAAAGCAATGTTAAGCGAAATTGAAAAAAAGATGCCTGGACGTAAAGACACGATGATACGTGCTTTAACAAATGTACGTCCAAGTCATCTACTTGATAATAAGCTTTTTGATTTCAATTCTTTATAAAATTTCATTTTTAATAAAATATATCAAAGATTAATACCCCAAAAAGTTTAATCTTTTTTCGGTATATTGTCGTTATTAATTAAATGGACTGATTGGTTAAACAAACGTCCGTTTTCAGCAATAAGAACTAAAATCACTGCAACACTTCCTAAAATGAAAAAGCCTGCAGCTATAGGAATTGTTGACCCATTAAATTGTTGACCAATAATAAATCCAAGTCCAGCACCAAGTACCGTTTGTAGAAATCCAAAAACAGACGAGGCTGTGCCTGCAACTTTGCCTAATGGTTCCATAGCAAGAGAATTAAAATTAGCGCCCATACCACCGAATGAAAACATAATGATAGTGAATAAAATCATATAAAAAACAAAGGGGATATTTCCACCAGCAATTATAGACCAAATAAACCAGATAAAAGATGCAAAGCAAAATATCATCAATAAAACGTGAGAAATGCGCCGCATACCATATTTTCCGACAAAACGTGCATTCAGAAATGCTGATAACGCTTGAAATGTTGCAACAGTTGCAAATGCTAAAGGAAACCAAACACCTAATCCATAAATGCCATTATAAATTTGTTCTGCCGTATTTAACGCAGCAAAAAGGCTACCAAGCAACACAGAAAAGGCTAGCGTATAACACAAAGCTGCCCGATTAGATATAACAACCCATAGTCCTGTTCCAACAGAAGAAAATGTCAAAGGACGCTTTTCATAGAGTGTTTCAGGAAGACGAAAATAAACCCAAAAAGTTATGATTACACCCGCAACTGCCATAAAAAGAAATATGAGTTGCCAGTGTTCAAATATCATAATTGCTTGACCTGTAGCGGGGGCAATAATTGGAACGATCATAAAAACCATCATCACGATGGACATGACTTCAGCCATTTTTCGTCCATCATAAATATCTCGAACAATCGAAACCGTTAATACGCGAGTTGCTGCGGCCCCAACACCTTGAATGGCACGTAATACTAAGAGACCCGCAAAACTTGGAGCAAATGCGCAAGCTGCTGAAGCTATCGAATACAATATTAAACTTATTATGATTGGTATACGACGCCCAAATCGATCACTTATAGGACCCAAAAATACCTGTGAAAATCCAAAGCCAACAAGATAACAAAAAATAATATAATGGTGATCATTAACGCCAGTCACATTAAGACTTCGCTTAATTTCTCCCATAGCCGGTAACATGATATCAATCGCAATGGCATTGGTTGCCATTAAAACTGCAATCATAATGACAAACTCTATATAACCAAGTCGGGCTTTTACCGAATTTATGTGATTTTGCTCAGAAGATAATTGTGACATTAGAATCCTCAAAATGAAAAAAGGCCGATCTAAGATCGGCGCTTTTCATTCATAATATTATTTGTAAATAATTTCATGTTATAAGTGTATTAGACTGTTTTAACAGTAATTCCATTTTCTTCAAGTAACTTTTGCAGTTCACCTTCTTGAAACATTTCTCTGATTATATCACAACCACCAACAAATTCACCTTTTACATAAAGTTGCGGTATTGTTGGCCAGTTGGAATAATCTTTAATTCCTTGACGCAATTCATCTGACGTTAAAACATTGATCCCTTTATAATCAAGTTCTAAGTAATCAAGTATTTGAACGACTTGGCCTGAAAAACCACATTGTGGGAATCCGGGCGTGCCTTTCATAAATACAACAACGTCATGAGATTTGACTTCATTATCAATAAATTCACGGGCGGCACTCATGTTTTTTTCCTTTCATCCCTCTCATTATAATTTTTCTTCAACCTTATAACTAATTATGCTTTTCCAATACTTATCACAAGAGCACTAAAATTATTTTTTAATCAGGAACACTGGTTTGTAAGGCAAGCGCATGTAAAATACCGCCCATATTTCCTTGAAGAGCATCATAAACCATTTTATGTTGTTGAACACGATTTTTACCTCGAAAGCTTTCCGAGATAACTTCAGCAGCGTAATGTTCTCCATCACCAGCTAAATCACGTATCGTAACGATGGCATCAGGTATGCCTTCCCGAATGAGTTTTTCAATAGCATGCGCTTCCATAGCCATAAATACTCTCCTATTTAAATTATTTTTGATTGATAGTGCGATACAATTTATTCGGCATCCATATAGTTTGGAAACCATTTTTCATAGGAATCTATTAGTTCTGATATGGAAAGATTAAAATAATGTTCAACTTGGAAAGAATCACCTTTGACTTTTCCCATATTTGAATAAGTAATATTATTTTTTTGTGCTTCTTCTTTAAACGTGGACAAATTGTTGGCCTTGATTGCAACAATGTAACGCGACTGGTCTTCTCCAAACAATTCTGCATGTGGAGGCGTTTTTCCTGATAATTTTATATGTACACCTTTACCTGAGTGAATCACCATATCTGCTAAAGCAAGAGCAAAACCACCATCCGATAAATCATGACATGCATTCACTAAACCTGATTGAATCAAATGCCGCACAAATACACCATGTTTTTTTTCGAGAGCAAGATCAACACAAGGTGCAGTGCCTTCATTTTTATGCAAAATATCTCGTAAATAAACGGATTGCCCAAGATGAGATCCACATGCACCAATCAATATAATTATATCTTCATCTTGCATTGCATCGATTTTTGCCATTTGGGTCCAATCAGACAACAATCCAACTCCTGCCATTGTTGGAGTTGGTAATATAGCCTCACCATGTGTCTCATTGTAAAGTGAAACATTACCTGAAACAATCGGAAAATCGAGGTCTTTACAAGCTTCAGCAATGCCTTTAATCGCAAAAACCAGTTGTCCCATAATTTCAGGTTTTTCAGGATTACCAAAATTAAGATTATCACTAGAAGCAAGAGGAGTAGCACCCGTGGCACAGATGTTGCGCCAACATTCTGCAACGGCTTGTTTGCCTCCTTCATAGGGATCAGCCTCACAATAGCGCGGTGTCACATCAGAAGAAAAAGCCAATGCTTTATGTGCATGACCATCAACACGAATAACACCAGCATCACCGCCTGGTTTTACTAAACTATTCCCCTGAATTAGCGTATCATACTGTTCATAAACCCAACGCCGTGAGCTGTTATCAGGGGAATGAAGAATATTTAGTAATGCTTTTCCAAGATCATCGACCTGCTGTACCTTTTCATTAGATAGATCTTCAAATGTTTTTGGTTCAACCCATGGGCGATCATATTCAGGCGCTTCATCACCTAAATCCTTAATAGGAAGATTGGCAACTTCTATACCTTGATGAAAGACACGAAACCTTAAATCATCTGTTGTTTTTCCAACTACAGCAAAATCCAAGCCCCATTTATGAAAAATATCTTCGGCTTTATCCTTTAACTCAGGTTTTAAAACCATCAACATGCGTTCTTGGCTTTCTGAAAGCATCATTTCATAAGCCGACATATTATCTTCACGCACGGGAACTTGATCAAGGTTAAGTTCAATACCTAAATCACCTTTTGCTCCCATTTCAACAGCTGAGCAGGTAAGACCAGCTGCGCCCATATCTTGAATCGCAATGACAGCACCTGAAGCCATTAATTCTAAACAAGCTTCTAAAAGACATTTTTCTGTAAATGGATCACCAACTTGAACAGTAGGACGTTTTTCTTCAATCGTATCATCAAATTCTGCAGAGGCCATTGTGGCTCCACCGACACCGTCACGACCTGTTTTCGCTCCTAAATAGACTACAGGAAGGCCTACACCTTCTGCTTTCGAGTAAAAAATAGCGTCCGTTTTAGCAATTCCAGCTGCAAAAGCATTAACTAAAATATTGCCATTAAATCTTTTATCAAAATTAACTTCACCACCAACAGTTGGAACCCCAAAAGAGTTTCCATAACCACCAATACCAGAGACAACGCCTGAAACAAGATGTTTCGTGCGAGGATGGTTAGGATCACCAAAGCGCAAGGCATTCATTGCAGCAACAGGACGCGCTCCCATCGTAAAAACATCGCGCAAAATACCACCAATACCAGTCGCTGCTCCTTGATAAGGTTCAATAAAAGACGGATGGTTATGACTTTCCATTTTAAAAACGACGCAATCCCCATCACCTATATCAACAATACCAGCATTTTCACCTGGACCTTGAATGACGCATTTTCCTGTTGTTGGAAGCGTTTTTAACCATTTTTTCGACGATTTATAAGAACAATGTTCATTCCACATTGCTGAAAAAATACCGAGTTCTGTAAATGTCGGTGTACGGCCAACCAACTTTAAAATTCGCTCATATTCATCTTGCTTTAAACCATGAGCGGCAATGATTTCAGGGCTAATCACAATATCATTATTTACGCTCATTGATAAAATCTCCATCGAAATTTAAGATTTTGAACATCGATCATCACCTTTAACCCATCGTGTGAGGTCATTTGCAATATTTTTGCCAAGCGGGCTATGTAACAAAGGACCATAAGAACTGACAACCGTAGGATTTCCTTGTGCTTCAACAACAAGTAAAGGCCGTTGATCAGGATTTTCATAAGGCACTAAAAGGATACGCGGTCGTCCTGAATATGATTGTAATTCTGGAGCCAAACGGTATGAATGAAAAATATCCTTGTCATTTATGAACCAACATTTATTTGCTGTGAATGCAATATGCTCCATCGTTGTAAGCGGTGATTTTTGACTTGTTAATTCTATTTGACCAATATCCGATATGTTACAAGCATTTAAAAAAAACACCAAAAACAAAACAGGAATTACATTTAATCCATAAGTCTTCACGCAGCCACCCCTAAAGCGCCAGCAAACAAAGCCCGACCATCTTTTCCGCCATGCGCTGCATCAATCAAATTTTCAGGATGAGGCATTAAACCTAGGACATTACCATTTTCATTGGTAATTGCCGCAATATTATTGATAGAACCATTGGGATTGGTTCCTTCTATATATCGAAAAACAACCTGTCCATTTCCTTCAAGTCGTTTTAAAGTCTCTTCATCAGCAAAATAATTTCCATCATGATGTGCTACTGGACAACGTATAATTTGTTTGTGTGTATAACCGCGTGTAAAAGCTGTATGCGCATTGGTGACTTCTAGCTTTATTTCTCGACATACAAATTTTAAAGAAGCATTTCTCATTAAAGCGCCTTTTAAAACACCTGCCTCTAAAAGAATTTGAAATCCATTACATACGCCCATGACTTTAACGCCTTGTGCCGCTTTTTCTATAACTGCACGAATAACAGGCATTCGCGCGGCAATTGCACCACATCGTAAATAATCTCCATAGGAAAAACCACCGGGAATAACAATCAAATCAACATCAGGGATTGTTGTTTCTGTTTGCCAGATTTGCAATGGCTTAATACCCGTTATTTCATGTAACGCAGTAATCATATCACGATCACGATTGAGTCCAGGTAATTGAATAACGGCTGTTTTCATGGCAAAATTCACCTAAAGTATATCAATATGATAGTTTTCAATAACTGTATTGGCTAATAATTGTTCACACATCATAGTAAGTTGTTCATGTGCTTTTTCTTTTGGCATGTCATCTAAAATGATATGAAATACTTTTCCTTGCCTTATCGATTGCACATGTTGAAACGCCAAACTTTGCAAAGCATCGCCGATTGCTTTTCCTTGTGGATCAAGAACACCATTTTTAAGAGTGACGCTAACTCTTGCTTCCATTTGTTTTTCCTCATTTATAATCATTCGTTAAGCCAAATGTTTTATCACTTTACAAGAACTGGTCCTGATGGACGAGGAGGCTCATTTTCATTCATAATTCCAAGACGACGCGCAACCTCCTGATAAGCTTCAACAAGCCCCCCCATATCACGACGAAAACGATCTTTATCCATTTTTTCTTTAGTATGAATATCCCATAAACGAGCAGAATCAGGTGAGATTTCATCCGCAAGAACAATACGCATTAAATCACCTTCCCATAAACGACCAAATTCCATTTTAAAATCAACAAGTTGAATACCCACACCTGTAAATAGGCCAGATAAGAAGTCGTTAATACGTATAGCAAGCTGCATAATATCTTCAAGTTCTTGCGGTGTTGCCCATCCAAAAGCAGTAATATGCTCATCTGAAACCATGGGGTCATCAAGTTCATCTTTTTTATAATAATATTCTATAAGAGCTTGCGGCAAAAGAGTTCCTTCAGCAATACCTAAGCGCTTTGAAAGCGAGCCTGCTGCAACATTACGAACTACAACTTCCAAAGGAACGATCTCAACTGCTTTTATGAGTTGTTCTCTCATATTCATACGCTTAATAAAATGTGTAGGAATTCCTAATCGATCCAATTGCATAAAAATATATTCAGAAATTCGATTGTTTAAAACGCCTTTTCCATCAATAATTTCATGTTTTTTGGCATTGAACGCAGTCGCGTCGTCTTTAAAAAACTGAATATATGTACCAGGTTCCGGACCCTCATAGAGGATTTTTGCCTTGCCTTCATAAATACGGTGGCGACGATTCATCTTGTCTCTCTATTTTAAAGATATATTGGAATTGTCTTATTTAGTAACCTAAAAGGGAATCATTCACAATGATTGCTTTCATTCTACACCGAATTTTTATATCGGGCATTTTTACTTTTTTACAGAATTAAAATATAATACTTAAAGACAGTAAAATAATGTGCATCATAACAATAGTAAAATAGGAGTAAATTTGATGGTTTCCATGAAAGAGCGTGAAGCGGCGTATGAAAAAAAATATGTCTTGGATGAAGAATTACGCTTTAAAGCTGATTCTTATCGTAATCGCCAGTTAGGATTATGGGCTGCAAAACAACTTGGTAAAACAGGTGAAGTAGCAGAAGATTTTGCCAAAAAAATTGTAATGATCGGTATTGAAAATGGACAAGAAGACGGTGTTGTTGCGACAATTTTAAATTCTTTTCACGAATCAAATCATCCAATGAATGAAAAAGAATTACGTGAAAAAATGGAACAATTTATGCAAGAAGCCTTATCGCATTTTCAAAGTATTAAATAAATCCATAAATGATAGTTTTTACTTTACCGAATGGCTTAAAAAGTTCCACTTAATGTTTGAAAAGATAATGAGTGCAATATTTACAATATTCTACTCATTACAAATTTGCTATAAATTGAGAAAAAACCATAAGCCCCTCAGGCCATGGGCCATGTCCTGAAGCAACATTTATATGGCCTGATTCTCCAGCATCTAAAAATAAGGCACCCCAATCATTTGCAATATTTTTTGCAACATTGAATTCACAATAATCATCATTTTGGCTTGCAATGACAAGTGAAGGAAATGGCAGTTTATTTGTTGGATAAGGACCAAAAGTCATCAAATGTTTTGGTCTAATGGCTGGATTAGCAACATCGGGCGGAGCCACTAAAAAAGCACCACTTATTTTCTTTGCAATGCGAGGAACAGCATGAATGACAGTAGGAACGCCCAAAGAATGAGCAATAATCACTATGGGCTTTTGTGCTACAGAGACAGCCTTTTCTAATTCATAGATCCAATCTTGCCGAACAGGTTTTGACCACTCTGCCTGTTCCACACGACGTGCAGTTGAAAGTTTACGCTCCCACCGTGTTTGCCAATGTTCAGGTCCTGAACCTGTATAACCAGGCACAATAAGAATATCGAGCTGATTTGCTTTCATTAAAATTCCTCAACGTTAGCATCGAAATTAACGTAATTATAATATGATTTGTTTACTGAACTGATAAAGAATATTATTCTCATTCATCAGCAAAAACACGTTGAAATATCGTATCAATATGCTTTGTATGGTATGCAAGATCAAATTTTTCACGTATATCATCTTCACTCAAAACATTACGAACATCTTTATCTGCAAGAAGTTCATCCAGAAAATCTTTGCCTTCTTCCCAAACCTTCATAGCGTTTTTTTGTACTAAACGATAAGCGTCTTCACGACTAACACCTGCTTGCGTTAATGCGAGTAAAACGCGCTGAGAATGAACCAAACCACGAAATTTATTCATGTTTTTTATCATCGTTTCAGGATAAACAAGCAATTTATCAATGACAGTGGTTAAACGAACAAGTGCAAAATCTAAGGTAATCGTTGCATCTGGACCGATAAAACGTTCAACGGAAGAATGAGAAATATCACGCTCATGCCACAAAGCTACATTTTCCATCGCTGGTATTGTGTAGGAGCGGACCATGCGTGAAAGACCAGTTAAATTTTCTGTTAAAACAGGATTACGCTTATGTGGCATGGCTGATGAACCTTTTTGCCCCGGAGAAAAATATTCTTCAGCTTCTAAAACTTCTGTTCGCTGAAGATGTCTAATCTCAACAGAAAGACGTTCTACACAAGATGCAATAACACCTAATGTTGCAAAAAACATTGCATGACGGTCACGCGGTATCACTTGTGTGGAGACTGGTTCCGGACGCATTCCTAAAGCTTTTGCAACATGCTCTTCAACGCGCGGATCAATATTTGCAAAAGTACCGACCGCACCAGATATCGCACAAGTTGCTATCTCTTCACGCGCTGCAACAAGACGGCTGCGACATCGAGAAAATTCGGCATAAGCCAAAGCTAATTTAACCCCAAATGTTGTTGGTTCAGCATGAATTCCATGACTACGGCCGATCGTAACTGTTTCTTTATGTTCAAAAGCGCGTTTTTTTAAAGCAACAAGAAGATCATCCAAATCTTTTATAAGCAGATCAGACGCCCGCATTAATTGAACATTGAGAGTTGTATCCAAAACATCTGAGGATGTCATACCCTGATGGACAAAGCGTGAATCAGGACCTATAAATTCAGCTAAATGAGTTAAAAAAGCAATGACATCATGCTTTGTCACAGCTTCAATTTCATCAATACGATCAACATTGAATTTTGCAGCTTTCCCTTTTTCCCAAATAGTCTTTGCAGATTCTTTTGGAATGACGCCAATCTCTGCAAGAGCATCACAAGCATGAGCTTCTATTTCAAACCAGATGCGATATTTCGTTTCTGGTGACCAAATAGCAACCATTTCGGAGCGAGAATAACGCGGTATCATAGTCTAAATCCTTATATTGCAAGATGAATAGCTTTACGTAAATCTTCAATGCGTTTTTTATAGATCTGTTTATCAGCATTTTTATAAATTGCAGAACCTGCAACAAAAACATTTGCGCCAGCTTTTGAAGTAACACCAATTGTGTCATTTGTGATGCCACCATCGACTTCAAGATCAATAGGGCGTTGACCAATTAGTGCGCGAATTTTTTTTATTTTTTCAACTGTTTCTTTAATAAAACTTTGCCCACCAAAACCGGGATTTACTGTCATAACCAATATAAGATCAACGTAATCCAATAAATAATCAATATGATGTTCAGAAGTACCTGGATTAAGAGCAATACCAGCTTTTTTCCCTAAGGCTTTAATTGCTTGTAAGGAACGATGAATATGCGGTGTCGTTTCTGCATGGATTGTAATAATATCACTGCCTGCTTTTGCAAAAGCCTCCAAATAAGGATCAACAGGTGAAATCATCAAATGAACATCAAAAATAGCAGATGTTAAAGGGCGAATAGCTTTTATAACCTCCGGACCAAATGTAATATTGGGTACAAAATGTCCATCCATCACATCAATATGAACCCAGTCAGCACCTGCTTCAATAACATCTGTGACTTCTTTTCCTAATTTTGAAAAATCAGATGCAAGTATGGAAGGGGCAATGATATCTTGTCGCGGCATTATTTTCTCCTGCTATCAGTGTCTCCTAACACGACACTCTCATAGATTAAACAAAAATTTAATGTGTTCCACATTGCAGGAAGGTTTTATTATAAGTAATAAAGATATTAAATGTCATTTTTACTAAATGGGCATTAAAGTGAATAAAGGCTATATTTTTTTAGTGAATGTATGCCCTTGAAAGATTATGAAAGTTCTATAAGTCAAAATAATGACAAAAGAAATAAATAAAAGTTTAAAAAAAGATTGCTCAATCCCAAACGTGTCTTCGCAAGATTATCGCGATGCAATGAGTAAGTTTGGCGCAGCAGTTCACCTTTTGACGACAGATGGTAAAAGTGGTAAGCGTGGTGTTACAATATCTGCTTGTTGTTCTTTATCAGATGAACCACCAACAATTTTGGCATGTGTCAGACGTCAAAGTGAAGAAAATCAATTATTTATTGATAATGGCCGGTTTTGCGTCAATACATTGTCTGGGCACCATCAAGAGCTTTCAAATATATTTGCTGGAAGAGGAAAGCTAAGCCAAAAAGAGCGTTTTCATAAAGCCGAATGGACAACGTTAATAACTTCTGCACCCGTTCTTAGTGATGCACCACTTTCGTTGGATTGCCAATTGGTAAGTTGGCATGTTCACGCGACACATTTTGTTTTGATTGGTGAAGTTGTCGCTCTTCAAAAACACGCTTCAAAAAATGTGCTTCTATATCTGGAAAGAGACTATAAAACATTACCATTAAATGATTAAAATTATTTTTTTGCCACATCACGTGCAACATCACCACTTCGTTTAAGTTTTAAGCCCAGAACAGGAACAAGATCATCATTTATTTTTACAGATACTGTAATATTCATCGAGTTTTGATCTTCTAATCTTGCAAGCATAGCGCCATTTAATTTATTTCTATTTAAACCAAAAACCATATGATCATTACCAATTTTTCCCGAAACAATGTCAACCCCATCGCCTTTTGCGCCATCATTAAATGCACCGCGAAATCCTGTTGTATGTTTTGTAACAGTCGCTTTCATTGGTTGTGAAAACACACCCAATCGGCAATTTCCATCTAAAATCAAACCTGCATTTTCTAATTGTGAAATACCAGCAAAGTTGCAGATAAATTTTGATCCTTTATATTTACCAGCTACAACTTCTCCCGGACCGGACCATTTTCCTTCAATTAAACGAAAAAAATCCGCATCATCATCCGCTGCAAAGGTTTGTCCAATAAATGACAAAGTCAGGAAAACAAGTGCCAAACATAACGCATAAATATTTTTCATAGATAATAGCCTATAGATGATAACTCAAAAGAAGAAGCAATTTATAACATTTTCAATTATTAGTAAAAATGGTTAACAGTTAGTTTTTATAAATTATATTTTATAGTTTTTTTGATTGCTATCAGAATGAAAACCGACGAGATCACTTGTAAAATCACTTAATCCGGGTCGCTTTTGACCACTAAAAGGAAACGGTCGCAACACATCCATTGTTGCAATACCAATGCGTGTTGTAAGTAAACCATTGACAACACCTTCACCAAGCCTTGCTGAAAGACGTCTGGCTAAACCTTGACCAATAAATTGTTGAACCAAACCATCTCCAACAGCAAGCGTCCCTGTGACGGCAAGATGAGTTAAAACACGCCGAATAAGAGAAAAAAAGCCAAAACGTCCAGGACGTGCTCCGTATAGTGAAGCTAAACTGTGGATTAAACGTGTTGTTTCGTATAAAACATAAGCAAGATCAACAATTGCTCTTGGACTGACTGTGGTTACTATTGAGACACGTTTGGCAGACTTTAAAATTAATTTACGTGCCTCACGATCAAGAGGTGATAATATATGATACTCAGCGAGATGTATAAGTCCTTTACCATCAATAATATCTTCTTTATGACTTTCCATTTCTTGTCTTCCCTTTGACGTGTAAAGGGTATGACTTGTATATAGAATTAGTTCATCGACTGCTTTTCTTGCTAAGGACATATCGTCGTTAAGCACCGCGTTCATTGCATTTTCTCTAATTTTATCAACAGAACGTAATCTAAAAATTCCCCTAATTTCACTTAATATAAAAATAATAAGAGAAAACGCCGCAATAATTGTTATACTAAGTGCCACCCAACCCAAAGCTTCGTATTGTAAAAATAGACTACGAACTATGGATTCTGCCCATAAGCCAAGAGCAAATATAAATAAAATTGAAAAGCTTGTTAAGAATAGTTTACCCCAACCAAATCGCTTTAAACCTTTATCGGCTTGCAAAATGTCAATCGTATCAAGTGTTTGTATGTTTTCATTTAAAAAGGGATCAGAGAGTTCATCTTTTATATGGCTGAAATCCTGTATTGATTTTGGCTTACGTTGCGTCATGATAGATAATCTCCCAATAAGAATTGCATGGCACGATCAAGCCTTATATGAGGAAATGAAGATTTTTTATCTATTTTTGGAGGCCGAAAATTGACAAAATTCAGATGATTTTTCCAATTTTCATTTAATAATTGCTCTAAGGAATTTGGTAAATCACCCGGGAAAATAGCCGTTTGTGTTGTTCCGTCAAACTGTGTACCCGCTATTGTTTCATGCGGCATGGGAGTTCCAATAACAACGGGTAAATTTTCATTGTGTTGTGTACTCAACCCTTCTCTTGTTGTCCGTATCGAGGCAATGGCTAATGATTCTGTTTTTGTTCCATTGAGCTTTGCATATGCAATGGCTTTTGCAACAATTTCACTCGTAATTGTTTGGAGATTATCGTGATTTTCATGATGAAGATGATCTGCTTTTGTTGCTGCAATCAATAAACGATCTATTTTATGTTGCCATAAACTATGAATCCAATTTTTTTTACCCAATCGAAAACAATGCAATATTTCACTTAATGCCTGTTCCATCTCAAGAACTGAATTTTCGCCAGCATTCATGGCTTGTAAGGCATCTATAAGAACCACTTGACGATCAAGTCTTACTATATACTCACGAAAAAATGGTTTTATAACAACGCTTTTATAAGCCTCATAACGTTGCTCCATAATATCAGCAAGTGAATTTTTAGTTATTCGTTTGTCATCAAGATGAGGTAATGGACAAAAATTTAGAACCTGTGCTCCATCAAATTGTCCAGGGATAAGAAAGCGCCCCGGCGACAGGGAAGAAAATGATAAATTATCATTTTTGGCAGATTTTAAATAGTCTTTAAACTTTGTCGAAAGATTGTCGATCTCATCTTCTTGCGCATTTTTTAAAATATTGATTGTTTGAACATGTGCCAACCATTCATCTGCATGCTTAATATGATTGGATGATCGTGCTCTTTCAATCGCCTCGCGGCTAAAATCACGATAGCTTTTGTATAAAAGTGGAAGGTCAAGAAGCCATTCCCCTGGATAATCAAGAATATCAATTGTTAATTTGTTTCTTGATGTAACATTAAAAATAGATGGTTTGGGCGTATAGTGAAGTTCAAGGCGCAGTTGTGATAGTGAGCGTGTTGATTGTGGCCATATTTGATCATTCATTAAAGCATTTAAATGTTTTTCATACTCAAATCGTGAGACTTTATTGTTAGGTTGTTGTCCAAGCGTAACTTTTGTAAGGCGACCTTCTCTGACAACTTCAAACATTGGCAAGCGACCATCACGTAAAAGATTTTGTATGAATGCTGTAATAAAAACTGTTTTACCAGCTGTAGAAAGACCGGTCACACCAAGTCGAATGGTTGGGTTGAATAAATCAGAGGCGCGATCTGTAACACTATCCCACGCAATTAAGGTTTCATCTTTGATTGTTGTAAAAGACAATAGCACTCGCTTTCTCGTCTTTGTGTTATTTCCAAAGCCAATTGATTAAAGAGTGTTTTTTATAATTCACTCTATAATAATGATAAACATAAATATAGCAAAGATATATTAATTCAAATTGTGCATGTGATTAGGAGTGATTAAATTATCAAGAAAACATGTTTTTTCTAAAATTATTTTTTTTTAAATAGTGTTAATAATGCAAAATTTGCTGGTTCAAAAACAACTGGAAAATCTAAATGTGAACCTTTTTGATCCCATAAATGTTTAAACGTTTCAGTGATGGATGTATTTTGTCCAATAACAAGTAAATTGAAATCATCTTCTTTAAAAATAAGACTTTTTAATACGATTGGTATATTGATCAACATTGCCATCGCAAAGTGTCTCGACAAACATCACATCACTGATTTTTTCAATATGCAAATTTTCAAAGGTTTAGCGTTTTCTCAATGAGGGGGAACAAAGAACGTGAATAAATGATGGGACTTTTTTAAAATAAAACATCCGATTTTTTGTGCATTTTTTATCCCAATTTGTCAAAGAGGTTGGTAAAAATCACTTAAAAAAGAATTGGCTGGTAAGGCTTCACCATGACGCAAAAGACCTATTGTCTTTTTCATAGTATTACTCATTATCGTCAAACCGTTGCTGCTGATATTAAACATACTCGTGATAAATGTTCTTCTTAAATTTTATCTTATAATGCACATTATAAAAAGTGCTATGTTGAAAAAGTAAAAAAAATTTCTCTTTTATCTTGTATTGCATCATTTGACACAATATAGAGAATCGCACCTACCATATATGGAGGGTTAGGGCGATGAACGATAAAAATAAACTCGACTATCATCCCAATGAAGATGAACCTTTCATGAATGAAAGGCAAAAAGCTTATTTTCGCGCTAAATTAATTGCATGGAAAAATGATATTTTGCGAGAAGCGCGTGAAACACTCGAAAACTTACAAGAAGAAAATGCAAATCAACCAGATTTAGCAGATAGGGCATCTTCAGAAACGGATCGTTCTTTGGAATTACGTGCACGTGACCGTCAGCGTAAACTCATTTCAAAAATAGATGCAGCACTTGAGAGAATTGATGATGACACTTATGGTTATTGTGAAGAAACAGGCGAACCCATAAGTTTAAAGCGTCTTGATGCTCGCCCCATTGCAACATTATCTCTTGAAGCGCAAGAACGCCATGAAAAAAGAGAAAAAGTTTATCGAGATGATTGAAATAAGAACGCCTTAAATAATTTTATACTTATTCAAGGCGTTCAATTAACAAAAATAACTATAAAAATAATGAGATTATGGATAAAATTTCAAAAAATTTTATTTATGATTTTTCTGTTTTAATGGCTTCTTGTAATTCACTTTCAAACATACGATCAAAATCCTCCCCCAGATTTATATCCGTTTGTCTACTCGTTTCATTAAACGAGAATTTTGGTTCTCGCCTGCCATCAATTTTGGCTGTAACAATATCATCTCTTATACGATCAGGTATTTGTGGATTATACGCCCCTTTATTCAAATTGTTATCTTTTATATCCGTTGAACGACTTTGTTGTGGATGTGTTTGAAGATTATTTTGCTTTTGCTGCGTCATCACATGACTATTATTACGTATGAAGTGTTGATTTTCTTCTTTAGGAGAATATGTCGTGTGGGGTTCATGGGTCTTTTGTGAGTTACTTGACGCTGCATTGTCTAACACAGCAGATAATTCTGACTCTCTTTGATTAAGGATATGATCATCCTGTCTATTTGTCACAGAAAATGATTCTGTTTTTATTGACCGTTTATTCAATTCATTTGATGAGTATTGAGAGGACGGTTCAACAATGTTTGTTTCAATTACAACATCATTATGACCACCAATTAAAATAAGATGCTCAACATTATCGCGGCGCACCAAAACCAAACGACGCGTGTGATCAACAGCCGCTGCGTCACGAATGGACAATCTCGGCGTACGAGATTTTCCTCCAATAACAAAAGTTCCATTATTTATTTTTCTTAAAATTGCAAGCGTTACAAAAATGGCAATAATAACAACAACAAGAACCAATAAACTTATAATAACATTTGCGGCTGATGTTCCAATCTGGTTTGCTAACCAGCTATGCATAATATTTTCTCCTATTTTATAAACTTTAATATAGTATTTTCTTAAAATGATTTATAGAGCGAGAACATGGCATGATAAAGGTGAAGAACTCTGTTTCGTTACAAACTTATATTTATAAAGTTATAAAATTTTGTCACCGTAAAAAACTATTTTTAGCCGCATCAAATCTTCATGTCTTTTATAATTTAGGGCATTATACATCAAGAATCATTTATGTATAAAAAGGCTTTGATAATATATGAGCATGCCAAAATATAAAGATCAGACACAAAATTATACATCACGCTGGATTTTTTTTTTAAAAATCGGCATTTTATTTCTGTTAATCATGTCTTGCTTCTTTTCGTTTGCGACTTTTTTAAAAAACGATCTTATGTTCAATACGCTTTCTATGTTGTTGTTCTTTACTTTTGCTCTCATAGGATTTTTATGGCTTCTTCATTTTTCTTTAGGATTAAAAAAAACAAAGTCTGAAAAAAATAGTGATAAAAGTAATTTCCATCTCTTCAATATTCTTGATGATCCTATTCTTATAACAAATGAACGTGACACCATTTTATTTTCAAATGATGCTTTTAAAACCTGGAATTCAAATCATCATTCTCACCGTTTTTCATCTTTATTTACCAATAACACGAAGGCTGAAATTGCGCTTTATCAATTAAAAGTCAAAGCGCTTCGAAATGAATATGCACAAGAAGAAATCTGTCTTGAACATTCAGACTTTTTAAAGAACTCTATATTTTGTGGTAATATTTTAAATGTAAGCGTACGTTCTTATAGGGACGCAGAAGAATATATTCTTATTTGGCGTTTTTCAAAAGTCAAAAATTTAAATATTGAAAGTAATACAACTATAAAGAATTTTCAATATGTATACGATCATTTTGACCAAGCACCGGCAGGATTAATGGTGATCGATAATACAGGGATCGTTCAATATATTAATACAACACTTGCTTTATGGCTTCATATCGATAATGAAACAATTCATCATCAGAAAATACATATTAATAAGCTTTTTACTTTCAAAACATTTATAGATGAACACTATGAAATTTCTGATGATTTTAAAAATATTAAAACTTTAAAAAATGGCTTTCTAAAATCAAAAGATAAGCAAACTCCACCCGTTTTTTTGCAAATTGTTGCGATAGAAGAATATGAACAAAACGATCATATTATTTACCGTTTTGTCGTCATAAATTCATCTTCGATGACAAATAAAAAAAATAGAATTTCTGATGACACGCAATTTTTGTTCAACATTATAGATCATATACCCTTTGCTATGGGTGTATTAAATACTAATAAACAACTCATATATAGCAATAAATTTTTTCAAGATTTGTTTGATACGAGCTTCAAAAAAAACAATCTGATAGAAATTCATGAAATTTTGTCGTCGCAATCTTGTCATCAAATTGATCATATCTTTGAAAATTTAAAAACGAAACAAATATCTTCACAATGGTATGAGACCACATTTGATAATGACCGCCATTTAAATTTTCATATTTTTAATCTTTTTTTTGATAACTATAAAGAAAGTGATGCGATTGCTATTCTATCAGTTCAAGAAAAAACAGAACAAAAAAGAATTGAAGATAAGATGGCTGAAGGTCAAAAAATGCAGGCTGTTGGTCAGCTTGCTGGCGGCATCGCGCACGATTTTAATAATGTTTTAACGGCTATTCTTATGTCTTGTGATTTGCTTTTAGCAAGTCATCGTAGTTCAGATCCTACACATGCTGACCTTATAAATATTAAAAATAACGCTAATAGAGCAGCATCACTTGTTCAACAATTACTTGCTTTTTCAAGAAGACAAACTTTGCGTCCTGAAGTGGCGGATTTAACAGATCTTCTGTCTGATATTCGCGCTTTACTTATTCCATTATTAGGCAGTCATACCCAATTGAAAGTCGTCCATGGACGTGATTTATGGCGCGTTAAGGTTGATTTGTCCTCCTTTCAGCGTGTCGTGATGAATTTGGTTATAAATGCGCGAGACGCAATGCCAGATGGTGGTGTTGTTCATATTAAAACATCTAATATGAAAGCTGAAGACACTAAAAAATTACATTACAGCTCACTTGAACCTCATGACTATGTTGTTATTGATGTTCAAGATACAGGCACAGGAATTCCAAAATCTATTCAAGAAAAAATGTTTGAACCATTTTTTACAACTAAAGAAGTGGGTAAGGGTACTGGGCTTGGGCTTTCCATGGTTTATGGTATTGTGAAACAAACAGGCGGTTTTATTTACTGTGATAGCATTGAAGGGCAGGGGACTACTTTTCGTATATTTTTGCGCCGTTATACACTTTCACCAGCAGACGAACATTCCAATAGTCCAAATATAAAAATCGATGTTCCTTTTAAAAATGAAAAGGATTCCACCATCAATAAAAATACAGATTTGTCTGGTTCGGCAACAGTATTATTAGTTGAAGATGAGCATGCGGTGAGAATGGGCGGTGTGCGCGCATTACAATCTCGTGGATATCAAGTATTAGAAGCAGAAAATGGTGTGGAGGCACTTGAAATACTTGAAGAAAATAATGGAGCTGTTGACATTGTTGTGTCGGACGTCGTAATGCCCGAAATGGATGGACCAACATTATTAAGCAATATGAAACAAAAATATCCTGATATAAAATTCGTCTTCGTCTCAGGTTATGCTAAAGACGCTTTCGCAAAAAGTTTACCTAAAGATGCTGTATTTGGTTTTCTTTCTAAGCCTTTTACATTAAAACAACTTGCTCTAAAAGTTAAAGAAACGCTAGAAGAATGATGTGAGTAAATGCTCTATGCCATACGTAATAACAAATGAGCTAGAGCACGTGTGAACTCTTAAAATAGTCTACAACATAATATAAACCGAGGAGGATCATTTTATGAAACATTTTCTTATATCTACAGTGTCAGCTATCGCGCTTCTAGGATCAGGACTTATTTCGTCAGCTTATGCCGATATTACTCTTGGTTTTATAGGCCCTGTTACAGGACCTGTCGCTGCCTATGGAATTCAGGTAGATAATGGTGCAAAAGTGGCCATTGATGAAATTAATAAAAAGGGCGGCATAAATGGTGAAAAACTGGTTTTAAAGGTTTTTGATGATGCGGCTGATCCAAAACAAGCCGTTTCCGCAGCCAATCAGGTGATAGGTGAGGGAATATTATATGTTGTTGGCCCTGTCACATCAAATTCTGCTTTGCCCGTATCGAATATTTTAGATGAAAATGGCATTTTGATGATTACACCATCATCAACAGCACCAGAATTGTCTTCACGTGGTCTTTGGAATATTTTACGTACAATTGGACGTGACGATCAACAAGCTGATTATGCTGCTGATTTTTATGTCAAAAATTTTAAAGATAAGCGAATTGCTATTATACATGATCGCGCTACTTATGGCAAAGGTTTAGCTGATGCTTTTAAAACAGCACTTAATCGTGCTGGTGTTGAGGAAGTGTATTATGGTAATATTACACCAGGTGAGAAAGATTATAGTAGTATGGTGACACGTCTAAAACAAGACAATGTCGACTATATTTATTTTGGTGGTTATCATCCAGAAGCGGGTTTGCTTTTAAAACAATTACGCGAACAAGATGTGGAAGCAAAATTAATCGGTGGGGATGGTTTAAATACATCTGAACTTTGGTCTATCGCAGGTAGTGCAGCAAATGGCACAATGTTTACTAATTCCATTGATGTAAGCAAAAATCCACTCGCTCAAGAAGCAATTAAAGCTTTAAATGATCATTCTATTCCTGCAACAACATTTACTCTTAATGGTTATGCGGCTGTGCAAGTTTTAGCTTATGGTTTTGAAAAAGCTGGAGCAACAGATGATCCTGAAGCCGTTATCGAAGTGATTAAATCAGGTGACTCTATACCAACCACAATTGGTGAAATTACTTATGGTGAGCCTGGCGATATCACTTCAAAAGTATTCTCAATGTATCAGTGGGATAATGGAAAGATCGTCTCCGCTGAATAAAATAAAAATTTACCTTATTATTTATACGATATGTGATCAGTTGAAAGACTGATCACCATATGTCGCTATAGTATATTGAAAGAATATCGTGTAGTGATGGAACGATTTTAATAAGATTTTATATAAAACAATAATTGATTTAATTTCATTAAATAATTTAAAATTGTATATTCTTTAGTGTTTTATACGATCATATATTCATAACGTAATTATTAGATTTCATATTGAGTTTAGTATATTTGTATGACTTAAATATACAATTTACAATTTTTCATCAATGCTTAAAGAAAAATTGAGAAATCAATAATATGCAATAGTGATAATATAACTCTGAAATATAAAAAAAGTTATAGAGAATCATTAAGCCTATCATTATTACTGAGATGCGTTATCCATTGAGATTTCTGATATGATGGTGGGCGTGACAGGGATTGAACCTGTGACCCCTACAATGTCAATGTAGTGCTCTCCCGCTGAGCTACACGCCCATCAAATGATGGTTGCATACACCACAACATAGTGGGAACGTCAATCCTCATTTTATAAAAAAACATAAAAATCGTATTTAAAATAACAGTTGTTTTATTTTTTATGCTGCTATCAGCATTTTTTCCACTTCAGAAACCAATTCACGCAAATGAAATGGCTTTGATAAAACTTTTGCATCGCGTGGCGTATTACTATCAGAATTAAGTGCCACAGCTGCAAAACCAGTAATGAACATGACTCGAAGGTCAGGGTCAATTTCTGTAGCCCTTCTTGCCAGTTCAATTCCATCCATTTCAGGCATGACAATATCTGTCAAAAGTAAAGAAAAGGGTTCTTCTTGTAGTCTTTCATAAGCGCTCACACCATTATCAAAATGGGTAACTTCGTAGCCAGCTTTTTCTAGCGCTTTCGCTAAAAAGCGACGCATATCATTATCATCTTCAGCAAGCAAAATACGTTTCATGGCATCGTCCAATTTTAGTAATTATATTAAGAGCAAACCTCTTTCCTTCTTATAATATGGAATATATGTAAAAAAAGCTATAATATCATTTTAGGCTTTTTGATTGTATTAATGGTTAATCATTGGTTGTAATAAGGCTTAATAATGCGTTATAGGAAAATGATTTTTTACGGAATCTAAAATGCCTTTTGAAGAAATTCCTGTTTTTGATTATACTGAACCTGCTCAATTACGTGTTCCATTTCTTTTTAATTCACCTCATTCGGGTAGAATTTATCCTCAACACTTTCTTCAAAACATAGCACTTGATAGTTTTACCATACGTATATCTGAAGATAGTTATGTTGATCTTCTTTTTAAGGATGTCATAAAATTAGGCGCGTGTTTTATGATGGCAAACTATCCGCGTTCTTTTATTGATATTAATCGACGTGCTGATGAACTTGATCCAGAAATGTTTGAAGATCTATTACCTGAGTCTGTTCCTTCTCCATCAATACGCGTGCTAGCAGGTCTTGGTACGATCCCTAAAATCGTCGCGACAAAACTGAATATTTACAATAAGAAACTGTCTGTTTCAAATGCGATTAAACGTATAGAAAATTATTACACACCATATCATGTTAAACTTAATCAAGTTTTATTGAAACTAAAAGATCGTTTTGGATTTAGTGTTCTCATTGATTGTCATTCCATGCCAAGTAATCTGAAATATTTTGAAGGTAAAAAGCAACCAGATTTTATCCTTGGAGACCATCATAGTCGTTCCTGCGCTTCATCTTTTACGCAATTTGCGGCTGCACTATTAGAAAAAAAAGGGTATCAGATCAGTATTAATCAACCCTATTCGGGCGGTTTTATAACGTCTCATTATGGCGCACCATTCAATAATATTCACACTTTACAAATAGAAATTAATAGATCGCTTTATCTTAATGAAATGACATTAGAAATACATCAAGGTTTTCAACAATTACGACAGGATCTTATGACTTTTTGTGCCGATCTCATGTCTTTCCCTGAAGATGAGTTAATGACTTATCAAAGTGCCGCCGAATAAAATGAAAAGCATGTTTTTTACGAATGTTGACCATATAGGCGTTGCTGAATATTATAAAAATATAATGATAATAAAAAAACGCCATTATCCTTTATAAAATATGCATAAACTGAGATGACTTAAACATGGCTGGACAAATTGACTTTAATTTTTTAATAAAATTAGCACAAGTTGCGTGTGAAACAACGCTCCCTCATTTTCGACAAAAAATTCTTGTTACAAATAAAGAAAAAACAAGTTTCGATCCTGTTACAATTGCTGATCAAGAGACAGAACGTCGTTTGAGAGAAATTATTCATAGCTATAGATCTGAAGATAGTATTATAGGTGAAGAGTTTCCGAATTACGAAGGATCAAATGAGTATCAATGGGTTATTGATCCCATTGATGGAACTCGTTCCTTTATTTCAGGTTTGCCAATTTGGGGAACTTTGGTTGGAGTGCAAAAAAATGGAAATGCACTTATTGGCATGATGGTTCAACCTTTTACAGGTGAAATTTTCTACACGTGTGGACAAGGGGCTTATTATTATTCATTGATGAATAAAACACAAAATCGATTAAAGGTCCGAAATTGCGTCACTATAGATGAAGCTATTCTCTTTACAACAGCCCCAGAACTATTTTTAGGACAAGATAAAATACTCTTTAATAAGTTAAAAAAAAGTGCAAAACTTACCCGTTTTGGAACAGATTGTTATGCTTTTGCAATGCTTGCAGCAGGACATGTCGATCTCGTTATTGAGGTGGGATTGAAACCATACGATATTATGGCTTTAATTCCGATTATCAAAGAAGCTGGAGGGGTCATAAGTCAATGGAACGGTGAAAAGGCAGAATATGGTGGCAATATTATAGCGGCTGCCACTCCCAAACTGTATGCAAAAGCGTGTACACTTCTTAATTCTTAATCGTCTGATTATTTTATGAAAATTATTATTATTTAAATAGTATATTAGCATATAATTTTTACATTATCACCTTAGCTTAGAACCCATTCATTTTATTAAATGATATGAGAAAGTTTATTTTATAACGAGGGTTTAAACGCTAATAAAACATGACTATCTTCACAGCTCTTCGAAAATTCTCAATGCAAAATTTTCTGTTTCTAAAATACTAAATAATAGATTCAATCATCTTTGTTCGTAAGGTGACCTCGAATTCATTTATCCGTTTATCACTTTCTTTCTTATATCGATTTACTATTAGTCATGTCATTTTAATATAATTATGGGTTGTATTCCTAAAATAATATAAAGAAACGTAAATTTATAAACGTTTAAAAATAATTATAGCATTACATTCTTTTGTTCTTGAAAAGATGACTATCCATAACCAAATAGAATTTGTAACCGCCGATCTTGGGGTTTCAATGACATGGATGGTCTGCCTTACATGGAGATTATTCAACGTAAAATTTTTAAAGTCGCTCAAAAGGAGGACTCAAACATGCGTCAAGTAGACTTTACACCATTATATCGTTCAACCGTAGGTTTTGATCGAATTTTTAATATGTTTGACTCACAAACACAGCTTGAAAGTGCCCAAACATACCCACCTTATAATATTGAACGTTTAAGTGAAAATTCTTATCGTATCTCTATGGCAGTTGCTGGTTTTTCAGAAAAAGATATTGATATAGAAGCCCATCGTAATCAATTAACGATCAAAGGTGAAAAAGCACCGGAAAATGATGATCAATCAGGTGATTTTCTTTACCGAGGAATAGCAGCAAGAGCGTTTGAAAGACGTTTTCAACTTGCTGATCATGTTGAAGTCACAGGAGCAAATCTTCAAAATGGTTTGTTGCATATTGAACTTAAAAGAGAAATACCTGAAGAAATGAAACCTCGAAAAATTGAGGTTGTGTCCAATGTATCCTTAAACAAAGGTAAAAAATCTCAAAAGAGCCAAATTGAGATGGAAGCTGCTGAATAAATAAATTTAATAATAAATGAGTTAAAGGCACAAAGATTCTTTGTGCCTTTTTTATTTTTCACTTTATGACCTATTTTACAAAAATTTAGTTTTAAAATTTTATAATATTATAATATCAAGTAACTATTATTTATGTTATAAAATTTATAAATAATTTATAATATAATTTAATTTAAACTTATAAATTTATAATATAATTTTAAAATGATTGATTATGTCTTGATCGTTTAGAATTATTCTGACATAGAAAAAAAACGGTTGTCTTTTACAAGATCAAACACTTCAAAAGTGTCGCGAATGTCCTTGTGTCATTGCTTATAAAGATGACGTGATTTAATAATATCGAGAATATGAGTTATAAAAATGCATAAAAATAATAATTTTAGTAATAATCATTATTTATTTGATAACTTATTGCAAGAAAATTTAAATGTCGCTCATAAATCCTCTTTTGGCTTACCTGAATCTCAAGGCTTATATTCATCTAAAAATGAACACGATGCTTGTGGTGTTGGCTTTATAGCTCATCTTAAAAATCAAAAATCGCATAAAGTGGTTGAAGACGGATTACAAATGCTGGAAAACTTAACCCATAGAGGTGCTGTTGGTGCGGATCCACTAATGGGTGACGGAGCTGGTTTACTGGTTCAAATACCAGATCGTTTTTTTCGTGAAATTATGGCATTAAATAATATTCAATTGCCCATTAGCGGTGACTATGCTGTTGGTCATATTTTTATGCCACAAGATGATGCAATGCGTTTGCATATTGAACAAATCGTAAAAGAAGTTATTAGCCTTGAAGGTTTAAATTTTATTGCTTTTCGTCATGTTCCCGTTGATAATTCTTCTTTATCAAAAGCCCCCGCCATTGCCGCAACAGAGCCTGTCCACCGTCAGGTTTTTATTGGACGTAACCGTTCTATTGAATCCGATGAAGCGTTTGAACGTAGATTATTTGTGCTTCGTAAAGTCATTTCAAATCGTATTTTTCAAGAAACGGGAGGAAGAGATAATGGGTTTTACATTGTATCTCTTTCAGCACGAACCATTGTCTATAAAGGCATGTTTTTAGCCTATCAAGTAGGTGCTTATTATAAAGATCTTCAGGATGAGCGATTTGAAAGCGCTATTGCTTTGGTGCATCAACGCTTTTCTACCAACACATTTCCATCATGGAAACTTTCTCATCCCTATCGCATGGTTGCACATAATGGTGAAATCAATACTTTGCGCGGCAATGTGAATTGGATGGCGGCACGTCAAGCATCTGTCGATTCTGAATTATTTGGAAATGATATTTCAAAATTATGGCCAATTTCTTATGAAGGTCAATCGGATACAGCATGCTTTGATAATGCATTAGAATTTTTATATCAGGGTGGTTATTCTCTTGCGCATGCTATGATGATGCTCATACCAGAAGCATGGGCAGGGAATGGTTTGATTAGCCAAGAAAGACGATCTTTTTATGAATATCATGCAGCATTAATGGAACCATGGGATGGCCCAGCTGCTGTCGCATTTACTGATGGCTATCAAATTGGCGCGACATTAGACCGTAATGGTTTAAGACCTGCTCGTTATATTGTCACCGATGATGATTATGTTATTTTGGCCTCTGAAGCAGGCGTCTTGGACGTTGAAGAAAAGAAAATTATCCGTAAATGGCGGTTGCAACCAGGACGGATGTTGCTTATCGATTTGAATGAAGGACGCATTGTTTCTGATGAAGAGATTAAATCTCAAATAGCCTCAAAATATCCTTATCAAGAATGGTTACGAAATACGCAACTTATCTTAGAAGATCTTGCACCCGTTGAACCAAGATCATTGCGTAAAGATGTTACACTCCTTGATCGCCAACAAACCTTTGGTTACACGCAAGAAGATACTAAATTGCTACTTTCCCCAATGGCCACGACAGGTCAAGAACCCATCGGGTCAATGGGGGTTGATACACCTATTTCTTCCATGTCTGATAAGCCAAAGCTTCTTTATAGTTATTTCAAACAAAATTTTGCTCAAGTCACCAATCCTCCGATTGATCCTATTCGTGAAGAATTGGTTATGAGTCTTGTATCTTTTATTGGTCCACGACCAAATATTTTAGACCTAATTGGCACATCAAAACGCAAACGTTTAGAGGTCCGTCAACCGATATTAACAAATGTTGATTTAGAAAAAATCCGTGCAATTGGTCAAACGGAAGACCGTTTTGATACAAAAACACTCGATATTACATATGCTGTTCAAGAAGGTGCAGAAGGCATGAATGGTGCTATTTTGCGTCTTTGTGAACGTGCCGAAGCTGCCGTTCATGGCGGTTATAATATTATAATCTTATCCGATCGCCAAGTTGGGCCAGATCGCATTCCAATTCCTGCATTACTTGCTACTGCGAGCGTGCATCATCATCTAATTCGAAAAGGATTGCGGACATCTGTTGGTTTGGTCGTAGAAACAGGTGAACCAAGAGAAATCCATCACTTTTGTTGTCTTGCAGGTTATGGTGCAGAAGCAATCAATCCTTATCTCGCATTTGATACACTGATCAATATGCATCAAAATGGTGAATTTCCCAAAGAAGTGTCTGAAAAGGAAGTTGTTTCACGTTACATTAAATCGATTGGAAAAGGTATTTTAAAAGTCATGTCCAAAATGGGCATTTCAACATATCAATCCTATTGTGGAGCTCAAATTTTTGATGCTGTTGGTTTAAAACAGTCTTTTATCGATCAATTCTTTACAGGCACATCAAGTGCTATCGAAGGAGTGGATTTAAAAGAAATTGCTGACGAAACAGTTGCACGTCATTTAGCCGCATTTAGTGATGATCCACTTTTAAGAAATGCTTTAGATATTGGTGGTGAATATTCTTATCGTATTCGTGGTGAGGCACATATATGGTCGCCCGATGCTGTTGCTGATTTACAACATGCTGTGCGAACATCTAATCCAAAAATTTTTACGCAATATTCTAAACGTATTGATAGTCAATCAACACAAGCAAAAACCATCCGCGGTCTTTTTCACATTAAAACTGCACAAGAGCGTGGAGCAAAAGCAATCTCTATTAACGAGGTTGAGTCAGCTACTGAAATTGTTAAGCGTTTTTCAACAGGAGCGATGTCTTTTGGATCCATCTCACGAGAAGCGCATACAACACTTGCTAGAGCAATGAATACGATTGGTGGAAAATCAAACACTGGAGAAGGAGGGGAAGAGCCAGATCGTTTTTATCCGAGCCCAGATGGACGAGCAAACATTGAACGTTCAGCAATTAAGCAAGTGGCCTCGGGTCGATTTGGTGTGACGACGGAATATCTTGTTAATTCAGATGTCATTCAAATTAAAGTTGCACAAGGAGCAAAACCAGGTGAGGGAGGTCAATTGCCAGGACATAAGGTTGATGCGATCATCGCTAAAACACGGCATTCGACGCCTGGTGTTGGTTTGATTTCACCACCACCACATCATGATATTTATTCCATTGAAGACCTTGCGCAGCTCATATACGATTTAAAAAATGTAAATGAAAAAGCAAATATTTCAGTAAAGCTTGTTTCAGAAGTAGGTGTTGGTACTGTTGCCGCAGGTGTTGCAAAAGCGCGTGCTGATCATATCACTATCTCAGGATATGATGGTGGCACAGGGGCTTCTCCCTTAACGTCTTTAAAAAATGCAGGGTCCCCTTGGGAAATGGGATTGGCTGAAACACAACAAACACTTGTTCTCAATGGCTTGCGTTCACGTGTTGCCTTGCAAGTTGATGGAGGTTTACGTACAGGTAGAGATGTAGTCATTGGAGCTTTGCTTGGTGCAGACGAATTTGGATTTGCAACTGCTCCTTTAATTGCATCTGGTTGTATCATGATGCGAAAATGCCATTTAAATACTTGTCCTGTAGGCGTTGCAACACAAGATCCTGTTTTGCGTAAACGCTTTAAAGGTACCCCCGAACATGTCATTAATTTCTTTTTCTACTTGGCTGAAGAAGTGCGAGCTTTATTAGCTGATATGGGATTTAAACATCTTAATGATATTATTGGTCAATCTGACCTTTTGGATAAGCAACCTGCAATAGAACATTGGAAAGCTCAAGGGCTTGATTTTAGTCGTATTTTTTATAAACCAGATGCTGAAAAACGCGAAATCTACCATACAGAACGTCAACAACATCCAATTAATGATATTCTTGATCGACAATTAATCGAAAAATCCTTAGCTGCTTTAAATAATAAAACACCCGTTACATTTGAAACAGCAATTCGTAATGTCGATCGATCTGTCGGAGCAATGCTGTCAGGAGAATTGGTACGTCGTTTTCGCCATAACGGACTTCCTGATAACACAATTTCCATTCAATTTAATGGAACAGCAGGTCAATCTTTTGGCGCATTTTTAGCCAAAGGCATAAGTTTTGAGTTAATTGGGGCTGGAAATGACTATGTTGGCAAGGGTCTGTCAGGAGGTAAAATTATTGTACGTCCTCCCGAAGAATCAACAATTGAAGCCCAAAATTCTATCATTGTCGGTAATACAGTTTTATATGGAGGCGTTGAAGGTGAATGCTACTTTAATGGTATTGCTGGTGAACGTTTTGCTGTTCGTAATTCAGGAGTTGCTGCTGTTGTTGAAGGTGTAGGCGATCATGGTTGTGAATATATGACTGGTGGCGTGGTTGTTGTCATTGGTCAAACGGGGCGAAATTTTGCTGCTGGTATGTCTGGTGGTGTTGCTTATGTTCTTGATGAAAATGGTGATTTCTCCGCACGTTGTAATATGGCAATGGTTGAATTGGAACCTGTACCAGAAGAAGATGATATTTTAGAGAAATTACATCACTTAGGCGGTGATATTATGCACAAAGGCCGTGTTGATGTCTCCGCGAATATGACAAAACATGATGAAGAACGTTTAGTCCAGATGATCTCTAATCATCATCATTATACAGGGTCAAAGCGTGCAAAAGAAATTCTTGATCATTGGGAAGAATTTCGTTCAAAATTTGTGAAAGTCATGCCGGTTGAATATCGTCGTGCTTTGCAAGAAATGGAACAAATGCGGGTTGGAACAGCCACGCAATAACCTAAATCCGCTTATCGCTATTATATTGAAATAGGAAACAAAAAATGGGAAAAGTTACCGGTTTTCTGGAGATTGATCGTCAATCCCAAAAATATCAGCCTGCATCGGATCGGATTCGTCATTTTAAAGAATTTGCTATTCCTATGAATGATGATGAAGTACAAAAACAGGCTGCCCGTTGTATGGATTGTGGTATTCCTTTTTGTCATGGTTCAACTGGATGTCCAGTACATAATCAAATTCCTGATTGGAATGATCTTGTCTATCAAGACAATTGGGAAATTGCGATCAACAATTTGTTTTCCACAAACAATTTTCCTGAATTTACAGGTCGTATATGTCCAGCACCATGTGAAGAAGCATGTACGCTTAATTTAGAAGATGTTCCAGTAACAATAAAAACAATTGAGCAAACATTGGCCGATAAAGCTTTTGCTTTAGGGTATTTAAAACCACAATCAGCCAAAGAAAAAACAGGAAAAACAATCGCCATCATTGGCTCGGGTCCTTCAGGCTTGGCTGCTGCACAACAGCTTTCAAGAGTTGGTCACAATGTTCATGTGTACGAAAGAGAAAATCGTCCAGGAGGGCTTTTACGTTATGGAATTCCAGACTTTAAAATGGAAAAATATCTTATTGATCGTCGAATTATGCAAATGGAAGGTGAGGGCGTAACATTTTATTGTAATGTTCACATAGGAACGGATCAATCGATAGATAATCTATTACAAAGCTATGATGCGGTTCTTTATTGTGGCGGCGCTGAAATGCCTAGAAAAGTTGACATTCCCGGTTCTCATTTTAATGGTGTTTATGATGCAATGCCGTATCTTGTACAACAAAACAAACGAGTGGGGGGAGAATCAATAGAATCCACAGGTTGGCCTTCTCAACCAATTTTGGCGGAAGGAAAGCATGTTGTTGTTATTGGTGGGGGTGATACGGCATCTGACTGTATGGGCACAGCATTTCGTCAAGGTGCTGTAAAGGTTACCCAATTGGATATTCGCCCTAAACCACCTGAACGTGAAGATAAATTAGCCGTTTGGCCTTATTGGAGCACAAAAATGCGTATTTCAACCAGTCAAGCAGAAGGTGCTTTACGTGAATTTCAGGTAGCAACTCTTGAATTCATCGGTGATGAAAATCATCTGACCCATGTAAAATGCTGTCAGGTGGATGAAAAGCGTTTACCAATAGAAGGAAGTGAGTTTTATATCACTGCTGATCTTGCTTTTACTGCTATTGGTTTTTCTGGTCCTTTTGAACATGGTGTTTGCCAACAGTTAGGGGATCGTTTGAAAATGAAAACAAATAGTCGTGGGGCTCGCTCTGTACTTGCTAATGATAGAGATTATCAAACCTCTGTCAAAAAACTTTTTTGTGCTGGAGATGTCAGAAGAGGACAATCATTAGTTGTCTGGGCAATTCGTGAAGGGCGGCAAGCTGCACGATCAATCGATGAATTTTTAATGGGAAAAACATTGCTTCCTCTATAAACGGTATGGGCTTAGATAAGATTCCATATTAACATGATAAATGTCGAAGCGAATAAATTTAAGATAAAAATATGAAATGTCTAAAAAATGGTCGGAGCGGCGGGATTCGAACCCACGACCCCTTGACCCCCAGTCAAGTGCGCTACCGGGCTGCGCTACGCTCCGAACCGACAAAAGACCTAATTTACTGAGATTATAAAGGCAAGTAAAAAATTCATAATAAAGATGAAAACTAATGAACAAATATTGATTTTTAACATTTGAATGAAGATAATATTAAAGCGAACTTTATAAATATAGGTTTTATTATTTCCATTTGATAATGCTGAAGATTTCTTATAAATAAGGGCACGAATAAAACATCATTCGCACCCTCTTGTTTGATCATAACGATAAGATTTCATTCTTATTTGGAATGTTTCTCTAAAACAGCAGCAACATTTTTTTGTCCACGATTTTTTGCATGATCAAGAGCTGTCATACCTTTTTTATCTTTAATTGAAGCATCTGCTCCATGATCAAGTAAAAGTTTGGTTATCTCGACATATTTTTTGCTACCATCACCCAAAATAACTGTTTCTAAAAGTGCAGTCCATCCAAGATTATTGATGTGATCAACGTCAACACCAGCTTCTAATAATGTTTTGACTGTTTCCACATGACCGCGTTCACAAGCAGGGATCAGTGCAGTTCCACCATAACGATTAACACTCTTTAAATCTGCACCATGTTCAAGTGTCATTTTTAGAATTTCAAGATGTCCACGCGCTCCAGCGTAGAGATAAGGGCTATCTTGAATACCATCTTTTGCATTAACATCAGCACCAGCTTGTATCAGCATACGTGCAATATCGACATCATTCTCATGTGTCGCAATAAGCAAAGGTGTTGCACCACTTCTATCACGTTGCTCTAAAGAAGCTTTAGACTTTATAAGTGCTTCAACACCAGCTTTATCGTGTTTTTTAACAGCATCAATCAATGATGCATTATTTGTAGTGTTTTGAGCGTTCACCATTGTTGCTCCTCCTGCAAGCATCACTGACATAGCTATCGATAAGACCGCCGTTTTCATTGTTTTTTTAAGCATTGAAAATTCCCTTTTGTTAAAAGCTTTTTTAATAATTAGATTAAATAATGAAAATATCAAGGCAATGATATTTTTTTAAAAAATTAATAGTTAATTTCATATAATTATTGAATATGCTTATTGTATTTAACTAACTTAAAAACATTAAATAGCATAAATTTTTAATTTCATCTTTAAAAACGGATTATATATCTTATCACTTTTTAAAATATATCATGGATGTTCGTTTTTTTTGCTATCATCTATTTTCTGATCAGACGTTGATGCTGACTTTATATAAGCAATGAGATCGTCAATATCATCATCGTTTTGCAATCTTACTGTAGCCATTCTAGTACCTTTAATCATAGCGCGTGGATTATGAAGATATGTTATTAAATTTTCTCGATCCCACATTAAACCATTCTCACCTGCATTGGTCATAGCAGGTGAAAAGTTATATCCTTTTAAGGAACCTGCTTGTCGTCCAATGACGTTTAATAAAGTTGGTCCGACTTTATTGTTTGGTTTATCAATATTATGACAGACGCTACACCTTTTAAAAATTAATTTTCCTTTTTCAATATCAGCTGAAAAAGCATTATTTAAAAAAAGACACGATGATATTAATATAAAAAAAGTTAGCCAATAGCGCATATGAATTTCCTGCAATCACATTGCACTTACAAAAATATTCACTTATTATTGTGATCGTCTTGTTATCAATGTGATTATATCGTATTTTATAAGTTCTTTATTTATTATCATTGAGATCAAAGATAAATCAATGTTTGTATTTGCTACATCTTGACGCGCCAAATAGCGCTTACCATATAATCTTAAAATTATTTAACATGCAAAAGAGCTTAAAATGGGTCGTTTTTCAGTTATTACTTTAACACAAGCCGCACAAAACCGTGTAGTGGAAATTATGGAAAATAATAACGTTCACGGCATCATTATTGGTGTTAAAAAAGGCGGTTGTGCGGGAATGGAATATACAGTTGATCTTGCTACAACAGACATTAAAAATGCCGACATTGTCGAATTTGATAGGGCGCGTGTGTATATTGCCCGTGAAGCTGTTCTCTTTCTTTTAGGTACACAAATGGACTATGAAATAGGAACATTAAGGACAGGTTTTGTGTTTAATAATCCTAATCAAACTTCAGCTTGTGGCTGTGGTGAATCAGTAGAAATTCGTCCTGCATCACAAAGCGCATTAGAAAATGTAACGTCATCAACATAAAATTTTGTATCGAAATAGTGAAGATTTAAACTTCCATTTTTTTACATTTAAAATATTTTTTTGATTTAAATATTTTTTTTGCGTCTTTCCAAAGAATCAACATGTCTTCTAGAGATGTTTCTTCAAAGGTAGTTTTTTTATCATTTAAATAATTTTCGATATAATCAAATCGAGAACGAAATTTATGATTGGTTCGATTTAAAGCATCATCTGGATCTATTTCTAATTTGCGTGCTATATTAAGAAGAGCAAAATAAGTATCGCCGAATTCTTCCAATATAGTATCGTGATCTGAAGCAGAAATAGCCTCTTTCAATTCATAAATTTCTTCTTGAAATTTATTGATAAAGGATTGAATATTGTCCCACTCAAACCCAACTTTTGCAGCCTGATTAAGAAGTTCAACCGATTCTTTTTGTTTTGACTGTGCTGTTTTGACACTTCCTAAATACCCATTAGGCGTGTCATCATTTAGTCCTAATTTAAGTCGTCTTTCGCGTCTCATATGCTTTTCATATTGTTTAACTTCTTGCCAATATTTTTTATGCTCTTCTTCTGTTAAATGATGATTTGATCTCAATAAATGGGGATGACGACGAATAAGTTTTGCAGTTATTGAATAAACGATATCGCCAAAATCAAAACTTTTTTCTTCACTGGCAAGAGTTGCATAATATACAATTTGTAACAAGAGATCACCAAGTTCTTCACAAAGATCATCCCTATCATGACGATGAATTGCATCAATAACTTCGTAAACTTCTTCCAATGTATAGGGAATAATAGTCTCAAATGTTTGCTTCTTATCCCAAACATATCCATTTTCAGTATCTCGCAAAATCGATAAGATCTGAAGCAAAACCTTAATGTCACGAGATGGTTTCATTGTATTATCTGACATAAAATTGCACCCAATTTTCACTCTTGCGTTGCTTTTTAATCAATAGCATAAGATAAATATAATGAATGATAAAAAGGACATCATATGAATATTTTGGTAACGGGTGGAGCTGGATATATTGGTTCACATTGTTGTGTTGCTCTTCTTAATGCAGGCCATAATGTTGTCGTTATTGATAATTTTGATAACAGTCACCCTGAGGTCCTAAGGCGCATAACACACATTACTGGAAGAATCATTCATAATGAATCAGGCGACATTCGTGATAAGAATTTTGTCGAAGCGGTTATTGAACGTCACAACTGTGAGGCTGTTCTTCATTTTGCTGGACTAAAGTCCGTTGGTGAATCACAACTAAAACCAGAAGTATATTATGACTGTAATGTGATCGGTAGCTTACGTTTATTACAAGCAATGAAAGCCAAAAATGTTAAAAAATTTGTTTTTTCCTCTACTGCAACTGTGTATGGAAAACCAAAATATTTACCTTATGACGAATTGCATCCATTAGCACCTGAAAGTGTTTATGGCCGAACAAAGCTTTTGGTTGAAAACATGTTAAATGATTTTTATACAGCTGACCCAACCATGGCAATTTCTGTTTTACGCTATTTTAATCCAGTAGGTGCACATGAAAGTGGCCTTATTGGAGAAGACCCTAAAGGAATTCCAAATAATCTTATGCCTATCATAGCCCAAGTATCTTTAGGAAAACGAGATAAGCTTATGATTTGGGGCAATGATTACGATACAAAAGATGGAACAGGCATTCGTGACTATATTCACGTTGAAGATTTAGCAGAAGGGCATCTAAAAGCTTTAGAAGCCTTAGATAAAACAGGTATGTCGACAATTAATTTGGGAAAAGGGGAGGGATATAGCGTTCTTGACGTTATTCATGCTTTTGAACATGTATCCAATCGTAAAATCCATTATGAGATAGCCTCACGCCGTCAGGGAGATATAGGCGAATTTTATGCTGATCCGACTTCAGCCGAAAGATTATTACAATGGAAAGCAACAAAAGATCTTAAACAAATGTGTTTTGATATGTGGAATTTTCAAATAAAAAATCCAAACGGATACGAATAAATTTAATATTTGAAAAACATTTTTTTGATAAAAAAAATATATTTTTTAAAAATTCATATTATGCAAGATTTTGTATTATGACTTGTTTTGTCATATTTATAATTACTCACCCCAACGTTTATGAAACCACATCCATTGACTAGGATATTCACGAACCCATTCTTCAACTATATCGTTAAGTTTTTGAGCTGTTTTATTCATATCAATTTGATTATCTTCACAAAATGATAATTCCATACGTTCATAAAGTTCTAAGCGATATCTTCCACCGGGCAAACGTATGCAACGCGCTGGATAAACATCACAATCATATTGTCGAGCGAGCTTAATTAATAATGGATTGGTTTTTACAGGACGTTTAAAGAAAGTTCCTTTGATACCGCGTCGAAACTTTTGATCGACCAACATACCAACATCATCACCATCAGCTAACTTCCCTGCTAGTGCCCAAGCCGCACCTGCTTTCGATGGCACAAGATGCCCCATTTGAGTCCGTCTAGATTTTAATACTCTTTTGGCAATATAAGGATTATTAGGCGGACGAAATAAAGCCGTTACATTAAGACCAAAAGTTGCTGCACATATTGGCAAAAGTTCAAAATTACCAATATGGGCAGTAAAAAAAATATGAGGTTTTTTTTCTTCTTTCAAGCGCAAAAAAATATCAATTCCTTTGACTTCAACCAATCCGGGTTTATCTGCATTTGGGTCAAAATCAAAAATTTGATCTAAGAAAACATATTCAGCAAAAAGCCGACCCATATTTTCCCACATTTCGAGTGCTGTTTGTCGTATCCATGCATCATCTTTTTCAGGATAAGCTCGACGCAAATTATCAAGAGCTACAGTATGACGTGAAGAAAAACGTCCAAAAAAACGTGCAAACCAACAAAAAAATGCAATACCCACTTGAGCAGGAAATAATTTAACAAAAAAAATTATACTCGCAACGCAATGCGCCCAATACCAATTCCAAATGGATTTTAGCTTGTGTTTTAAGCGAAATATTAAAAGTTGAAATCGCATTGTCACAATTAATCAATTTTCAAAATAATTTTGCCGAACACATCACGGCTTTCCATGCGTCGTAAAGCCTTATCAATATCATTAAAGCCCACAACCGTATCAATCACAGGATAGACGAGACCTTGTGCCATCTTTTGCATTGCATTGGACATATTTTCCATACGACATCCAAATGACCCAAATATTTTTAGTTGTTGTTGAAAGAGTTGCATTAAATTCATCTGTGTTGACACACCTGATGTTGAACCACATATTACAAGGCGTGCGCCGCGTTTCATACAAAGCATTGATCCTGCCCAAGTATCCGCACCAACATGCTCAAAAACAACATCAACACCTTTTTTCTTTGTTAATTTACGAACAACACCTTCAAATCGATCTTCACGATAATTGATAACATGATCCGCGCCAAGTTCTTTAGCTTTTTCTATTTTATCATTGGAACCAACTGTCGTAATAACGGTACACCCCATTTTTTTTGCAAGCTGAATAGCTGCCGATCCAATGCCTGATCCACCAGCTTGTATTAATATGGTCTCACCAGGTTGAAGTTGTGCATTATCAAAAAGCATATGTTCAACTGTTCCAAATGTTACAGGAGCAACGGCAGCTCCTATCTCATCGCAATCGGGAGGTGCAGGCACTAATAAACGTGCAGGCAAATTAACGGACTCACATGCAAAACCATCAAGATGAAAGCCATGAACGCCACTTACATGAGTGCACAAATTATCACGGCCTTCACGACAAGATTTGCAAAGACCACAGGTTTGGGCACCATAAATTGATACAATTTGTCCCTTTTGTAAATGTGAAACGCCTGAACCGATATCTTCAATGATTCCTGAAGCCTCAGCACCAATTGTTAAAGGCATTTTGCGTTTGGCAAAAGCCATGCCACGCCATCCCCAAACATCAATATGATTTAAAGCAACAGCACGAATACGAACCGTCACTTCACCATGTTGTGGAGCATTAGGAGCTGCAATTTCAGTTACTTGCAAACGCCTATCGTCGAGCAATTGTAATGCACGCATCCTTACATCCTTTTAGATCCGCTAATTCATTTTTTTTAATTAGCCTTTATAGGCCGTTATGACAAGGCTACTGTTTTGGCCACCAAATCCAAAAGAGTTGGACAAAACATTTTGTACTTTAGCTTTTCTTGCATGATTAGGCACAACATCAAGTTGAATTGACTCGTCTGGTTCATCATAATTAATGGTAGGAGGCAAAATACCTGTTTCTATTGTCAGTAAAGAAAAAACAGCTTCAATAGCACCAGCAGCCGTCAAAGTATGACCAATCATTGATTTGTTCGATGACACGGGTAGATTTTTCAAACGATCGCCAAACACAGTTGATAAAGCAAGATATTCCATTTTTTCATTTTCTGGCGTTGATGTACCATGAGCATTGACATAGTCAATTTCATCAATGTTTAATCCCGCATCATTAAGAGCAGCTCTAACAGAGCCTATTGCAGGTGAGGCATCAGGCTTAGAACGGGTACGATGAAAATCATCAGCAGTTTCACCACATCCGGCAAGAATTCCAAGAATTTTAGCGCCTCTATCAATAGCGCTTTCAAGAGATTCAAGAACAAGAGCTCCAGAACCTTCTGCCATGACAAATCCATCGCGACCTTTACTAAAAGGTTTCGATGCTTTTTCGGGATATTTATTTTGCGTTGATAATGCTGATAAAAGAGAAAATCGAATAAGAGCTTCCGCAGAAACTGACCCATCAGTACCAATTGTTAATGCACGTGTTGTTTCACCTCTCCTAATCGCTTCAACACCAAGCTGTATGGCTGTTACGCCAGATGCACAAGCTGTTGAAAGCGTAATGGGTAATCCCGTTGTACCAAAGTGTTCCTTTAAACGCTCTGCGATATAACCAAATTGAGTTGTTTCAAAAAGATCTTCGTGAGTATTATTGCGGCACTCTTTTAACAATTCTTCATAAGAAGCACCTTTATCTTTATCAGCATTTTCATCAAGTAAAAAACGCGCTTTCCAATCCAATTCAACCGGAGGAGAAGCTAAAAAAAGTGGTCCATCAAAGTGCTTTTGATCAAGTCCAGATTGTTCCAAAGCTTCTTCACCAGCCAAAACTGCAAGTTTTTTTGACAAAGCAGAAGCACCAATTGTACTTTCATCCAAAAAATCAACAGTACCTGCAATTTGCGTATATAAATCTTGAATAGGAAATCTCGTAATTGTATGAATACCAGAAATGCCTTTGGTTAATTTATCCCAGTTTTCAGCTTTCCCTTGTCCAAGTGAACTCACGACACCTGCACCAGTTATAGCGACGATTGGACGTCCTAGATGATCGGTATATTTACTCATCATAAATCCTTAGGCGACTTTTAATTTCGCCATACCTTCAGCCCTATTCATACCTACCATCGAAATAAATACATTTTGAATAGGTTGAATATGCTGTTTTTCTATAGTGTTTAAAGCTGCAAATGCTTCTTTTTTCTGTACTGCAATAGCAGCAATTGCTAATGCTAAAGGAAATTGAGCTTCTCTTAAATGTCCAAATGCACTGGTTATTCCACGATAAGTCAAATTTGTCTGCTCTAAGAATTGTTGTTCTTCTTGAGTGATTTTTTTCAATCCAGATGCTGCTGATATGAAAAAATCAGCTTGAGTACCAAATTTTTGATACATCAATGATAGAGCATCAAGAGTCGAGTTTTTTTTACGATTGATCTGATCGGTAATAATTCCTTCTAGTTCAGCATAGATTTTTGCGCCACGTTTTAGAGCATTTTCAGCCTTCTCTAAAACAAGAAACACACCACCAGACCCAGAAATCAATCCACCACCTTCACTTTTTTCACGATCCCAAACTGAGCTCCAACCATGACGACTTAATGAACCTGCAAGCTCTTGGCCTAACAGCATATCATAATGTTCCGCATTATAAGAACCACCAACCAAAGCGTGGGTACTTTGACCAGAACGAATGCGTGAATAAGCAATCTCAATTGCTGAAAGACCACTGCCTTCTTCACCCATAAATGTGCGAGAAGATCCTGTAACCTTGTGAACAATTGCAATGTTACCGGCCAAAAGATTTGAAAGTTGCGCTAAAAATAGGGTAGGTCGGAGTTCAGAAGAGAGCATGTGATTAAGTAAAACACCACGCTCTTGATGATGACGAGCGGCTTCTAAAATTTGCGAGTCCACGTTTATATCACGCTCACCGCCACCTGCAGCAACAATCATATCCATTGTAGATGTTAAGGCTTCATCGCCTTTTATTCCAGCATCTTCAAGAGCAAGTCCCGCCGCATATGTTCCCAAGCGCTGCCATGTTTCCATTTGTCGTTGATCGCTGCGTTTTGGAATTTGTAAGTTCCAATCAATCTCACCGATAGGATGAACTGTGTAAGGTGAAAATCGATTTTCGTCGATACGTGGTTTTAATGGCACACTATTTAAACGTTCCCAGTGCTCTTCAACACCTTCACCTAAAGAACTTATCAGTCCTATGCCAGTTATAACGACTTTATGATTTTGCATGACTTTAATCGATTATCCAGCGTGTTTGGCCGAAACAAGTTCATCAATTTTTGCACAAAGGTTTTTTAAAACAAAATATTCATCAGTTGGGACTTTGCCATCATTTACTTCTTGTGTCCATTTTTCCAATGGAATTTTGATTCCAAAAGCTTTATCTATTGCAAAGACAATATCAAGAAAATCAAGACTATCGATCCCTAAATCATCGATTGTGTGGCTTTCAGGCGTGATTGTATCACGATCAATTTCACTTGTTTCTGCGATAATATCGGCAACTTTGTCAAACGTAGAGGACAATGTGCAATTCCTTTATATTGTTTACGGGCTCATTATGAGCCTTGTTCAGAATCTATCTAGCCTCTTTCTTATCTAAAAAAAAGGGCAAATGAAAATTTTAAATAGGTTTCACATATTAAAACACAAGAGTCGCTTGATATTTGAATCATAATATTAAGGCAATATTAATTCAACATTACAAGATATAACTACACTTAAAGCCACAATTAATTTTTATGAATATTTTTTTTATTGGCTTCTAAAACCGCTAATGCGGTCATATTTACAACGCCTCGCGATGTTACTGAAGGTGTTAATATATGTGCGGGTCGAGCCGATCCTAATAAAATCGGTCCAACATGCAATGAATCAGTTAAATTCTTAGTCACATTTAATGTAATATTTGCGGCATCAAGATTAGGAAATATAAGCAAATTAGCTTCTCCTTTTAGACGAGAAGATGGCAAAACTCTATCACGCAAAGTTTGTGAAAGAGCAGAATCGCCATGCATTTCGCCATCAGATTCTAGATCTGGAAAATTTTTTGCAACAATTTCAGCAGCATGGCGCATTTTACGCGCACTTTCGCTATTTTTTGAGCCAAAATTTGAATGAGATAAGAAGGCAGCTTTTGGTGTTATTCCAAAACCGCGAATTTCTTCAGCTGCTAGCGCAGTCATTTCAGCAATCTCTTGCGCAGTTGGATCAACATTGACATAAGTATCTGTTAAAAACAAAGTGCCTCTTTGTGAAATAAGAAGGCTTAACGCAGAAAAATGGCTTACTTTTTTGTTTAAACCAATGATTTGCTCAACAAGTTGCAAGTTGCGTTCAAACCGACCACCTAAACCACAAATCATAGCATCTGCTTCATTTCGCATGACGGCAAGTGCAGCAATTGCTGTTGTCGATGTTCGTACGATTGTGCGTGCTCCTTCAGGTGTGACACCCGCACGCCCTGTGTAATGTAAAAAAAGATCCACATAATCGCGATAACGCGGATCATCTTCAGGATTGATAATATCAAAATCTACTGATGGCTTAATACGCAAACCAAAACGTTTAAGTCGCGTTTCAATAACACTAGGACGCCCCACTAAAATAGGAATTGCAGTTTGCTCTTCAAGAACGACTTGTGCAGCGCGCAAAATGCGTTCATCTTCTCCATCCGCATAAATTACACGTTTTGCAGCGGCTGATTTTGCAGCTGCAAAAACAGGCTTCATAATAAGTCCAGAACGGAAAACAAACTTGTTTAATTCATCAAGATAGGCTGACATATCTTGTATAGGACGAAGAGCCACACCCGTTTCCATAGCAGCTTTTGCAACTGCAGGGGCAATGCGTAAAATAAGACGTGGATCAAAAGGAGAAGGAATGACGTAATCAGGACCAAAACTTGGCACTTCACCTGAATAAGCGCGTGCGACAACATCTGAAGGTTCTTCTCGAGCAAGAGCAGCTATTGCATATACAGCTGCTGCTTTCATTTCTTCGTTTATTGCAGTTGCACCGACATCTAAAGCACCACGAAATATATATGGAAAACATAGAACATTATTTACCTGATTGGGATAATCAGACCGACCCGTACAAATAACCGCATCAGCAACAACAGCTCGTGCATCTTCTGGCATAATTTCTGGACTTGGATTTGCCAAAGCTAAAATCAATGGTTTTGAAGCCATTTTTTTAAGCATTTCTGGCTTTAAAACGCCTCCAGCGGAAACACCTAAGAAAACATCTGCACTATCAATAATCTCATTCAGCGTTCTTGCATTGGTTTTTTGAGCATATGCACTTTTCCACCGATCCATCAAAACTTCGCGGCCTTCATAAACGACGCCTTCTAAATCGCTTACCCATATATTTTCTCGTTTTGCGCCAAGACGAACCAAAAGATTTAGACACGCAAGTGCTGCTGCTCCTGCTCCAGAAGTCACAATTTTTACATCTTCAATTTTTTTACCCGCAAGATCTAATCCATTAATAATGGCAGCTCCCACGATAATTGCTGTACCGTGTTGATCATCATGAAATACGGGAATATTCATTTTTGCCCGTAATTGTTCTTCTACCTCAAAACATTCAGGTGCTTTAATATCTTCAAGATTGATGCCGCCAAATGTTGGTTCTAACGAACTGATTGTACTGACTATATTCTCAACATTTTGTGCATCTATTTCAATATCAAAGACATCTATATTCGCGAATTTTTTAAATAGAACAGCCTTGCCTTCCATAACTGGTTTTGAAGCAAGTGGTCCAATATTGCCAAGACCCAAGACAGCAGTCCCATTTGAAATGACGCCCACTAAGTTTCCGCGTGATGTATATTGTGCCGCACTATCAGGATCACCACTTATAGCCAAACATGGAGCAGCAACGCCGGGGGAATATGCAAGTGCTAGATCACGCTGATTACCCAATGGTTTTATAGGTTGTATTTCTAATTTTCCAGGTTTTGGATATTGATGATAAAATAATGCTGCTTTTTCAAGCTCAGCACGTTTCAGGTCTTTTTTTTTGTTATCTGTCATATTTGTCTCATTTCAAAATGCACTAATATAGGCACCGCCGTCTAAAATAATGTTTTGTCCAGTAATAAACCCAGACTTCTCAGAACAAAGAAATGTACAGGCGTGGCCAAATTCGTCAGGCTCACCAAAGCGTTGTGCAGGATTTTGTTTTTTGCGTTCTTCGATAAGATCATGATTGATCGAATTTTCCTTTCCGCCATTAACGTTAAAGGTCTTCAACAACCGATCTGTTGCGAAGGGTCCAGGAAGCAAATTATTAATAGTGACATTATCACGTACAACTGTTCGTGCAATACCTGCTAAAAAAGATGTCAAACCCGCACGTGCACCTGAAGACAGGTCAAGTCCTAAAATTGGTGCATAAATCGATGTAGAAGTGATATTAATAATTCGTCCGAATTTTCTTTCTCTCATACCGTCTATAACCGCTTGTATAAGTTCAATCGGCGTGACCATGTTTTGTGTAATCCCTGAAAGAATTTTATTGCGATCAAGTTCTTTGAAATCACGTAAGGGAGGACCGCCATTATTATTAATGAGAATATCTGGTTGCGGACATTTTTTTAATAATTCATTTTGCCCTTCAAAAGTTGACACATCAGCAACAACGACATTCACTTCAACATGACATCTATCGGTAATTTCTTTTGCTGTTGACTCTAATGTTTCTTTTGTTCGTCCATTTAGTGTGACACTGCATCCTTCATCTGCTAAAGCAATAGCGCATGCTTTACCAAGCCCCTTACTTGATGCACAAATGATAGCATGACGTCCTTTAAGTCCTAAATCCATACCACTTGCTCTCCTCGAAAATGCCCGTTATAAGATGGTCAAATTGTTTAACTATTATTTTAATGTCCTATAAAATAAAATGGATATTCATATATTATTTATTAAATATGCTATAACATTAAGTTAGTGTAGAGTTTGAAATAGATAAAATATACACGAAATGGTGACCTGAAATCATTTATTATTATTTGTTAATTTGATGTTTTTTCAATATATGGCATCATAAATTATGTGAATATAGTGGACGCGTGAATGAGTGATCAACAAAAGCAAAAATCACAAAAAGAACGTCATAAAGCATCGGTTGAACACTCTGTCGCAGATGGTTTATTAACAATAAAATGTTATGGGTATTGGAATACCCATACAGTTCAACTTATTGACGATGATTTGCGCAAAGTTGAAAATACCCGTTGTGAGCATGTTGTTATCGATGCAACGCAAATGCATGGACTGGATACCTCTGGTGCTTGGATGCTTGATCGACTTTACGTCAAATTTAAACAGAATAATATTCCAGTCAAACTAAGTGGCGCAAAAGATTCGTGGCATTCACTTTTAGAAACAGTGGGGCAAAGTTTTAATAATAAAGACGAAACAAGGCAGAAGCCGAAATCTCTACTTCACGTCCGATTTTTTGAATTTTTTGGTATTCACACTTTGAATGCATTGCGTGATTTAAAATTAGCCATGCATATTCTTGGCGCGACAATTAGTGGTGCACAAACAAAAAAAGGACGAGGGTCAGGCATAAGTCTTCCTGCTTTGGTTACACAAATTGATCGGATGGGTGTTGGTGCCATTCCAATTATTGTATTAATGTCTTTTATTGTTGGCGCAATTATTGCCCAGCAAGGTGCTTTTCAATTAAGAACTTTTGGAGCTGAAATTTTTGTCGTTGATTTGGTGAGTATATTAGTTTTTCGAGAACTTGGTGTGCTTTTAACAGCAATTATGATTGCAGGACGTTCTGGTAGTGCAATTACAGCTGAAATAGGTTCGATGAAAATGCGTGAGGAAACTGACGCATTGCAAGTTATGGGGTTAAATCCTATTGGCGTATTGGTTTTTCCACGTTTGGTTGCTTTAGCCATTATACTTCCTTTACTTACAGTAATTGCTGATATTGCAGCGATTTTAGGTGCAGCATTTGTCTCAAAAGTATATTCTGGCATTGCTTATGAAGCATTTATGAACCGATTATATGATGCTGTTTGGACAACAACGTATTTTGCAGGATTAATAAAGGCGCCTTTTATGGCACTTATTATTGGTATTATTGCATCAGTAGAAGGCTTAAAAGTTGGCGGAAGTGCTGAATCTTTAGGGCAGCGTGTAACATCTTCTGTCGTTCGTTCAATTTTTGTTGTTATTGTCATCGATGGTTTTTTTGCCATTTTTTATGCGGCCATTAATTTTTAAAAGGGGTTTTGGTGAATCAAAATAAAAAAACACAATCAGCCCTAGATCTCGATACAAATACCGTTATTTCTGTGCGTGATGTGACCGTTCAGTTTGGTGATAAAAAAGTTTTAGATGGGCTTGATCTTGATATTCGGCGCGGTGAAATTCTTGCATTTATTGGTCCATCAGGGGCTGGTAAATCTGTTTTAATGCGTACAATATTAGGATTAAATAAAAAAGTTTCAGGTCAAATTAAAATACTTGGCCAAAACATCGATCAAATAAATGATCAAGAGCGCGTTGAAATCGATATGAGAATGGGTGTTTTATTTCAACACGGAGCACTTTTTTCTGCATTAAATGTTTTAGAAAATATTCAAGTTCCGATGCGTGAATACCTCGATATTTCACCAAAACTCATGGATGAATTAGCGCGTTTAAAAATTTCACTTGTAGGGTTAGAGGCCGATACAGCCGAAAAATATCCTTCAGAATTGTCAGGTGGCATGATAAAACGCGCTGCTTTAGCACGCGCCTTAGCTCTTGACCCTCACATTGTGTTTCTTGATGAACCAACATCAGGTCTTGACCCTATAGGTGCAGCGGATTTTGATGAGCTCATTGCAGATTTGCGCGATACTATGGGATTAACCGTTTATATGGTTACGCATGATTTAGATAGTATTTACTCAGTCTGTGATAGAATAGCAGTTCTTGGACACAAAAAGGTTATGGTTGAAGGCACGATTGAAGAAATGTTGAAAGTTGATGATCCTTGGGTTCAGTCCTATTTTCAAGGAAAAAGATCACGTCAAATGGTACCTTCGCAACAACGCCGAAGTGCTCAACTAACAAAAGAGGCGGCAAAACAAAATGGAAACTAAAGCTAATTACGTGAAGGTCGGTGTATTCACCGTTACAACGCTTATCGCTGCATTTTTAATTGTTTTTTATATTTCTGGCTTGTTTGAATCACGAAACTTGGAACCTCTTGATGTTCGTATTCCAGGTTCTGTAAGTGGTCTTGGTGAAAGCAGTCAGGTTTTTTTCAATGGGATAAGAGTAGGTACGGTTCGTCGCTTAACTTTGGATGAAAGCAATCCCAATATGGTAATTGCAAAAACTGAAATAAATGGAACAGTCCCTATTACACGTTCCACTGTTGCAACACTTGGTTTCCAAGGTTTAACAGGATTAGCTTTTATTGAATTAAAAGGGGGGAGTCTCAATGAGCCTAATCTTTTAGAAGAAGCCGAGCGTGATGATACGGTGGCACGTATTGATGCAGATCCATCAACATTCAATAATCTTTTAGCAACAGCACAAGATATTTTTGCACGTGCGAACTCAGCACTTGAAGAATTGGAAGGCTTTATTAAGGATGTTCGTGATCCATTAACACAAACTGTTGAAAATACACGGGATTTCTCGAATACACTTATCAACAATAAAGATAATGTTCAAAATATAATGAATGATACCAGCCAAATGATGAAGCGTTTGAATACAGCATCTGAAAAAGCCGATTCTATTATGGCTAAACTCGATAGGATGTTGTCACCAGACAATAAAAATAGTGTTGTTGTCCAAGCGCAAAAAACATTAACATCTATACAAGATGCGGCTGACACTCTTAATCAGCACATTGGACCTATTGCTAACAATTTAGAACGTTTTTCAGGCAAGGGATTGCGCAATGTTGAAGCGCTTGTCAATGATAGCCGTCGTTCTATTGAACGTATTGAGCAGGCAATTACAGATTTGGAACGCGATCCACAACGTATAATTTTTGGTGGAACAGGTAGCGTTCCGCAATATGATGGGAGAACACGTCGATGAAAACGACAAAAACCATTGCCCTTGTTAAATTTGCATTATTCACTCTTATATCAACAGGGTTCGTATCTGCATGCAGTTCCCCCCCTCGTGATACATTTGATCTGACTGTTAATCGTTTTACAGCACCAACAAATAAAACACACAAAAATATTCAAATATTAATAGCCAAACCTGATGCTGTAAAAGCTCTTGATGGTCAAGATATCGTTATCCGTCAAGGTGGAGCGATCGCTTATTTAAAAAAAGCACAATGGAGCGATCGTCTTCCTAATCTTATTCAAGCGCGTCTTGTGCAAGCATTTGATAATAGCAATCAGTTTGGTGGTGTTGGTCGTCCAGGTGATGGGTTGGCTATCAATTATCAAATTTTGACTGATATAAGATCTTTTGATGTTGAAGTAGGAAATAACCAAAAAATCGCGAATATTGAAATAAGCATCAAAATTATGGATGATCGTAATGGAAACATTCGTGCCTCTCGGATCTTTAGATCTCAATCTGGCGTCATTGGTGTAGAAAATAATCAATACGCACATGCATTGGATACTGCTTTTTCGGCACTTACTATCGATATAGTAAATTGGGTAACCTCAGCTCTTTAATAAATATAATATTTAAAAAACAGGCGGAAAAGTTGAATGCTTTTCTGTCTTTTTTATGTGGATTTATAATATTAAATTTATACAAACATGTATTCTGAAAATCATGTATGAATATTCATTTTATAAATATCACGTGTATCATATGTTTGTTCAACTTATAAGCATTATAAGCATCAAAATCAAAAATCGATTATTAAAAATACGATTAAAACTTTCAACCAAAACGTATTAAATATCCATATTTTTCATTATGAATAATGATGTAAATACCATTTTTTTTAAAAACTTCTAAAAAGTGAAAGGGAACCTTTTATAAGATTCCCTTTAAACTTATTGTTTTGATTTAACCATTATTTTGGTTTTATTGAATACGTCCGCTAGCGTGTGCGAGCATCGTATATACTTTTCCAGTATCTGACGTAAGATAATTTCTTACAGCATTTTTTCCTCTACCATCTCTGGAAACTTCACGAAGTAATTTTTCAAAGTCTGCAATATATTGATTTACAGAACGACGAAAATCATGATCGGAACCATATTTTTGTTTAATTTTTTCAAAAGTAAGTTGTCCATCAAATGTGTATAATCGTTGAGTATAAATATTGCGTTGTCCACGGCGATAATGACCCCATAAATCAACAGCAGCATCATGATCAATAGCACGAACGATATCAACAGAAAGTGAGTTGAGTGATTCAACAACATGATCTGCTGTTCTTTCTTTTCTTACTTTAGTCACGGTTGAATCGCGAAAATCATCATGACTAGAAGCGCGGGCTAATAGATTTGAAACCCAACTATCTCGTGCATTTTTTATCTCAAAACTATCATTTACTTTATCATACTCAGTGGAGCGCTCATTTGAACGTGTAAAAAAAGATTTGCTTTTTTTAAATGGTTTTTCTTGGTTTTGAAACGTAGGACGAGAGACACCTAAATTTGTCGCATTGTTTTGCATCACCGTAGATAATTCTTTCAATACGTTAATTTGATCCTCAACCGCATTGCGCATGGCTTGCGTGGATTCAAGCGTTTGATTTGGTAAATCACCTATAGTTTTTGCTAAATCGCCACTTGTTTTTGAGAGTTCAGAACGAATTGCTTGCGCTGAACGACGTAATTCTTCTGTTGCTCCTGAAAATTTTTCTGACGCATTCCCTAAAGTCTCATTTAAGCTATGTTGAATTTTCTCTGCATATTGACGAGCACCTTTATCTGTCTGTTGCAAAGCACTGCTGATGATATATTCATAATGAGACACTACTTGATTGATCTCTTCAGACTTTTCAACCAAAGCCTTACTCAATTGCTCTAACATCTCATGTTTGTCTTCTAATGTTGTGTTCAGTGCAAATTGAGAACGATGAATAAGATCAGCCGCATGACTTAAAATTTCTGCATGTTGTTCTAATTTTTGGCTCATTTCACCGATTTGAGCATAAGTATTATTTGAAAGTCCCTGCAACATTTCAACATTATTGCTGAGCATAGTATTCGATTTTGTTAAATGGTCGATCACATTGCTAGTACTATTATAAAACTGATTTGCAGTATTGTTAAATTGTCCGTCAATATTTTGAATAGAAGAAATAAGAGAGTTCGTATTTTCACTCATATCACGTGCTGACTGATCCATTTGTTGAAGCAATGCAGATACGTTCCCCATCAAATCATTCTTAACAGATGATACAACTTGTATTGTCTCTGAACTGCGTTTAGCAAATGCATCCATTAAAGCTTTATTTTCTGCTTGTATTCTTTTTTCAGCATCTTGTGCAACTTGATGGATTTGACTGCCAAAATGATTAGCCAATGACCCGAGCGAAGTACTTGTTTGTTTTGCTGCTTGACTAAGATTTTGTGCAACATCTGATAGCTGTTCAACGCCACCAGTAATATGGGTGGTTGCATCATTTACAACAGAAGTTAAATTTTGACCAATCATCGACATCTTATCGCCAATATTCATTTCAATTTTTTCTACTGTTTCATGCAAGAGATATGAACGTTCAGCTAAAGATTGTTCCATCGAAGATGCGGAAGTTTGAATTGCAGTATTAAAGCGTTGTGCTTGTTCGCCTATCAGTGTTTCAATACGTGAAATTTCATCATGTACAGATAATGATAAAACTTGTCCTGCCTGACTGAAACGATCCGCAGCACCTTCAATTTGCGTATTTAAAGTCGTAACAAGATTGTTTCCTATGTCATTAAGAATTTGTCCAGATTTTTGTGTTTCTAGCGAAAAGCTTTCTGCCACACGTTTACCTGAAGATGTCAAAACAGTTTCAGCTTTTACAGCCACATCAGCCAAGGATGATACAAGCTCTTCACCTACAATTGACATCGCAGATTGTACCTTATCTGTTTCTTCTGAAACAGCTGTTACTAAATAATCGCCACTTGAAGAAATCATTTCTGAAGCTTTTTCAGTAATGGACATAAAATTACTTACCAGTTTACCACCAGTTTCATTCAATGTACTAGCTGCTCTTTCTGTATTCGTAGATAACACAGTCACTAACTGTTCACTTGTCTGCGTTAATAAACCTGCCGTCTTTTCAGCTTCAATGGAAAGACCAGAAATCAAAACATTACGCGCATTATCAATAATATTGCCTGCTTTTTGTGCTTCTTCATTAAAGACATCCGAAACCGCCACGATATTTTCACGCAAATCACCAGCAAGCTTTACGGCCGACTTCTCAAGAGTATCCTTGACTGTATTAACGCCAATATCCAATGCTTTTTTCATTGTTTGAGTACGTTCATCGAGTATTGCCGTCTGCTCGCTAAAGGATTGTCTAATTTGATCATTATTTGTCATAACAACAAATTTTAATTCATTCGATTTTTGACCTAAAACCGTTGTTTGCGCTTCCAAAGTTTGACTGACATGATTCAATGTATGCGATAGATGCTGCTCCAACTCAGTGGCTCTCTCAGCAATCTCTAAGCTTTTACTAGTAAGATTATCATTCAATGAACCAATACGTGAATCGATCGATTCCAGTAATGACCCATTAGATTGTGATAAAGCACTTTTGAGTAACTCTGTATGGCTTTCTAAAGTATCCAAATGACTTGTGAAGGTTACTCTTAATGTTTCACTGTTGGAATTGATAGCATTTTCAACCAATGAAACTTGTTTACCCAAAGCATCGCCAAAATGAAGATCACCTTGCTTAATGATTTCCCTAATGTGATCAATACGTTCTTCCAAAACACGAGCTTGATCAACCAAAACTTCATTTAAAGCAGAACTATTAAGGGTGAGAGATTCACGCAATGCATCCGCACGAACATCAATGTTATGCGCATGAGTATCTAAAACTTCATTTGCAGTTTCAAAACTTCTTGTAATTATATTGTGAATGCGTTCAGAACGTTCATCAAGTTCTTCCAAATGATTACGCGCATGGTCATCAAACGTCATCACATTTCTAACCAGAGATTCTTCCAAATTAGAAACATGCTGAGAAATAAGATTTATTTGTTGCTTTACAGTATCTCCAACCTTATCAGATTCACCATCAAGCATTTGTGCAATTAACGCACGCCCCTCAGCCATTTGTGACTTAAAATCATCAGCACGATTTTTAATCACCGTTGCTATTGACGTATTTATATCTTCAATTTCTTCTGCCAATATTTTCTTACTATCACCGAGTGTTGTAAGAAACTCATTGCGGCCTTGCGAAAAAGTATTGGCAATATCAATTGTACGCTCTTTGAGTGTTTCATTAATCTGATGCGCACGTGATTCTAAAATGCTACCAAGTTTTTCAGTGCTTTCTTCTAATGTTTGCGCGCGTGAAATGAATGAATGAATGATTGATGTACTGCGTTCACCCAAAGTCCTATCAACATCAGCAAGTCTTTTTTCAAAAGCCTCAACCGCGGCAATCGTTGCATCATCAAAACGATCACTTAACGTATCAGCTTTTTCACCTAAATAAGTCATTCTTTCGTCAAACTCATTCAAAGATTGATTGCTACGATCTACAATAGCGTTATCAAGTTTTTTAAATTTTTCATCAAACTTAGACAAAGCACTTTCTGCGGCAGCTTGCATACGCGTTGAAATTTCTTCAGCGCGTGCTTCCGCTTCACTTGCACCACTACTAAATGTATCCGCTAATATTTGTCCATTGGTTTCAAAACGTTGCGCAGCAATATTAAAACGTTCTTCTAAATTATCAAAAAGCTGGGTATTTTGATGTTGTATCTGCTGAGCAGTTTCACTAAACTTTTTAGCGAGATCTCCACTAACGCCTTCACCTGCTTCTGACAATCGAGAAACAAGTTCTTCACCTTGACGTTTTAAAGTTTGAGACAATGTCTGGGCAACATTTTCAACATTAGAGGCAATATTTGCAGCGATTGAGCCAAATTCGTTACTTAATTGATGTTCTGTTCCGTGAATAGTCGTACGAACGCGTTCAGCATGGCTTAAAATTGATTCTCTTTCATTGCCAAGTTCAGTAATTAGACTATGAATGCGTGATTCATTTTCTGAATAAGCCCGTTCTAAATTATGCACTTCTCCCTGAATTAAAGCTTCCAATTCAACTGCACGAGAAAGAGTTCTTTCTATACCCTCGCTCATTGCAGACACTTCTTGACGAATCGTTTGCCCTAATGTCGCAAACTGTTCCTCTGTAGTTTTTTGAGGATGATTAAGACGTAAAGCTGCATCCGACATAGCGACTGCTATATTTTGTAATTCATTCGATCTTTTCGATAATTGTGCAAACCCCCAAAACATTAAAATCGGAATGGCCGTTCCTGCGGCAACAGCAAGACCTGTAGGTGTGGCAATAAAGCTTCCAAGCGCACCTAATCCGCCAGTTGAAAGAGTGTTCGCAACAAATGCACCACCTGCAACCCATAACGCGCTAAGTGCTGTAGTACTCCAATAAATGCGCGATGATGACTTACGTGACATGAGGCGGCGAGGGGCTGCTTTAAAACCAACATCATTGGCAGGTTGTGGTGGAGTTGCAAGTAAAGGATCGCGTACAGTACCACCAGATATTTCACGTTGGGGTTTTTCCCCAAAAAGCTGTTCAGCAACTGATTCGTCGACAGCTGGTCCAACTTTTGCGTTTTTAGATGTATTTGATCCGTTTTCTGCTTCTAACTCTTCAGTTGCAAGCGCAATTTGTTGAGCCAGATCATCAAGATCAATCATAGTATCATCATCTAACGATATATCATCGTTAAGTGCGTCATCAAAATTGAAATCTAAAGCTTGCTCAAGAGCTTCTTCAACTTCAGCTTCAATTTTTTCTGCCTTGATCCTGCGTGCCATATTTGCCTCTTTACTCTATACACAACGAAAGGATAGTATTCCTTTCAAAAGGTTCCCCATCTTACTCTTTAACACTTCATAAAGAAATACGTTCTGTGTCAAAGTTTAAAAAGAATTTAAATAAAGTTAACGCGTAAAATGAAAATAAAATATTATATAAATAAAAATAATAAATATCAATATGTTAGGATGTTTTCTTTTGATTAAGGTGATATTCATAACAGACAGTGATGGTAAAGAATTTATTGTAAATTGTCCATCTGGAAAAACATTAATGGAAGTCGCTTATAAAAATAACATACCCGGTATCATTGCAGAATGTGGGGGAGCATGTGCTTGTGCAACGTGTCATGTTATCATAGACGATGATTGGATTGAACACGTAGAACTACCAAATTCAATGGAAGATGATATGTTAGATTTTGCCTATGATCGCCAGGAAAATTCTCGTTTATCTTGTCAAATAAAACTTGATGAGCGTTTAAATGGTCTCATCGTTCATATTCCACCAAAACAAAACTAAATTCAAAAAATATTGAATAAGAATATAATTTTTTTATAAAATAGTCGTCTGTTTTATTTTCTCTGATAGGGTATCTCTTCAAGACGTCTTATCAAAAGATTAAAAAATCGCTTATCAAAATTTTTAGCTTCGATGCGATCAAACCTTTTTTGTGCTTCATCATGTTGTGCTAAGGCATGACCGACAATAGTTTCTATATTTTGGAGCAATTTATCACAGTTTTTTTGATAAGAGAGTTCACGAATCTTTTTTTCAATTTCTGAGGCGTGCGCACGCGCAATCACCACATGACTTTCTTCATGTCTTTTAATATCTTGCGATAAAGAATCCCAGACGACGGCCAATTCCAATGATTTTGTCCGTGAACGTTGTTTCCATCGAGGTAACTGCATGTTTGCAAGAATATCAACATGTATACGATCGATTTTACAGTAATTTCCCTCGCTTTTAAGTTTCAAATAAGTAACGAAAGAAATAGTGGTTACGCCGAGATGATGTTGCCCCGTTGATTTAAGATAAGGAGCATTTTTTGCCATAGATTTGTCAATTTGGGCAGCTGTTGTACCTGAAACAATATAATATGAAATTGTTTTGTATATTTTTGCAGCTTGTGCATTTGGAATAAAAATGCAAAAGACCCAACATCCAATAAAGAAAGCGCTTATTTTTTTATAAAACATTAATGCGCCTAATTTTTAAGAAGAATTTTAAAACCTTTACACATTTATGCTAAAAAAACAGCTCTCATTCTAGAAGAATAATAAAACGGATTAATTTCATGCAAACGATTTGGAATGTCGGTCAAAATAGAAAAATTATTATACAAGAAAAATCCATTTTAATGGGAATATTGAATATAACGCCAGATTCATTTTCTGATGGGGGCAAATTTATTGACGTAAACGATGCCTTTTCACATGGAGCAATGATGATAGAGCAAGGCGCTTCCATCATAGATATTGGAGGAGAATCAACACGGCCAAATTTTGAACCGATTTCAAGTGAAATAGAACAAAAAAGAATTTTGCCAGTTATTGAAAAATTTCATAGTTTTCAAAACATAATTCTGTCGATAGATACTTATCACTCAGAAACAGCTTATCATGCATTAAAATCGGGCTCGCATATCATTAATGATATATGGGGGTTACAAAAAGAAGAAAAAATGGCAGAAGTTATTCGAGAATTTAATGCAGGAATAATTATCATGCATAATTCTCGCGACAGAAAAAAGTATGAAGATATTATTGATGATCAAAAATATTTTTTTGAAATATCACTCAATATAGCTAAAAAAAATGGAATCAGTGATTCACAGATCGTTCTTGATCCAGGTTTTGGATTTGGTAAAAATGCCGATGACAACCTCAAACTTCTTAGTCGAGCAGAAGAATTAAAAATATTAGGGTTTCCTCTTTTAGCAGCAACATCAAGAAAACGATTTTTAGGCTCACTTTCTGATAAAAGTAATGCGCAACATAGAGATATTGCGACTGCTGCTTCATCCATAATTTTACGACAAGCAGGATTTGATATTTTTAGAGTCCATAACATTGCTACGAATAAAGAAGCATTAGCAGTTGTTGATGCCCTAAAACAATGCAAGAAAGAAAACATAAAATGAAAGCGTGGCTGGGTTTGGGTGGAAATATTGGAGATGTATGTTCGACATTTAAAAATGCACTTACATTTCTTCAAGAAACAAACGAACTTATAGTCTTAACGTCTTCACATTTATATAAAACTTCGCCGTGGGGTAGGGTGGATCAAAATGATTTTCTTAATCTTTGTTTGCTTATTGAAACGACATTAGATCCTGAAAAATTGTTAGATAAATGTTTGTATGTTGAGAAAAAATCAGGACGGCAACGTATTGAAAAGTGGGGGCCAAGAACTTTAGATATTGATATTCTTGCTTACGAAAATATTTCATATTTAAAAACAGAAAAACTCACACTTCCTCACCCTTTTTTAACTGAGCGAGCATTTGTCCTACGCCCCTTAAATGATATTGCACCTGAACTTATAATATCTGGAAAAACCATTCGACAATGGAATGCAGAAGTCGTCGATGATAATATCGAAAAATTAAACTTTGAATTTATTGTGTAAAGATCATTTTGCAAAAAAGTGAAAGCCCTTTTGAAGCATCATTTTTAAATTTATGAAAATATTGTAAATAAATAATAATTAAGGATATTTTCTGGGTGTATAAGTCCATAAACGATCACCCATTTTAAAATTACGAGTTTGTGAAGAACCAATGATTATTAATGATCGACTGGTAATATTATCTGTATTAATTTCATCAATCGTTGTTGTGTTCATTTTTTGACCGTCACGCCCAATATCCGTGGCAATATTAATAATTCTATCTTTTTCGCAATGAGATTTAAGTAAAGATATAACTTCAAATAATTGATCGGGGCGTGCTTTTGAAACCGGATTATAAAATGCTATCGCCATATCAGAATGCAGTGCTGCCAATATTCTTTTTTCAATAACCTTCCATGGTTTAAGATTATTGGACAAAGAAATAACCGAAAAATCATGCCCCAAAGGCGCTCCAAAACAAGCAGCCGCAGATTGAGCGGCAGTAACACCAGGCTCTATATTGATAGAAACATTGTCCCAATCAGACGTTTTATTGTCTTCCATACATTCCATAACAGCCGCAGCCATAGCAAATACACCTGGATCACCTGAGGAAATAAGTGCAATTTTTTTACCTGATGCTGCCAAATTAAGTGCTTGTTTTGCACGTTCCATTTCTTGCCTATTAAAGCTCTTATGCAATGTCTGATGCGTCAAAAATGGACCAACAAGATCTATGTAATAATCATATCCTAGAATATCTGTCGCCTCATAAAGTGCTTTTCTCGCAGCAAAAGTCAGATGAGCATGATCTCCTGGACCAAAACCAATAATGTCCAGTCGACCTTGTGAGGAAGAATGACAACGATAAATTAAATTATTTTCATTATATTGGTCCACATTTGTATTATCATCAATCACGCTAATCGTTAATTGAGCTGTATCAGAAAAGGGTAGAGTTCCCTTAAAAAACCAATCATGATGTCCCTTTAATTTAACTTTTTTATCAACCAAAAGTGCTGATAAAAAAGAGGCATAATGTTCTGGATTTAACAGCTTCAAATCATCAGGAGGGCAAAGAAGATTAATACCAAAATGCCGCCCAATACTAGTTGTAATGGACGCTTGAGTACCTAAATGCGTGGCAATGTGAAGCGCAAGCTCATTAGCACCTTTTTCAACTCCAAGAAGAGGAACAATAACTTTACCATCATCTGATATGCATAAAACAGGCGGTTCTTCAGTTTTATTTTTTAAAAAGGAAGCCAAACTATGAATAACGATATCAGTCGAACAAAATGCGATAACTGTGTATCCTTTTGTATAAGCTTCAGACATATGCTTATGGATCGACGAGACACTCTCACAATCTGGATAATTAATTCTTTGTGTTGTTATGATTTTTGCCTTATGTAGCAAACAACTCAGTGCTATAGCATGTGGCAAAGAACTATCAGAAAAGATATATATAACAGTTACTTGTTCAAGTTTATTCAACAATATAATAATCCTGTGACCGATTTGCTGAACCTGGTATGAGAATGAGAGAAAAATAAGGTGATTGCGAACAATCAACTTCTGATAAAATCATTATTTTTTGCTCTTTCATCGTCGCTCTTTCAATATATAAAGCGCGATCAATAAGACCACACTCCTTAATAGCATCACGAACTTTTTCTAAATTACGGCCTAATTTAATAATCGCAAAAGCATCAGTTGTATTTAAACGGTCCGAAAGTTCCCTTTGATTCAAAACGCCTGACAATACTGTAAAAGATTGATTTTTATAAGCCAATGGTGTCTGGAATATAGATGCTGCACCAAATATAGAAGAAATTCCTGGAATAATTTCCGTTTTATATTTCGTGCCTAACATGTCATAAATATACATAAATGAACTATAAAATAATGGATCGCCTTCTGCCAACACAACAACAGTTTTATTATCTTTTAAAAATCCTTCCAAATAATGAGAAGTATTATTGTAAAATTGATTTAATAATTCTTTATAATCATTTGAATAGCTTGATTTTTCTGTGGTCACGGGATAGCGAATTGGGGCAAGCTGCGCGCGATCTGTTATCCAACTTTTTGCAATATTTAACGCATTGCTTTTTTGTGTTTTTGTCTCGTGATAAGCAATAATATCAGCAGATTGTATCGCTTTCACGCCTTTAACAGTGATTAGATCTGGATCTCCAGGTCCCACACCAACACCATATAATTGCACCATCTTATTATTCATTCTTTTTCACTTGCCAATGCATTGACTGCCGCCGCGGCCATTGCACTGCCACCACGACGACCATGAACGACGATATATGGAATATCAAAAACATTATTTTCAAGTGCGATTTTTGACTCTTTTGCTCCTACAAATCCTACAGGACAACCAATAATTAATGCGGGTTTATCGAAGCCTTGTTCGATAAGGTTAAGAAGATGAAATAGGGCTGTTGGTGCATTACCAATGGCAACTATACTATTTTTTATAAAAGGTTTCCAAAATTCTACGGCCGCAGCTGATCGTGTATTATTAATTATAAGAGCATGATCACTTACGCGCTCATCATGTAAGGTACAAATAACAGAATTATTTGCGGTCAAGCGGCTTTTGGTAATGCCTTTTGCAACCATTTCTGCATCACACAATATAGCTTTACCTTGGTTTATTGCATTGCGTCCAATCGTACCAGCTTTTGCTGAAAATGCCATATCATCGACGATATCAATCATGCCACAAGCATGAATAATACGTACAGCTATTTTTTCTAAATCCGTTGGTATGTTAGAAAGTTGCGCTTCTGAACGTATTGTTGCAAAAGACTTATCATAAATTTTTTGTCCATCTGTTATATAATCATACATTTATTTATGCCTTTTATGCCTGTTTTTAAGACATACTGCTAATTGATTGATCGAGAGCCTATCGGCAATTTTTTTTCCAAATTTATGTTTTATTGTAGGATCTTTACAAAAAAGATCATAAAAGCCATCTTCTTTCGCCAAAGCCGTGTAAGGGTAGGCTTTATTGGCTACACAGGCTTTTTCACAGGCTGTCAAATGTATTTTAGGTATTTTTGTATTTTCCAGCTCATTTATAAGAATTTGGCTATCACGATGAACATTAGATACGCCACTATGACAAGCAGGCGCACCAGCACAACATATAATTTGAGCACTTGGCTCACTGTTTGACACACAAAACCCTAAATCATTAAATTCAGATTGTATTTGCTTTGCTTCATTCAACGTTAGATTTGAAAAAATTAATCCTTTTCGTGGAGTTAACCTCAACCTTGTATGTTTGTTTTGATAATCAAGAATTCTTGATAGTGCGTATATTTGATCAACAGTTAAGACACCAAGATGTGTATTTGCACCTACATAATAGAGATCAGGATTATATTGTTGAAAAATACCAATGAGAGCTTCATCCAAAGAAAAAACTTTATCTAATGGAATCGGAGCGTGAATGTTACAAGGAAAAAATTTTTTTATCTCACCGAGATAAGTTTTAAAACCCATTGTTTGTTCTATATGTTTCATGCGTGTTATTTCAGGCATTAGCGCTTGTTGCGCAATAAACGTATTTAAGCAAGATTTTACAAATTTTACAAAATCTTCAAGAGCAATACTCCCTAAAGCATTTTCGTCTTTTTTTAAAAAATCTGAACATGAAGCGAATCCAAAATTTATTTTCGTGGATGATTTGTGAAATGAAAACCAAATATCAGCTTTATGATAGTCAATGGCTGTTTTTTCGCCAGCATTTATTAAAAAAGAAAATTTAGGTGAAAGATTTTGAAACTGTTCATTTGTTTGAAGAAGGTGTAATAGTGTATTACCAAGTGGAAGAGTATCAACATGCATATCAGGATCAATTCCAGCTGTTGGAGCCAACATAACATTGCGTATATCATCACTTTTGGGTGTCAATGGTCCAAGACCTAATAAATCCAACGCATGTATAATTTTTTTATAATTTTCTTTATCAAGACCTCTTAATTGAATATTTGCGCGGTTGGTAATTTCAATTTTTTTATTGCCAAATTCTTCCGCGACTTTTGCAATTCCTTTAATTTGCTTGCTCGTGATTTGTCCAAAGGAAAGCTTAATTCTGCATAAGCCTCCATCTTTTGACATAAGCATGCGATAAAATCCGGGACATGCCCATCGTCTTTCATCAAAATAATCCGTTGATTGTCTTATCTTGTCCACAAAAAATCTCTTATAAAAGAACTCTTCATACTTGCCCTCGCATAGAGCAGAATCTAAGGATAAATCTTAAAGATAAAAGAATGGCCGATCAACGTAAATGAATAAGAATTCTTGGCTTACAATTATTGGTATCGGTGATGATGGCTGGAATGGTTTATCTTCCAACCATAAGGATATCCTATTAAGAGCAAAAACTATTTTTGGAGGAAAACGGCATATTGAGTTTTTGCCTGAAACAGTTAAAAATAATGCGCGTGAATGGCCATCTCCACTAAAAAACGCTTTTCCAAAACTTCACAATCTTAAAGGCACAGCAACGGTTATACTGGCAAGTGGTGATCCAATGTTTTTTGGTATAGGAGCCACATTACTGCGCGAATTCACTATAGATGAAATAACTATTCTACCGCATCCGTCTTCATTTTCATTAGCAGCTTCGCGGTTAGGGTGGGCATTACAGGATGTTGAATGCTTTTCTGTACATGGACGTCCAATTAGTGTTTTGCAACGCCATTTTCAAAACAATTTAAAAATCTTTATTCTTTCAGAAAATAAAGAGACACCTTCAAAAATTGCGCAATTGTTAACTGAAAAGGGATTTGGCCAAACTAAAATGACCATTTTTGAACATTTGAATGGAAAAGACGAGCATCTTTTCCACTCAACGGCGAATTCGTTTAAGTTAGAGAAAGGTGCTGATTTAAATATTATTGCGCTTGAATGTATAGCCGATAAAAATGCCGTTATTTATCCACCCACAACGCCATTACCTGATGAGTTTTTTTATCATGATGGCCAACTAACCAAACAAGATATAAGAGCCGTCGTGATGGCGCATTTGGCACCCAAATATGGTGAAGTGCTATGGGATATTGGTGCTGGGTGTGGTTCCATATCGATAGAATGGTTGCGTAATGCACGTAATACACGTGCTTACGCTATTGAAAAAAATCAAGAAAGACAAAAACTTATTTTAAAAAACGCTCAAAATTTTGGTGTACCTTTTTTAAACCTTATCGCAGGGACTGCACCAGAATCCTTGGAAGAACTTGAAAAGCCTGACGCTATTTTCATTGGTGGGGGATTAACATCGTCTATAGTAGTTGAACATTTATGGTCAAAATTAAAATCAGGTGGCCGACTCATTGCAAATGGCGTTACTCTTGAAACAGTCGCTTTGTTACAATCATATGCGAAAACATATAATGGCAGACTTATCAACATTGCCGTGTCACACTCAGAAACCTTAGGACGCTTTCAAATTATGCGACCAACGCTTGCCGTAACTCTTCTTATTGCTATCAAACCTTAAGCTCTCATGCTTTATTAACTTATTAAAAAAAACAATAAGAGTTTCTGATTGACAAATTCATGAATTTCGTTCGATATTAGGGCAACGAGTTTCTATGCGGTTTGCAATAAAGGTATAAAAATAATGGCGGAACGATCGCAACATTTACAAGATCAATTTTTAAATGCAGTACGTAAACAAAAAATTTCTTTGACTATTTTTTTGGTCAATGGTGTAAAATTAACAGGAATTGTTTCTTCTTTTGATAATTTTTGTGTTTTATTACGCCGTGATGGGCATTCACAATTGGTTTATAAACATGCGATTTCAACCATTATGCCCAGCCAAGCTGTTCAAATGTTTGAAGGTGAAGAGTCTGAGTAAACTGCCTCATGTATTTTAACACATTGAGGCAGCTTTTTATCTCGACCTTAGTTGTGTTTAAATGACAAAAGAAATCGAACGTGCAGACAAGTTAATTTCACGCGAAACAGCTGCAACGCGTGCAATTGTTATTATACCACTATTACGTGAACGCGTGAGCGAAGACCGTCGCAATATTCGCTCAGTACAATCAAAGATTGATGAAGCAATCGGACTTGCACAAGCTATTCGACTGGATGTTGTTGAACACCATAAAGTAACGATGAACACTTTGCGACCAGCCACCCTGCTAGGACCAGGAAAGGTTGAAGAATTTTCACGTATAATAGAAGATAAAGAAATTGATCTGGCAATCATTGATCGTGGATTAACACCTGTTCAACAACGCAATCTTGAAAAATTTTGGAATTGCAAAGTTATTGATCGTACGGCGTTAATTTTAGAAATTTTTGGCGATCGCGCTGCCACAAAAGAAGGCGTTTTGCAGGTAGAACTTGCTCATCTTAATTATCAAAAAGGTCGCCTTGTTCGTAGTTGGACACACCTTGAAAGACAAAGAGGTGGTGGTGGCTTTCTAGGAGGGCCGGGGGAAACACAAATTGAGTCTGACCGTCGCCAACTTCAAGACAAAATCGTTCGCATTAAACGCGAGTTAGACACAGTGGTGAAAACACGTGCGCTTCATCGAGCAAAAAGAAAAAAAACATCTCATCCTGTTATTGCTTTAGTTGGCTATACCAATGCTGGCAAATCAACACTCTTTAATCAATTAACAGGTGCGAATGTGTTGGCCAAAGACATGCTTTTTGCAACACTTGATCCAACATTAAGACGTATCACCTTACCGCATGGACAATTGGTAATTTTATCAGATACGGTGGGTTTTATTTCTAATTTGCCAACACATCTCATTGCTGCTTTTCGTGCAACACTTGAAGAAGTCATCGAAGCTGATCTTATTTTACATGTACGCGATATGTCAGATCCTGATCATTATATTCATGCTCAAGATGTACGGGATATCTTGAAAAGTCTTGGCGTTGATATTGACGATCACAATCACATTTTTGAAATATGGAATAAAACTGATTTGCTGGATGACATCAGTCGAGAGACATTGAAAGAAACAGCGCGTAATGCTGCAAATTATGCTTTTCTCGTTTCCGCTTTAAAAGGTGAGGGGCTTTTAGAACTTGAAAAAGCAATAGAAAGACAAATTTCGGGTGAAATGATACAACATAATATTCGTCTAAAGGCTGAAGATTTTGCTCTTTTAGATTGGATATATAAGAATGTTGGAAATATCGAACGGCATAATGAAGATGATGGTTCAATAGTGTTAAAATTTGTAATTACACAAGAAATTGATAAACGTTTAAATAATTTATTAGAAACGCATGGCTATCAAACAAAGAATACAGATAAATTATAAAATAAGAAAAGTTCACAATATAGAATAAATATTATATGAATAAAGACATATATTTCCTATCGTGACAATTGTTTTTAAAATAGAAACGAAAAATAATGAAATATTTACCTGATAAATTTTTAAGCGCATTAATACTTGCTATCATCATTGCAAGTTTTGCTCCTATTGCAGGAACAGCCGCGGAATGGTTTTCATTATTAACAAAGATTTTTGTCGGTCTTTTGTTTTTTCTTCATGGGGCTAAACTCTCACCGAAAGCAGCTTTTGCCGGTATTGTTCATTGGCGATTGCATCTTACTGTTTTAGCTGCAACGTTCATTCTTTTCCCAATCCTTGGGCTTCTGGCAGGTTTTGTAATTCCGGGATTTAAACAATCAACGTTTTATCTTGGTGTGCTTTATTTATGTGTGCTTCCTTCAACAGTTCAATCTTCTATTGCTTTTACATCTATTGCCGGTGGCAATGTCCCTGCGGCAATTGTTTCAGCCTCAGCATCCAATATATTTGGAATGTTTTTAACACCCTTGTTGGTTGGAATTTTATTTACTACAAGCAACCATGTTTCTGGCATGTCAACATCCGCATTTGAAAGCATTATTGTGCAACTTCTTTTGCCATTTGTATTAGGTCAAATTTTCCAACATTGGATTGGCGATTTTATTCGTCGTCACAAAGGATTAACGGGTATTGTTGACCGTGGCTCAATCATTATGGTGGTATATTTGGCGTTTAGCCAAGCTATGACAGGGCATTTATGGCGTGATACAAGTTGGCATGACCTTGCTATAATGATTATAATAGACATTATACTTCTTGTTATCGTTCTTTTAATAACATGGTATGGCTCTAAACTACTTGGCTTCAAAAAAGAAGATAGGATTACAATAACATTTTGTGGTTCTAAAAAAAGTCTTGCAAGCGGCGCGCCAATGGCCAACGCTATTTTTGCTGGAGCAGGGGGCAAGATAGGTGCAATTGTTTTACCATTAATGTTATTTCATCAAATACAACTCATGGCCTGCACAATTATTGCGCGCCATCTTGCGGAATCCAAAATAAAAAGCAATGAAAATAGACGAAAAAAAACTTGAACATTTTTATAATCTTGGTTTGAAATATGAAAAAACAGGAAATTTTGATGGTGCAGTAGAAGCCTATCAGCAGGCACTAAAAATAGATCCAAACGATCATGGTGGAATAGCCATTCGTCTTGCTTCTATGAAGAGGGGAGAAATTCCTGAAACTGCGCCGCGCGCTTATATATCCACCCTTTTTGATCAAACAGCTGAATTATTTGATTATATTCTTGTTGATCAATTGGACTATGATGTCCCTTTTTTATTACGCAAAACATTTGAAAAAATTTTGCCTGAGCATCAATTTGAAAAATTACTTGATTTGGGCTGTGGTACTGGACTTTCTGGAGAAGCATTTAGCGATAATGTTAAAGAAAAAGTCGGAGTTGATCTTTCTCAAAAAATGATTGAAATCGCTCATGAAAAAGGTGACTATAATAAATTATACGTTGGTGATGTTGTTGAATTTGTTTCTAAAAACAAAGACATACATGATTTAATTGTGGCAACAGATGTGCTTCCTTATATAGGTAAGTTAGAGTTTTTTTTCAAAGATATTTCTTATTTACTCTCTGCTGGAGGTTATTTTGGATTTTCAACAGAAAAACTTACCTTTGACACAGAAAGCGTCAAAACCTACTCCATAGGTGCATACCAACGATACGCGCATAATGAAAATTATATATTTGAGCAGCTATCAATTAACAAACTAAAATGCGTTTATTTTGATACTATTATTGTACGAAAAGAACAAGGCAAACCAGTTGAAGGACAGTTATTCATTGCTCAAAAATGCGCGGAAAGATAGAAATATTTTTCAAAAAAATCATGAAATAACTTCATATATCGAAATATTTCATAAAGTTCCATAATATATCTTATGCGATATTATCTTGTGCAATGACTGATCCCCAATAATATTTAGCCAAGACGTTTTATCATTGATTTTTTAACCAAATTTAGGATTGGGCAAATTTTCTTTCGAATATCATATGCACGCAGAACGAAACTTTAAGCCTTGATAAGCCGGTTCTACATTTTCTGGGGTATAGTCCATAACGGCATCATAATCTAATGCAATGTGCATATGTGTTAAAATTGCACGTTTAGGTTTTAGTTTTTTAATCCATTCAAGAGCTTGATCAACTGAAAAATGACTTGCATGAGGTTTATATTGCAACGCATCAATGATAAGCACATCAAGATTGAGTAAGTAATCTGGTGTTTTATCAGGAAATTCATTAACGTCGGTACAATACGCTACATTCCCGACACGAAATCCTAAAGAATTTATATCACCATGTATTTGTAAAACAGGAAGTATGTTTACAACACCTCCCTGCCCTTTAATCGTAAATTTTTGATAAGATTCAATACGGTTATGTTGTAATATTGGCGGATAATTAGAGCCTAATGGCGTTTGAAAACAATATCCAAATGCATCATTCATACGTTTAAACGTGGCATCATCAGCATAGATATTCATTAATTGTTTTTGCGCTATAACATAACTTCTTAAATCATCAATACCGTGAATATGGTCGGCATGCGCATGCGTATAAATAACTGCATCAATGTTATGAACTTGCGCATCAATCATTTGTGAGCGAAAATCTGGACCAGTATCGACAACAATAGTCGTTTTTTCACCATTTTTGTTAAAACGTTCAATTAATAGAGCTGCACGATACCGTCGATTTTTAAGGTTTTTAGGATTGCAAGCCCCCCATTCACCATTCGAACGTGGAACACCAGGAGACGAACCACAGCCAAGAATGGTGAATTCATAATAATCTTCCATCTCCTCCACCTTAATGCATTTTTGAAAACAGTGACATAGCATTTTGTGTTGTTATATTTGCCACGTCTTCGAAACTTAAATTAAGAGTTTGTGCGAGTGTCTCGGCAGTATGTTTCACAAATGACGGTTCATTTGTTTGTCCTCTAAAGGGAACAGGAGCTAAAAATGGTGCATCTGTTTCGACCAAAAGACGATCATGTGGGACTATTTTTGCAATTTCACGAATTTCTGGCGCGCTTTTAAATGTTAAAATTCCAGAAAATGAAATATATCCACCAAGCTTAACACCCGTTTTTGCTAGTTCAATACCAGATGAATAACAATGCAAAATAAATGGAAATTGACCAATTTTTGTTTGCTCAATCAGTATAGCTTGCATATCATCATCCGCATTTCGTGCATGTATCACAAGTGGTAATTGAGTTTGTCTTGCTGCAGCAATATGTTCTAAAAAACTTCGCTTTTGCTCTTCCGGAAGTGCATAATCATAATGATAGTCAAGTCCAACTTCACCGATTGCGACTACTTTGGGATGTGCAGCAATCTTTATGAGATCGACCGCTGTGATGTTTGTTTCTTCGCCTGCACTATTTGGATGTGTTCCAATAGAACAAAAAACTGACTCATATTTTTCTACAATTTTTTTTAATCGTTCAAATTTATGAACATATGTAGAAATTGTCACCATACGTCTAACGCCAACCTCATGCGCACGCTGTATAATCGCATCCAAATCAGACTCAAAAACGTCAAAGTCCAAATGACAATGTGTATCAATAAGCATAAGTCACTTCTCTTTCTCGTCCATGTAACGAGGAAAAATAGGACGAGGAGACGGTAATTTTGTACCCGGCTCAATCTTAGTTTCTGTTACATTTTTCAGCAGACGATTTTCTTTTTCAACCCCTAAAATATCAAGTAAATCCATAGCGGATTGCGGTATAAATGCTGTCAACATCAGTCCCACTCTGCGCAATGTTTCCACTGTTGTATAAAGAACTGTTGCAAAACGTTTTGGATCATTTTTTCTTAAAGCCCATGGTTCTTCATTCGCAAAATAACGATTTGCTTCTGCAACAACTGAAAAAATAGCACTTAAGGCCAAATGTGGTGCTTGATTCAACATTGATTGACGTGCACTCTTAAGGGCTTCTTCAGATTGATCAAATAATTTCACGTCTTGATTTAACATCTGATCTGGCGTTGGAACATGTCCGTCACAATTTTTTGCAATCATAGAAAGCGATCTTTGCGCTAGATTGCCTAAATCATTAGCCAAATCTGCATTTGTACGGTTAACAATTGCTTCATGACTATAACTTCCATCCTGACCAAACGGCACTTCACGCAAGAAAAAATAACGAACCCTATCAAGTCCATATTCTTCTATCATAGAAAAAGGATCAACGACATTTCCGACAGATTTTGACATTTTTTCGCCGCGATTAAGCAAAAAACCATGGGCAAAAACACGTTTTGGCAATTCAATTTTTGCTGACATAAGAAATGCAGGCCAATAAATAGCGTGAAATCGAATAATATCCTTCCCAATAATATGAGCATTTGCAGGCCAAAAATCTCTTTTTTTAGCATTTTCATCAGGAAAACCTAGTGCCGTAAGATAATTGGTCAATGCATCCACCCAAACATACATCACATGTTTAGGATCATCAGGAACTGGCACACCCCAATCAAATGTTGTTCGAGAAATAGAAATATCTCTTAAACCTGACTTAACAAAACTAATGATTTCATTGCGTCTTTCATTGGGACCAATAAATTCTGGATGTTTTTCATAATAATCTAATAAGGGTTGTTGAAATTTTGAAAGACGAAAAAAGTAACTTTCCTCTTCATTCCATTCAACTGGTGATCCAACTTCTGTTTCCCGGCGAATACCATCATCCCCAACAATTGTGTCACTTTCTTCGTAGTAAGCTTCTTGACGAACAGAATACCAACCCGAATAACGATCGAGATAAATATCACCATTTTCTTGCATTAATTTCCAAATTGCTTGGCATGCTATAATATGGCGCTGTTGCGTGGTGCGAATAAATTCGTCATTTGAACAATTCAATACTTTAAGCATATTTTGAAAAATGGAACTGTTTCTATCAGCAAGAGATTGCGGAGATATACCTTCTTTCTCTGCTGTTTGCTGCATTTTCAAACCATGCTCATCGGTACCAGAAAGAAAAAACACATCACGCCCATCTGCGCGTTGGAACCGAGCCATTGCGTCTGTAGCAATCGCATTATATGCATGACCAATATGGGGTTGTCCATTAGGATAAAAAATAGGCGTTGTTATGTAATATTTATCACGCATAAGTGGCTCGTTTGAATCGTTTATCTTACTTTAACAAAGACATAACGCCCATTCGCTTCAATGTCACGGAAAAATCGGAGTTTTATGAATGGACTTTTTTCAACTCATGAAGCTTAAAAAGCAAGTTAATAATAAATTGCTTTTTATCAAGATTAAAAGAACGCGTGCGTTTGATTTCATCTTCTAATTGCGCCCAATGATGAGCATAAAGATTGGCTTTAGCCATTTCATTGATTTCAATTAAAGCATTTGCTTTTTTAAATATATAAGAAAGGACAGCATTACAAAATTGCTCGTATTGCAACGTGGCTTCACGCGCAGCAAGAACTTGTCCTAAATGTTGCGCTTTGATGGCATCAAACTTTTCTTTGTCAAGAATTTCTTGTAAGGCATGAATAATGTCACCACTACCCATACAAAGCATTAAAGCGGCTTTGCGAACACTCCCCTGTGAGTGATCTATAATATTATGAAGCAAATCTGGAATCGAAACATCAAATCCTAAATGTTCAAGTGAAGACAATAATGCCTCATCTTTAAGAGGATGAAAACGTATGGCATGACAACGTGAGCGTATTGTTGGTAATAAACGTCCGGGGTAATGGGATATAAGTATAAATAAAGTCTTTTTAGGTGGTTCTTCTAATATTTTTAAAATAGCATTGGCAGCATTCCTATTCATATCATCAGCACTGTCAACAATAACAATTCTCCACGCACCATCATGTGATGTACGATGAAGATGATGATGAATATCACGAATATCTTCTACTGAAATGCCATTTTTAAATTTTTCTGTTTTGCTATCAAAACGGCGCGATATATGAATGAGATTGGGATAACTCCCCTGAGCCATTTGACGAAAAACGGATGAGTGCACATCGGGTTTTTGAAAATTTGTTTGCCCATTGGCAATCATATTCCATGCCAATTGAAATGCTAAAGTTGCTTTACCGACACCTTGAGGTCCTTCAAAAAGCAAGGCATGATGCAACTGATTTTTTTGAAGCATATTCGATAAAAAATTTTTAACATCATCATGACCAAAAACATGACTATTTTGTTCTGGAGGAATGACTCCATCAATATCATCATAATGCTTGGGGCTATCTATCAGCATCACGATCTATCCAATGATAAACATTCACCGCATATTTCACTAATTTGCTTTTCTATAATTTTAACATCTTGATTGGCGTCGATTAAACGACATCTATCTTTTTCTTTTTCAGCTATTTTGATAAAAGCATGACGACGTTTTTTTTGTATCATTAATGTATCTTTTTCAAAACGATCTTGTTCATGTTTTTTACCGCGGCGTCGATTAGCTCTCTCCATTCCAATATTTTCAGGAACATCTAATATAAATGTTAAATCAGGTTTATAATCACCAATCACTATATATTCTAACAAGTCTAATTGACTAATTCTAACACCTCGCTCTAAACCTTGATAAACTCGTGTTGAATCCATAAAGCGATCACATAAAACAATTTTACCCATTTTAAGGGCTGGAATAATTGTTTCTTTCAAATGATCCAAACGCGCTGTTGCAAAAAGAATCGTTTCAAACGTTGCACCATAACTTTCACCGGCACCTGACAACAAAACATGCCGCACAGCTTCTGCACCCAAAGTTCCACCTGGCTCGCGTGTAATGACAACATCAAAGCCAAGAGACTCAAGGTTATTTGCTAGGGCTTTTATTTGTGTAGACTTTCCAGCCCCCTCGCCGCCTTCAAAAGTTATGAAAAAACCTTTCACATATATTTCCTTTATCAAATATATTTACTCAACCAACCTAAAGTGAATTCATATAAAGAATCTTTAGCATGACGGATAAGTCCTGTTTTTGCTATATTATTCATCGCAAACAAAGGATGTTCAGTAAAAAGATGCTCCTTAACATAAATTTTTAAACTTCCAATCTGAGTCCCTTTTAAAACTGGTGCCCTAACTGGACCATAATACTCAATTTTAGCCTTTATTGCAGTTAAATCGTTCATTGGCACAAAAATATTAATAGGATATATTGAGAAAAGAGGCACATAAGATTGATCACCCCCAAAAACCTTAGCATATCCAATTATTTCGTTTTTCTCATAAATAAGCTTGCTCTTAAAAGAATTAAAAACCCACGCAGTTAAATTCTTAAATTCAGAAATCACATTTTTATTATTAAACATCCCTTTTACAGCTATGTAATAATGGTAGTCATCTCTTTTGACTGAGGATATAATTGAAATATCACCTTCATTAACAAAACCAAGTCTTAATTCATCTTTTAAATCTGAAGAGTCCACTATAGGATTTTTATTTCGCTGATAAATTCCACTCCAATTGAATGCAGGCTCTTGATAAATACTATAAAACTCCGGATAATGATATTCTATATATCGTGTGAGCTTTACCATATCATAAAGATTGGTTTTTTGTCCTTCTTTTGGTAAACCCGTCGCATTAACAAAGTGCGTATTGTTTAAGTGAAGTTCTTTCGCTCTTTTATTCATTAGAGCAACGAAATTATCTTCGCTGCCACTTAATCCCTCAGCCAAAACGAGTGCGGCATCATTTCCATTGGCAATTGCCATACCTCTTAATAAATTCCAAACTGTAATTTGACTGCCAAGCTTTGCAAACATTGTCGGCTTACGTGAAGGTGCCCCTCCTTTACGCCAAGAATTTTCACTTACAGAAAAAAACTGATCCTTCGTTATATTTCCTAATTTTAGTTCCCTAAAAATAAGTTCAGCTGTCATTAATTTTGTCAATGAAGCCGGCACGAATTCCTTTTGCAAATTGTGTTCGTATAGTATTCCACCTGTATCTGCATCAAGTATGAGAATTTGATGCGGAGTTTTCGATGATATTTGAGTATATCCATAAAGTGGGCATACGATTAAAAAAAATAAATTTAATGGAATAAATCGAAAATGACGCATGGATTTTCCCTTATTTAAAAGAGACTTATCATAGCATTCCTAAAAATATATAAATGGTCGATTAAAATGCTTCATTTATATAAGTAAAAGATTTGACCCATGTAATATCAGCTAAACTTTATTATGATGTGCACAATCATAATATATACAAAAAATGAAACGTTTTTTCAATTTTTATTATATTTCAATATTCATCATCTATCTAATTTTTAAAAATTTATCTTTCAATTATTATGCTTTTTTCATCAAGACCAACAGAATAACTAACTGTTTGTGGTTTGATCAATGACGTCATATTTTGTTCTTCACTCTTATTATAGTGCGAACCAATAAAAACTGTTTGTTGTGTTTCTTGAGGTTTTTGCAACAATATTGGACCGACATCTGGTAATAGTGGCATATCAGACGAAGCATCCGTCAAGAGCGCCGTTGTAGCTTTTTCTGCTTCTGTAAGTGCATTGATCTTATTTTCATCAGCCATTGCTAGCACAAAATCTGGAGAATCCTCCGCTCTTTCATAAGAGGCTAAAAGATAGGCATCATCATGACCATCTATAGGCGCTGGTCCTACATATTCAACTTTAACCTGTGCAACACCACTATCTTTATAATCAAGCATTTTTGCAGCTTTTTGGGATAAATCAATAATTCTATTCTTTACAAAAGGCCCACGATCATTGACGCGAACAATTAAAGATGAATTATTAGTTAAATTTGTTACTTTTGCGTAGCTTGGTAAAGGCATTGTTGGATGTGCAGCGGTGAGATGATTCATATCATAAATTTCACCATTTGCTGTCAATTTACCATGAAATTTTGATCCGTACCAAGAAGCTCTACCAACTTTTGCGTAAGATTCATCTTCCTTTGGATGATACCACGTTCCTTTAATTTTATATGGCTTTCCAACAAGAGCGCGCCCCCCACCCCTTTTCATAGCATTTTTTTGCTGTGTAAATGGTTTTGAAACAGGAATCGCACCGTATTCTTTAGCGGAAATATCTGATGATGAAATCGTCTCAGATTGAGTTTGATTATGTGTCGCACAAGCCGTCAATGCAAACAATGAAAATACTATAAATAAACTGAAAATTATATTTTTTATTTTCGATAATTGACATAATTTCGATTTATTCAACATGCAACCGCCTGTCTATTATTAAAGACCCTATATTTTAATGCTCTATTTTGCAAAACTATCGAGCACAGTCTATAAACCAATTTTTTAAAAATTTTTATCACATAGAGTAACATTAAGAAATATTTAATAATTTATAATGCGAAAAATCAATTTATAGCGTTAATAAATGCATTAATAATCTGATTATGTAATTTACTTTAACTGGCAAATATAAGGTTAGGAAAATCGAATAATTTAAGCTGAATGTATAAGTTTTTGAATAAATACACAAAAATCAACGTTATTAAAATTTTATAGGTTGAAAAGACAGTGCAAAAAAAACTTAAACATATAGGAATGGTGAGCGCGCAGGGATTCGAACCCTGGACCTACTGATTAAAAGTCAGTTGCTCTACCAGCTGAGCTACGCGCTCTCTTATTTGGAATGATTTTCCTACAGAAAGTGCGCGGAACATACGGGCGACTTGTCATTTGGTCAATAGATTTTTTTAAAAAATTTAAAAATAATATTTTCAGCCGACACTTAACGTATTTTTTAACATAATTATTTCATTCATGCATCGATTTTTAAAGTGAGGCGTTTTAAATAACTATAGTTATGAAAGGATTGCACTATGGATATACAGAGACAAATTGGAGAACATTTCGAAGTCATCGGTGCAGATGGCGTACATGTTGGCACTGTAGATCGTGTAGAAAGTGATAAAATAAAGCTTACCAAAAAAGATAATGGTCAGGTCGAGGGTGAGCATCGTTTCATTCCACTCAATCTCGTGGCTGATGTCGAAGATAAAAAAGTAAGACTTTCTGCTAAAGCCGATGTTGCTGTCACTATTGAATCAAAACAATAATGAAAAAAGCGCAATTTTGATTCGCTACCACAATATTTCTTTATCAATGGTAATCCCAGTGAGATCTACACTGGGGTTTTTTTCATGTTACGTTCATCATGCGCATTATTGTGAGGTTTTCATTTAAACAATGCCTGCATACAATATTTTGTATAATCTTATGACGAATTAATGATGTATTTGACCAAATATTATTGATGTTAATCCTAAACTCTGATGTTATATGCAAGCTAGGAACGGAGATCACAATGACCAATTCCTCAAATAACAAGGATGACATTACTGCGGCAATGATTGCTATTGGTGATGAACTTTTATCAGGAAGAACGAAAGATAAAAATATAGGTTTCTTAGCTGATGAATTAACCGTCATTGGAATTGATTTAAAAGAAGTACGAATCATTCCTGATGATGTCGATATTATCGTTGATACGGTAAACTCATTACGCTTAAAATACAATTATATATTTACATCTGGCGGAATAGGACCAACACACGACGACATGACAGCGCTTGCTGTGTCAAAAGCTTTTTCACGCCAATGTATTTATGATAAAAGAGCCGACGATATATTGCGCGCTTATTATAATGATCGCAATGTTGAATATACACAATCACGACGTCTGATGACACGCATGCCAGAAGGCTGCCAAATCATAGAAAATTCCATTTCTGGTGCGCCTGGTTTTAGCATTGAAAACGTCTACGTAATGGCTGGAGTGCCTAATATATTTAAAGAAATGGTTGTCAAGATTCTTCCTCAACTTAAAAAGGGAAAACCTTATCTTTTCGTTTCAATAGCTTGCCCATTTGGTGAAGGTGTCATTGCTGAGCCGCTAAGAAAGATTCAAGAAAACAACGAAAATACCATTATTGGCTCTTATCCTCATTTTGATGAAAATGGCTTTTCTTTAGATCTTATTGTTCGTTCACGTTCAAAAAAAGATTTAGAAAAAGCAGTTTATGAGGTTCGTTCAATGATTAATGAAAAATATGACAATGTATAAATCCCATATGAACTGATAATAATAAAGCGTAAAATTAAAGACTAAAAATTTAAAAATTTTAAATTTAAAAACAATTAGTCATAACAATTTTTTTTGTTTTATAAGCCAATTATAAACACTCAATTGATCTTGTTTTTTTATTAAGAGTCGGTTTAAAACACCTAGCAAATCTATTATTTTTTTAGGAGCTAAAAATGTCACTGCCAGATAAAGCTTTCCCTGTAAGTTGGGATCAGTTTCACCGAGATGCACGGGCATTAGCATGGAGAATTGCAGGGCATAAAAAAGAATGGCGTGCAATGGTTGCCATCACACGCGGTGGATTGGTTCCAGCAGCTATTATTTGTCGTGAACTCGGGATACGTATGATTGAGACTGTTTGCATTGCTTCCTATCATGATTATTTAACCCAATCAGATATGGTTGTATTAAAAGGAATCAGTGATGAATTAAAAGAAAATGGTGGTGACAATATTTTAGTCATTGATGACCTTACCGATACAGGAAAAACAGCAAAGGTTGTTCGCGAGATGATCCCTAAAGCGCATTTTGCAACGGTTTATGCAAAACCACAAGGCAGAGACTTGGTTGACACTTTTGTGACTGAAGTGAGCCAAGATACATGGATATATTTTCCGTGGGATATGGGATATAGTTTTCAAAAGCCTATAGCAGATTCAGATGCAGGCTGATGATGGCGTAAAGTACATATAGATAACTTATAAAAACAATGAAGAATTTAATAGATTTTTAAATATTTGATTATAACCTATTGGAAACCTTTTTATTTAACCAAATCGTTGAAAAAAATCTCAATAAATAACATTATGAGTGAATGTTGAAATAATGAGATATTTTAGCAACGTATATGTTGGACTTTATCCAGTCAAAGATTCAATAAAATTGTAATTTTTAGGATTTAAAAATAAAAAAATATTCAGTCTTTATATGATTGAAAACAATCAATCACTTTTTTTTAATATAAATTTCAGATAATTAACGTGCTCTATCCAATACACGTTTGCATTCTATGAGTTCAAAAAGTGTTTCTTGTAAAAGCGCTTTATCATCTTTCCCGTTTTTATTTTTAGCCTTTCCAATAGGTGCCTCTGCGTCAATTTTCATAAAACTGAAAAGACTTTTTGCAACAGGTTTTTCAGAGTCCTGCTTACTTTCATTTGTTTCTTCTTGAAGTTTTTTTTGTGCAATCGTCTCAATTGCACTAATATCCCCTTTGCCAATAGCGACAATAAAGGCAACACCATTTTCTTTTAACAAACGTTGCACACCTTTAATCGTGTAACCTTGTCCATATAATAATTGACGTATTCCTTTTAATAGATCAATATCGTTTGGTCTATAATATCTACGCCCGCCGCCCCTTTTTAAAGGTTTAATTTGGCTAAAACGTGTTTCCCAAAAACGAAGAACATGTTGTGGAAGATCTAAAATTTCGCCCACTTCGCTAATAGTACGAAATGCGTCAGGGCTTTTATCCATTCCACAACCTCTTTTATATATTATTTTAACAAAAAAATTAAACTATAAATGATGTTCACATTTATCAATGAAGATGATTATACCACAATGACACGAATATTTTATAGTCAAACTATTCTGATCTACCCTTTTTTTGCGCGATGAGAATCAAGAATCCTTTGCTTAAGAACATTAGATGCCTTAAATGTCATAACACGACGTGGAGAAATGGGAACCTCTTCTCCCGTCTTGGGATTTCTTCCAATACGCTCACCTTTATCACGAACATGAAATGTAGCAAAAGACGATAGTTTAACGGTGTCACCTTTTACAATAGACTCACACACTTCATCGATAATCATTTCAACAAGAGCCGCCGATTCCGTTCGCGATAAACCAACATTTTTGCAAATAGCATCAGCTAAATCTGCACGTGTTACCGTTTTAACCATACTAACTTCCACCTCTTAATCTATAAAAAAACTTATAAAGTTTATTTTATATTGGTCAAGCGTGTTCGTGTTACCAACGAATAAGAATTGCACCCCATGTAAATCCACCTCCCATTGCTTCTAACATAACAAGATCATTTTTTTTGATTTTGCCTGCATTGACTGCATGAGCAAGTGCTAATGGTACTGAAGCGGCTGAGGTGTTGCCATGTAAACCTACTGTAACGACAACTTTTTCATCCGCAATGCCAAGTTTTTTTGCTGAAGCATCAATGATACGTTTATTAGCTTGATGAGGGACAAACCAATCCAATTCTTGCGCAGTTAATCCAGTTGCGACAAAACAATCATCAACAACATCGGTAATCATTCCAACGGCGTATTTAAAAACTTCGCGTCCCTCCATACGCAATTTTCCAGTTGTTTGCGTTGTTGAAGGCCCACCATCAACATAAAGCTTATTGACATGTTCACCATCAGAGCGAATCTTTGAAACTAAAATACCGCGATCCTCATTTGTTCCCGTTTGATCGTCCAAAGCTTCTAAAATAACTGCACCTGCCCCATCGCCGAATAAAACACATGTTGACCGATCAGACCAATCTAAAATACGAGAAAATGTTTCAGCACCAATTACTAAAGCGCGTCGTGCCATTTTACCTTGTAAATAAAGATCTGCAGTTGTAAGAGCATAGATAAATCCTGAACAAACTGCTTGAATGTCAAATGCAAATCCATGCTTCATTCCAAGTGCTTGCTGAATTTCTACAGCAGAAGCAGGAAATGTATGATTAGGTGTTGATGTCGCTAATATGATACAATCAATATCATCAATCGTTAAATTTGCATTTTTCAATGCATTTTTAGATGCCTCAACACCTAAGGATACAGTTGTTTCCTTTTCATTTGCTATATATCTTTGTTTAATCCCTGTTCTTTGAACAATCCATTCATCCGATGTCGCCACAATATTTTCAAGGTCGCCATTTAAGACTTTTTTCTCTGGCAGAGCAGTGCCAATGCCGCATATAGCAGATCTGATCATTTAATTTATTCCTTATGCAGCAAAGTACATTTTTATTTAAATATTAAGAGCAGTATTATTTTCCTGTTTCAATAAAACAGGCTTTTTTTGATGAAAATCTCTTAAATCATGAGCGATTGTTTCTAATAATCTATTATTGACCATTTCATAACCAACACGAATTGCCGATGCAAAACCATCAGCATCCGTTCCACCATGACTTTTTATAACAACACCATTTAAACCAAGCAATACACCACCATTCACACGGCCAGGATCCATTTTTTGTTTTAATTGTCGAAATGCACCACGAGAAAAAATATATCCAAGACGTGAAAAAATAGATTTTTTCATAGCATCACGCAATATTTTTGCCATTTGACGCGCAGTTCCTTCAGCCGCTTTTAGTGCAATATTTCCTGAAAACCCCTCCGTTACAACGACATCGACCGTTCCATTACCAATGTCATTACCTTCAACAAATCCTTTATATTCGAGGCCTTCCAAATGGACTTCACGCAACATTAATCCTGCTTGTTTCACTTCATCCAACCCTTTGACCTCTTCAACACCAACATTCAAAAGACCAATGGTTGGACATTGCGTATGATAAAGTGCGCGATACATACCAGCCCCCATAACAGCAAGATCAACCAAATGATCAGCTGACGCGCCAATGGACGCACCAATATCCAAAACAATACTTTCACCGCGCAATGTTGGCCAAACACCTGCAATACCTGGTCTTTCCGCTTCTGCCATCATTCTTAAACAAAAATATGACATAGCCATAAGAGCGCCTGTATTACCAGCAGATACACAAGCATCCGCTTCGCCATTTTTAACCGCTTCAACAGCATACCACATCGATGATTTACCGCGCCCATTTCTCAAAGCTTGACTCGGCTTTTCATCCATACGCGTATAAGTTTCGGTTGGTACAAATGTTGATACAGCTGCTAATTCAGGATATTTTTTCAAAACAGGCTCAACAACTTCAGCAATACCGTAGAAAATTTGATGAATATTAGGAATTTTTTTTTGCGCAATTGCAGCACCAGCAATCGTAATGTCAGGGCCGTAATCGCCCCCCATTGCATCCACAGAAATTCTGATCACACGTCTATGTCCTATAAATTTCAGATTAAACCATCTGTTAGACAAAAAGGCCCCCAGCCGATTTGTCTCAAAACTTTGTTTGAAAATACCGTATTTACGTCATCATACAACACTTAATTTATAAACAAAAATTTATTTCAGCTTTTTCAGTGCTGCAAAAGGTGAAATTTTATCCATTTCATCGATTATTTCAATTTTATTTTTCCAGTTGAAATGCTGTTTACGAGGATAAGGGTCAATGGAAAGTTCAAAAAACTCTTCCAAAACATGGCCCACATCAATTATATCACCCGTAAAGATTTCTGGCGCATCAGGACCATCAGAATCCAAAAAAAGCTCACCACTTTCATCTACGACATCAGGCTTTACCAACCGTGAATCTTGTGGAAGAAAAATAGTTTCAACTTTTTCGTGAAGTGTACTTTCAACGGGTTCAAGACTGACAACGCAATGCTGTGTAATTTTAGCTTTAAAAAAACCTTTAACACGAACACCCCGTTTTTTCCAAGGAAGAATTTTAAGCTCACTTTCAAAAAATTTGACATCAATTAAACCGTGGTTTTGTGCCAATTTATTGCATTCGTTTTCATGGGCAGACAAATGAACATTGTACCCCTTTAAGGGAAGAGAACGTACATGAATACTATAACTCAACCCGTCGTTTTTCGTATTAAATATTTTTTTTTCCATCTTACTCTTAAATAATTCACCCAATACACTCTATCCAATAAATATTTTTATCATCTCATTATTAAAAGATTCTACTGATTTTTTAACGATGAATTCATTTTTTCAATACTAAGAATTTATTCCAATTTTAAAATGGTCATTTTACAGTCATAATTTTGTTTATTCTTTCGTTCAGATCAATCGTGATTTTTTTATAATTAAATATTTTGGATTAAGATAATAACTCAACCTATTCAATACAATCTCTTGCAAACTTGTTAAAGGTAGTTTAGGCAAGAGACAGAACAGGAGAGTTTCCTCCACCATATTAAAATGGAGATGTCATTGTTTCATATGTTCCGCGTAAATAATCAAGCTAAGTGTGCATTGCTGATTAGTTTGATGACAGCCACTGCAATGGCGATAACTGCATGTTCATCAACAGACATTCTCAATACAAGTTCAACCTATACGGAAGGCTATGTATTGGATCAAGCAGCTTTGGACTCAGTACCTGTCGGATCAAGCCGTGATCAAGTTCTTCTTGCTTTAGGGTCTCCATCATTAACAGCAATTTACGATAATGAAGTCTTTTATTATATGTCGCAAACTCGTTATCGCGGCGCACAATTTATGAAGCCTAAAATTATAGACAGAAAAATTTTAGCGATTTATTTTAATAAGGACGGACAAATTGAAAAAATATCCAATTATGGACTGCAAGACGGTAAATTATTTGATACAATATCTCAAACCACACCAACAGGTGGAAGAGATCAGTCTTTCTTATCTCAATTAATTGAAGGATCTGCAGGCACTCCAAATCTACCAACGATTGGTAGATAATTTTAAATTTTTTAATACCCATAATTTTAGCGCCATTTGGCGCTAAATTTTTTTAAATACTAGAAAATAACCAAATGATATTATAGGCTGCATAAAATAGATTTTATGTTACGTTACTCATGCTGAGCGTAGATCTTTAGCCAAACGGTCTAAAACAGCATTGACAAGACGAGGCTCTTCACCATCAAAAAAAGCTTTTGCAATATCAACATATTCATTAACAATAACAGCAACAGGAACATCCTTCCGGCTTTTTATTTCCCATAAACCCGCTCGTAATATCGCACGAAGTGTTGAATCTATGCGTGATAAAGGCCAATCTTCAGGTAAACGCTTTCTTATAAGCGGATCTAATGTTTTTTGCTCTTTGACAACTCCAGAAATTATAATACGAAACCATTGAGGATCAGCATCAAGATATTGATTGCCATCAACCTCCTGTCCCAAACGAAACGCTTCATATTCAGCCGCTGTTTCCATAACACCAGTGCCTGCCACATCCATCTGGTAAAGTGCTTGAACAGCAGCCAATCGTGCAGCACCGCGTTTATTTGCTGTACGCACGAATTTTTGTTTTACACTGGATGTATCAATCAAAATTAACTCCAAACTCTTTTTTTAAAGCAATCATGCGTAACGCCGCATGACTGGCAAATCCGCCTTTGTTTTTTTCATCTTCTTTAGCGCGCGCCCATGCCTGTTCTTCATTTTCAACAGTTAGAATACCATTTCCGATGGCCAATCGTTTGTTTATACTTAACTCCATAAGAGCACGAGATGATTCATTTGCAACAATTTCAAAGTGATATGTTTCACCACGGATCACACATCCAAGTGCAACATACCCATCATAATGATTTTCACTTTTATGTGCATATGCAATGGCTGCTGGAATCTCAAGTGCACCAGGCACCGTTATGATGTCGAAACTTGCATGAGCTTTTTGTAAAACTTTGGTTGCACCAGTAATGAGAGAATCAGATAATGCATCATAAAAACGCGCCTCAACTATTAAAATATGAGGTTTTTTATGCTTTTCTTTAGCCATGTTTCACTTCCTCTTCTCAATCAAGAATAAAGAGGCGACAAAAGAGTCGCTTATCTTTTTAATACTTTTTTTAATGATCTAAATGAGTTTGTTCAAAAGCGAAAGATCGTTTTAAATTTAAATAGTAAAAATATAAAAGAAAAAAGCGCGACGTTATATATTCTATAATGATTTATTTTATTCTTTATAACCAGATAAACGGGCTGCATAACGGGCAAGTTGGTCAATTTCAATATTGACAAAGTCGCCTTCGCAAGACGTTCCCCATGTTGTCACTTTTAGAGTATGACGAATAATTAAAATATCAAAAATATCATCACAGACTTCATTAACCGTCAAAGATGTACCATTTAGGGACACTGATCCCTTACGAGCAATGAAAGGGGAGAGTTCTTTTGGCACTTGCAAACGAAACCGCTTTGCATCTCCCTCATGTTGAGTTTCAATAATCTTTGCCAATCCATCAACATGCCCAGAGACGAGATGTCCTCCCATCTCATCACCAAGCTTTAAAGAACGTTCAAGATTTATTTTTGTGCCTTGAGTCCAATGATCAATTGTCGTCAAGCGCATGGCTTCTTCCCAAGCTTCAACAATAAAAAAAGAAAGATTTTCATCATATTTATCCGTTTCCACAACGGTTAGACATATTCCTGCGCAAGCAATAGAGGCTCCAATTTCTATCGTATCTGCATCATAATGCGTTTTGACTTGAATACGTTTTCCTTCATTTAATGAAACAACAGATTCAACCGTACCTATATCCGTGATAATTCCCGTAAACATTTTGTGTCACATCTCCATTCACTATAACAATCCTCATCAAATCGCGCTTCATTGATTTTTTTAAAATCAATCAATATGTTATCAAAATCGGGGGCTTTTATAAGCTTCCCACCCAAATTTAAGTTACTTTGAAAAAGATTAATTTTATCAACCAAGTGATCATTAAGAAAACTATAAGCCGTATATGTGCCACCTTCAATAAGAAGACTACTTATATCTAGAGAAGACAGTATACTCAGCATATCTTCTGGCATTATTTTATTATCTTTTTTTGGAAAGAAAAATAACTTTACATCCTTTTTTTTAAGTATGTTTGCGACTTTTGATGAAGATGATTCTTCGTAAGAAAATACATATGTTGGAATTTCATGTGCTGTTTTTATGATATGACTGCCTAATGGGATGCGCAAATGAGGATCAACTATAATACGAGCGGGCGAACGATTTGACAAACCAGGCAAACGACACGTTAATTCAGGATTATCAGCAATAATCGTTTTAACACCAATCATAATGGCATCATTTCTGGCTCTTAAAAGGTGATTATATGCATGACTCATATGATTACTAATTTTGACATGCCCCTTCCCTATCAACCCAATACCACCATCGGCTGAAACAGCCATTTTTAGAGTAACTTCAGGACGATGATATATTTTGCGGATCAAATATGCACTGAGAGTTTCAAATGCTTGATGAGTTTGAATATGCTTGGTTATAGAAATGCCAGCATTTTCTAAAATAGCAACACCTTGCCCATTAACACGTTTATCAGGATCCAAAAATGCAATAACAACGCGTTTAATTCCAGCATTAACAAGTGCATATGCGCATGGAGGTGTTTTTCCATAGTGAGCGCATGGCTCAAGAGTAACATAAGCAGTTCCATCTTGAGCTTGAGATCCTGCCATTTCGAGTGCCTGCAGTTCGGCATGCGGACGACCTGATGGCGCTGTTACACCATGTCCAACAATTTTTTCATTATCCTTTGAGACGATAATAGCACCGACTGAGGGATTTTGCGCCGTTAATCCGACGTTCCAATTTGCCAACCGAATGGCAGCTGCCATATAGCGCTCATCTGCTACTTTATGTGTCATTTTTATAGTTATCTATAATATTTTCACCATCAGAAATTTCATCAATCACATTGTGAAAATCACTTGCAGTACTAAAATTACGATAGACTGAAGCAAAACGAATATAAGCAATATCGTCGATACCTTTTAAAGCTTCCATAACGAAATGTCCAATTGACTCCGAAGTGACTTCTGGCTCTCCTGAGCTTTCTAACTGTCGCACAATGCCAGAAATTGCTCTTTCAATACGTTCTTGGTCAAGATCACGCTTTCTAACTGCGATCTCAACAGAACGCATAAGTTTATCACGATCAAAAGCGACACGACGTCCACTTTTTTTTACAACCGTGATTTCACGCAACTGAACACGTTCAAATGTTGTAAAACGTCCTCCACAAACTGAACAATTACGGCGTCTTCTAATAACTGAACCATCTTCTGCTGGTCGAGAATCTTTCACTTGCGTGTCTTCAGACTGGCAATACGGGCAACGCATAAGAGGCTCCTAAAATTTATGAACCTAAATAAGAATAAAGTGGAAAACGTTCTATCATCTCTTCTACTTTTTTCTTGACGCCTGCTTCAACAGCACTATTTCCCTCGTCAGAATTTGCAGTTTTCAATCCATCAAGAACCTCAGAAATCAAAGCACCTATTTCATTAAACTCATCTGTTCCAAATCCACGTGTTGTCGCAGCGGGCGTTCCCAAGCGTACACCAGATGTTACAAATGGTTTTTCAGGATCATATGGAATACCATTTTTATTACATGTAATATTTGCTCTTCCCAAAGCACTTTCGGCACGTTTTCCTGTTGCATTTTTAGGTCTCAAATCTACCAACATCAAGTGATTGTCCGTACCTCCTGATACAATATCAAGTCCATGTTTCTTTAAACTTTCAGCCAGTGTTTTTGCATTGGCGACAACATTGCTTGCATAGGTTTTAAAAGACGGTTGCAATGCTTCCTTAAAAGCAACTGCTTTTGCGGCAATAACATGCATTAAAGGTCCACCTTGTATTCCTGGAAACACCGCAGAGTTTATTTTTTTAGCAATAATTTCATCATTGGTTAAAATCATTCCCCCACGAGGACCACGCAATGATTTATGGGTTGTCGTCGTCACAACATGGGCATAAGGTACTGGTGAGGGATGAACACCGCCAGCAACCAATCCAGAAATATGAGCCATATCGACCATCAAATAAGCGCCAATTTCATCCGCAATTTCACGAAAATGCTTCCAATCCCAAAAGCGAGAGTAAGCTGTACCACCGGCAAGGATAAGTTTAGGTTTTGTTTCTTTTGCAATACGCGCTACCTCATCCATATCTATTAATTGGTCTTCTTGACGCACACCGTAAGAGACAACATTAAACCACTTGCCTGACATGTTAACAGGTGAACCATGTGTTAGATGTCCACCTGAATTAAGATCAAGTCCCATAAATGTATCACCGGGTTGTAATAGAGCAAAAAACACAGCTTGATTCATTTGGCTGCCTGAATTGGGTTGCACATTAACAAATGAAGCACCAAACAATTTTTTTGCGCGTTCTATTGCAAGTGTTTCTACGATATCTGCAAATTCACACCCACCATAATAGCGTTTACCTGGATATCCTTCAGCATATTTATTGGTCATTACAGAACCTTGCGCTTCTAATACTGCGCGCGAAACAATGTTTTCTGAAGCGATCAGCTCTATCTCATGACGTTGGCGAACGAGTTCACCACGAATAGCATCAAAAATCTCAATATCAGCTGTTTGAAGGTCATCATTGAAAAAATGCTTTTGGTTTGAGTTTACTTGGTCGCTCATGAGATGGATCCTATAAATGTAAAAAATTATAATAATGCAAATAACACAGCAAAGCTCCACAACCAAATATTTTGTGCATTATTCCACACCGTCTAAAATTTTGGTCTGTACTTATTTGTCAGTTTCATATTGACTTCGAAATATCGTATGAAATAAATTTTTCTATAAATTTGTGACAGCTTGACATTGCGATAAAATCTGCATCAAATATATATAATATTTATTTAATTTATGAAATTAACACACCATATTTTTATTATATTCTTTTATCAACAAACGAAAAAAATGAATGCTTTTTGGTACTTTTGATAATCTCTCATCTCTAATATAATAACAAAATATTTTTCTCTTGTAATTTCATATCTTTTGTCCTTAATATTATTCTTTGATGAAGCTGTTCCTCTTGTCATTAAACAAAAGAAAAAATAACGTTGTTCTAAGTGAAGGTCATTTTATGAAAACACCATTAACAGTTTTTATCGACGGTGAACATGGAACAACTGGACTAAAAATAAGACGTCTTCTTTCTAATCGTTCAGACATTAATCTTTTGACCCTTCCGCATGATGAACGTCATGATTTATCATCTCGTTTAGATAGGCTCAATACAGCAGACATTGCTATTTTATGCTTACCAGATACTGCTGCAAAAGATACAATCAATCAGTTAAGTACCAATATAACAACACGCATTATTGATAGTTCAAGTGCATTTAGAACCAATCCTCATTGGGTCTATGGTTTTGGTGAAATGACAACTGGACAAATAAAGCGGATTGCAGATGCACAATTTATATCAAATCCCGGCTGTTATCCAACGGGGGCCATTAGTCTTATTCGCCCGCTTAGAGAAGCAGGAATAATAGATGAGGATTATCCAATTTCGATCAATGCTGTTTCTGGTTATTCAGGTGGTGGCAAGCAACTTATAGAGCAAATGGAAAATGCATCAAAAGATGATGCAATCGCTGCAAACTTTTTCACTTATAGTTTAAATTTGCAACATAAGCATACTGCTGAAATCAAAAAACATGCACTTCTAAAAAACACTCCTTTATTTCTTCCAAGTGTCGGACGTTTTGCCCAAGGTATGATTGTTCATTTACCATTACACAAAACACTCTTCAAAAAATCTGTAAAAATAGAAAATTTATATGAGATATTTTTAAATCATTATGCAAATCAGAAAATTATCTCGATTTCCACACAACAAGAAGCCTTAGAAATAAATCGTCTTGATCCAGAAATGATGTTAAATACGGATAAAATGAAAATTTATATCTTCGGAAATGAAAAAGAAGGAATATTCAATTTAACTGCTGTGCTTGATAATCTTGGTAAAGGTTCATCTGGCGCTGCAGTACAAAATCTTAATCTGTTGTTGGGTGCATGAGCATTTTAAAAATTTATGGTTAAATAAAAAAACTTGAATTCCAGAATTTATAAATTATGATTATTGACTTATTTATTCGTTGGTAAAGGATATGCACCTTTAGTTGCACGCCAATGGCCAACCGCAAAACATAATATAACAAGTGCAAATGCTTGATGAATAAGCCCCCAACTTATTGGAACTTCTGTCAACAATGTGATGATACCAAAAATTGCTTGAGCAATTATCATAAGCAAAAAGATCATAGCACGACGTGCATGCGTCGTATGTGATGCAAATTTTTCAACAAATACTGCGTGAAACAAGACAGCAATTAAAAGAAAATAGGCAAAGAAGCGATGAATAAATTGTACCGTTAAACGATTTTCAAAAAAATTGCGCCAAATAGGATCATCAAGCATTAAGCCATAAGGAATAAATTGTCCATCCATAAGCGGCCAAGTGTTATAGACTTTCCCAGCATGTAGCCCCGCAACTAAAGCTCCAAGATAGATTTGAATCAACACGAAAAATACCAGCCAACCAGCAAAACTTTGTATACTTTTACTCGCTGGTTTTTCTGAATACCACACTAAACCTCGCGCTACATATGTAACAAAAACAACCACAAAACAGGCTGTTACTAGGTGAATTGCCAAACGGTATTGGCTTACACTGGTTAGATCACTTGCTCCAAGCCCTGAAGCAACCATCCACCAACCAATAGCACCTTGAACACCAATGAGTAAGGGAACCGTAATTAACTGGGGTAAAATTAATTTTTCAATCTTTTTTGTTATCCAAAAATAAACCAGACCTAACAGAGCAACGAGACCAACCAACCGTGCTAATATGCGATGCGCCCATTCCCACCAAAAGATATTTTGAAATTGATGAAGTGTCATTCCTTGATTAATAAATTTATATTGAGCAATTTGTTGATATTTCGAAAATTCTTCTTGCCACTGATCGTGCCCTATTGGAGGTATAACACCGTGTATAGGCTTCCATTCCGTTATAGAAAGTCCTGATCCAGTCATACGCGTTGCACCACCAACCATAACAATTGCAAGGCATAAAATTAAGATTCCATAAAGCCAAATACGAATGGCTCTACGATTAGCTATGATTTCAGGTGCAATATTTACAGTTTGATTGGCAAAAAGCATAATTTTAAAGAGACTCAATTTATAAATTTTCGGTCACATTTTTTATAATTCATTTTACTTAAATTGTACGATTAAAATACTAAGAAAGATGCGGCAAGCCGTCACAAGCTCTTTCTTTAAAATAACAATTTAACCACAGGCTTTTCATTTTTTTGATCAAATTCATACATCCATTGATCCGTTTCTTTTTTTGCTTTTTGTGCAATTATAATACAATCGCTTAGATTGAAAAAAGCCTCCATAGCATAAGGAGGAGGAGTTTCGATAACAAATAATATCTGATCATAAGTTTCATTTATTTTTTGAATAAGATTTGGAATATCATTAATAAAACTACTTACAAGCTCTGATTGAGCAAGGCCTTGAGGTAAAATATCCACATCGGTATCATAGTCATGATAGATAACTTCAGAAAGTTGTGCTTCCTTCGTTAAAACGTCAACAAAACCACGATGAAGACCAATTAATTTTTCTATTTCTTTTGAACATATATCAACAATTAAAATAGAGTTTTGCTCATTTTTTAAACGAAAAGCAATCTGTGCGGCTCCTTGAGCTGCCCCCTCTCCTACAAAAAGAACTTTATGCGCTTTCAATTTTGCTAAAAGGGCGAGAGTTTCATCCACTGATACGACTTTTATAGAAAAACCAGGATCGTTTTGATGATCTGATTTTTGATCACTTAGTTGACGATGAGCACGTTGATAACGTCTTTTAACATACCATTTTTCGATAAACAGAGAACCAAACCATAAACCAACAAAAAGTGCTAAAGACGAACCAAAAAGTAAATATTTATAAGTTAAAAACACTGATTGATATTTAAAATTAATTGGATTTTTCTGAACAATACGAAATTTGTTCATCGCAATTGCTGCATCCAGTTTGTATGTTTTTTTAAAATTTGAAAATAATGTATCAAGTTTTTTCTCAATATTTTCAAAAATACACTCAATTTTACGTCTATCACCTCTGATTTCTATAAACTCTTTGCGAAAATCAATTTCTATATCACTTGCGATCTGTCGCTTAGAATAAAGCCTTTCCACAGCAAGTGTTATAGCTTTACGTTGCTCCTTTTCAAGTGTCTGCTTTTCAGCTTTCATGGCTTGTATTTGTGGATTATCATCTGCAAGTTGGGTCTGCATATGTGACAATTGTTGATTCAATTGATTAAGTTTAACAGTTAATTGAGAAACAATTTTATCATCGGATATGAGTTCAAGAAAAAGTGGCGAACGATTTTCAGATAAACCATTTTCGAGGGTTTTGACCGCTGCATCGTAAAATATTTTTTTGCTTAAAACTTCAAAATATAACGCATATTGCCTATTTATTTCTGACGAATTTGGATGTGTACCAACTGCATTATCCATATCTTTTTTAAATTCATTTATAAGATCTTTGATTGCTTTATAAAGAATGGAAAGCTCTTCTGATGAATCACTTTGATGTTGAATAATATTAAAATTTTGAACTTGTTTATCAATAGCCTTAAGCCATGCTGTCAAACCATTTTCAGCTTTATCTTTTTGAAAATCAAAAAAAGACAAAACAATTCCATAATCGCTTTTTGAAAGACTGATCGAGTTGTAAAAACGCTGTTTAGTAAAAGCACTTACCTGCTCATTAAAATAAGCTACGGTATCAAGAAAAACCGCATCCGAAAGAAACAAAGCGGTAATTTTTTCATAATCTTCCTTTTTTAAAGGCATTTTGGAAATGTTTTCAACATTTATAGTTGTTGTCGCTTCAACCTGTTTAGGCTGTGACACCATATAAATCCAAACCAATGAACACCAAAGACAAGTGAAGAGCAAAACTAACAGCAAATTTTGCGGTATAAAAGATCTTATAAAACGATCATATTTTACTGTTATTGTCATTGAATATCATCTAGCACTTGTAACATAGCCTACAGATAGATGAAATGATTAACTATATCGTTAATAAAAGAAAATTTCTTTTAATTTTGAATGGCTTCACTGCTCATTCAAATGGCAGTATCAAAGGCAAGCTCTTTTGAGCCATCCATATGATAAATATCATCCCGAAATTGAGTAGCCCCCTTGCCCGTGGCCCATGCCGAAATATAAACAAAATGCAAAGGGATAGGATCTGAAATATTGATTGGCGTGTTTTGTCGTGATGCAATAACAGTTTCCATCTTTTGTCGATCCCAATTCGGAGTATTTTTTAAAATCCATGCATTTAAGTCACGGATGTTTTGTATTCTCACACAGCCCGATGAATCAAAACGCATAAGATTATTAAACAAGGTTTGTTGCGGTGTATCATGCATATAAACGGCATAGGGATTTGAAAAATTAATTTTTGTCGACGACATCGCATTAATTTTACCAGGATCTTGGCGAAACATTAGACCAACAGCTTCATCGCTATTCCAATTAACATTTTCAGGCGAAACTTCTTGACCTTTATTATTATAAAGATGAATATTATTATCCGTTAAATACGATGGTTGTTTTTGCATTAATGGAATAATATCTTTACGTATGATGGATTTTGGAACCGTCCAAAATGGATTCAATATAATCTGATTAATTTTAGAATCTAATATAGGTGTTTGACGATCAATTTTTCCTACGATTGCCGTATGACGTTGAACGACAGCAGCATTTTCAATTGCTTCGATCTGCGCAGCTGGAATATTGACCATAACAAAGCGATTTTCTCTCGAAACTACTTTAACTTTATTCGATAAGCGTTTATAATTATTTTTTAATTGCATAAGTCTTATCGAAGCATCAACATTTAAAGCCTTATACGTTGTCGTTCCAACCAAACCATCTTCAGGCAAGCCGTGACGAGCCTGAAATCGTTTAATCGCAGTCTCAACGTAAGTATCGAATGACTGTGAAGAACTTACATTGTGATCCAAGTCACCCGATACGATTAATCTTTGACGTAAAAGTGAAACAGATGGGTGAATCATACCTAATCGCATCGTTCCTTGTTGCGATGGAACGATTGGCCAACCACCATGGCTCACAATATCTTGATATTGCAAAATAGAATTGTGCGTTTCAGTCAAACATGGTTGACTGAGAACAGGAATATTTGATGACACAGATAATGCAGTATTTGTTGCAACATCGAAATCTTCTTCCCAAAGCCCTCGCCTATTATCTACAAAGAGATTCAAATTTTGTGCCCGCGCTGTTGCAGGTACCAAAACTGAAGCCATACTTATTGAAAGCAAAGATTTTAAAATAAGACGACGATTATATCGATTATTTTTGTCTATTTTCAAAGGATTGTCAGTCATAGGCATGTTCCAATTTGTCATACTGTGCATTTATAAAATCATTCAATACAAAGATAATGATAAGATATTACTATTTCACGACATTATGTCTTTATGATGCTTAAAATTTTACTTTAAACAAGCATAACGCAGCGCTCTCAATATTCCGTATTTATAATATCTTTTTGACGTTTTTTATAAAAAATAGCGACTTGAAACGCAAGAAAGCCTAAAAATAATATGCCCTGCAAAAAAGCAATAGACGGCATATAGATAAAACTTGACTGATAGACTGTGAAAACTAAAGATTCACAAAAAGCTGCAAAAATCCATAAAATAACCCCCCAAGGTGACCTTAACCAAAGGCCAATTGCAGCAACGGGATAAATAACAGCCAATGCACCACACAAAGTTTGCCACTGCATGGGCATAGTATCAATGCGCCACAGCTCTCCTGGAAAAAGACCTATCAATCTTGTCCAATACATACACCCAAAAATTAAGCAAATTAACGCCAAAAAACGAAGATAAAGACCAAAAGACAGCGATAATAAATCAATTTTATCAATTTGGCGAAGTTGATTATCCATTATAAAACCAATTCATTATTAATGGGTTGAAAATAAGTATCAACCATTTCATCGTTAATAAATGATAAATCACTGGGTGACCATTGAGGATTTTTGTCTTTATCAATTAAAGCTGCGCGAACGCCTTCGTAAAAATCATGTCCATCCAACATATGATGTGCAATACGATTTTCAATTTTTAGGCAATCATTAAGCATAAGTGATTTACACTCTTGCAAATGACGCCAAATAACTTTCAAACTTGTTGGAGATCGCAATTTAATCATATTTAAGCTCGTTTTTGCGAACTCATTTTCCTCTTGTCGTTTTTTCTCTAAAATTTGCAAACATTCGTCAAATGTTTTAACACCAAAACACTCATGTATAAGAGCACGTGTTTCAGCACTGGTTTCAAAATTTATTTCAGTACTAAAAAGCTCAAGAGCAGGTCGAGGATTACCCTCTTTAATAATTTTCTTTTTTAAAGAATCAAGATTATCATGTGAAACAGCATGTGTTCCAAGCCCTATCTGAAGGCAATCACCCGCATGACATTCTCCTCCCGTTAACGCCAAATAAATACCGTAAGATCCTTGAAGACGTGGCAAAAAATGACCTGAACCCACATCAGTAAAAAAACCGATTGCACTTTCTGGCATAGCAAAAAGAGTATTTTGTGTGACAATTCTGTGTGACCCATGGAGAGAGATACCTGCTCCCCCCCCCATACAAAGCCCATCCAATAAAGCAATATATGGCTTAGGAAATTTTGCAATATAGGCATTTAAACGATATTCATCAGAAAAATATTCATATGCAGGTTGGCCTTTTTTACCCGCAATATAAGCGTCAACCACATCTCCGCCTGAACAAAATGCCCGTCCTTCACCCTCTATTAACACACAATCAACATCATTATCGTTTTCCCAGTGACGTAGTGCTTTCTCCATCGCTTGTATCATTTGATGACTCAAAGCATTAAGAGCCTGTGGTCGTGTAAGCTGAATAATCCCTGCACGACCTTCTTTAATAAATTTTATATCTTGACCACCACCAAAATCATTTATCATGACACACTCTCCTTTTCGAATATCTTGCGATATTGAAAGTCATTTTTCTTTCAAAAATGCTATGGTCTTTTAATTTATCGTGTTCACACTATTAAGGCAAATTGTCTTTGCGCCCCAAATGAGGAAAGCATTGCATAATGGCGCCGATAAAATAAATATAAATACCACTGATGGATATGCCCCATTTTATCCAAATTGGTGCATCTAAATTATAAAAAATGGCTATGAGACCAAAAGTACACCATGCCAAAAATATAGGAAGATTAATAAATCTCAAACGCACAACACGCACTGGATGTAAAAAATAAATTGGTAAAAAGGCTAAAATTGCAGACACGACCACAATGGGAAAAGCAATCCATTCACCAGGTTTTACAACAAATAAGGTAAAAACAACCATATTCCAAACAGCAGGAAATCCTTTAAAGAAATTCTCTTTTGTTTTCATCGCTGTATCCGCATAATAAATTGCCGATGAGATAACGATAATGGCTCCAGATAAAAAAGAAAGATATGGCCCCATAAAACCGCTTTGATAAAGTGCAAAAGCTGGAATTAACACATATGTTACATAATCAATAATGTTATCAAGAAGTTCTCCAGACCAACTTGGAAGCACATATTTCACTTGTAACTTTCGCGCAATAGGTCCATCAATCCCGTCAACAAAAAGTGCCAAACCAAGCCAACCGAACATAGCGGTCCATTGTTTTTCTGAAGCCGCAACGAGCGAAAGAAAAGCTAAAAATGAACCAGACGCTGTTAAAAGATGAACGGAAAAAGCGCGAGCTTGGGGCATCGTCACCTTTTTTTTTAGCAAACGATCCGCTCTTTCTTTTATTTTTCCTGTCAATTTCTTTTTCAAATCGTATAGATCCTTATTGATATATTCAAAAATACTGATTTATCACATTAGTATTTATTTTCTATAGTGATCAGATCAAAGAACACAAGAGAAAGGCAAGTGTAGCTAAAATTATAAAAACACTCTATTATGAATCGAACGAGCACCAATGATATTTCATGTGATTATAGGCAAATGCAAAAAAACATCTCTCAAATACCGATAGCAATTGTTGGTGCTGGTCCTGCGGGAATGGTCGCTGCACTCGCATTAGCAAAAAACAATCACGCATGTGTTCTTATAGGTCAAGAACCAAATAATAATGATGGCCGGACAACTGCGCTTATGATGCCAGCCATTGAAATTTTAAAAGATTTACAGATTTGGGATAATTTAGAAACAAAAGCAACGCCACTCTCTGTGATGCGAATCATTGATGGAACAAAAAGATTGGTTCGTAGCCCAGTGGTTAATTTTCGTGCACATGAAATTAATAAGCCAGCTTTTGGCTATAACATTCAAAACAATGATCTCAATGAAGCGCTTCTAAAAAGCATTAAAAAAAATCCTTTAATCACGCAAATCTTTTCATCTGTTGTCACTTATGATCATCATGATTTGAATGTTTATATCACTTTAGAAAATGGTACTCTTTTGAAAAGCGCACTTCTTGTTGCTGCTGATGGCCGTGCCTCTCTTGCCCGTAAAGCTGCTCACATACAAACACAAGAATGGACCTATCCACAAACGGCCATAACGTTAAGCTTTTCGCACGACATCCCGCATGCCAATATCTCAACAGAATTTCACACAGAAGATGGTCCCTTCACTCAGGTTCCTTTAAAAGGCAATCATTCCAGTCTCGTATGGGTCACAAATCCAGAATATGCAAAATATCTTCTAAGTTTAAGCATTAAAGAATTATCAATAATAGTCGAAGAAAAAATGCACTCTATGATTGGAAGGATTCAAATAACAACATCACCACAAACATGGCCATTATCAGGACTTATTCCTCAACAATTTGCTGCCAAGCGCACGATTCTCGTCGGAGAATCCGCTCATGTTTTTCCTCCTATTGGCGCGCAAGGTTTAAATCTTGGTATCCGTGATGCTTTATGTTTAACACAATCCATTCAACATAATATAAGTGATCCTGGACATAAGAATGTTTTATCAAATTATAATCGTCTCAGAAAACCTGATATTTGGGCAAGAACAGGATCAGTTCACGCACTCAATTACGCGTTGCTGTCTGATTTTCTTCCGGCACAATTACTGAGGAGCACTGGACTTGAAATGCTTAAGAAAATTTCGCCTTTAAGACGTTTTTTTATGTATGAAGGCATGCATCCTGGACATGGTTTTCAAGATGCAACCAAAACACTTATAGAATTATTTAAAAACCCATCTTTTAATAATTTTACAAAAACATAACTTTAATTCAAGCAAGAAAATCATTTCTAATAAAAATTATTTTGCAGCAAACGAACTAAATAAATAATTTTAGAAATAGGTTGTCTTAATTATCTTAAACACTACCCTAATGTGTTTAAGAGTAAAAATTTCAGAATTAATGGTTAAATATTATGATAACATCAGATATTGCAAACGATAAAAGAATTATCGTAGATGGTGATCGTTTTTTACAAGTTGGCGGACTTGTTTATCGAATTAATGAAAATAATGTCGAATATTTAACAATCACTAGCCGAGGAACAGGACGGTGGATTATTCCCAAAGGCTGGCCTATTCCTGGGATGACGTTGCCTCAAGCAGCATTACGTGAAGCCTATGAAGAAGCTGGAATACGAGGCATTGTTAAAAAATCTTCACTTGGATCTTATCATTATACAAAACTCGATTTACCTCCAGGAGAAAATGGTAATTTTAAAGTCTATGTTTATGCAATCTATTATTCGCATCAAGAAAAAAAATGGCCGGAACGCGGTCAACGTATTTTTGAATGGGTTTCTCCTCAAGTTGCAGCTAAGCGTGTTGCGGAACCGCAATTAAAAGATATTTTATTAAAATATAATCCATTGTAAGAATTCTCTTAAGGTATTTAAATCATTTAAGAAGTATTTTACTATTTTTAAAAAATGGATTTGTTTTCTTTTAGATGTAAGTTATGCAACCAATTTAATGAGATATAAAAGCCAATAAACTAGAGGAATACTCTTTTTTTACAAAATAATTTATCATGATGTGATTACAAGATTTTTATTGCGAAACATAATGTTCACATATTCGTGTATGAATCACACAAAAAAGAGCATCATTTTTTTTTAAAAAAAATAAAGCTTAAATTAAGATCATCCCCATTATTCACATGATTTTTTTTAAGTTACTCTCTATATATAGATATATGTATATTTTATACTAATCGTCGCTTGACGTTGGTTATTTTTTAATCTTTTATCTCGTGCAATATTTATATAAACGAAGCAAGACTCGTTCTATGAGTATTTTTTCACGCGTTGCGTATAAATCATTAGATATAAGAACTTTCTTTTATAGGAAACTTCTGATCCATGATTTTTGTAAGTTTTTTAAAATAATCTTCTGATTAAAAAAACTTGTTAATACTATATTTAGTGTCCTCCCTTTTAATAGAGACACAGAATATAGAAAAGCGTAAAATTATTGAATTTGATTTGCTTTTTGTGAATCTCAATCAAGTTTCTTCGTTTTTATGCGGCATATTTTGCTGCATGGCATGTGTATATGAATGTTATGAGAGGGATAATTCTTAAGACCGTAAGTACAGCGTAAAAATGTAAAAAAGTCTAAAATCATACGGCATGATAAAACTAAAATATGCGATCAAACGAACACAACATATAGATTAGGATAGGTTATGAAAATCGTACGCCATTTCACTGAAGAGGGGCAGTCTCCTTACGCAAAAATTCCATTTCGCCAAGCGACAAGTGAAATTAAAAATCCTGATGGATCAATTGTATTTCGTTTGGAAAATATCAATGTGCCAGATCAATATAGTCAAGTTGCTGCCGATATTTTGGCGCAAAAATATTTTCGTAAAGCTGGTGTACCCAAAGCTTTAAAAAAGGTTGAAGAAAATAGTGTTCCCTCATGGTTATGGCGTTCTGTTGCTGATGAAAGTCTTTTAGAAAATTATTCTTTTAATGAGCGTTACGGATCTGAAATGGATGCGCGACAAGTTTTTGATCGCCTCGCAGGAACTTGGACATATTGGGGATGGAAAGGTGGATATTTTGATAGCGAAACAGATGCATTGAGTTTTCGCGATGAACTTGCCTATATGTTGGCCACACAACGTGTTGCTCCTAACAGCCCGCAATGGTTTAATACTGGTCTTCATTGGGCATATGGCATTGATGGCCCAGGACAAGGTCATTTTTATGTTGATTGGCAAACTGGCAAATTAACAAAATCAAAATCTTCCTATGAACATCCACAACCTCATGCCTGCTTTATTCAATCCGTTGCAGATGACCTTGTTAATGAAGGCGGCATCATGGATTTATGGGTCCGAGAAGCACGTTTATTTAAATATGGTTCTGGAACAGGATCTAACTTCTCACATCTTCGCGGTGAAGGCGAAAATTTATCAGGCGGCGGCAAATCATCTGGTTTAATGAGTTTTTTAAAAATTGGTGATCGTGCTGCTGGAGCCATTAAGTCAGGTGGCACAACGCGACGCGCTGCCAAAATGGTCGTAGTTGATATTGATCATCCTGACATTGAAAGTTACATCGATTGGAAAGTGCACGAAGAACAAAAAGTTGCAGCGCTTGTTACGGGCTCGAAAATTGTTAAAAAACATTTAACTGAAATTATGAAAGCATGTGTTAATTGTGAAGCTGACAATGGTGATTGTTTTGATCCCAACAAAAATCCTGCACTAAAAAGAGAAATCAAAGCAGCCAAAAAGAATCAAGTTCCAGAAAATTATGTACAAAGAGTGATTCAATTTGCTCGTCAAGGCTATAGAGATTTATCATTTTCAACTTATGATACAGATTGGGATTCTGAAGCTTATTTGACCGTATCAGGACAAAATTCAAACAATTCTGTCTCGCTAAAAGATGAATTTCTTCGCGCCGTTGAAAACAATGCGTCTTGGGATTTAATCCGTCGCACGGATGGTAAAGTTCATAAAACGTTGAAAGCTCGAGATTTATGGGATCAAATTTCTTATGCTGCTTGGGCATCGGCTGATCCTGGTCTTCATTTTAATACAACGATGAATGATTGGCACACCTCACCAGCCGGTGGCTCTATCCGCGCATCAAACCCTTGTTCTGAATATATGTTTCTTGATGATACCGCCTGCAATTTGGCTTCCATTAATTTGTTAATGTATCGCAATAAAGATGGTTCTTTTGACCTTAACGCCTATGAACATACGGTTCGTCTTTGGACGATGGTTTTAGAAATTTCTGTTATGATGGCACAATTTCCTTCAAAAGAAATTGCGCGTTTATCCTATGATTATCGCACACTTGGTCTTGGATATGCCAATATTGGTGGCTTGTTAATGACATCTGGTATTCCTTACGATTCAAACACTGGACGCGCAATATGCGGTGCGCTGACGGCTATTATGACAGGTATATCTTATGCAACATCTGCCGAAATGGCAAAAGAATTAGGGGCATTTGCGCAATATTCAGCCAATAAGGATACGATGTTACGCGTTATTCGTAATCATCGACGGGCGGCCTATGGAGAAACAAGCGGTTATGAATCTTTAGCTGTGAATCCTGTCGCCTTAATAAGCAATGATTGCCCTGATCAGGATATGATTATTCGTGCCAGAAAAGCATGGGATAAAGCCTTAGAACTCGGGGAAGTTTACGGTTTTAGAAATGCTCAATCCACGGTTATTGCTCCAACAGGAACAATTGGGCTTATTATGGATTGTGACACAACAGGAATTGAACCTGATTTTGCTTTGGTAAAGTTTAAAAAACTTGCAGGCGGTGGATATTTTAAAATTATCAACCGTGCCGTTCCTGAAGCGTTGCGTAGTTTAGGGTATAGTGAAAGTGAAATCGGAGAAATTGAAGCTTATGCAGTAGGACATGGTAATATTAATCAAGCCCCAGCAATTAATCCCTCTTCACTCAAATCAAAAGGATTTGATGATGATAAAATTGAAACGATTAATTCCGCTCTTAAAAATGCATTTGATATTAAATTTGTTTTTAATAAATGGACTTTAGGTGAAGAATTTTGCACATCGGTATTAAATTTTTCTTCAGAACAGTTAGATGATTTTTCATTTGATATGCTCAGTGCGCTTGGTTTTTCAAAAAAAGATATTGAAATGGCAAATGTCCATGTCTGTGGAGCGATGACCCTAGAAGGCGCTCCACATTTGAAAAAAGAGGATTATCCTGTATTTGATTGTGCAAACGCGTGCGGAAAAATAGGTAAACGGTATCTTTCTGTAGAAAGCCACATTCGTATGATGGCGGCCGCTCAACCCTTCATTTCAGGTGCAATTTCAAAAACAATTAATATGCCCAATGACGCTACGGTCGAAGATTGCGCCAATGCGTATATGCTATCTTGGAAACTCGCTTTAAAAGCGAATGCGCTTTACCGGGATGGTTCAAAACTTTCTCAACCTTTAAATGCGTCGCTTATTGCTGATGATGAAGATGATGATGCATTTGAAACATTTATTGAACAGCCTATGGCGGCTCGTGCAACAGCACTTACAGAAAAATTTGTTGAAAAAATAGTTGAGAAAGTTGTCCATGTTCGTGATAAACTTCCAAATAGACGTCAAGGATACACACAAAAAGCTATTGTCGGCGGACATAAAGTTTATTTAAGAACAGGTGAATTTGGCGATGGACGGTTAGGCGAAATTTTCATTGATATGCATAAGGAAGGAGCAGCTTTCCGTGCAATGATGAATAATTTTGCTATTGCCGTATCGCTTGGTTTACAATATGGTGTACCACTTGAAGAATATGTGGATGCTTTCACATTTACAAAGTTTGAACCAGCAGGAATGGTTCAAGGAAATGATGCTATTAAAAACGCAACATCTATTCTTGATTATGTATTCCGTGAATTGGCTGTTTCATATCTTGGGCGCAATGATTTAGCCCATGTGGATATATCAGACTTTTCCAATACGGCCTTAGGAAAAGGCGTTAAAGAAGGAAAAACAAATCTTATTTCCACGGGTTGGACACGCGGTTATAAACCAACAATGACCACCAGCCAACCATCAGAACAGAAAAACAGCTCTACTGTTTCAAATACAAAGGGTCATTCAAATATCACAACTTTAAAAACTGCACATAATTTATCTTCTGCCTATACTCATGACCAAGCAGCCACAGCACTTAAGCAAGATTATGAGGAAAATCATGACACAGATATCGATGATTTGTTCAGTGATGTCACGCAACAAAAGGTAAATTCTACTAAAACTGAAAGTGATTTAGATTTAAGCAAAAAGCGCAATGCTGATCGTCGTATGCAAGCACTTATGCAAGGTTATACAGGGGATATGTGTATGGAATGTCAGAATTTTACCATGGTCCGTAATGGTACATGTTTAAAATGTGATACATGTGGTGCCACAAGTGGCTGTAGTTAAACTTTAATTCTGGTCATATTGAGAAAATGGCCTCTCCTCGAGAGGTCATTTTTACGTTTATTATGTTATGTTTTTGGAGTATCTCATCATTCTATAGTTACATGATTGATTTATACTTTAATTAAGCAAAAAGATGTGGACTGTCTGAAACAACTTTTTCACGGGCTTTTTGTAAATGTTCAATAATTCTATCGATATTTGAAGATGCACCTGGTAAAACTGTATCTTTATCCTGAAATTTTAACGTTTGAGCTGAACGTTCATTGATTGATCTAATTTCCTGCATCAATAAACGTCCTGTTTCGTTTATTTTACAATCAATTTTGCTATTATGATCATCAAAAGTTTTTAAAATTTTTTTTAAAATATGTTCATTTTTTTGGCGTGTCTTATATTCCAAAATCAAAGCCAAAGAGATATGATCTAATTGTGTTTTTAAATCATCTAAAGTATGTGTCAAACGCGGTTCATCTTTTTGCGTATTTTCTCTTAAATGCGCTAATTCAAATTGCATATCGAGAAGTCGCTCGGCAAATTTATAAAGATTTTGCGCGTCTTCTTTTAAACTTTTTTTTATTTCTGATGAACTCGAATTTAACGGATTATATTCACGCATGCAGGATACCTCATTTAAAATTCTTTATCCCACTATTCTTTTTAAATTAAGAGGATTCGCGTAAATAATTCTTTAATAAGAAATTTAATTTTTCTGATTTGACATTATTTTTAAATTTAATTGGCGAATAAATTGCTTTTGATTTAACTTTCCGGAAATTGCAAGCATAATTAGAGATAGCTTTTTCATTGGTTTTGAGGATATTTCTAAAGAAACTGGATTAAGAAGATAATCATTAATTGCATCATGAGCTTCTTGGGCAAATGATGTCTCTTTAGCAAATGACAACCATCCGGGTAAATTGTCATTCCAGTTTTTTTTCAATTCTTCATTTGTAAGATTATCTCGACGCGCTTCAACCTGTATAAGTTTTTGGGTGAAAGAGCGATCATCAAATCGTACATGCCCGCCATAAAAATTATATCTTTGGATTTGCCCAATCATACCTAAAATCATTCGTGATGTTGAAACATTGCCGCGTCCATTCTCTCTTTGAAGAGTCACTATAGTCAACAATGATTCCAGTGTCATACCGTCCATTTTAAAGGAACCTGTTAAATGCCCCCCATTATCAAGAGAAAGTGCAAAATTTTTAAGATCCATCACTGATTGGTCCCCCCCATAAGCTCCTTCCATACGAAGATTGCCTGTGGCTTGACCATAGCCCATAGCCATAAAATCAGTTCGTGTTGATCCTTCGGGAAAATTTGAAACATGAACAGTAACTTTAGTAACAGCAATTGAAAAGGAAATGGGATTTTGACGAATAGAGGGACGCAATGAAATGACACCATTTTCAAGTCGGCCTAATATTTTTTTACGCCAATCCGTTAAAAATATTTGCTTAAATTGACCTTTAGAATATTGAAACCCAATATTTTGATTAAAAAGTCCTTTATTTGGAGGCAAAATAACGTTGTATAAAACAATATTTTGTGCATCAATGTTACTTCCTTCATAAAGATAATGAATAGAAGCTATATCCATCTTTTTAATTGCATAATCACGATTGGTTTCAGAAATACCAGAAAATTTTACAGCTTTAAGAGAAGTGTCTGGAGAAAGAGCACTTCCCTTTATGGTGAGTTCATCAATAAAGACATCATTTCCTTGTTGTTTTACGCCATGTAAACGAACACTGACATCCTTTCCAAAAGACTGAGAAAGACGTAGCAAAAAAGCATCTTGGTTTTTCACAACACTATGCGCATAGTGAGTTTGAAAGACCAGGCCAATAATTATAATCGTGACGCTCCACAATGTTTTGATAGCATGAATTTTATACATTTTTAAAACGCATGATTGGATCTTTTTCAAAGACAATGGAATAATTATTTTCTTAAACTAATCACCAATTGAAGAAATAAGACGTGCAGGCGTATAAAGGATAAGATTTGTTGTGCCTTTTAAAATATTACCACCATCTGCCAATATAGCTTCCGCCCCTGTCTGTTCAGTACCCTTCATAATTGTTGATGCAAGAGAACCATCTGAAGAAAGTGCCATCAGTGTAGGTGAAGATGCAAAAACATTATGTGCACCACCATCAACATCTGAAAGATCAAGAACAGCAATTCCATTACTTTGTAATAGCTCAATACTTGAACCGTCACCAACACGGGAATGGCCACCTGTCAAACGTCCAGAAACTGCTAATGCTGTATCAGAACGGGAAACTAAAACAGCGGTTGGTTGAGGCATCCGCTTTATATCTTTGAGCTGACGCTCAAAGACATCAACATCAATATCGGGCGCCGCCATTAAATAACTCGAAATGCGATCAATAGTACTTTGTTTCCCTTTAAGCGCTAAACTTCGTAATGCTTCCATAGTTACGTAATTGCCCATAGAATGAGCAACCACAGTTATTTGATCAGCATCTGTTTCGCTTAATAATGTTAATAAATCAGCCAAACCATCTCGAGCAAAATCGGCGCTATCACGATCATACACATATAATGCAAGCGAACCACCTGATGGCCAAGCATAATGTACGGTTACCGCATCTAGCGAATAATCATATGAAAATTGTGCCGCTCTAAATGTACTATCGGCAAAATTATTATTATAACCGTGAATAAAAAGAAAAATTTCACGTTTTCCACGAGGTTTCTTATCTAAGGCAACATTTAATTGTTGCTTAAATGATGATGCTCCATCATATTTTTGAAGGGAAACAGCGGCAAAATATTTTTTAAAATCCGGTCTATAACCATTTGTTTCCACCAACCCTTTTTCATGCTCTTGCGGTATACCAACATCCACGCGGTTATAATTAACTTTGGGTGAGCGCATACTCCCATAAGGCATAGAATAATTATCTTGCTCCTTTCTACTGGTTGCAACGTACACTGGAATAATAGCCTTTGGTAATGATGGCTTATCAATTGCCGCTTCACGCGCAGCAGTCATAGAAGGAGTTGCATTTTTCCCATGCCATAAAACGGCACGAGGCCCACCACAAGCGCTTAAAGCAACAGCAAAAAAAATCATTACAAGAAGTGTAAGAGTATGGTTTTTTTTCATATAAATACCTTAAATAGTACACACCAAGTCATAAATGCCTTAGCGTTTCTTGCTATTTTTACTTTTTGAAAATTATCTTTTAACGTTAAAATCTAAAACTGCGATTTTAGAATTCTTGAAAACTTTCAAAATAAAATTAAATTTAATTCATTGGTATGGCTATACGAAAATTATCAGCACTTTCCAACCTTAATGATTGATTAACAGTGCATGATTTTACAATTTTTATTGCAGAGTGATATTTAAGTCATAAACTGCACTCTATTTAATACTTTGTTTTTTTAAGAAATTAAGTATTGAATAATGCACAAAAAACAGCTCACTTATCAAATGAAACACTTAATATTTCAAACGATCCAATATATGGCTAAAACTAAGAATCACTCTTTTTTAAAAACTCTTCATCGCGCAATACGTCATATATTTAATTAATCAATAGACTCATCAAATTGTTGAAGATTTTGTGAATTTGCAAGGATGTCAATATTTTCATCATGACCTGATGTTACAGAAAAAGCCTTTTGATAAAGCTGATCTTTGTTTTTAGCGATCGCTAAATAATCACCTTCGGCTAGAATCAAAGATGTATAAGCACCAACTGTTTCACGCACTATATCGCCTGAGTCATTTGTGATAGACCAACTTGTATCAGCAAGCGCTTCACCACCTTCTTGTCGGATTAATTTCAAAGTCACCTGTGCTGCATGATGCTGCACACTTGCTTCAGTTATTTTACCAGCATCAACAGGCACATCAGTGCGTGAAATTGCATTCGCTGAACCATAGTTTGAAACAATATGATACGTCCCTGCTTTTAAACGTGTTACATCACCAGATTTTACACCAGATAAAACCAATGCATTATCATTATTCTCACTACCATCAGAATATATGGTGAAGCTTAAATTTTGTTCATTAATTTTACCTTCAGGCATTGTTGCATATAATTGCAAACCTCCGGCATTAAGAACAAAGTTTTCTGATAAAGGATCTCCTTCATTTAAGGTAATTCGCCGAATGGCATCAGCACGGCCAAAACCTACATGAACAATGTAACTCCCCGGAATAAGATTAAAATGAGCGCTCCCACCAGCAAATTCTGCAACCAAGCTCAATTTATTATCAACACCAAGAACGGGTTCGTATATTTGCCATACCAAGCCATTTTTTATATTTTCACCATCATCCGTTAGGCGTGCATTTAACAAGAGCTCCTCACCCACTTTCTGGTTTTGATTTTGAGGATTAAGAGGATCTGAAAATGGCGTCATTCCAGGAATAACGGGACTTTGCTCGGTATTTGATTGTGGAAATGTTAAATTAAGATTTTGGATCGATTCTTGTGCATAAACTGGACGACAAAAAAGCAAAAACACAAGACACATAACAAGACAAATAACAAAATTTAAGCGTTTTTGATTAAAATGTCTTTTTTGCATGTTCTATTTAACCTTTTAGGATCTTAAATATCATAAGTTTATATTGAAAAGCTTGTACCACAGCCACAAGACGATACGGCATTAGGATTATTTATTTGAAACGACTGCCCCATCAGATCATCCACAAAATCTATTTGAGAACCTTCCATAAAAGGTAAAGAAAGAGAATCTATATATATGATTGCTCCATCTTTCATAATAACTAGATCATCCTCATGCGGATTCTCACAGACGAGATCATAACGATAAGAAAATCCGGAACACCCTCCCCCCTCAACAGAGATGCGTAAGGCATTTTTATTAGATTCATTTTTTAAAATGCGTGCAATACGTGCAATCGCTGATTTCGAAACTTCAATAGACATTTTATGACATCCTTGCTTTCAACCGAATGGAAGAACAGTTATAATAATTTCGATATACGTTAAATTTAAGACGTGATAGGAAAACTTGCAATGGATATTGATAAAATTGGCTTTGGTTATACAACGCGTGCACCTTATGCAAGTGATCCCAATAAGAATGCTCGACGTCTAATTGTAGAAAAAGAAAGTTTAACACGCACCCCCTTTCAACGCGATCGTGATCGTATCATTCATTCCAACGCATTTCGTCGGTTAAAACATAAAACACAAGTTTTTATCGCACATGAAGGAGATCATTATCGTACACGCCTTACGCATACTATTGAGGTCTCACAAATTGCACGCGCCATTGCACGCGCATTAAAGCTTGATGAAGATCTTGCTGAAGCTATTGCTCTTGTTCATGACTTTGGGCATACGCCATTTGGACATGCAGGCGAAGATGCACTCAATGCCATGATGAAACCCTATGGCGGGTTTGATCATAATGTACAAGGGTTACGCATTGTAACAAAACTTGAAAATCGTTATCCAATGTTTGATGGTCTCAATTTAACTTGGGCAACCTTGGAGGGGTTAGTAAAACATAATGGTCCTTTAATAGGTAAATATACACATCATTCTACTCTTCATGATGATATAAAAATATTCAATGCAAATTTTGATTTACATTTGGATACATTTGCCAGTCTTGAAGCACAATGTGCCGCCATTGCTGATGACATTGCTTATAACGCGCATGATATTGATGATGGTTTACGTGCTCATCTTCTCACACTTCATCAACTTGAAGACGTTCCTATATTATCTGATATTTTAAATGAAATACATTCTGACCACCCCACACTTGATGATACAAAAATAGGATATGAATTGGTAAGACGGCTTATCACTTTAATGGTTGAAGATGTTATCACTCAAGCTTTAAAAAATATTACGAAATACAATTTTATAAATATCACTGATGTTTATCGTGCGACAGAACCTACTGTCGTTTTTTCGAAAGGATTATCGAAAAAAGAAAAAATTTTAAAAAAATTTCTTTTTGATAATCTTTATTTTCATCAAAAAGTTCAATCTGATCGTATAAAAGCAGAAAATATTGTAACTTCTCTTTTTCAATATTTTATGAAAGATCCTTCCGCTATGAGTGAAGAATGGCATGAAAAAGCGATGGTTGCTCAAGAAATTGATCTTGCGCGAATTATATCAGACTTTTTATCTGGCATGACGGACAATTTTGCTTTACGTCACTATCAACGTTTGTTTCATCAAGCGTCAAACCTGGCTTAAAAGACAGTTGTAATTAAACGGATTTCTATAATGAACATATTTAATATCTTCGAAAATAAAATTAAAAAATTATTACAAGACTCTGATATTAAAGATACAAATGGTGGTTTTTTAAATTTGGATCGTATCACTGTTGAAGCTCCTAGAGATTCTTCTCATGGTGATTTATCAACAAATGCTGCAATGGTTTTATCCAAATCTGTTGGCATGAATCCGCGTATGCTTGCCCAAAAAATTGTCCCATTATTAAAGAACGATCCCCAAATTCAATCCGTTACAATTGCTGGTCCGGGGTTTATTAATCTTCAACTGAATGATGAATTTTGGCGCCTGACACTTGGTGATATTCTTGATAAAGGATTAAACTATGGTCGCTCTACAATGGGTGCCAATAAAAAGGTCAATGTGGAATATGTATCTGCAAATCCAACTGGCCCAATGCATGTTGGGCATTGCAGAGGTGCGGTTATCGGAGATGTTTTAGCAAATCTACTCGCTTTTTCAGGATATGATGTTGTTAAGGAATATTATATTAACGATGCGGGAGGTCAGATTGAGGTTTTGGCACAATCTGTTTTTTTGCGGTATAAAGAAGCATTAGGTGAAAATATTGGTTCAATACCGAATGGTCTTTATCCAGGTGATTATCTTATTCAATTAGGGAAATCACTGGCAAACGAATTCGGTGACACATTAATCAATATGGCTGAGGATGAACGTTTGTCTCTTTTGAAAGACCGTTCGATTGAAGCAATGATGTCTATGATCCGTGATGATCTTGCAACTTTAAATATTCATCATGATGTCTTTTTTTCCGAACGTTCTTTGCATAAGGATAATGAAAAGCTCATCCGAAATGCAATTAATGATCTTACATTAAATGGATATGTCTATAAAGGCACTTTACCACCACCAAAGGGTCAAATGCCAGAAGATTGGGAAAATCGTGAACAAACATTGTTTCGCTCGACTGACGTGGGAGATGATCAAGATCGTCCATTAATAAAATCAGACGGATCTTACACTTATTTTGCAGCGGATGTTGCATATTTTAAAAATAAATATGATCGTCATTTTAAGGAAATGATATATATTTTAGGCGCAGATCATGGTGGATATGTCAAAAGATTGGAAGCTGTTGCAAGGGCAATTTCTGGTGGAAACGCTCAATTAACAGCAATTTTATGCCAACTCGTAAAATTATATCGCGACGGAGAACCTGTTCGTATGTCAAAACGTGCAGGTTCGTTTGTGACATTAAGAGATGTGGTTGACGAAGTTGGGCGTGATCCAGTTCGTTTTATGATGTTATATCGTAAATCTGATGCACCCCTTGATTTTGATTTTACGAAAGTCACAGAACAATCAAAGGATAATCCAGTATTTTATGTTCAATATGCGTGCGCGCGCTGTCATTCTGCTTTTCGAAAAGCCCAAGAATTATTGGATATAAAAGAGCCTTCACTTGACGCATTAAAAACAAATATCCATTTGATTTCAGATGAAAGTGAAATAGCGCTTATTAAAAAATTGGCGGAATATCCAAGAATTATTGAACTTGCCGCTCTTCATCATGAGCCGCATAGACTAGCATTTTACCTTTACGATCTGGCCTCTGCCTTGCATAGCCAATGGAATAAAGGAGTAGATAATGAGCGTTTACGTTTTATCAAGCTTAACGATACACAATTGTCATTAGCCAGATTGGGACTGATTCAGGCTGTGTCAGATGTGCTGTCATCGGGGCTTCAAATTATTGGAGCAGATGCTCCATCAGAAATGCGATAAATTAACGAATATGTAAATGCGATCATTTATATTGCTGTTTGCACGTTGATTTAAATCTATCTGTTGGGTGTCGCTTAGGATATTAGACACAGAAAATTTGCTCAACGTTTGGCACAATGCAGTGAAGGCGCAATTGCGCTAGCGAGTATGTGAGAAACACTATGACAGAGAATGATCGCAACACCTCCCGTTCAACCGGGCAAGTACCAAAAGATAATGATCCACTTTTGGAACTTACGCGTTTGTTTGACTTTGAGCGCACAAACCCTTCAGATGCATCTGATGACGATACGGATGAATCTTCATTTCATCCCACATTGCAAGAAAATGATGAGAATGTATCGACTGACGAAGCTGTTTTATCAGACAATGATCTCACGGATGAGTTTGATTTATCCTTTTTGGAAATGGATTTAGAAGAAAGCTTAAACGCTGACCTTCCATTTGAATCTGAAAACATCACTGACAGTGAACGAACACTTGATCATTCATCTGATGCATATACATCTTCAACTCATCACGCAGAAGAAACAAAAAAAACTATTGATAGTTCTTTTGATGAACTTTATGATATGCCTTCTTTCACGCCAAAAACGCGTTTTAAAAGCACTGAAATGGAATTAAACGAGGAATCTGATCATTCTCCTCTATATAACAATAACACTGATGAAAAAATTTCGTACCAAAAAATATCCTCATCATTTCCTTTAGATGATATTCATAATTTTCAAGAACACAGCACTAAAACAAATATATATTCTTCAAATTCTAAAGAAAACACTGAAAAATCTGAATTTACTGAATTTTCATTTAATGTCGCTGATGAAGAAGATTTATTTTTATCTTTTAATGAAGATACAAAAGATCACAATGATGATGAAAATTTAAATGATGCTGAATCTTTTTTTAACGACGATGCATTTGATAATTTCGTCGCTCAAGGTCTAAAAGACGATGAAGTTCATCAAAATAAAATATTTAAAGATTTTAATTATAATGCTGATTTGAAACAATCTAATCATAATTATACACAAACAGATCATAGTAATGATATTACAGACATAGAAAATGAAGACAGTTTCGATACTGAGCTTGAAAATTTACTTTTAACAGATCCTTTGCCAGTTGAAAATGAGACTTCTCTTTTAGATACAAACAACGATCAAAAGTCATTGGATACATTCTCGTTTGAAGAAGATTTTGATCTTACATTTGAAAAAGAAACACTATCTACAGATCACCAAAACATTTCTCAGTCTGAAGTTAACGTTTTGCTTGATGAAGAAGATCCATTTGGTTTTGATGATATATTTTCTGATATGAGTAATTATGAAAATAACGATTCAAATGATAAAAAAACACCTGAATCATATGACCAATCATTTGCATCTGAAACCTTATCGCCATCAAACAATGATACATCATATTTTAAACAACCAGAAACTTATAGAGCAAATGAACATTTTCAACAAACAGATCAAAATTCCAATTTGGAAACAGACAATGAATTGATCGCTGAACTTTCTATGTCTTTGAAAGTTGATGCTAATGAAGATACATTTGAGCCATTACAAGACGAAAATCATCACTCTAGTTTTTCTCAGTCGAAACAAAATCAATCTTTTGTAGCTTCAGAACCATTAAATCCATCGACTGAATTGCCCCTCCCAGACAATTCTATTCCTGATGTTGATACATATAAATTTGCTGATAACATTGTTGAAACAACTGAAATACCTGATTTACCAAATATTTCTTATGAAGAAGAATTACAAAGACCATCACATGACGACTTTGAAAATGAGTTTTCTGAAGTATTTAGCGTTGGCAACAGAACAACACCATTAGAACAAACTCATACAGACACTTCATACCAAAACGAATTTTATCAAGAAACAACTTTTGAGCAAAATAATGATTTTGAAGAAAGTCAAATAAAATTTGAAATTGGTCATGACGAAAACTACGAAACAAATACAGCCGATTCTTTTGGTCAATTTCCGCATTTTGAAGACGCGATAAATCATGCAGAAGTGGATTTCATACCAGCTCATTTAACAAAAACTTCAACGACACGAAAAGTAGTGCTCGGAAGTGTAATCTTTTTGCTTGTTATTGGTGTCGCATATGCAGCTTCTAAATTTTTCTCATCATCTGATAATACAGATTCAGCAATGATAATCCAAGCTGACCAGACCCCAATTAAAGTTCATAATGATACAACACAAGCTCAAAACAATGCGGCAAATAATCAGGACGTTTATAATCAAGCGACTGGATTAGAAACGTCAACGATTGGAACACAAAATTCTCTTATAGACAAATCAGAAACACCAGAAGATCTCGCAGCATTAAACGAACAAGTCCCACAAACAGATGACTCTTATATGGATCCGTCAAACATTGAAGACGCTATAGCTGCAGCATCAAATCAAACGGTTCCCACACGTGAAGTTCAAACTGTTACAGTCAATCCAGATGGAACGGTCTCATCAGTGTCACCTGTTGTTGAAAACAATACACCTCAAAATCCATTAAATGATAATAAAATAATTACTACACAAACAAATAACCAAGTCTCAGCTAACGCAATTCTTAATAATACGATTTCAAATGGAACAAATACAAATGTTCATATTTCTTCTATAAATCAACAAAATACACAAGGTATTATAGCTGATGCATCACATACTGGTAACTCACAACAAGTGACGCAAACGACAACGACACCACCACAACAAAATAATCAAACGACATCACAAGCAAATGATGCAAGTGAAAATACATCTTCATCCAATACTTCAGGAGGGTACTATGTCCAGATTGCGTCGCACCCTACACAAAATCTCGCACAAACATCTCTTAATAAAGCAAAATCCCAATATAATACAATTATAGGAAATTTGCCAATGAACATAGAATCGGCAGAAATACCTGGTAGAGGAACTTATTATCGCGTGAGAATTCAAGTGGGTCCTAGAGATAACGCCATTTTGGTCTGCCAAAAAATTAAAGAGGCTCATGGTACGTGTTTTGTTGGGCGCTAGGTTAAAATTATTTAAAGTTTTTTAAAAATAATAAAACATTTTTTCAAACAATGCGAGATTTTGGAGTCATCACAGATTATTTAAAAAATATATCAGTTATTCCAATTGCAACAATAAGTACGACAATCGTACCAATAATAGGTATCATAGATCTTATTACCGATTTTTCTTTTATTTCATCATCTTTTGTACGAGATGTTTCGTTTTTTTGAAAATTTTTATTTTTCGGTATTATCATATTATCACCTTTTTATTAAAAAGTCACAATCGCAGCTTCATTTATTTTATTTAATTTGCAAAAATGAACAAAACGACAGAAAGTTCCTATAAAGACAACTTTTAATAAAAAATACGATCAAATCCAATTGATAAACGCTATTGTAGATTTTATTGACACACGAAGCCTACAAACATTAAAGTAAACAGCTAAGGCTCTTTAATAGACACAATTTTATTAAAAGAGATTTATATATAAGGCTTAAAAAATGACAACGTCTAACCCAAACATTTCATTTACAATACAAAAAAATACATCTTCATTAACAGATACACAACGCAGCGAATTGTTAAAAAACCCTGGTTTTGGTCAGGTATTTACAGATCACATGGCGCGAGCAGACTGGTCAGAAGAAAAAGGATGGCATAATGCACAAATAAGTGCAAAAAAACCTTTTGAAATCGACCCTGCAAGCGCGGTCTTACATTACGGACAAGAAGTTTTTGAAGGTTTAAAAGCTTATAGAGCTAAAGATGGTCGTGTGTTATTATTTCGCCCTGAAGAAAACGCCAAGCGTCTACAACAATCTGCCAAACGTCTTGCCATGCCGCAAATACCTGAAGAAATGTTTTTAGAAGCGATTTACAAGCTTGTTGATATTGATAAATTATGGATTCCGAATACACCCAATAGTAGCCTTTATTTGCGTCCCTTTATGTTTGCAAATGAAAATTTCTTGGGAGTAAGACCCGCAAAAAACTATATTTTTTGTGTCATAGCCTCACCTGTCGAAACTTACTTTAAAAATGGATCGGCAGCAGTCAATGTTTGGCTTGAAACAGAATATAGTCGTGCAGGACCAGGAGGAACAGGGTCGGCAAAATGCGGTGGAAATTACGCTTCTAGTCTATTGGCACAAAACAATGCCTACGCAAATAAATGCGATCAAGTTCTTTTTCTTGATGTTATAGAACACAAATGGATCGAAGAATTAGGAGGCATGAATGTGTGTTTTATTACTCAAGATAATCATTTCATAACACCACCACTTGATGGCACAATTCTTCCTGGTATTACACGGGATGCTATTTTAAAAATTGCCCGAGATCAAAATTTAATCGTTGAAGAACGTCCATATTCCTTTGATAATCTTAAGCAAGATGCAAAAAGTGGATATTTAAAAGAGGTATTTGCCTGTGGTACGGCCGCTGTTATAACTCCTATAGGATGCTTTAAATATAAAGATGGTGAGACTATCATTGGTAATGGTGAGGGTGGACTCATCACACAAAACATAAAAAAAGAATTGGTCAGCATTCAAACAGGTGAAAAACAAGATAAATACGGTTGGGTGAAAGAAATTTAATTTTGGTCCAATCAATCGTCAATAGTTCATATTATTATTTCGTATTTAAAAACTCTCAAGTCTCTGAGACGACATTTGATAGGTTCTGCTTACTTATGAAATAATATACTTATATTAATTATTCGCGTTTTATTCTCATTAAAACAAAGATTAAAAAATAAGTTAAAAAAGACTAATCGAATTCTTTCAGTCTTTTTATATACGATAAAAAACGGCATATTATATAAATATGCCGCCTCATAACTTTTATTTTTTATTGTTTCAACTTATTAATGAAATCGATAAAATGACCTTACTGAAATTTTTCATGATCTTGATGACGCGCTTTAATTGTACGAACAGTACCAGAATGAGACCGCATAACAATTGTTTCTGTTTGGATATAATTGCGTGTAAACTTAACACCAGAAAGCAAATTACCATCGGTAACACCAGTCGCAGCAAATAAGACATCACCTTTTGCCATTTCATCTTTTGTATAAATTTTATTTGGTTCTGAAATTCCCATTTTTGCCGCTCTGGCTATTTTTTCATCAGTATCCAAGATAAGTCGGCCCTGCAATTGCCCACCAAGGCAACGCAATGCCGCAGATGCCAATACGCCTTCGGGCGCGCCACCAATCCCCATAAAAATATCAATACCTGTCTCATCTGGATCCGTTGTATGGATAATTGCAGCAATATCAACATCATCAATAAGACGGATCGAAGCACCAAGACTACGGACTTCTTCAATCATTTTTTCATGACGAGGTCTATCCATAATGCAAGCTGTGATGTCACGAACATCAACACCTTTAGCCTTTGCCAATGAACGAATATTTTGTGTAGGAGAAGCATCCAAATCAACTGTACCCTCAGCATAGCCCGGTCCTATTGCAATTTTTTGCATATAAACATCTGGAGCATTTAACAAATTGCCTTTTTCAGCAATAGCAACAACGGCAAGAGCATTGGGTAAATTTTTTGCACAAATTGTTGTTCCTTCTAAAGGATCAAGGGCAATATCAACGGCAGGACCCTTTTTTGTTCCGACATTTTCACCAATATAAAGCATTGGCGCTTCATCTCTTTCCCCCTCACCAATCACCACTGTACCATCAATTGGCAAACGGTTAAGTTCCTTACGCATACCATCAACAGCTACCTGATCGGCAGCTTTTTCATCACCACGACCTCTTATACGTGCTGCCGCCACGGCTGCTCTTTCCGTAACACGTACAAGTTCGAGAGTTAAAATACGATCAAGACCGCGAGAATTTTGTTCAGCTGTTTTTGGCATAAGAAGAATCCTAACGAATTAACATGATAAATAAATACCACACTATGATGTGATATCAAGAATACCTCTTTTGCCAAAGACAATAGCCACTGACAAGGGGTATGGCTTATATTTTCCAGATTAACCAATTTTTGCTAAATAAGCAGGAAAATATTTTTTTAGTATTAAGCAGAACTCGGTCTTTCAATTCTAATCATTTGGGGTTTATCAATTAAATGGCCATCTTCTGTAATTGTTAAAAGCGCTTTACGAACAGCAGCTTCAGTTGTTTCATGGGTGACCAATATAATGGTTTTGGTGTTTGGTAAACAATCCTTTTCCATAGGACGTTGAACTATAGATTCCAATGAGATTTGATTATCAGCCATACGTTTTGCAACAGTTGCAAAAACACCCGCTCTATCGTGAACGGTTAAACGAATGAAATACCCCCCTGCATGAGCGCGCATACGTGCTTTCTTATAAGGGTTTAACATCACAGCGGGACGTCCAAAAACAGGACCATTTTGAAATCCAGGCCTTGCTTTTGCAATATCAGCAATATCTCCAATTACAGCTGAAGCTGTTGCATCACCCCCTGCCCCGGGTCCAGATAAAAGCAAATCTCCCAACAAATCTGTTTGAATAGAGACTGCATTTGTAACATCTTGAACTTGCGCAATGACAGAAGATGTTGGCACCATAGTTGGATGCACACGTTGTTCAATGCCAGTATGCGTTTTTAAAGCAACGCCAAGCAGTTTTATTCTATATCCAAGATCGTCTGCAGCCTGAATATCTGCTAATGATATATTGCTAATACCTTCTCTATATATATTTTCAAGAGAAATGACACTTCCAAAAGCTAAACTCGTCAATAAAGCTAACTTATGAGCAGTATCATGACCCTCTATATCAAAAGTGGGATCAGCTTCTGCATAACCAAGTTTTTGTGCTTCTATAAGACAATCCTTAAATGACATGCACTCATTTAACATACGCGTTAAAATGTAATTGCAGGTTCCGTTCAAAATACCATAAACACGCGAAATAGTATTTCCTGTTAAAGACTCACGCATAGCCTTTATAACTGGAATTCCACCAGCAACCGCTGCTTCAAAATTAAGAAGAACCCCTTTTTTTTCTGCAATCTTTGCTAAAGCAACACCATGCTTTGCTAATAAAGCTTTATTAGCTGTAACAACATGATGTCCTTTTTTTAAACCACTTTCAACACAGGCGCGTGCGATACCCTCTTCACCACCAATTAATTCAACAATAACATCAACTTTATCACTAATTGCCAGTGAAAGTGGATCATCAAACCACTCTATATTTTGAAGGTTTATTCCACGATCACGCTTTTTATCACGAGCACTTACAGCAACAACGTTTACTGGTCGTCCACATTGACTTTTCAGCAACTCTTGTTTTTCTTCAAGAAGACGAACGACAGAACTCCCAACCGTTCCTAATCCTAAAACACCCACCTTTAAAGGATCTGACATAACCTATATTGCCTCATGTTCATTATTTGAAAAAAAACGTTTTATATTACGAGCCGCTTGCCTTAACCGATGTTCATTTTCTACAAGTGCAATGCGAACATGATCATCACCATGCTCACCAAAACCCACTCCAGGTGCCACAGCAACATCAGCCTTTTCGATTAAAAGCTTTGAAAATTCCAAAGATCCAAGATGTTTATATTTTTCAGGAATCGGCGCCCAAGCAAACATCGTTGCTTCTGGGGGGGGAACGTAAAAACCTGCACGTTTAAAACTTTCAACCATAACATCGCGGCGCTTGCGATAAGTTTCACGGACATATTCTATATCAGAGCCACTACCATTAAAGGCTGTTGTCGCAGCAACTTGAATGGGTGTAAATGCTCCATAATCAAGATATGATTTCACCCGCGTAAGGGCTGCGATTAGTCGTTCATTACCAACCGCAAATCCCATGCGCCAACCCGGCATGGAAAAAGTTTTAGACATTGAAGTAAATTCAACTGCTACATCAATAGCACCGGGAATTTCCAAAACAGAAGGTGGTGGTGTTGTCCCAAAATATATTTCAGCATAGGCAAGATCTGATAGCAAAATGATGTCATGTTTTTTAGCAAAAGCCACAATATCACGATAAAAATCTAAATCCGCAACATATGCAGTTGGATTAGAAGGATAATTAAGAATAACAGCAATTGGTTTGGGAATCGAGTGTTTTACGGAACGCTCTAAAGCTCTCATAAATTCTTCACCAGGCGTGGCAGGCATAGAACGAATAACACCACCAGACATAATAAATCCAAAAGAATGGATAGGATAAGTTGGGTCAGGACATAAAACAACATCGCCAGGCGCCGTTATGGCTTGTGCCATATTTGCAAAACCTTCTTTTGAGCCTAATGTGGCCACGATTTGCGTATCAGGATCAAGATCAACACCAAAACGGCGTTTATAATAATTTGCTTGGGCACGACGCAACCCTGGAATGCCGCGTGAGGTTGAATATCTATGAGTGCGCGGATCTTGCACAACTTCTGTGAGTTTATCAATCACCTTTTGTGGTGTTGGAAGATCAGGATTTCCCATTCCAAGATCAATAATATCAGCACCACGCGCTCGAGCTGCTGCTTTTAAACGATTAACCTGTTCAAAAACATAAGGTGGTAAGCGACGAATTTTATGAAAATCTTCCGACATTTACGGATCCATTAAGTAAAAAAAATTTTGACATTCTTTATTGTTCACCTTGCTCAATTTTTCGCAAAGTTTCTTCAGCTTCTCGCAAAGCATCTTCCTTTGTTTTTGATTGATTCAAGGCTGGTTGCATAGAAGGACTTGACACATTCCTAAGAGCGCGTGCTTTATTATCAAGACTTTCGGTCAATTTTTGGCGTTCTTCTTCCGAAAATTGTTCTGTTGCTGCTTTGGGCCTGATTGTAAACTTCGGGTATTGACCTTGACGATTTGCACCCGGTTGATCCGTCACGGCAAACTCTGTTCCCCGAGCACAACCGACAATCACGAATCCAAACACACAAAGGCTAACTCCACGTGCCAAAATTGATGGCTTAAACATATGTATTTATTCCTGCAAACATCTATAATTTTTATATCATTCAGCTATTAACGTGCCAAGGTCAAGAGAGGATATTTAGTCTAAACCCAGTTTTTAAACACAAATTAAAAATGAATCATAAAAGAAACGTAAAATAGATATATTAAGCCTTTTTGTAATATTATATACGCCATTGAATGAAGAAACATTATATTTTACAGGCACAGCTAAAGACTTTATGCTGCAATAATTATTTAAAATTTAGTGATATTTTTATGAATGAGAGATTGTTTTTGCTTACGATAATATTCCATCGTCGCTTAAAAAGGAAAACACATGAACTTTCATGTCGTCACTTTTTTTTAGGATGTGTCAGTTTTTTCGCTCTTTCTATGCTAAATGGCTGCACAACTTCACAAAGCCTCTCTGATCAAATGATCGAGATAGCACAATCTGAGCAAAAAAATATTAAAAGCTCAGATCAAACAACACATTTCTCTGATGACAACACATTACAAAAAACGGCTACAAATGAACAAATAACCACGCCGGATCAAAATCAAACAGATGATATGGAGCAATCAATTCTTACGACAGATGCGTCTCATGTAGACGATCACACTATGCAGACTGATTCGTCCCCTCCAAAAAGAACATCTTTATTTTCATTTAGTCGCAAAGCTAAGAATCCAACTTTGCAACAAAAAAATATTGAATCTAAAAATGATCAATTATCCAATGATATGCGTGATAATAAAACTATGAACAATACATTATTAGGCAGTGAAGCACCATCAACTGATAAAACCAACGATGAAAACGTTCAAATAACACCAGTTCGCAATCAAAACAGTCAAAAACAAGGTAGCATTATGCGTCTTTTTGGACAAAACAAAGGAAACAAACCGCAGTCACCAAATATCCAAAAAGATACCTTAGCTCTTGCAGAACCACTAAAAAAAGGTCCTCGTGACTATAATGATGAACTACCCGGTGTACGTCCTAATGCAGGAATTGTCATACAACATAGAACCACACAATATGATGATACAGATATTGATGCGAATGAAAGCGATTCAGATACTGTATACACACTTGCTTCTGTCGGTATTTACGGTCGTTCTTTACCTAATGGATTAAAAGTTGCACGTAAAGATGTTGAAGTTGCCTGTCTTAAACCACAACTTATTACCTTATTAAAAAACGTTGAAAGACGATTCGGAAAACCCGTCATTATTACATCAGGTTATCGCAGCCCATCGCACAATCGCAAAGTTAATGGCGCAAAAAGATCTCTTCATATGTCTTGTTCTGCCGCCGATATACAAGTACCTGGAGTTAATAAGATGGAAGTTGCCAATTATGTTCGCCGTTTACCAGGACGCGGTGGAGTTGGCACGTATTGCCACCAATCTATCCATGTCGATATCGGACCAAAACGGGACTGGAATTGGAGTTGTTCAGCAAAAAAATGATTTTTTTTAAAAAAAATTGATTATAGGGCTTGCGAAGAAAAACTAACCTCTCTATAAGCCCTTTCACTGGTCCGCGCCCATCGTCTAGCGGTTAGGACGCCGCCCTTTCACGGCGGAAACAGGGGTTCGATTCCCCTTGGGCGTACCAGTATTTTTTTAAATTTATATTTATTGATTGAAATGGCAAATCGAACGCATTTAAAAAACGATTGTCATAAAAGATTTAGAATATTTGCTTTATAGCGTTTTAATAAAAGATATTATATTACGTTTTACAAATAAGTACTGAGCAAATTATTGTTTATTCATAAAATAACATTCATTGTTACATTACTAGGGTTACTATATATTGAGGTAATTATAATGATTTTATAATTATAAAGAAATGGATGAGCATATTTCTATCCTAAATCACTAAATTCAGCGTTATAATTCTTTTGCCAATTTTGTTTATAGAATTCTTCTAATACCATCCAACAGCAACTTGCGCTTCTTCAGACATACGTTCAGGCGTCCAAGGGGGGTCAAATGTCATGTTGACTTCGACAAAAGCAACGCCTTCTACTGCGCTGACTGCATTTTCTACCCAACTTGGCATTTCACCAGCAACAGGACAGCCTGGTGCCGTCAGGGTCATATCAATCTTCACGGAGCGATCGTCTTCAATATCGATACGATAAATCAGTCCCAACTCATAAATATCAGCAGGGATCTCTGGATCGTAAACTGTTTTCAAAGCGGCTATGATATCATCAGTTAAACGATCAAGCTCAGCAGCAGGAATCGTTGAAATATAAGGTTGCACCTCACCATTCCATGAACCCACTGGTTCAGCAGCACATACAGTGTTCAAAGCATCAGTCATTAAAAAAAATCCTTGCCTTCTCAATGGCATCAACCAATTGGTCAATATCATCATAATTATTATACATTGCTAATGAAGCACGACATGTTGATGAGACTCCAAACCGTTGTAATAAAGGTTGAGCACAATGCGTTCCCGCACGTATAGCAACACCTTGTCGATCTATATACATAGAAACATCGTGCGCATGAATGTTCTTAATATTAAAGGAAAATATTCCACCCTTATCGGGTGCATTACCGAAAATTTGCACATTTTCAATCTTAGAGAGCTTGTCATGAGCATAATGTGCAAGTGCTTTTTCATACAAAAATAATGATTCTCTTCCTATTTGCATCATATATTTAAGAGCAGCACCCAATCCAACAGCTTCAACGATCGGTGGAGTACCTGCTTCAAAACGATGTGGTGGCGCATTATACGTTACGCTATCCATCCGTACTTCTTCGATCATTTCACCGCCACCTTGAAATGGACGCATGGCCTCAAGGCGTTCTTTTTTTCCATAAAGAACACCAATACCCGTTGGTCCATATAATTTATGACCCGTCATAACATACCAATCACAATCAAGATCTTGTACGTCAACTGGCAAATGAACTGCACCTTGTGCACCATCAATCAAAACTGGAATATCATGCTCATGCGCAATTTTAATCATTTTTTTTATCGGAAGAATGGTGCCTAGCATATTCGACATATGCGTTATTGCGACCATGCGTGTACGATCAGATAAAGCTTTTTGAAACGCTTCCAAGTCAATGGCACCATTTTCATCCACGGGAATAAAAACGAGCTTTGCCCCCTTAATTTCTCTGATAAAATGCCATGGAACAATATTAGAATGATGTTCCATAATAGTAATAACGATCTCTTGATCTTTTCCTATATGAGGCATGCCCCAACCATAGGCAACTGTATTAATCGCTTCAGTGGCGTTTTTCGTAAAAACGATAGTGTCAGGGCTTGGAGAATTTAAAAATTGTGCTGTGATTTTGCGTGCATTTTCATATGCATCCGTTGCCGCATTCGATAGATAATGCAGACCACGATGAACATTGGCATATCCTGTTTCATAAAGCGCATTCATCGTATCAAGAACAATTTGTGGCTTTTGAGCAGACGCACCATTATCAAGATAAGCCAGTCGTTTTCCATAAACTTTTGTTTGTAATATGGGAAAGTCGCGACGAATTGCCTCAACATCATAGGTCATAGTTGATGAATTCACCGCCATATTTGTCTTCCTATAAATTACGCTCTAACCAAGAATCTATGATGCTTTCTAAAACACCTTGCTGATCTTCCTGAGCGATATCATCAATCAATTCAGAAACAAATGCTTTTACAAGAAGTCCTCTTGCTAAAGGTAAGGGAATACCCCTTGCCATCAGATAAAATAAATGATTGTGATCAATCTCTGCAACCGTTGCGCCATGTCCACAAGCAACATCATCAGCAAAAATTTCTAATTCTGGTTTTGCATTAAATTCAGCAAAATCAGACAAAATAAGACTATTACATGCCATCCGAGCATCTGTTTTTTGTGCTTTTTGTGAAACCTTAATCATACCTTGAAAAGCACCCTTTGCATGATCGGTCACGACATTACGAATAATTTCGTTTGATGTACTTTGTTCCTCACTATGGCGCACCACCATCGTAATATCACTATGTGTTTTATCAGCAAGAAGATTAATAACACGCAATTGAAAATCTGATTTTTCTCCTTGTAATTCGACTTCAATTTCTTGTCGGTTAAGTTGGCTCGCAACATTAATAACATAAAGAGTAAGCTTTGCACCCTTTGCCAAAACAGATTGAAACTTCGAAAATCGTAAAGAATGATCATCACGATCACGCACAATAACCCAACTGACTTCACTATTTTCGGCTATTGTCAATAAGTTGATAGAGCTAGTGAGAGAAAGTTGATCATCGCCCAAATCACGTTCAACAATGGTCACTCTACTATCACCACCAATTGTAACATGAGAACGACTATGCGATTGCCCTTTCGTATGGATGTTTTGTAGCTCAATTGGATTTTCAAAATTTGTTTTTGCGTTTATATTTATAAGCCAACCGTCAGTGACAAAAGCCGTGTTTAATTGGCCAATAAAATCATCTTGAGCTATTTCTTCATTGAATACATACTGATCTTGCGCCAAAGCTTCGGCCAAACGGTATGAATTCACCCCTTCTAGTTGAGGATTATTAAGCGTTTTTCCGTTAAATGTTGCAAAGATTGGAGACTTTGAAAATAAAGGCGTAACCGCACTGCCTTTGTCTTCATTTTCAAATGCAGGTATCGTTTTTATAAGTGTTGGTAGATCTGTATAATGCCAATATTCAATCTTACGAGAAGGGATCCCAACCTCTTTCATCTGTTCAATAACATTATCACGAGCGGAAATGACAGATGCCCCTCCTGGAAGACTTCCAAGACTTGAATGATAACACTCTATCAGCGATGACAATATATGGGGCATTTCGAGCTGTTTATCCACGCTTATGCTCCCTTTTATCAAGCTGCTTCGCCGATTATATCGGCATAACCATTATTTTCTAAATGCAATGCTAAAGATTTATCACCACTTTTAATGATACGACCTTTATAAAGAACGTGAACGCTATCAGGCACAATGTAGTCTAATAAACGCTGATAATGCGTTATCACTAAAAATGAACGATTTTCATTTCGCAAAGCATTCACACCATCTGCAACAATTTTTAAAGCATCAATATCCAGCCCTGAATCTGTTTCGTCCAGCACGCAAAGATTGGGTTGTAATAAAGCCATTTGAAGAATTTCTGCCCGTTTTTTTTCTCCGCCAGAAAAGCCAACATTCAAGGGACGTTTCAACATATCCATGTCCATTTCCAATGTTGCAGCATTTTCTTTAACCATTTTTAAAAATTGTGGAATTTTCAACTCTTCTTCACCACGGGCTTTGCGCTGTGAATTCATGGCCACTTTTAAGAATTCCATTGTTGCAACACCTGGAATTTCCATAGGATATTGAAATGCCAAAAATACGCCCAGTGCTGCACGTTCAGCAGGATCTAAATCCAACAAAGAATGCCCATTATAAAGAATTTCTCCCTCTGTAACTTCGTAATCGTCACGTCCTGCTAAAATATATGAAAGTGTTGATTTGCCTGATCCATTTGGCCCCATAATTGCAGCCACTTCCCCATCATTTACGGTAAGATTTAAACCGCGAATAATTTCTGTTTCAGTTTCAGCAATACGTGCGTGAAGATTTTTAATTTCTAACATAGTTTAAATCCTATTTTTCAGCAGCGTTCGAAAACGCCGTAATACTTCCTCGCTTGGCGTTTATCCAACACTGCCTTCAAGACTAATTCCAATCAGCTTTTGAGCTTCGACAGCAAATTCCATCGGCAATTCTTGAATAACTTCTTTCACAAAACCATTCACAATCAAAGCAATCGCCTCTTCTTCAGGAATACCGCGCTGCATCACGTAAAAAAGCTGATCCTCAGAAATTTTTGATGTAGTTGCTTCGTGCTCAAATTGCGCTGTCGCATTTTTTGCTTCAATATAAGGTACAGTATGTGCACCACATTCATTACCTATCAAAAGGCTGTCACATTGCGTGAAGTTTCTTGCATTCGCCGCTTTACGATAAGCGGTCACCTGTCCGCGATAAGTATTATTTGAAAATCCAGCAGAAATTCCCTTCGAAATGATACGGCTTGATGTATTTTTTCCCAAATGGATCATCTTTGTTCCAGAATCAATTTGTTGATGGCCATTGGAAACTGCGATTGAATAAAATTCACCTCTTGAGTTGTCACCGCGCAACAAACATGCTGGATACTTCCAAGTTATAGCCGATCCAGTTTCAACTTGCGTCCATGATATTTTCGAATTATCACCGCGGCAATCACCCCGTTTGGTCACAAAATTATAGATCCCACCGTTGCCATCTTTATCTCCCGGGTACCAATTTTGGACGGTCGAATATTTGATTTCTGCATCCTTCATTGCCACAAGTTCAACAACTGCGGCATGAAGCTGATTTTCATCACGTTGAGGTGCAGTACAGCCTTCAAGGTAAGAAACATAAGCCCCTTCATCCGCAATAATAAGTGTGCGCTCAAACTGTCCTGTGTTGCGTTCATTAATCCGAAAATAAGTTGACAGTTCCATAGGGCAACGAACACCTTTAGGAACATATACAAATGAACCATCTGTAAAGACAGCAGCATTTAATGCCGCATAATAATTATCTCCAGCAGGAACTACAGATCCTAAATAGTCTTTTATAAGATCTGGATGTTCACGAATTGCTTCTGAAATAGAACAAAAAATAACGCCTGCTCTTGCTAACTCTTCTTTAAAAGTCGTAACAACTGATACAGAGTCAAATACAGCATCAACAGCAACACGACCCGATGAATATATACTGTCATCCATAGCTGAGGGTTCTGTTTGTTTGCGAACACCTGCCAATATTTCTTGCTCTTTTAAAGGGATACCAAGCTTTTCGTATGTTTTTAAAAGCTCTGGATCAACTTCATCTAATGATTTAGGCCCAGTTTGATTTTTAGGTGCAGCATAATAATAAAGATCTTGAAAATCAATTTTAGGATAGTTCAATTTTGCCCATTTAGGTTCAACCATATCCAACCAACGACGAAATGCTTGCAGACGCAAATCCAGCATCCATTCTGGTTCACTTTTCTTTGAAGAGATGAAGCGAATAATATCTTCGTTTAAACCTTTTGGTGCCTTATCCGTTTCTATATGCGTTTCAAAGCCATATTTATATTGATCAACATCAATATCACGCACTTGGCTGATAGTTTCCTGCACTGCAGGCATGAGCGTTCTCCATCCTGGCCGGGTCAAAGTTCGGCAGTTGTCGACTATATTTATTCGCAAACAAACGTATTTATAGTCTAATTTAGGATTAATTGAACCAGACTTCAATAATAAAACATGATAAATCTAGTCAAGGTTATCATTTGCTTTTTAAAACAATTCTAAAGTAGATTTCAAGTGGTCTTTTTTATTTTTTTATGAACAATCAATTTTTCAACTGTTTCAATGAAACGATCAATATCCCGAAGATTTGTCGTCCAGCCAGTTGAAACGCGAATAGCCCCTTCAGCGATTTCAAGTCCCATTGCCGTTAAAACACTACTTTGTTTAACTTTACCTGAAGAGCAGGCTGAACCAGCAGAAACAGAAAATCCCGCAAGATCTAATCCTATTTGCAATGTTTCAGCTTTAATGTCAGACACAAAAAAATATGTTGTGTTTGGCAATCGTGGAGTATTATCCGCAATAATTGTCACATCATTACTGAGCGCACGAAGCTTTGATTCAAGATGATGGCGCAAATTTAGCGCTTTTTTATACTCATCATCTGAAGGTTCTTTTGCCATCGCTTCGCCAAAAGATGCAATGAGAGGCAAAGCTTCCGTTCCACTGCGAAATCCACGTTCTTGCCCACCCGCAACGATAAGCGGTATCGGCATTAACATTTCACCTTTAGATACAAAAGCACCCACCCCTTTGGGGCCGCCTATTTTATGAGCTGCCAATATAAAAAAATCACCTCCAAATTCGTTTATATCAACAGAAGATTTCCCAATATATTGTACCAAATCAACGATAAGAACACCACCAGATTTTTGAACAATTTGAGCCATTTCTTTTATAGGTTGCAAAACACCAGTTTCACCATTTGCAGCTTGGATGGCAACCAGTGGCAAACCTTTACTTTTATCATGATTTTCAAGCTTTTGGATCAAATCAATTTTATTTATAAGACCTTCTTGATCCACCTTAATGTATGTTCGATCATTAACTGCAAAACGCCCACCTTCATAAATACATGGGTGTTCCGTCGATCCAATATAGAGATGAGAAAAAAACACGTCGTTACGCCCCATCTTAAAATGAGGCGTTAAAAGTGTCATTGCTGCTTCACTGGCACCTGATGTAAAAACGACATTATCTGGACGTGTCTTTAATCGATCAGCAATTTGACGCCGAGCTTTTTGTAACAAAGCTTTTGAGGCACGTCCTTCCTGATGAACAGAAGAGGGATTGCCAAATAAATCAAGCGCTTCAATGAGGGTGAGACGAGCTTCATCTGACAAGGGTGTTGTTGCATTAAAGTCGAGATAACAGCGTTGCAATGACATAATTTCATCCTAAACATCAAATTTTTCAGTTTTATTTTCAATAATTAACGCAATTTTCTTGAAATGTGCACCCATAACAGACTATCTAGGCTTAAGAAAACACACCAAGGTCAAATACGGCATTAAATTATCATCGTTTCACAATACAATAAAATGTGAAGTGAGCCGTTATAGTAAGGAGCGCTTTATGCCTGAAGTTATTTTCAATGGTCCAGCTGGTCGTTTAGAAGGGAGATATCAACCTTCTTATGAAAAAAATGCACCAATTGCCATTGTTTTGCATCCCCATCCTCAATTTGGCGGAACCATGAATAATAAGATTGTATATGATCTTTTTTATATGTTTCAGCAGCGTGGATTTACGACATTACGATTTAATTTTAGAAGCATCGGTCGTAGCCAAGGAGAATTTGATCATGGTGCAGGCGAACTTTCTGATGCAGCCGCAGCTTTAGATTGGGTTCAGGCTTTGCATCCTGATTCTCAAAATTGTTGGATCGCTGGTTACTCATTTGGTGCGTGGATTGGTATGCAACTTTTAATGCGACGCCCAGAAATAGAAGGATTTATTTCTGTTGCACCACAACCCAATATTTATGATTTTTCATTTTTAGCTCCCTGCCCTTCATCAGGCTTAATTATACATGGTGACAATGATCGTGTAGCACCTTCTAAAGATGTGCAAGGTCTTGTTGATAAACTAAAAACACAAAAAGGTATCACCATTACTCAAAAAACTCTTGAAGGTACTAATCACTTCTTTTCAGGTCAGGTTGAAACTTTAATAAAAGATTGTTCAGAATATCTTGATCGTCGCATGGCTGGAGAATTGTCAGAACCAAGAATGAAGCGATTACGCTAATAACGTATTTTTTAAGATTTTCTAACTAAAATGCATAAAATAAAAATGACTTATTAAAACATGTAGAAAATTTAAAACTTTATGTTTTAATAAGTAATTGTTTAAGAATGTCATAAAATTCTAGGCACATATTTATTTAAAATACATTCCAGCTATTAATATTTGGAATGGAATTTATCTCGTATTTTGGGGCGAAACCCAGACACCACCGCTCACAGGATGTGAGGTTCCTGTGGTTGTGTGATATGTCAAGGGAAGGTGATAAAAAGACCGAATGGCAAGATAAGCCCAAGCTTCTGCCTCCATAAAGTCAGCATGAAAACCCATATCTTCTGCTGTAAATAATTTACTTTGAAATTTACCTGCAAACCATTGTAACCATTTCATAATTGACAAATTATGAACACCGCCACCAGAAACAATTAATGTCTTGGGCAAACGCGAAACATGACGAAATGAGTGAAAAATACCATAAGCAGTTATATAACTTAGTGTCGCTGCACCGTCTTCAACATTGACGTCATCCGTAGAAAGTGACTGAAAACTGCGCCAATCCAAAGAACGAGGTACCGCATCTTGAAAATAGTCATGTTTCAGATAGTACTCAATGATATTTTTATTAAGCTTTCCTCTTATCCCAATCTTACCATTTTTATCAAAAAACTTTTTTGTCTTTTGACGTATCCATTGATCGATGAGTGCATTACCAGGTCCACAATCAAATGCATAAATTTTCTCACCATCAATCCATGTTGTATTGGCAATTCCGCCAATATTGACAAAAGCGATCGGATTATGAATAGAAGAAGATAATTTTTTTGCTAGAGCTTGGTGATAAGCTGGAACAAGTGGTGCACCCTGCCCACCATGCTTCATATCATTTGCTCGCATATCAAAAACAACATCAATACCAGTCTTATCGGCTAGCCATTGTCCATCACCAATTTGAACTGTAAGTGCTTGATCAGGTTTATGTAACAGCGTTTGTCCATGAAAACCTATAAAATCAACATTTTGGGATTTCATTCCTGCTCTGTTTAATAATCCATGCACCGCTGTTACATGTTTTTCAGTCAATTCACGTTCAATTTTTTTAAGATTTCCAGGACGTTCAAGACGATTTTTAATATCTCGTGAATCATCAAGACTTGCTTTTAATGATTTTTGGAATGATTTTTCATATGAAAGAGAAAAATGCGCAAGAATATCAACTTTATCATAACCATCACTTTTCAACAGTGCGGCATCAATTCCATCCATTGAGGTACCACTCATTAAGCCTATCGCCATTTTTATGGAAGACATGATCTGCTTTCTTGTTAATTACGTTTATTTTATGATAAATCGAATTTTATAAAATTTACTTATCGTTTTCTCTAAGGTTTTATCAAGGAACAAAATTAATGTCCCGTTTCAAATCCGAATTTTTAAATATTATGAATGAACGCGGTTTTATTCATCAAATGTCTGATGAAAAAGGATTAGATGATCTCTTTAACACAGAGATTGTCACGGGTTATATTGGTTTTGATCCGACAGCCAACAGTCTTCATGCTGGTGGGCTCATTCAAATCATGATGTTGCATTGGATGCAAAAAACTGGTCATCGTCCTGTTGCACTCATGGGTGGCGGCACTGGTATGATTGGTGATCCATCTTTTAAAGATGAGGCAAGACAACTTTTAAGTGTTGAAAAAATTGCTGAAAATATTGCTGGTATTAAAAAAGTATTTTCTCACTATATCACTTTTGGTGATGGACCCACTGATGCTTTGATGGTCAATAATGCAGATTGGCTTAAAGATTTAAATTATCTTGAATTTTTACGTGATGTTGGGCAGCATTTTTCCGTCAATAGAATGTTATCATTTGACTCGGTGAAATTACGCCTAGAACGTGAACATTCTCTCTCCTTCCTTGAATTTAATTATATGATATTACAAGCCTATGATTTTGTTGCTTTAAGCAAACATTATAATATGCGCTTACAAATGGGCGGTTCTGATCAATGGGGAAATATCGTGAACGGTATTGAACTTGGCCATCGTATGGGATCAAAACAACTTTATGCCCTCACCTCCCCTTTATTAACCACATCTTCAGGTGCAAAAATGGGGAAATCATTAAACGGAGCAGTTTGGTTAAACGCTGATCTTCTTTCTCCTTATGATTTTTGGCAATATTGGCGAAATACAGAAGATGCTGATGTTTCAAGATTTTTAAAACTCTATACAACTTTACCTATGGATGAAATTACCAAATTATCCGCTTTAAAAGGGTCTGAACTTAACGATGTTAAAAAAATATTAGCAACGGAAATAACAGCATTATTGCACGGAAGAGAGGCGGCTGATAAAGCCGCAGAAACTGCACGTCAAACATTTGAAGAGGGCAGTTTAGGCTTTGATTTACCACGAATTTGTGTTGAAAAATCAAGATTAAACAATGGTATTGGTCTGCTCGCATTATTAGTGCAATCGGGTCTTGCAAAATCAAATGGTGAAGCACGTCGTCATGTCCAAGGTGGTGGTGTGCGTATCAATGGTAACGCAATTGACGATGATACTTATATCGTTTGTGATAAAGATTTAAATGACCAAGATATTATCAAGCTATCATTTGGAAAAAAACGTCATGTCATCGTTGAAATAGGCGGATAGCCTATTTCAACGAAATAAGAGAAAAAATATGACTTTTTTCTCTTTATCTTATCTACGCTTTATTTTATTTAAAATGATTAACGTATTTCTCATTGAAATTCAAAAATAGACCGAAAAATACCAGGCGCAATTGCTGAGATCGGGTTTACAATTACTTGTGGTTTTTTGGTATTTCCTTCTATTTTAAATGTTATACCAAATAAACCACGATCACGTCCATTTCCTAAGACGTGACCAATCAATGGTACTTCACCAAATAAACGATTTAAACCATATGCTGGCATAAATGTTCCGGTTATCGACATATTTCCAGCTGAATCATAAACAATCCCTTGAAAGGTTGCGCCGACTTTTGGTCCTCTTACAACCCCTTGATCTAAAACAAGATAATTACTTCCTTTACCAATATTGGCAAATGCTACATCAAAATCAACACGCGAACTATCTATTTGACCATTAACATCATCATTAAAACTTCTACTATTTTGCGATGGGCTCGATGAAACTAATTTTGCGAGTTTATCTTCGTTAACAACAGAAAAATTTGCAACACGAACAGGACCAGATAAAGCTGTATTTTGTGATGAGGTTAAGCTTGCACTGAGGTACCCACCGCGGACTTTATCATAATAGTTCATGAATCTTAGAATAGCACCAGCATTACCGCTTGTGACGTCAATATTTTGTTGTCCTTGTCCATTTGAAATATGAACATTCACAGGTAAATTATTTTGTGTATTTGCTGTTGCTTCAATATTAAGACCGATGTTTGGTTGAATATTCACTGAAGCATTAAGAGTGTTTAGCTCTTCATCATAAAAACCCAAAACTTTGGCTATGTTTGCTTTTATTGAAATGGCTTCATTACCTGAAGTGTTTGATGAAGGTTTCCCCATTTTTTGTATAAGGGCTCGTGCATCAAAACTTTGTCCACTTATTGCAAGATCATAAGATTTTGTATTTCGACGAATTGTTAGACTTATATCATCATTTCGACTTAAATTTGCTTTTGTAAAAGTGGCACTCGAAAGTTTTTTATTAACAATATGTATTGCACCATTTACTTGCAGATTTAATCCTGAAAGCTCAAAATTTTCAATTGTATATGCTGATTGATTGGATATATCTGCAGGAATATCTAAGGAGACATTGGTCGCAACACCTTTACCTTTTTTCCATCCAATCCAAGGAATATCAACATCAGCATTTGTCAAATCAGATTGAATGTGACGTTTCCCATTGATTTGCGAACCAATATTAACTGTTATTGGACCTGATAGAAAATTATTTAAAAATGGGAAATATTTTGTTCGAATATTATCATCAATATTTAAACTTATTTTCTCACTTTTTTTTATTTTTGAATTTGTGAATGGTTGTACGATTTCTAGATTTGCGGGCAGTTCATTTAATAATGCTGATGCCTCAATTTTGGCCCCAAGTTTATCAATGATTGCATGCCCATTTGCTTGTGAAAGAAGAATACCATTCATAGGCTCGGCAAGCGTTAAATCTGAAAAAGCAACATCAGCAGTATAGCTTATTTGTCCACGCGGTGTATCACGTGTGACAGGAAAACGTAAATTCAGCTCAACGTTTATATCCCCAGTTGCTTTATCTGGATCAAAAGGTAAGCGTGAACGGGCATTGATAGGTTTATATTGAATAATTTCACCTGCCGATGCAACCGAACCGTGCGCCATAAGATTCATTTCTGCATATACTGGACGCTGAAAGCTCCAAGGAATAACCATAACGCCTTTTGAAGCGTCTAATCTTTTACCATCAGAAAGATACGCTGTTGCTTTTTTTAAATTAAGTGTCGTTGTCGCACCATCAACCGCTATCGTGCCTGAAATATCATGTAATGATGGTAAATCACCAACCAAATTCGCACGCGTCTCTCGTATCTTACCTCGCATACGAAATTCATGTTCACTTAATAATGGCGCTGGTTGTCCTGGACGAAAAAAACCAAGTGGCAAAGCAATTTCAATTGTGCCATTTTCTATCTTACCGCCAGAAATATTCGCGCCAATCCATCGTCTTGCTCCAGCTGCAATATTAACTGGCCAAAGTTGTTTGGCCGCACTGACATCCATATGAGGTAGGATGAAACTAAAATTCGTTTCAGGACTTCCCTCTCCAAATCTTAAATTACCGTGTCCAATCAAATTTCCAAAATTTGTCTGGATTGTCATTTGGTCAAATATTGCTTTTTTATCCAATGCATTAAATTGACCAGCAATATTTAAAGAAAAGGATAAAGGCTTTTCTGGCATATCACGCGTCGATGCGACAGCCTTATTTGAAATAATATTAAAGCCATAATCATTTTCAGGTTTATGACCTTGTTCTAAAACAGGTAATAATCCAATCGTCCCTTCTAAAGGAAGGTAAACGCCGCCCAGTGTTAATTCAGAATGGGTTATATTTATATTTCCACTTTGAGGTTTATGCAGCATTGTAATATCGAAATTTGCAGGGATATTTTGTGCTACGCCTAAATCCAATTCACCTTTTTTCATTAAAACATGCAATTCGATAGTGGGCGCTTCAGTAATTGATTGCCGCGTTGCATGTAATTGAATGTCAGTATTACCTTTAAGACGAAAGTGACCGTTATTTATTTGTCCATTTGGCAAATAAGGCGATACACCATCTGCTGCACCCAAGTGAAGAGGTATTGATCGTAGACCTAAAACAATATTTTTTGCCGATTGATTTTGATAATCAGCATGCCCCATCATTTCAAAAGCATGACCATCCCAACTTAAACGCGAAGTGAGAGTAGTTATATCGGATTTGTGCAAAAAACGTAAATCATCAATATGAAGCGGTATACTATCAGTTGCTGGCAAACGAAAAGAAACATTTTTCAAAACTATAACATCTACTGACATACGGCGAAGTGCATCTGCCCCCATATCAAATGATGGAAAAAGTGTATATATAGCAGCATCAGGATCAATGCGACCAAACTGATCTTTGGGCAACTTATTAATAAAATTATTATCTTTGCTTGGAGGAAGAATAATATTGGTATCATGAAGTTCAATTTGATCCATTTGCAATTGCCCTAAAAGCAATCCCAATGAAGATAAACCAACTTTGATCGATCCGATTTTATCCACCTGAAAATCATAACGAATATCACGTAGTGTTACATTTTGTGCTTCAAATGCAATATGATAATTTTCATCCAATGATAAGCGCACATCGGAAACTTTAATATCAGCGATATCTTTGAGTTGTCGCGATAAAACCGTCTGCATTTTCGAAGTTAAAAACGCTCCACTGATTCCTACCTTTAATAAAACGAAAAATAATAAAAGAAAAATAACCAAAGTCAGTGACAACCAAGTGCACAATTTTCTTATATGGTATAATCTTTTTTTTCTTAAGCGAGGTGTTTTAATCCTTATACAGTCTTCATGATTTGCGGAAGGAAATTGATCGAGTTTTTTGATATCGTGTTTACGAAAACGAATTTGTTTATGTGAATCAGACAAACTAAAAAAACCCCACGATGATTCAACGCAAATAATCAATAAATTATCAATTACAACGACACTATGATCTATCAAATAGATATCATTACAGTTATATGTATGAAACGTTTATCATGAAAAGAAAGGCAGTGATATGACGATGCTAAAAAAAGGCGATCATGCACCTGATTTTCAACTACCGCGTGATGGTGGTGAAACAATTCAATTGACACAATACATAGGTCATCTTGTTGTCTTGTATTTTTACCCAAAAGACGACACCAGTGGCTGCACAATTGAAGCACATGATTTTACTCAATTAAAACCTGAATTTGAAAAACTTGGCGTTATCGTGATTGGCATGTCACCTGACAAAGTTGACAAACACAATAAATTTAAAACCAAACATGATCTTGATGTTATATTAGTATCGGATGAAACAAAGAGCACACTTGAATCTTATGGTGTTTGGGTAGAAAAAAGTATGTATGGTCGAAAATATATGGGTGTCGAACGAACAACGTTTTTAATTGATAAGAATGGTAAAATCGTTGAAGTTTGGCCTAAAGTCAGCGTGACAGGCCATGCAGAAAACGTTTTAAAAGCTGCAAAAAGTCTCAAACAATAAATTAAGATATTTTTAATAATTTCATGTATACAATAACTTTTTTATAAAAGGTTAGGCACAATGAAATATGCATTAAGAGTGACAACAATTATCGCTGTATTTGCTCTATCTGCGCTTTCAACAAGTTTTGCACATCGCAATCATTTAATTGATGATAATTATTCAATTTTTGAAATACGACAAACTATTCCACCTAAAGTTCAATTCTCACTCAATAACGAAAAGATTGATAGAGAAAGCTCTATTATATTTAAAGAAGAGACTTCTATAGATTTTTTTGTCGTCAGCGAGACTTAATTTTTCATTTAACAAAATTTTATATTTATTTTGATACTCTTAAAATCATATTATCTTTCATTAATCAATGAAAGCTTTTGGTTATCAATATAAGACAGAATAATATTTTAATATTAAACCCAAAGCTTTTAATTTTTTTTTCTAAGAACATCATAAATTCTTTACTCAATATCCTCAATAGCTTTATCTCCACCATGGATGCGTTGAGATAAAGAAGCCTCCATAAATCGATCTAGATCACCATTTAAAACATTTTGCGGGTCAGTACTTTCTACACCCGTACGCAAATCTTTTACTAGTTGATAAGGTTGCAAAACGTAAGAACGAATTTGATGTCCCCAACCGATATCGGTTTTTGTTGCTTCAACCGCATTGGCTTCATCTTCTCTTTTCTTTAATTCTTCTTCATAAAGACGTGCGCGCAACATCGACCAAGCAGCAGCACGATTTTTATGTTGTGAACGTTCCGCTTGACATTGAACCACAATACCTGTCGCAATATGTGTGATACGCACGGCAGAGTCTGTTGTATTGATATGTTGTCCACCTGCACCAGACGCACGATAAGTATCAATTCGTACATCCGATTCTGAAACATCAACTTCAATATTATCATCAATGACAGGGTAAACCCATATACTGGCAAAGGATGTGTGACGTCTTGCATTTGAATCAAACGGTGAAATACGTACCAATCTATGGACACCAGATTCCGTTTTTAACATACCATAAGCATTATGACCTTTAATCAATAAAGTCGCTGATTTAATTCCTGCTTCTTCACCGTCATGTAATTCTAAAAGATCAACTTTCATTCCATGTTGTTCTGCCCACCGCGTATACATACGCAACAACATTGATGCCCAATCTTGGCTTTCGGTTCCACCTGCACCAGCATGAACTTCAAGATAACTGTCATTTGCATCCGCCTCACCTGATAAAAGAATATCAATCTGACGCTTTTCAATTTCTATTTTAAGATTTCTAATAGCATCTTCAGCATCATTTACGATTCTCTCATCGTCTTCTTCTTCTCCCAACTCAATAAGTTCAATATTATCATGCAGTGTTTGGGTTAAATAATTTATGCCATGAATACTATCATCCAAACGTTGACGCTCACGCATCAGCTCTTGAGCTTGCTGTGCATCATTCCACAAATCTGGATCTTCTGCCCTTTGATTAAGAAATTCCAATCGCTTTATAGAATGATCCCAGTCAAAGATGCCTCCTCAGCAGCGTAATTGCTTGCTTTATTTCATCAATGAGTGTTTCAATTTCTGCGTTCATTTTAAACCGTTTCAAATTCAATTATGATTATTAGGAATGAAATTATATACATTAAAACAAATATAGAAATTCATCTTTCGGTCATAGTTTCAACAGGGGACATAAATCATATGTCCCCTGTTTGTCAAAACTAATGATTGAGCTTAATAAAGACCGCCTGCTCCACTTTCTATAGCATTATTGACTTGTGGTGAAGTTGGAGCAACACGTACACCTTCTTGAAAAGATTCAGAACCACCAATAACTTGGTAAACATCAGCAGGACCCGTTCCTGGTTTAAAGGCCTCAACAATGACATTGCCTCCACCTGAATTGGCACGCATTCCTGTTTTTCTATCTATAGCGACCTGTAGCATGCCATCAGGTATTTTAAAATCAACATCTGGTTGATCCTTCATGGCATTTTCCATAAATTCACCAAAAATAGGAGCAGCTAAAGAACTTCCTGTTCCACCATATCCAAGTGAAGCTGGTTGATCATATCCTATAAAAACGCCAACAACAATATTAGGCGTAAAGCCCATAAACCAAGCATCTTTGGAATCGTTTGTTGTTCCTGTTTTCCCTGCAATATGACGCTTAAGAGCACTTAAACGCGCTGCAGTTCCGCGTTGAACAACACCTTCCATCATTGACGTAATCTGATAGGCTGTCATTGGATCCAAAACCTGATCTCGGTCATCAATCAATGTTGGTTCGGGCTGATTATTCCATGATGAAACATTGCAATTTTCACATTGTCTTTGATCATGCCGATAAATTGTTTTTCCATAACGATCTTGTATACGATCAATCATTGAAGGTGAAATAGACCGGCCACCATTGGCAATAACAGAGTAAGCCGTTACCATTTTTAAAACAGTTGTTTCACCTGCCCCCAAAGCCATTGGCAAATAAGGCTGCATTTTATCGTAAATACCAAAACGTTCGGCATATTCAGCAACAATCGGCATACCTAAATCATTTGCAAGTCTTACGGTCATCAAATTTCTTGATCGTTCGATACCGTAACGTAAAGTGGAGGGTCCCGCGAATGTTCCGCCATAATTTTTGGGTTGCCATACATTACCATTATCTTGACGGATAACCACAGGACCATCAAGAACAACAGAAGCAGGCGTATAGCCATTATCAAGTGCTGCCGCATAAACGAAAGGCTTAAATGCTGAACCTGGCTGTCTTAAAGCTTGCGTTGCACGGTTAAATTCAGATTCTGAAAAAGAAAAACCGCCAACCATTGCAAGCACACTTCCTGTACGAGGTTCCATGGCAACAATTGCACCTTCTACCTTAGGTGCTTGCCTTAATAAATAAGCATTATTTTGATCTTTTTTCTTTTCGACAAAGATCACATCACCGACATTTAATACACCTGTAGGATTATTAACACTTGTACGACGACCATGATTATCAACCAAACGCAAAGCCCATTTCATATCTGTAGCACTAATGCTTGCCACATCACGCTCTTGAGAAAGAGCACCAGAAACTTCTTTTTTAGGCTGCAAACCAATTTCAACATTAGTGGCAGATGTCGATAAAACTACAGCCAAACGCCACTCTGGAACATCACTATAACCAGCAATCTTACCAAGTTCAACGCCCCAGTCCTGTCCTGCATCGATATGCTTATAAGGACCGCGCCAACCATGATTTTGATCAAATTTAATCAAACCATCTAAAAGCGCACGTCGCGCCATAATTTGAAGCTGTGGATCTAATGTTGTCCTGACAGATAAGCCCCCTTCATAAAGGACTTTTGAGCCATATTGTTTCATCAGTTGGCGGCGTACTTCTTCAGTAAAATAATCAGCTGCAAAAACATATGTATCATCACCACGCAATGTTACACCTAATGGTTTTACTTTAGCTTGTTCCCCTTGCTCAAAGGTCACATAGCCATTTTCAACCATGCGATCAATCACCCAATTTCGTCTATCAAGCGCACGCTGGGTATGACGGAAAGGATCATAATTACTTGGACCTTTTGGTAAGGCAGCCAAATAAGCACTTTCTTCAAGTGTTAACTCATTCACTGACTTATTAAAATATGTCAAAGCAGCTGCCGCAATACCATAAGCACCACGACCAAGATAAATTTCGTTCAGATATAATTCTAAAATATGATCTTTAGAATAAGCACGCTCTATACGCATTGCCAAAACAGCTTCTTTGACTTTACGATCAATTGTTGCGTCAGAGCTTAAAAGAAAGTTTTTTGCCACTTGTTGAGTAATGGTCGAAGCGCCTTCAGGACGTCTGCCCGAACCAATATTGCGCACATTACTCACAACCGCACGTGCCAATCCTTCGGGATCAAGACCAAAATGATTATAAAAATTTTTGTCTTCAGCAGAGATAAAAGCAGACTTGACCAAATCTGGCACAGACTGAATAGGCAGATACAGACGGCGATTCGTCGCAAATTCTGCCATCAAACCACCATCTGCTGCATGAATACGTGTCATGACAGGTGGTTCATAATTTTCCAACACTTCATAGTCTGGCAAATCATCATCTTGAGATTGATTTTGTGCCATTGCATCTTGAAATGAAGGCACAATAAGGCTCATTGCCACACCAGCACCAAGAATATATCTAAAAAACTTCATCATCGTATTAGGATGCCGCCTTCTCTCAAATTTCCTATAGCAAAACGATTATTTCACTGATCTATTGAATCTAGCCTACAATCTACAATAGGTTTATAGATCTTATATTATATATTTCATGTCAAAGTTAAGACTTTTCAAAAAATTTATTTAAAACGATTATAATCTTCATTTATTTTGTATAATCACTTCCAATACGATATTGTGCGAATTCGATAACTGATTGCGCAATAGTTCCTGCCATCTTAAATCGCCAAGCAGGATCAGAAATTAATTTTTCATCATGTTTATTGGAGAGATAACCAAGTTCAACCAAAACAGATGGAATGTCATGTGCTTTTAAGACTTGAAATCCTGCATATCGATGAGGATTTTTTATAAGCTTAATATTGTTTTGAGATAAATTTTGAACCAATTGATCCGCAAAACTTACTGAAAATGCATGTGTTTCTCTGCGTGTAAGATCAATTAAAATATCGGATATTTCTGGAAATTTATCGGCAGGTAAACCATCAAGCAAGTCGGTCTTATTTTCACTCTCAGCCAAAACGCGCGCAACATTATCTGAAGCCTGATCTGAAATTGTATAAACCGTTGCCCCACGCAAAGATTGCGTATTTATTGAATCTGCATGAATAGATATAAAAAGATCAGCACAATACTCTCTTGCTTTTTCCACTCGTTCATTTAACCGCAAAAAAACATCGGAATCTCGTGTTAAAAAAACATCAATCAAAGTATTTTTTTCCAGTTCTTCCCGCAGAGCGCGTGCAAATGCGAGGGTTACATCTTTTTCTAATATTCCAGTCACACCTTGTGCGCCGCTATCTATACCACCATGTCCAGCATCGATCACAACACGAAAAGGCGACTTTTCATTGTTTTTTGACACATCAATGGAAGAGAAATTTTGAGTATTTTGTCTTTTTAGCAAATTATCGAAAGTTTGTTCGCTGTCTTTTTTAAGGTCAACTATCACTTGCCAAAATCCGTCATCCAATTGCTCCACCTGTTGATTTTCGACCGAAAAGCTAGTATTGATAGTGAGTATGATGCGTGATGAATTCTGACTAACAAGTCCGTAGCGTATACTGGATAACATTCCAACAGGAGTTGGTTTTTGTTTTTGTTCTGAAAAATCCACCGTTGGTAAATTGATAACAAGACGCTTTGGCAAATTAAAATATTGTAAATTATACGTCGGTTTTTTATCAAAAACACTTATAAATCTTAATCTTGACTCATCCCCAACCACGCGCAAATTAATCAGCCCCAAACGACTTGTATTTTGTGCATGTGCAGAAAAAAGAAAAAAAGAGACAAGAGACACATTGATAAAAGCAAACAGCCATAAACAATGCTTAAGAGCGGTCTTATCTCTCAATTTCATCGCATTCATATTGAGGTGGCGGTTCATCATATTTATTCACTATTTTTAAAAATATACGTCTTCATAAGTGACGGGCAGTTTGTTTTCAAGAAATTGTTAAAAATAAAAAAGCTTTCAAATACAATAGACTGCTCAGGTTAATAACGAATAAATGAATGAAGTCTATGATTGATACTTGTTTTCAACACTTTAAAGACTTAAAAGAAATAAGAACTTTTACGGAGTTAAACAAATCGACAAGCGTTAGCAAACACAATGTCGGCTTTAACAGCCCCTTTAAGTTTGTGAATTTGTCGCAGTATGATTGCACAGACAATTTATGGTAATTGCGAACAAATTCATCATTTTAAGTTTCGCTCGTCCGGTATTCCGGGCTATTTTAATATGATTTTACCGGAGACTCGCTTTTATCATGAGTCGCATAAAACATTTGGTGATGAATTATCAAAGAGCAGCCTTAATAAATAGGCAAAACCGCTCCACCGTTTATGATGAACAATCGGTAAGTCATCTTTTCATCGGCAGACAGCAATATCTAAACGTAGCATTTCTTAATGTGCGTAAAGATTTTTTAATGCTTGTCGCCCGCAGGATTTTACATAATGTCAAACAAAATGCTTATAGACGCCTCCCACCCGGAGGAAACTCGCGTAGTTGTTGTACGTGGTCATAAAATTGAAGAATTTGATTTTGAATCAGAGCATAAAAAACAATTAAAGGGAAATATTTATCTCGCCCGTGTGACGCGCGTAGAACCGTCCCTACAAGCCGCCTTCGTTGAATATGGTGGCAATCGCCATGGTTTTTTGGCGTTTTCAGAAATTCATCCAGATTATTATCAAATTCCAGCTGCTGATCGTCTTGCACTTTTGGAAGAGGAAGAAAAAGCAGCAAATGATGACAATGATTTGGATTATTCTCATGAAGAAAATATACAAGAATTAAAACGTTCGAAAAAAACGAAGTCTAAAAATCTTAAAGATCTTGCCTCTGAAGATTTTGAAGAAAGCATTTCGGAATCACTTGAAATCGATAATGATGACGACAATGATCAAGATAACGATCATAATGATGAAGAAAACATAGAAATGGTAGGGGCGGAAGATGCCCTTGAAGAAGTTCCGCGCCATCAAAACAATCAAAGACGGCAATATAAAATACAAGAAGTTATTAAAAGACGCCAAATTTTGCTTGTACAGGTTGTCAAGGAAGAACGCGGCAACAAAGGTGCGGCTCTCACAACCTATCTCTCGCTTGCAGGACGGTATTCTGTTTTAATGCCAAATACAGCACGCGGTGGCGGTATATCGCGTAAAATCACTAATATTCAAGATCGTAAACGTTTAAAAGATATTGTTAAAAACCTAGATGTTCCAAAAGGTATGGGCGTAATTTTACGAACCGCAGGAGCCAATCGCACCAAAGCTGAAGTTAAACGCGACTATGAATATCTTATGCGATTGTGGGAAAATGTTCGCAATCTCACATTAGAATCAGTAGCACCTTCACTTGTGTATGAAGAAGGCAGTCTTATAAAACGATCTATTCGTGATCTCTACAACAAAGATATAAACGAAATATTAGTATCAGGTGATTCTGGATATCGTGAAGCAAAAAACTTTATGCGTATGTTGATGCCAAGCCATGCCAAAGTTGTACAACCTTATCGCGATCCATTTCCTATTTTTACGAGAAATGGAATTGAAACGCAGTTGGACCGTATGCTTCAACCACAAGTAACCCTAAAATCAGGCGGTTATTTGGTTATTAATCAGACAGAAGCTTTGGTTGCTATTGATGTGAATTCTGGACGTTCAACAAAAGAACATTCAATTGAAGAAACCGCATTTCAAACGAATCTTGAAGCTGCTGAAGAAGTCTCGCGACAATTGCGTTTACGTGACCTAGCTGGTCTCGTCGTAATTGATTTTATTGATATGGAAGAAAAACGAAATGTTCGTGCGATAGAAAAAAAACTAAAAGACTGTCTTAAATTTGATAGAGCGCGCATACAAGTAGGACGCATCTCACATTTCGGTTTAATGGAAATGAGTAGGCAACGTATTCGTGCATCGGTTTTAGAAAGCACAATGCAGCCCTGCCCTCATTGTGGAGGCACAGGACATATACGTTCAGATTCATCGGTTGCACTTCATGTTATTCGCGCGATTGAAGAATATCTTTTACGGCATCCAAATTTTAATATTGTGGTACATACACCAGTTTCTACCGCGCTTTATGTTCTTAATCATAAACGCCAAGTCATCGGTGATCTCGAATTACGCTTTGGTTTAACGATAAGTATTGAAGCAGACGAAAATATTGGTTCACAACATCTTAGTATTCATAAAGGATCACCAGCAGAGGGAACGCCAATCATACCTGCACCCCTTCCTGTTTTAGAAGATGATATTGACGAACCAAAAATTGAACTCACGACTGAAATTATTGAAAAGACAAATACAGAAGAGACAGCTTCAAAAAGAAAAAAGAAAAAACGTGGCAAACGTAATAATCGTGATGATGAATCATCACCTAATGCACATCACGCACACAATGATGATGATATTGCTGTAGAAGACAATAAACGTCGTAGAAGACGTGGACGTCGTGGTGGAAGACGACATCGCGATAATGATTTTAATCGTCGTCATCTTCCCTATGCAGAGCCAGTAGGTGAATTTGCAATTCGTGCATTAGCTGAAATAAAACAAGCACGACGCAAACGCCATATACCCGCGGCAGAACCTGTAGGATTCACAAACGTTATAAACATTAAAATCGATCAGTCAGATTCTGTTTCTCCATCAGTTACAGTCTCTAAAAAACGTAGGCAAAAAACAAAAAAAGGCTTTGATACAAAATTGCCTGAAATCAATGAAAATAAAGGTGATCTTATATTAAATGCCGCGGCAACAGTTGAAGGCGACACAGTAAAAGAAACTTCAAAACCAATCGCTAAACGCGGACGAAAACCAAAAATACCCTCAACATTAAAGACACATGATGTTTCTGAGAAAGACTTGCAGCAAGCAAAAGCAGAAAAAGAACAAAATACACAAGAAATTATTGAGGACGATAAAATTGTAAAACCTGCGAAAAAAACGCGCAAAACAACAGTAAAAAGAACAAAGACTGCGAAAACTTCGGTGCAAAACACCTCCCTTTCACCTATCGAAGAAAACGCAGAAGAGCCTTCTCAAGAAAGAAAAAAAAACGTTAGAAAAAGTCGTACAGTAAAAAAAACTGATTCACAAAACGCCAAGAAGATCGATGACGCAAAAACCTCAAACGAGCCTATCTTAACATCATCTTCAAATGAACCAGATGAGGTACCTAAAAAAGCTGGTTGGTGGCAAAAAAAAGGCTTTTTATAAATTTAAAAAATTCATACTGCCGTAAAAACTGCGGCAGTATGATATGAATCTGTTGATATAGAAACAGAATAAAATTTTATCACTGGTATGATATCTTTTACATCATATAACTTTAAAGAATAACTCACAGTAAAAATATATATTTATTGTGTTGGTTGCATTTAGTCATTGTTCGATCGATGTAAAAATGACGATAAATAATCGATATTTTTATTTTACCGAAATGAAAACCAGAGTTTTAACCTATTATTTCTTCTTTTAAATTGGCGGTACTGATGTTTCTTTAAAACAATTCACACGACATCTTACTTAATAAAAAATTTTTGAATAATAAATATTTTTCCATGAAGTTAATATTTTAACTTGTAGAACAATCAATGAACATATAAAAATTGTTCTGGTTTTGTTTCAATGCGATTCGTAAAGGGATTTAAAAATGCTAACGCGCAAGCAATATGAGCTTCTTTTATTCATTAATAATCGCCTAAAAGAAAGTGGTATTCCGCCTTCCTTTGATGAAATGAAAGAAGCACTCAATTTAGCTTCTAAATCAGGTATTCATCGTTTAATCACAGCGCTTGAAGAACGTGGATTTATTCGAAGACTCCCTAATCGTGCGCGCGCTTTAGAGGTTGTTAAATTACCAGAAAAAATATCGTCCCATCATTCTATACAACGAAAATTTTCATCTCAGGTTTTAAAAAGTTCGAAAACAGATAATTTATCCAAACAAACACGTGTCATTGTTGAAACTCAAAACAGAGATAGCACAACAGTTCCGGTCATGGGGCGCATTGCAGCAGGTGTTCCTATCTCAGCCATTCAACACCAAACCAATGTTCTTTCTTTACCTGCCGATATGATCGGTTTAGGGGAACACTATGCTTTAGAAGTTAAAGGAGATTCTATGATTGATGCTGGTATTTTTGACGGAGATACTGTTATTATAAAGCGTAGTGAAGTGGCAAATTCAGGAGATATCGTCGTCGCTTTAGTCGATGATGAAGAAGCTACTTTAAAACGCTATCGTCGAAAAGGTGCGTCAGTAGCACTTGAAGCTGCCAATCCTGCTTATGAAACAAGAATTTTTGGTCCTGATCGCATCAATCTCCAAGGAACTCTTGTTGGACTTATTCGTCGATATACATAAAAATTACATCCATCTATGTATTTTAATATCTATATATTTCAAAAATTTTTATAATCTCAAAATTATTTATTAGCTAATATTTGATATTTTATCATATTAATATTGTGAAAAAAATTTACAGTTTATTTAATAAATATGACAAATTTATTAAGGTTAATATTTTCAATCATTACTTACATGAGCTTTAATTTAATAACTTTTTCATAAGTGAAAATGAACGATAAACTATAACCGATCTTATAAAACTTGTAACTAAAATTAATGCTGTTGTTGCATTAAATAAATTATATAGCGTTAATATAATCTGTTATACAATTTACTGTTACGCTTTCATATGTTTACGTCAAGATCCATTAACATCAATTTTTAATTTAACGATAAGAAAATAAAGCTGGTATACTATATTATATGACTAAGAATAACGACGATCATCTTCAATTTTTTTTAACAGCTCCCCAACCTTGTGCATATCTTAAGGATCGTTTTGAGCGAAAGATTTTTGGATATTTATCAGATGATAAAGCTACAGAATATAATTCAAATTTAACAAAATACGGTTTTAGACGATCACAAAATATTATTTATCGTCCTGTTTGTGAAGGTTGTAAAGCTTGTATATCCGTAAGAATATTAGTTGACCATTTTAAACTTACAGCTTCCATGTCACGCGTTATGAAAAAAAATGCTCACCGAGTTGGCACAGTATGTCCTGCAAAAGCGACATCAGAGCAATATTCACTCTTTAAAGATTACATTAATTCGCGCCATGTAGATGGTGGAATGAGTAATATGTCTGCCTTAGAATATCAAATGATGGTGGAAGAGAGTAAAACGAAAACAAATATAATTGAATATAGAAATCAAAATACGGATAATCTTATTGGCAGAGTAAGTAATGAACCACTTATTGCTGTGGCATTAACGGATATTATTGATGATGGTCTTTCAATGGTTTATTCATTTTATGATACAAATGAATTGAATACTTCACTTGGTATGTTTATGATTTTGGATCATATTCAAAGAGCCAAAACATTAGGTTTGTCTTATGTTTATCTTGGTTACTGGGTCGAAGGTTCAGCTAAAATGAATTATAAAGCCCGTTATCAACCACAAGAGCATTTGACTGAAAATGGTTGGGTTTTAAAATAATTTAAAACATACCAAGGATATAATAAATTATGATAAAAGATCGGGTTATTTTATCTAAGATGACACCTATTTTTAAAGGTAATGCTCGCTTGGTCTTTGTTCATCCAACGAATTCAGATGCGCTCATCAAAGTACCGCGCCCTGAATGGATTTCAAAAACACAAACCATTCCGCATTGGAAGAAAAGGTTTAAACCTTTTGGCGCTAATTCAGTTAATTTACATGAATTACGTGAAATTATACGCATAAACCCTGATGCGGAAATGTACCAGAGTCATATGTTGACTGTTTTAGGATTTCAGCCGACTGATCTTGGTTGGGGACTGGTTGTCCGTGCAGAAAGAGGTGAAAATGGTGATTATGCGCAACCTGTTGCGCATTATGCCCAAGATTTAGCACATATAAATTATGCCTTAGAAGCCTTTGAAAATTGGATAAAAAAAACAAATGCTGTTTTGTATGATCTTAATCCTTGGAATCTTGTCGTTAGTCAACGTAAGAAAATATTAGAGATTGTTGTCATCGATGGAATAGCAGAAAAATCTGCACTTCAGACAAGAACATATTTTCCAACATTTAATAAAAAGAAAAATCTTGAAGTCTTTGAACGTTTTAAAAAACATCTTGAAAAAATCAAAAATGAAGGCATGTATCAATAAGATAATAAATTATATCAAATTGATTATTTGCAGCTTCATAGTGCGATAAACATATAAAAGCATTGTTGCTTTATTCAACAACGCTTAAACTCCTTTGAAAAGAAAAACAGACGGAGACTTATGTATTTTTTTCGTACGATTTACGATAAGATAGCTGTACTTTTTTACAATTTTTCATAATTACAGTTTTTACCATTATACATATAAATTCATATACTTATGGATATAAAAACAATCACTATTTAAAACCAAAAATTGAAGGAATTCTCGTCAAATTTATAGCTTTTGTTATTTTATGACCTCTCCTTTAAACTGAGTTACGTTTCAAAAAAATACGTCGCAAAATTGCAATAATTATAAGAATTGCAATCACGATAGCTCCAACGAAAAGCCAAGCTGCATTTTTAATCAAAAATGAACTTGGAATCCCCTTTTCAATAGTTTTCAAGGTCTCATAGGTAATTGTTTGTGAACCATCGCCAAAATGTCCGCGTACATAATTAGCAACTGCAATGATCTGGTCGTCATTTAATGGATGATAGGATGCACTAGGCATAAAAACTCTTCGATCTCCGTCATATCGATCCACACCTAAACGGATAACTCCAATTAAATTTCGAGGATCGTCCATTCCCACAGTCGCATTATGAGTGAGTGAAGGATAAAATCCATCTTGTGTACCTTGTCCATTAATACCATGGCAGCTGGCACAAACACTATTATATAAAAATGCCCCATTCGTTGTGTCAGCAGTTGTAAACCCTCGAGGATTTTTTTGATTACCATATTCAATCTCACTTAATGCCAGTTCTTTTCCATCATACTCATAAGCTGGCATAGTCTGTTCAGGATTGTTTATGGCAGGCACATTTTTAAGATAAACCGCAATAGAGGTAATATCTTCCTCACTAAGATAACGCAAAGAATGGTTAATTGCTTCTGCCATCACACCAGCCGCCCCGCCTTTTTCCGCTACATTTTGCCCTTTTAAATAGGCGATAATCTCTTTTTCGGACCATCCACCAATTCCTGAAATATCATCTGATGTAATATTGGGTGCACGCCATTGATCAGCATAACCGCTTGAAAGATATTTAGCACTATCTTCTGCCATCAAAGTATTACGAGGCGTATGGCATGTTCCGCAATGACCTAAACCATCAACCAGATATTGCCCACGCTTTAATTCTTGTGAGGCGTTATCTGGTAGTTTTATGCTTGCTCCTTGGCCATAAAGTATATTCCATCCTATCATTAAGGTACGAATATTAAATGGAAAGGCAAGATTGGTTTCCTGTTCAGGTTTTATATCGACGGGTTCAACACCCAACATAAAATAAGAATAAAGTGCTTTAATATCATCATCATTAATACGACTAAATGCGGTATAAGGCATGCCAGGATATAAATTGGTACCGTCTTTTCGAATACCCTTACGAACAGCATTCGAAAAGTCCTCCAAAGAATATTCCCCTATTCCAGCCTTTTTAGAAGGCGTAATATTAGAAGAAATAATATTACCCATTGGTGTTGATATTGCTAAACCACCTTGAAAAGGTTTTCCTGATGGATCAGTCGCTCTATGACATGCCATACAATCAGCAGCTTTAGACAAATATTCACCTTTTTGCACCAATGAAGGCAATGCATTTTGTGCTAAAGAGGAAGAAAAAAAAGCACTTAGAGATATAAAACATAAAGATGCACCAATTAAAATATTTTTAAATACAACGCGCATTTATACCTCCCTCAGGATCGTATCAGCAGCTTTTAACGCAAGTGCAATACCGGTGAGCGTTGGATTTATAACGCCTGCAGCAGGTATAACACCTGTAGTTGTTAAAAAAAGATTATCATGATCATAGGTACGGCAATTTCCATCAACAACAGAATTTTTAGGATCATCACCCATTATAACTGTGCCCATAATGTGGTCACGGTTTTGCCAGCCCGTATTCATATTAATCACTTCAGCATTCATACCTTCAGTAAAATTTTGATAGTCATTCATTGCCAAAGGTAAAGCATTCTTAATATAATCGCTTACATCATAATGAACACGCAACATAGGTATCCCAAGGGCATCTTTTTTGTCAGGATTAGGAGTAACTCTATTCTCAGGAAACGGCAATTGTTCAAAAAAAGTTGAAAAACTTATGTAACGAGAAGCTTGATCTTTTAACTGCCGATCCAGTTCACTGCCAAGCACGCCTTGTTGCAATAAACGAGACGTAATAAAAGCATTAGGAACAGTATTATTGAGAGAATGTTTAAAACATGAATGCTCAGAACGAAAATGACCATCCCGCCAATTGAAAATTCCACCCTGTTGGGCTTGTCCACGCCCAGTCCACAAGGGTTCATCAACAAGTGCCAGATAACCAGCACCTGTATGATCCATAAGATTGCGTCCAACCATATCTGAAGAATTCGCAATCTCCGACATCAAAAGAAGTTTTGGTGTTTCAAGACCATGCGCTGCAACGATAAAATAGCGTGCGGAAATTTTTTTATCATCCCCTTCAGGCGTTTTATAATGAACAGCGGTTATTTTATTACTTTTTCCTTTTTCAAGTTTATACACAGTCGCACGTGTAATAAGTTTAGCACCAGCTTTTTCGGCATGTGCAACATGAATATCACCACTATACATTGCCCCAATAGGACACACTGGCATACAGCTATTATTTCCCGCACAAACTGGTCGACCATCGTAAGGTTTGGTTGCTTTTGCTACAGGCTCATGAATAAAATTATACCCCATGGGTGCAAGTCGTGCCTGCAATCTTTGTATGGCATAAGTTTTTGCTTCAGCTTGTAAAGGATAAGGTTTTGAACGAGGAGGAAATTTTTTTCCGCCTTGACCACTTTGATCTTCTTCATCGCACCCTGCTGATCCAACAGCAGCTTCTGCACGACAATAATATGGCTCTAATTCAGCATATTCTATAGGCCAATCCCGTCCAACACCGTAAACTGATTTTAGCTTCATATCATTAGGAATATAACGCCAAGTTGCCGCGGCCCAATGATGCGTTGTACCACCTGCAAGTTTTAACATACCGGGACGAAATGAAAACGAACCAACATTATCTATATAATCCTTTTCATAAGATGTATGAGCCCAAGGTTCATTTGGATAAGGAGCGTTATTATTACCCTGATCGGATGAGTTTCGAAAATTTTGAACAATTTTCCAACGTGGTACCCGATCACCTGCTTCAAGAATGATAACGGATTTACCTGCTTTTGCTAATTCATAGGCTGCATTGGCGCCAAGAGCACCTGAACCAATCACAACCACGTCTGCGTCAAATTGTTGAGTCATTTTCATTCAGTTCCTGGTTCATTGCCATAAGGATTAAGTGGAGTATCAAGACCTATAGGACGACGTAATAACGTTCCATCTGCGCTTACTCCAGGTATTTGCCCATGTCCTTTTGGTGAGCGATTGCCCCATTCTCTAATACCGTCTGGCATTGGCGGTATTTTTACTGATTGAGGCGGATTAATCCAATAATTGGTGCCAGCATGCGCATAGGTTGGAGGATTTGTTATACCTTTTGTGGGTTCATACATAAGGGCATCGGTAAAAGTAATAAAGCCAGGATGACCATTCTTTTGAAGAGGTGAAATACCCAAATACCAACTAGAAACAATCGCCATTATGGCATCTTGTAGTCCCACATCGAGTTTTTGTGCTGTTGATAAAAATTCATCAATATTATGTGCTTCAGACTGTTTAATGGCTTGATTAATTTTGTTAACTTTATCATCAAATCCTTCATCAATAGTAAGTATAAGATGACGAGCACGCTTAGCAAGATCCGATTTTAAATTTTGTCTATTTGTTAAAAAACAACTTACTTGCAAGAATTTTTGATCTTGATCTGTAAAATCTGTTGCTGCCAACGCATTAAAACGTGAAATGCCCATAGTTACAACAGCAAGAGTGAGCGAACCAGTTTGCAAAAACAATCTCCGATTAAGTGTTTTCTCACTATTTGAAGTGTTAAGATCTTCGGTCATACCAACCTCTTAATAGTATTTCACATATTAGTTACTCTAAAGTATTGGCAAAATCCTCTCCGAATACAATACACATAGATGTGATAAAAAGAATAATTTCAAACATGAGAACATTTTATCGAAATAAATTCAGGCTTATAATCACTTCTAAAAATAAGCTTTTTTAAATCAGCACATATAAAATCCTTATAATCAGCAGTCATTGGATGACATCATCAATAAAACCACTTTTTTTGCCCATATACCTGTTAAAATTGGAACCAAAATAGATGTTATAACAAGACATGTTACCACCAAAGAAAGAGCAGAAGCTGAAACATTATCTTCCAAACCTACATTATCATTTGCACCAGCATTATTAACCAAGCCATCTATTCTACCAAATTCTTTCGCCACATTAGCAACTGCATCAGCGCATGATTTTGCATCACTCAAATCAAATTGATAAAAGAATAGCGCGCATCTCGTCTATTCAAATCTTTTATAAAGACATCATTTAAGGGTGAGCGTCCTATGATCACAACCGTGGCCTTTTCATCGGCAAGATGTCGCGTTATTGCACCACCAATACCAGAACCGCCACACGTAACAATATAAACTTTGTCTTGTAAATTTAACTCCACAATACGATTCCTCAAAACCTAAACCATCTTCATAAATTACAAATGATAAATCCGTTGAGGATTTATTTCTTCAACCATATATCTTTCATCAATAGTCCAGTTTTTTATCCAATAATTCCATAGCGATAACACTTTTTCATAGCTGGCTTTTGACGTTACAACGGGCCAATCTGAACCCCACAAAAGTCTTTTCACTCCTACTGTTTCATAAAGAATATCAATGTGACGTTGAAAAGTATTTGCATGAAAATTTCCTTTAACTTCAGTTATGAGACCTGAAACTTTCAGAAAAACATGCTGTAAAGATTTTAATTCATTTATAAGCGTGCACCATTGGTCGAATGCACATTCATCTTCAAAAATTGGTTTTGCGAGATGATCTATCACAATATGCGCTTTATCATATCTTTTGCAAAACTCTATACATGCAGAAAGATCTTTTTGATGAATAAAAACTTCATAAACATAATTTTGCGATTTTATGAAAGGCAAAGCGCGATTGAAACCTTCATGCTCCAACAAATAAGCACTAGGATCAGATCCATCCTGAATAAGATGTCGAAAACCTTTGATAATCGGTCAATGAACAGACTGATCTATTTGCGGTTCGATCGCAAAATTAAAATCAAACCAACCAATAACAGCAGCAATTTTTGGTTGATATTGTGCAAGTTGACACAAAAAAAGGGTTTCATCCCATGTTGGTCATGCCTGCACAGCAATAACACGATCAACATGATGACTCATTTGTTGCCATAAATGTTCAGGCAACAAATCTTGTGCAAGAAAGGAAAAAAGATCATCCTTAATCCAAGGAAAATCTGATTGATTATATGACCAAAAATGAACATGACAATCAATCATTTTATCTCCCCCTTTTTTATCTCCCCCTTATAGTGTATTTATGCGTGATGTTTATAGTCTTTCAAAGTTGATGGTTTCATTTCAATTGAGAAACCAGCATCCATTGGCGGCATATAGGCTGCATTACGTACATCACATGGGGTGACAAAATGCTCATGCAAATGATCAACATATTCTGTCACACGACCTTCTTTTGTTCCTGAAAAACAAAGATAATCTATCATTGCAAGATGTTGTACATATTCACAAAGTCCAACACCACCTGCATGTGGACAAACAGCAAGATTATATTTAGCTGCCATCAATAAAACGGATAAAACTTCATTGACACCACCCAAACGACATGCATCAATTTGCACAATATCAATTGCTTCACGCATCATAAATTGTTTAAAAATAATTCTATTTTGACACATTTCCCCTGTAGCAACTTTAACAGGTGCAACACCAAACCGTATAGCTCTATGGGCTTCAACATCATCAGGACTGGTTGGTTCTTCAATAAACCACGGTTTTGCAAATGAGAGTTCTTTAACCCAAGATATAGCTTGATCACGTTCCCAGATTTGATTGGCATCAATCATCAATTGACGCTCATCACCAATAATATCACGAGCGATTTTTACGCGTTTTTTATCCTCTTCTAAATCCCGTCCGACTTTTAATTTAACGTAATTAAATCCTTCATCGACGGCTTCTTGACAAAGACACGCTAATTTTTCATCACTATAACCAAGCCAACCTGCTGATGTTGTGTAACAAGGATATCCCTCCTGCATTAAAATATTTACGCGTTTTTCTTTATTTTTTGCGCGCTCTTTTAACAAAGTAAGAGCTTCTTCTTTTGTAATGCAATCCGTGAGATAACGAAAATCAATGCAATTGACCAATTCTTCCGGTGTCATATCAGCAACAAATTTCCAAACAGGTTTACCAACATTTTTTGCACACAAATCCCAAAGTGCATTTACCACTGCGCCTGTCGCCAAATGAATAGCTCCTTTATCTGGACCAATCCAACGTAATTGACTGTCAGATGTCAAATAACGCCAAGTATCAGCAGGATTTTTCATCATTTTTTCAAGATCAAGCCCAATCACAAGATGACGCATAGCTTCAATAGCGGCACAGCAAATTTCATTGCCACGGCCAATTGTAAAGGTTAAGCCATGTCCCGATAAATTCTCTTTGTCTGTTTTTAAAATTACATAGGCAGCTGAATAATCTGGATCAGGATTCATCGCATCCGAACCATCCAACTCCTGAGAAGTTGGAAATCGAATATCTAATACATCCATATCAATAATCTTAGTCATTATATTCTCCCTTATTTCTTTCATTAGTTTTTAAAATTTTTAATGTTCCGTTATCATTTCATTGACATTAATTGTGAGATTTTTTGGAAAAACCAAAAATCATTGCCGCACAAATTAATGAGAAAATTGTAAGTGTAATTAATCCAGCTGTTTCATTTTGAAAAAAATTTTCTGTTTCTGCACGAATAATGGGGGCAAAAAAGCTACCAACTGCACCAATCATTGTACAAAATCCAATCCCAGCTGCAAGCGCAGCCCCTGACAAAACCTGAGGTGGAAAAGTCCAAAAAATAGGCTGAACAGCAATAAAACCAACAGCTGCGACAGATAAACCAATGAGCGCAATAAAAGCAGGCGCAAAAGCCGAAACCGTCAATCCAATCGCTGCCAAAACAACAATGAATGTTGAAACAGATATACGTCTTGATGGTAGTTTATCTGTGAAACGGGGAATATAATAAACCCCAAAAAAAGCAGCAATATAGGGTATAGCAGCAACAAGTGAAGCTTTAAAACCAAGAGTTGTTCCCATTAATGTTGCAACTTGTGAAGGTAAGAAAAAAATCATACCGTAAACACCAATTTGCAAGAAACCATATATCAATGCTAAATGCCAAACCGCTGGACTTTTAATCGCATCTGAAACTTTACTTATCTGCTGTTTTTTGTTTTCTTGATTAATCTGTCCAGACAGCACTTTTCTTTCTTCATGTGTAAGAAAGCGCGCTGTTGCTGGTTTATCATCAAGATAAAAAAAACAAAATATTCCAATAAATGCTGCAGGTAATCCTTCAAGAAAAAACATCCATGTCCAACCAGCATGACCTAAAAATCCATGAAGTTCTAATAAAGCACCTGAAATAGGAGAGCCAAGTGCTAAGGCAAATGGTACAGCAAGGACAAAAGCACCCACAACAGATCCACGCACTTTATCTGGAAAAAATATCGATGCCATCAGAAGAATTCCTGGATAAAAACCAGCTTCTGCAAGACCAAGTAAAAAACGCAAAACAATAAATTGGAATTCGCTTGTTATAAAACCAGTCAATGCTGATAAGACACCCCAAACAGCAGTCGTCAAGCTGATCCAGATCCGCGCTCCAATCTTGTTGAGAATAAGATTGGCAGGAACTCCAAATAATGCATAAGCTGCAAAGAATATACCCGCTCCAAGCGCATAAGCACTATTGGAAAGATGAATATCAGATTGCATCGCATCTTTGGCAAATCCAATATTAACACGGTCAATAAATGCAACAAAATAAAGAATAAAGAGAAGCGGCATAAGCCGCAGCCATGTTTTGCTAACAGCTTGATTTAGCAACGGGTTTTCATAAGCCGTCGTCGTTTTCATACGATCTCCTCCCTAATTATCAATTTTATCTGCCACATTCCCACATGTGACAGTGTCTTAAATTTTTTATATTTTAATCCGCAGATACCACTTTTTGTGTTTGAAAACCTAAACCGTCAATCCCAAGTTTCATGGTTTGCCCCGCTTTCAAATAAACAGGTGGTTTTTGACCAAGACCAACACCTGGAGGCGTTCCTGTTGAAATAACATCACCAGGCTGCAAACTCATAAAACGACTTAGATAACTGACAATCGTTTGGACAGAAAAAATCATTTTATTAGTGTTACCATCTTGATAACGTTTCCCATCAACCTCTAACCAAATATGAAGATTTTGTGGATTAATAATCTCGTCTTTTGTAACAAGCCAAGGACCTATGGGACCAAAAGTATCACAGCCTTTACCTTTATCCCACGTACCGCCGCGTTCTAATTGATACTCACGCTCAGAAACGTCATTTATAACACAATAACCTGCAACATGATCAAGAGCATTGGCTTCATCAATGTAACGCCCTCCTCTTCCAATGACGACACCAAGTTCAACTTCCCAATCGGTTTTTGTAGAACCACGTGGTATCTCCACATCATCATTAGGCCCTATAATTGCACTCGTCCATTTATTAAAAATAACTGGTTCTTCAGGAATAGCCGCATTCGTTTCAGCTGCATGATCAGAGTAGTTCAATCCAATACAGATAAATTTACCAATATTTGCAACACATGCACCGATACGGACATTGTCTTCAACCATTGGCAAAGTTGAAATATCAATTTCACGAATTTTATGAAGCTCATTGGCCAGCATATGACCATCAATATCTTTAACGATTGAAGAAAGATCACGAATTATGCCATGATTATCCACAATAGCTGGCTTTTCATGTCCTTTGTTACCGTAGCGCATCAATTTCATAGTATTTCTCCCGAATTATTAATTGGTCCAACCACCGTCAATCATATTGATTGTTCCAGTCGTAAATGCTGATTCATCACTGGCAAGATAAACTGCCAAAGCTGCAATTTCATCAACGTTGCCGATACGCCCCATAGGTTGACGCGCAACAAATTGCTCATACACTTCTTTTTCTGATCTATTTTCCTCTTTGGCTTGAACGGATATACGTTGACGCAATGAGGGTGAATCAACTGTTCCTGGACAAATGGCATTACATCTTATGCCTTTTTTGACATAATCCGCTGCAACAGCACGCGTAATACCAAGCACGGCGGCTTTTGTTGCACTATAGGAAAAGCGATTAGGAACACCTTTTATACTAGAAGCCGCAGAAGACATATTAATAATTGAACCGCCACTATTTTTTAACATCAAAGGCAAAAAACCTTTAATCAAATGATACATAGGATCAACATTTATGGCAAAAGCCCGTTTCCATTGCTCTTCATCACACTCTTCAATTGTGCCGGCAGGTACCCATCCTGCACAATTGAACAAAACATCAATTACACCTATTTTTTCTATAAATGACGTAATCGCTCCAACATCAGTCACGTCGAGCTTTGATGTTTCAATGGACGGATTTTCTCGGCGTAAACTTGCCAAATGTTCTTCATTAATGTCAGTAGCGATAACTTGCGCGCCTTCGGCTGCAAATTTCAACGCTGAAGCACGACCTATCCCTTGTGCTGCAGCTGTAATGACACATCTTTTTTTATTGAGACGCATCTTTCCTCCTATTATGACTTCATTGTCATTTTTCCATATTGGTTAGACCAATTTTTTCTGCCATACCAGTTAACAATGAAATTGTTTGTTTGGCAAGAACGTTTTTAAAGAAAGATTTTTTATGAATACAGCCAGATTATACCAAAATATTGTACGCGCCATAAAAGAAGATATTAAAAAGGGGCTTTATAAACTCGGCGAAAAGCTCCCTTCAGAACGAGAGTTGGCTGAAATTTTTAATGTTAGCCGCACATCCATAAGAGAAGCCATTATTGCTTTGGAAGTTTCGCAAATCGTACAAGTAAAGGTTGGCAGCGGTGTTTATATCTCTAGAACCAAAATGACGCATGAAACCCATTTAGCACCAAAAATTCATCCACTATTAGAGCCATATTTAAAAGATCATAAAGAAATAACACCTTTTGAGCTTTTAGAAGCTCGTCTAAATCTTGAACCCTTCCTTGCACAAAAAGCCGCACAAAATCGAACAGAAGAACAGATACAAAAGATTAAGGAAGCTTATCTCATGAATGTCGCAGATAATCTTGAACAATCAACAGATCATATAGGTGATCGACTTTTTCATATTCGAATAGCCGAAGCTGCTCAAAATGCAGCCTATGTTTTTTTTCTAAAATATCTTTTAGGACAACAATACACTGAAATTTTTGGTGGGTTGCAGAAACTTTATACACCACAGGATATGCCTTTACGTTCACAATTAGAACACTATGAAATTCTTTTGGCTATTCAACAACGTAACTCACAATGCGCTTATGATGCAATGAAAAAACACATCCAAAATGTTATTAATATTTTTTCAAGAGGAATAGATTAAACTATTATTATAAAAAAATAAGAAGATAAAAATCGTTAAAGTTTATTTTTTTCATAAATATCCAATGTTTCTGAGTTTTTTCCCCCATGAAAATAAAAACTCAATAGGCCCGCTAAACCTCAAGCCAAGTGGCGTTAAAGCATATTCAACGTTTGGCGGCACAACAGTATAGACATGACGGCTAATGAGACCATAGGACTCCGTCTCACGCAATGTTTGCACAAACATTTTTTTTGAAATTCCAGGAATAGCACGCTGTAATTCACCCGTGCGGCATTTACCTTCAGGCCAATGGTAAAGAATATGCAGAACGATGCTTGTCCGTTTGCTTGAAAAAATTTCCATTACACGTCGTGCAGGACAATTTTCTTCAAAAACAAAGCGACCATCAATAAATTTAGTCATAGGTAACCTTTTAGTGTCTATTTACCTAAAAAGTACCTTCTAGCATATTCTTCTCTATCGTACTAGATTTTACCCATATATCAAAGAAAGGAAACATCATGCCAAAAGCTTTATGGGCCTTAGCAATAGGCGCATTTGGAATCGGTACGACAGAGTTTATCATTGCTGGACTTTTGCCGGGAATTGCCAATGAGTTTAAAATTTCGGTATCAAGTGCTGGAAATATGGCGACTACATACGCATTAGGGGTTTTTATTGGTGCCCCTTTACTCATGATTTTGGGTGCAAAAGTCGAAAAGAAAAAAATGCTCCTCATTGCAATGGGACTTTTTATTATCGGTAATTTTCTTACCACTTTTTCATTAAACTATCCTATGGCACTGGTTGGTCGGGCGGTTACAGCACTTTGTCACGGCGTCTTTTTTGGCATTGGCTCTATATTGGCTGCTGACATTGTTGCACCAAACAAGCGTACAAGTGCCATAGCCTTTATGTTTAGCGGACTTGCCGTTGCCAATCTAGTCGGCATACCAGCAGGCACGTGGTTCAGTCATATGTGGAGTTGGCGTGCAACTTTTTTTGTGATCATGATAATTGGTGTAGTTTCTTTCATTACAACACTTATTCTGGTTCCAAAAACCAAAAATCATCAACCGCCCTCATTAAAAAAAGAATTATTTGCTTTTGCAGATATTCATGTCTTGCTTGCTATGGGAATAACTATTTTAGGACCAGCAGCTTTTTTTACATCAATCACTTACATTGCCCCTATGGCATCCAATATTTCTGGTTTTTCAGAAAATGGTGTCACAGTCCTACTTTTACTTTTTGGTTTTGGTCTGTTCATAGGAAATTATATTGGTGGAAAACTTGCTGATAAAGCACTCATGCCTCTTCTTTATGCAACATTGATTGGACAGGCTGTTGTCTTGTTTATTTTCTATTTAGTTGTTGAAAGTCAAGTGGCGACGGCTCTTTGTGTTTTTCTTATGGCAGCTTTTGGTTTTGCAACTGTTTCACCAATACAACGTCTTGTTATGGATAATGCAACAGCAGCAGGTGCAGCAAATCTCGCATCGGCAGTCAATATTGGATTCTTTAATCTTGGCAATGCGCTTGGTGCATGGTTAGGTGGTCTTGTCATCGCAACAGGTTTTGGCTATGCCGCACCAAATTGGGCAGGAGGTTGTCTTTCAATCGGTGCTTTTATTCTTGCAGTTTTATCATCAATTATATCGAAAAAGAAAAAAACAGAAAATTTGTCTTAAAAGACATTTTTCGAAATATTATGAGAGAATAAACAATTCTCTCATAATATCATATTTTAGAATTACACTTCATGAATTTCTGATTTTTTGAAAATTAGCATTATTTGAATGAAAACAAAAAACTTAATCATCAGTCATTTTTCAATCATGATTTCGAAATTTTATCCAAAGATTTAAAAGGAGAAAGTTTTAACAGCTCATGATGAATTTCATAAAGTGCTTTTGTTTCTTCTTTTAAAAATCCCTTGACTGCATTTTGCATGCTATCATTCGTAAAGTAATGTGCTGAATATGTTTCGATGGGTAAGTAACCACGCTGTATTTTATGCTCCCCTTGCGCGCCTGCTTCTACAACGCTTATTTTATGTGCAATTGCATAATCAATGGCTTGATAGTAACATAGTTCAAAGTGAAGAAAGGGGTGATCTTCTATGGCCCCCCAATGTCGTCCATAAAGACGATCTGCACCAATAAAATTAATCGCACCAGCTATGCGTTTTCCATTGCGTTTTGCAATCATTAAAACAATATCATCGCCCATTTCCTGTCCAATAAGTGAATAAAACATCCGTGTTAAATAAGGATACCCCCATTTTCGTGATCCTGTATCTTGATAAAAAACAAAAAAATCATCCCAAATTTCTTCTGTTAAATCACGACCTGAAAGCCATTCTATATCTATGCCTTGTTCAAGAACCGCACGACGCTCTCGCTTTATGACTTTGCGTTTACGCGAAGAAAGATTTTGCAAAAATTCATCAAAATTTGAATAACCTTCATTACAAAAATGATATTGACGATCCTTTCGAATAAGAAAGCCTTGCGTCTTTAATAATTCACATTCATTTTTTTCAAGAAATGTTATATGAGCAGATGATAAACCATTAAAATCAACAAGCTGTTTCAAATAATCGGTTAAAGCTATTTGATTCTGTTTCCTATGTTTTTTAACACTGAGCAATTTTGGTCCCGTTACTGGAGTAAAAGGGACAGAAATTTGTAACTTTGGATAATAATGGCCCCCTGCTTGTTCAAAAGCATCTGCCCAAATATGATCAAATACATATTCTCCCTGTGAATGCGTTTTTATGTAACAGGGTACAAGAGCGTTTAATTGTCCGCTTTCATTATAAAGTCGCAAGAATTGAGGATCCCATCCAGTCCCCTGTCCTACTGAATGTGAGCGTTCTAAAGCTGATAAAAACGCATGAGATAAAAAGGGATTAAAATTTGAATGAAACCGCTCTGTTCCGCAAAATTTCCAATCAGTTTTATGAATATGACTGGCTCCACCACCAACGCGCAATTCCAAACCATTTTGCTCAAGCGCAGTCATAAAAGACACCTATCACATATTCATTAATATCCATTTTAGTATGTTTTTAAATTAAATATTAAATTTAATATTGTCATTAAAAAATTAAGAAACGATAGAGATTTTAAATAGAGTATATTCAATATCCTTTATAAAAACATGCGCGCTAAATCACGCGCATGTATGTAACAAAAATCATTCACGAGATAAAACAAGTAAAGGTTTTGATTGAGCATCAAGTAAGGTTAAAGTACCATCTTTTAAGGTGTAGTTTTGTACACGACTGATAATTTTAGAAAGTTGTTGTTCTTGCTTCATCAAAACATCATCACATGCCATTCTCGTCGCCATAATCGTACCGAATACCATTTTTGAGGCATCAATCGTTACAGCCGAAGACATTCGATTACATCCAGCATAAATACTAGAAAGGCCATCTTGAGAAAACGTAATTGTTAAAGGGGCGCTACCTTCAGATTTTTTATCATCTATGTCTTTAATAATCCAATCTCCAACAAGTTGCATACGATTAAATGTTTCAGGTGCTGCTGCTACCATCTTAACAAATATTTGCGTGTCATTATCATCTCCTGCAAAAACGGCATGGTTTTCAGTTGTAACAAAAAGTAACTTTCCATCAACACTAATTCTCGCCTGCAAAGCATAACGATGTTTTGGATCAATAACAGCAGAATCAAACTTTAATTCATAAGGAATAGGACTTGATGCATGAGGTTTAAATATAGCTGATGAAATTGTCGTCGATGGTGCATCCGCCAAGGACACATCATTTAGTGAAACCTCTACCTCTGCGTTTTCGGGTAATGCCATACGTTCACGATAGACAACATCACCTTTCAAATATAAGGTTGTTGCATGCGCGCTTATAACAGACCCCGTAATTGCGCTAAGAGCAACACCTGCTATGAATAGACGCCGCAAAAAAAGCATGATAGTATTCCTTTCTGTGTAAGTTTATAAAGCCATAATTATTGACATGGCAAATTGTTCGATCAAAATCAAAATATAAATAAGTGAAAAAAATTTTTAAATTATGGCAAAAGCAAAGAAAATTATCTTAAAATTTTGTTATATTTATATCTTCTTACAAAAAACAAAAACTGAGGAATAATTGGGAGTTAATAATGAAACTTTATTATTATGATCACTGTCCTTTTTGCGTTCGTACACTCATGCTCGCTCATTATAAAAATATAGATGTAGAAAAAAATATTTTACAAAATGATGATGTTGAAACATGTATGCGTCTGATCAATTCAAAACAAGTTCCTATACTCGAATTTGACGATAAAACAGCAATTGCTGAAAGCCTAGAAATTGCGCATATATTTGATGAAATCGGTACAAAAAGTCAAAGTGTGCTACCACAAACAGATAAAGAAAAAATAATAACTAGTCATATATTTAGCGCATCCAAATCTATATATGCGCTATTATTTCCACGTAATGTTAAGGCTGGACTTCCTGAGTTTTCTACACAATCAGCAATCAACTATTTTCAAACAAAAAAAGAAAAATTACTTGGTATGACCTTTGATGAAGCAATAAAACAAACCCAAATACACAAAAAGAGTGTTGAGAAAATGTTAAAGACTTTACCAAATTTACCTGAAAAAAAGGAAAACTTAAAATGGGATGATGTGATGATATTCCCGCATTTGCGCAATTTAACAATTGTTAAAGATTTATACATTCCAGAAACTGTGAAAGACTATATTGAACATATTTCGCATTTGACAAATGTTCATCTTTATTTTGATCGTGCTCTATAATAAAGGCGAACCAACAGCAATTTCATAAATCTTAGGATTTACAACAAAATGACATTATTTCCTTATCTCGCACCAATTGGACTGTTGTTGCTTTCCAATATTTTCATGACATTTGCGTGGTACGGGCATTTAAAATTTACCAATAAACCTTTGTTACTTGTCATTATTGTGAGTTGGGCTATAGCCTTTTTTGAATATTGTCTTGCAGTCCCCGCCAATCGTCTTGGACATGATGTTTATAGTGCAGCTCAGTTAAAAACCATACAGGAAGTGATCACCTTATTGATATTTGCAATTTTTTCTATTCTGTATCTTGGTGAAAAATTGACTATAAATCATTTTGTGGGTTTTGGATTCATCATTGTCGGTGCATATTTTGTGTTCAAAGGTCCGTTATAATCCTTAATATGCCTTTTGACTCAAGATTTGTGAATGATATACTTATCTGTAATTTAAAATTGAAAGAGGAACATCTTATGGCAAAGATCAAAGTCGAAAATCCCGTCGTTGAGCTCGACGGCGACGAGATGACACGTATTATCTGGCAATATATTAAAGACAAACTCATTCATCCCTATCTTGATATTGATCTGAAATATTATGATCTTTCAATCGAAAATCGTGATGCTACGCAAGATCAAGTCACAGTTGATTCAGCCAATGCAATTAAACAATATGGTGTTGGTGTAAAATGTGCGACCATTACACCTGATGAAGCGCGCGTTAAAGAATTCAATCTTAAAAAAATGTGGAAGTCCCCTAACGGAACAATCAGAAACATTCTGGGTGGCGTTATTTTCCGTGAGCCCATCATTTGTGAAAATGTTCCACGCCTTGTTCCAGGATGGACAAAACCAATTATTGTTGGACGCCATGCTTTTGGGGACCAATATAAAGCTACAGATTTCAAATTTCCTAGCAAAGGCAAATTATCGATTAAATTTGTCGGGGACGATGGTAATGTTATTGAACATGATGTCTATGATGCACCAGGCGCAGGTGTTGCATTAGCAATGTATAATTTAGATGAATCAATTCGTGATTTTGCACGTGCGTCATTTAATTATGGACTTCAAAGAAATGTGCCTGTTTATCTTTCAACCAAAAATACTATTTTGAAAGCCTATGACGGTCGGTTTAAAGATATTTTCCAAGATGTTTTTGATGCTGAATTTAAAGACGAATTTGAAAAACGCAAACTCACTTATGAACATCGTTTGATTGATGACATGGTAGCATCAGCACTTAAATGGTCTGGTGGTTATGTTTGGGCATGTAAAAATTACGATGGAGACGTACAATCAGACATAGTTGCTCAAGGTTTTGGCTCTTTAGGTTTGATGACTTCTGTTTTATTAAGCCCCGATGGACAAACAGTTGAAGCAGAAGCCGCTCACGGCACAGTAACCCGTCATTATCGCCAATATCAAAAAGGCGAAGAAACTTCAACAAATTCTATAGCATCTATTTTTGCATGGACGCGTGGGCTTGCGCATCGTGCCAAGTTGGACAAGAATGATGCACTGAAAAAATTTGCTGAAACACTGGAAAAAGTATGTATTGAAACTGTCGAATCTGGGTTTATGACGAAAGATCTTGCACTTTTGATTGGTCCTAATCAAAAATGGCTTTCAACAACTGGTTTTCTAGATAAAATTGATGAAAATCTACAAAAAGCGATGGCTGCTTAAAGGTAATATTTCGCTTAATCAACGAGGACATATATTTTTTAAAAAACCTCAAAAAGTCTGAGTAAACTTAATATTGAAACCCATTGTTTCCGACAGTGGGTTTTATTTTATGAAAGTCTCTTTTTGTACAGTTGTCATTGGAGATATACTGTTAAATTTTTTGGCTTAGACAGATCAAGAAACGTTATGTTTTCAACCATTCCCTATATGACCCATAACTAAAAAATGAGTATTGTCTGTTAAGCTTTCATACTGATTTTTTCTTATATTTATGCCGCCTTTATTTTAATAACAGACGCATTTTTTCTCTCAACTTGTTCACCATGGTGGTGCAATTATTAAAATATCGGCATCTCCTGCCTTATTTGGATTTTTTATCCTTCTTTTAATCATCAACATTCCATGTGCTTTAAAAGTTGTAAAAGATATACAAAGAGATCCCACTGGTAAAAATAGTGATTAATATTTTCAAAGTGAAATCAACGAATATATAACAAGGCTAAAAATTAATAGACTAAGCAACACATTCATAGACTGATAAAATAGATGTAAAGCACGTGTAATGTCATTTGGTTTTGCTATGGTGCCATTAAAATTTTGGAATGGTTCATTTACATGAACACAATCATAATATCGAGGTCCTGCGAGCTGAATATTCAAACCTCCTGCGTAAGCACATTCTGGCCAGCCTGCATTAGGTGAACGATGATTATTAGCATCTTTAAGGATAACATGGAGAGCTCTATAAAATGATGTTTTATGATGCCAAAATTTTAAAGCTATTAAAGTAATCAAAGCTGTTAATCGCGCTGGTATAAAATTTGCAACGTCATCTAAACGTGCCGATGCCCAGCCAAATTCTCGGTAACGGTCATTTTTATAACCAATCATCGAATCCGCAGTATTTAATGTTTTATACCCGATCAAGCCTGGCAGACCAAACAGAATATACCAAAAAACAGGTGCAATAACACCATCAGAACTATTTTCAGCCAAACTCTCTATTGTCGCGCGACAAATAGCACTTTCATCAAGCATTTCAGTATTGCGCCCAACAATCATTGAGACAGCTTTTTGCGCTTTTTTTAAACCATCTTGTGAAAAAGCTTCTTTCACATTCAAAACATGATCGCTTAAACTTTTTTGCGCAAAAAATATACAAGCAACACAAGCTTCAATCAGCAAACCAAACCATGAAGCATATAAAATTATAAGATGAATTACCATTCCAAATGCAAATGCTCCGAATAAAAGAAACAAAAGCATAAAAAAACCCAATACGCGTTTTAATCGTGAAGAAAACCTTTTTTTATTTATTTTTTTTTCTAAAAAAGCGATCAAATGTCCAATAATTGCAACAGGATGAGGGATTCTTTTCCATAAGCAATGCGGATCCCCCACAATGCGATCAATAATTAACGCCAAAATCAAAATTAAAAGGCGTTCCAAGAAAGTATCATCCTATTTTAATGCGCTTTGATCGCGCTTTTCCAAATACCATGAAAAGGTAAAAATCATCAAACCTGTAAAGGTTAAACCGCTCGCCAAAAGGGCTGTATATTGATAATGATACCCCATTTTTAAAAGTGTCGCTCCTGATTCAGCACCTAAGGCATTTGCCACATTAAACGCAGACTGTACTAATGCTCCTGCAAGTGTTTGCGCTTTACCTGCTACATCCATAATTCGCGTTTGAATAGAGGGCATACTGGCAAAAGCAGTACCTACTAAAAAACAACCAATTGCAGCTGTAATGCCAGAACGTGAAAGAAAGAAAAACAAGAAAAAGGCAAAACTACTCCATAACATAGCGAAAAATATTGTACGCATGCCACCAAATCTTATAGCAAGACGCGGTCCAAATATATTTCCAGCAACCATACCTATTCCAAGAAGAGGCATGATCAATGGTACCCAACCAATCGACACGCCAGAAACTTCCATTAGAATGGATTTGATATATGTAAACACAGTAAATAAACCCGCAGAGCCAATTGAGACTGTGGCTAACAGTAACCAGACCTGTTTTTGTTTTAAAGCGCCAAGTTCGGTTAATGGACTGGCACCAATAGCTGTCGGCATATAAGGCAAAAATCGCCAAATAAGGAGTGCTGTTAAAAGAGCTATGCCACCAACAATAATAAAAGCAGACTCCCAACCAATCTGTTGACCAATCCATGTTGCCAAAGGCGCGCCGACAACAGTTGCCACTGTTAAACCTAGAACCACACTGCCCACAGCTTTTGCACGCTGTTTTACTTCAACCATTGAAGCTGCCGCTATTGCTGCAACACCAAAATAAATCCCATGAGGTAAACCACTAATAAAACGCAATGTCACTAAAGCATCAAAATTTGTTGCAAAAGCACTTGCCGCATTAAAGAGTGCATAACAAAGCATTAACGCAATTAAAACAAATTTACGTGATAATTTGGCTGTTGCAACAGCCAATACTGGTGCGCCAACAACCACGCCTAAAGCATATGCAGAAATATATTGCCCAGCAGTAGGAATATCGACATTTGTACTTACCGCCATTTCAGGTTGCAGTCCCATAGCCACAAATTCTGCCGTACCAATGGAAAAACCACCAACGGCTAAGGCAAACATGGCAATACGACGCGATCTTGGATCAATATCATTTGCTGGATTGATTTTGTTTATTTCATATTCCGCCACTGGTAAACCCATTCTCATATTTAGGTTGTGAGCCATTTGTATTGGTAATTATATGTCATTTTAAAACATCAAGACAATCGAACCTTGTAAACTATCAATTATCTTAACACACTGCCCGACTCTTATCGGAGTATTTTTTCAATTTAATGAATGCTCTATTTAAACCGACTTTTGCTTTCATTCAATATCCATAATATGCATAAATGAACCTGCAATATTTTTATTATGCATGCCGACATATCCAAGAGGCTTATTTAACGCATCAAAGGCCTCAAATAATGGTTGAGCATGACCTTGTGATACGATTGAAGCATAATGAAATTCATGAGCACGAAACCATTTGTCACCTAAAAAACTACTTTTAGGTTTGAGAGTACGATAACCTAAATGAAGTTTTGCTTCTTTAAAACTTGTTTTTAATGGTAAAAATCCAAGTTGTGGATGGTGATGACCATTGGAATCTTCTATTGATTCACCCAAAACCATATAGCCACCACATTCACCATAAATACGTGTACCTTCATTTTTTTTTGCTTTCATGACTTTTTTAAAATGCACAGCTACTGATAATCTTTCTGCGTAAAGTTCTGGATAACCTCCACTTAAATAAACCGCATCACAATTTAAAGAAGGACCTTCATCATTTAATGGTGAAAAAAAAGATATTTCAGCACCTTTAGCATGCCACCCATTAAGCAAATGTGGATATACAAAACGAAAAGCATCATCATGTGCCACAGCTACATGATGACCTAAAGGTGCAAATTGTGGGAGTGTTTGTGGAAAATATCGATCACTTCTTTTTTGAGATAAATTAATCAGTGTTTTTAGGTCTACACTTTGTGTTATGATTTGGGCCGCATTTAAAATAAATGACTCAAGTTCACAATATTCACTGGCTTGTATTAAGCCTAAATGTCGTGATGGTAAGTTCAAATCTTTATTTTTATAAACTGCTCCTATAACAGGGATATTTAACGGTTTTAAAGCTTCACGGATCATATATTCATGACGTTGGCTCCCAATATTGTTCAAAAGAATAGCCGATAAATGAACACCGTCCATATAAGATTGAAAACCTTTGACAAGTGCGGCGACTGAATGAGATTGTCGCGCACAATCAACGATAAAAACTATTGGTAAATCAAGTGTTTGCGCTAATACAGCAGACGATCCGCAACCATTAATCGCACCATCATATAAACCCATCATTCCTTCAACAATCAGCATTTTATCTGTCTTAGTATGATATTGTGACAAGGACTTCACTAAATCAGGACGCATTGCCCAACAATCAAGGTTTATACTTTCAGTGCCTATCGCAGCTTTGTGAAAAGCTGGATCAATAAAATCTGGACCAGCTTTTGCTGGAGCAATCTTAATACCCATATTTTTTAAAGCACGCATCAAAGCAAGAGTAATAACCGTTTTTCCTGAACCAGAACTCGCAGCGCTTATCATAAATCCTGACATATTATACCTCACCATTATTGCCATTGAGCGGCAACCAACCAAGAAGAGAACGCATGGAGGCAACTTCACCTATAATCACAATAGCTGGAGGAAAAATTTTATGTTTTTTTACGCACTGAGCTATATCTTTTAAGGTCGTTTCAACAACTTCTTGATTTTTCATTGTAGCATTTGATACAAAAACAACTGGATCATGAGCATCTCTGCCTGCTTGTATAAGTTTATCAGCTATATCATGTATATGTTTCATCGCCATATAAAGAACAAGTACGGGGGAAGCTTTTGCAATAGCCTGCCAATCAAATGCACTTGGAATTTCACCACAAGAATCATGTCCAGTTAAAAAAGTGACACTTTGATTTATCGAACGATGGGTAACGGGAATACCTGCATATGCAGGACCTGCAATACCCGCTGTAATACCAGGTACAATTCGAAAACAAATACCCGCTTTTGCTAAAGCGACTGCCTCTTCACCACCACGACCGAAAACGAAAGGGTCGCCGCCTTTAAGCCTTAAAACTCGCTTTCCTTCTTTAGCCAAAGAAATCATTCTTTCAGTAATTTCATTTTGCTTTAATGAAGGTTGTCCACCGCGTTTTCCAGCAAATTCAAGAAAACAATCGGATTTAGCCAAACGCAGGCAAGCAGGATCAACAAGCGCATCATACAATATATGATCCGCCTGTTGAATAGCATTCACGCTATGAAGGGTAAGCAAACCAGGATCGCCAGGACCTGCGCCAACGAGCCAAACATTTCCAGGATTAAAATCAGGTAAATTGAAGCATTGTTTTGCTTCCATCGTTAAACTTTCTACTGCTTTTTTAAGGGATAAGAATCAATGTATGCTTTCTTTTATCTATTGAGAAGATTAATATCACTGTAAAATTTTATATAGTCCGCTTATAAAAGATGATGACAGAAAAAGAAAACTCCCGACAAATCATGAAAAATCGTCCCTTAAGAAAAGGATGGACAACAGGTGCTTGCGCTACAGCCGCAACAAAAGCAGCTTTAACAGCCCTTATCACTGGTGAGTTTCCTGATCCTGTAGGTATTATTCTGCCTAAAGGGGATGTTCCTTATTTTCAGCTTTCATTGAGTAGCATTGGTGAAGGATATGCCCTCGCTGGAATTATTAAAGATGCGGGAGATGATCCTGATGTCACAAATGGCGCAACTATTATATCTATTGTCCATCCTGCACCACCCAATAATGGCATTATATTTAAAGCAGGTGATGGAGTAGGGACAGTTACACGACCTGGTTTACCAATTTCTGTTGGAGAGGCTGCAATCAATCCAGTACCGAGACAACTCATGCAAACAATTTGTGAAGAAATTTGTGCTGAATATGGTCTTCCAGCTGATCTTGTTATTACGATAAGTGTTCCAAATGGACAAGAAATTGCAAAAAAGACATGGAATCCACGTTTAGGAATAGAAGGCGGAATTTCCATTTTAGGAACAACCGGCGTTGTGCATCCTTTTTCATGCTCTGCTTGGATCCATTCAATACATCGCGGCATAGATGTTGCACGTGCTGAAGGTGTAAAGCATGTTATTGCTGCAACGGGATCAACATCAGAGGATGCAGCCCAATCCCTATATCATTTGCCTGATTTTGCTTTACTTGATATGGGAGACTTTGTAGGTGGAGTGCTTAAATATTTACACAATCACCCCATAGATCGTCTTACTTTATCGGGCGGTTTTGCAAAATTTACAAAACTTGCACAAGGGCATCTTGACCTTCACTCATCAAAAAGCCAAGTTGACAAAGATTTTTTATGGATGATTGCACATAACGCAGGTTTAAACGAAACATTTAAAGAACGAATTTTAAATGCAAATACAGCAAAAGAAGTCCTTGATATGACGCTTCAGGAAAATATTGATATTGCCACACCAATTGCTCTTGAAGTGCAAAAAATAGCAAAAAAAACGTTACGTGATGCACCCGTTAATGTTGAAGTTATCATCACGGATAGAAAAGGCAAAATTCTTGCAAAAATATAATATGACCAAGAATAAAGCCAAATATAAAAAAATATTGCTCTTAGGTGGAACCCAAGAAGCCTATAAATTAGCACAACTTTTTTTCAAAAATCATTTAGACTTTCTTTCGTCTTTGGCAGGTCGTACAGTTCATCCCCGCCTTCCCGATGGAAACTATCGTATCGGTGGTTTTGGTGGAAGAGATGGACTTATAAATTTTGTCCAATCTGAAAATATAGGAGTCATTATTGACGCTACGCATCCTTTTGCTCAAACGATAAGCGAACACGCCGTTCAAGCTGCAAATTTTACAAATATCTCTTATATACGTTTGGAACGACAACCATGGCAGCCTGTCAAGGGCGATAACTGGCACGTTGTTTACAATCTTGAAGAAGCCGCACAAAAAATACCCTTTCAAAGCAAATGTTTTTTAGCCATTGGACGACAATATTTACATTCATTTCTTAAACGAAAAGATGTCTCTTTTATCGCAAGAATGGTGGATCAGTTCAATGATAAAGCTTCTCATGATAATTTACATATAATCTTAGAAAAACCTGGCTCTTATGAATCAGAAAAACTTTTTTTAATGAAGCATAATTTTGATTCTATTATATGCAGAAACTCAGGTGGAATAGCCTCTTATGCTAAAATAAAAGCTGCACGTTTCCTAAACATACCAGTGATTATGATTCATAAATTTTTGCAAACAAACACTCAATCCTATTCATCTGTTGAAGAAGTTCTTGCTTTTGTCCGTAAATATGCAGCTTCTTCACTATAAAGATATGAGTGTGTTAAATGACTATCGTGCAAGCCACGACCAATAAATATAAGAGCGGTTTTTTTAATCGATGTTTCGGCTATTTTTTCTGATATATTTGATAAATTTGCACGAAGAATAATTTCATCAGGCCAACTGATACGATAAGCAACAACAACTGGACACTCCTCACCAAAAATTGGGATAAGATCATCTTGTATTTTTGTAAGATTTTGAATGGATAAATGAATAACCATAGTTGCTTTTGATTGAGCAAGATTTTTTAAAGTTTCTAAATCAGGCATCGCAGAAGAACGAACCGACGTACGTGTTAAAATAACTGATTGGTTAATCCCTGGAAGTGTTAATTCTAGTTTCATTGCTGCTGCTGCAGCTGTAAATGAAGGAACGCCCGGAACAATCTCAAAAGGAATTTCCAAAATTTTAAGCGCTTGTATTTGTTCATTGATTGCCCCATAAAGTGACGGATCTCCAGAATGAAGCCGTGCAATATCATGGCCTTGATCGTGAGCTTTTTTGATTTCATCTATAATTTGTTGTAAATGAAGATGAGCTGTATTTATGCATTTTGCAGTCGGTGAAACCTCAGCAATGAGCATATCGGATACAAGTGAACCTGCATAAAGGCAGATTGGGCATCTTTTAATAAGATTAAAACCTCTTAATGTTATAAGATCCGCAGCACCCGGTCCTGCACCAATAAAATAGACTGTCATGTTAATAAGATCGCGCTAAAGCTAATGTTAAACCGCCAATTTTTGTTTTTTCAAGCAATAATTGGGAATTTTTTCCACAAGCGGCCAATGCGGCTGCTTCGCAAACACTGTGACAACCAATTCTATGAAAAAGATAAGAAGAAGGATTTTTCACAAAAGCTGTTTGATTTTCTAAGTCTTGAACATCAAAAGACAAAAGTGACACAGATAATACTGAAGATAATGACTGTATAATGGGATGATCCTCTTTGCTTTTAAGCGTTGCAAGTGCTGTCACTTTAACATCATGAATCATCTTCAGAATCATTTGAATATCTACTTTATTTGCTCTAGACGATAGTCCAATTCCCATAACGAGTGATTGCAAGACCTTATCCTTGAATTAAACTGAACGACGGCGCGCAGCAACAACTTCTTCTGGTGTCACGCCTAAAATTGCAGCAATTCTTTGAATAAGAGCAACCTCATCGGCATCAATATGACGGTCAGCAGCAGCAATTGCCATTAAATTTTCAATTAAAGAAATACGTCTTTCAGGTGCCATATCTGCAAAAAGCGCAGCCGCTTGACCTGTGGTTGTTTCATAACCAAAATCATATAGATATTTAATAACTTCAGGAAGCGCTTCATGCGGTATGTTAAATTGTTCTTCCGCTATTTGCGAAAATACAGCAGTTTCTCTTGCAGAATGTTCGCCATCAGCAAAACCTAAATGAATGAGAAGCAATAATTCAGCTGCTGTAGCAGGATCCTCAGCCACCTTACGTACGGCGTTATGGCGAGAAAAATAATTTGCGATGCCTTCAAACATCAAGATCTCCTGTCACGATACTTATATCCACGTTAAATTCACAATAATAAGTGCCAAGACTTCATATAAAAAACAAGAGCCGTATCGGTAATTTATGTATATCTATGGTCAATTAATGAAAGTTACTTATAGTCCATATCATTTTTGGAATAATTTATGATGTTTGCTTTTTTAATCGATCCGACGACACTCATTCTTATCGTTTCAGCATTTATTGCAGGTATTATCGATTCTATAGCTGGTGGCGGCGGTCTCATAACAATTCCTATACTTCTTTTAACAGGTGTACAACCAATCACTGCTCTTGGCACAAATAAATTACAATCACTTTTTGGTTCTTTTTCAGCAACACTTGCTTATGCACGAGCCGGACAGGTGAATATTTATAAGCAATGGAACCAAGCTTTGCTGGCATTTATAGGATCAGTCATTGGTGCCATGATGGCGTTTTTGTTGCCTATCACAGTTTTGCAAATATTTTTACCTTTTCTTCTTATCATAGTTGCTCTCTATTTTACGCTAAAGCCAAATCTCAATGATGTGGACAAGGCACAACGTATCCGCCCTATTCTTTTTGCATGCATAATTGTCCCGATTATTGGATTTTACGATGGTATATTTGGACCGGGTGCAGGCTCTTTTTACATGCTAGCCTTTATTGGGCTTGCAGGATATGGCATTTTAAAAGCCACAGCACATACAAAATTACTCAATTTTACTTCCAATTTAGGAGGATTTTTAACCTTTGCTTTCATAGGCTCAATCGATTTTCGCATTGGTCTGGTTATGGGCGTTGCTCAATTTATTGGAGCCCAAATTGGCGCTCAACTGGCTTTAAGAACAGGCGCAAAACTTATTAAACCTTTACTCGTCATTATCTCCCTCATTCTTGCAATAAAACTTTTAAGCGATCCTCATAATCCATTGCGTATTTTTTTGCATCTTTAAAAAAATTTGATTTTAAATTTTTATAGACAATAAAATAACACCAGAGCCAATCAAAAATACACCAAGCCAATTTAACAGTGATAATTTTTCACCTAAAAATGTAACACCAAATAGTGCAACAAAAATTACAGATAATTTATCAATCGGTGCAACACGTGAAGCTTCACCAAGCTGTAAGGCACGAAAATAAGCGAGCCATGATACGCCAGTTGCAAGCCCTGAAAGAATGAGAAAAACCCATGATTTTAAGGAAATGGATGCAGTATTTTGCCACTGATTGGTTATTGTCAAAAATAAACATAAAGCCGCAATAATAACAAGTGTTCGAATAAACGTTGCAAAATCAGAATGTATACCGTGAATGCCTATTTTTGAAAAGATTGCTGTCAAAGCAGCAAATATCGCTGCGATTAAAGCCCAAAATTGCCACGTCGATAGGATCAATATTCTATACCTTTTTGCCCCTTAATTCCTGAACGATAAGGATGTTTGACCAATTCCATTTCAGTGACAAGATCTGCCTTTTCAATAAGATCTGAACGCGCATTACGTCCCGTTATTATGACATGTTTCATAAATGGGCGTTGATTAAGAACCTCCATAATCTCGTCTAATGAAAGATAATCATAGCGTAAAACAATATTAAGCTCATCTAAAAGCACAAGATCTGTTGTCTCATCAAGGATCATTTTGCGTGCAACCGCCCATGCTTCTTTAGCCATGGCGATATCCTTTGAACGATCTTGTGTTTCCCAAGTAAAGCCTTCACCACTGGCAAAAGTTTTTACTTGGTCGCCAAATTTTTCAAGCGCAGCGCGCTCTCCTGTAACACGCAAACCTTTCACAAATTGGACAACACCAACATTCATACCATGGCCCAGTGCCCTAAAAACCATACCAAATGCGGCTGTCGATTTTCCCTTGCCTTTTCCTGTATTGACAATAAGCAACCCTTTTTCTTCCGTTTTGCCAGCATCAATCTTATCGCGTGCGGCTTTTTTCTTTTTCATTTTTTCTGCATGGCGGGCATTAATTTCATCCTCAGTCATGAATGCTTTTGTACTCATTGTCTAAAACCTTTCTGCAATTCTTCCAATTGATAGTGAGCAGAGTTGGAACGTGGCGTCCACAAATTTCTATCGATCGATTCCGCTAATTTATTTGCCATTTCAATAAGCGCCGCAGGATTGTTTTCTTTTAAAAAATTACATATTTCGCGATCACCAATATAAGCATCATAAATCATTTCAAAATGATGGTTTGAGACTGCATTGGTGGTCGCTGCAAAGGCAAAAAGATAATCCACTGTCGCCACCATCTCCACACCTCCTTTAAAACCATGGCGCATAGCACTTTTTATCCACTTAGGATTCACTGCACGCGCATGAAGCGTTCGTGCGATTTCCTCTTGTAACGTTTTGATCAATGGACGTTCTGGGCGTGACATATCATTATGATAAATGGTAGGCCATTGTCCCTTTTTTTCATGAATTGCTGAAGCCATTCCCCCTTCAAAGGCGTAATATTCACCAGAATCGAGCACATCATGTTCACGATTATCTTGATTTTGAACCACTGCATTAAGATCATTTAATCGCTTATCAATCATATCTTCAGCTTGAGACGGCTCTGATAATCCATAGGCAAAAGATGAATGGGCGCGCCACGCACGTCCCAAGTCTTTTTGGTTTTTCCAACTTCCTTTATCTAATAATTCTTGAACACCTGTGCCATAAACACCAGGGCGTGCTCCGAAAATACGATAACCAGCTTTCTTTTGAGAAACTTCTATAGAATAACCTTCACGTTGAAGATTGTGACAATCATTTTTATAATTTTGCGCAATAGGATTATCGACTTCATCTTCATCCAATTGCGCAACGGCACGCACTGCAAGATCAAATAAACGCATTTGATCAGGAAAAGCATCACGAAAAAAGCCTGATATACGCAAAGTAACATCAACCCTAGGACGCCCTAATACACTAACGGGAATAATTTCGTATCCCGTAACACGACGTGAAGCCGTATCCCATAGTGGTTTAACACCTATAAGCGCGAGTGCTTGAGCAATATCATCACCGCCTGTTCGCATATTTGCTGTGCCCCAAGCAGTTAAACCAAAGGCTTTGGGCCAATCTCCATGATCTTGCACAAATTGCTTGATAAGTAATTCTGCTGAACGTTTACCTAAAGTCCATGCCGACGGTGTTGGAACGGAACGCGTATCAACTGAAAAAAAATTGCGCCCCGTAGGAAGAACATCAGCCCTCCCTCGTGTTGGGGCACCAGAAGGACCAGGAGCAACGAAACACCCATCAAGCGCTTTTAAAATTGCTTGAATCTCATTATCACCACAGGCAAGAATCATCGGGCGCAAATTATTTTCAATATCTGCAAGAACGGCTTTTGTACGTAAAAAACCTTCAGGCAATGTGATTGTCCCTGAAACAAGTCCAAGTGCTAATATTTCAATACGCTCAACACTGTCACCATTGCTGCGCCACAAAGCACTATCCAAATGATATAATATTTCAGGTTTATTGCCTGTCCACACGCCATTTAAATCACAATCAAGTGGATCAAAGTCAAGTTCAAGATCTTTTGCAATAGCACGATGCAGACTATCTTTTTCGCACTCACCTCTTGGTACGCGCACCAAGGCAACCAAAAGATTTTCCAATTGTTCACCAGTGGGTGCATGCCCCAAAATATGCAAACCATCGCGAATTTGCAATTCTTTCAAATCACAAAGAAATGCATCAAGTTTTTCTAAAGCAAGATCATCGTTATCGCCCGTATCAATACCCGCATCAACATTAAGCCCCGTAGCAACGACCAAATCTAAAATTTCAGATTTTAATTTTTTTAGTCGCCTTGGATCAATGCCAGAGGCTTCATAATATTCATCGACTAACACTTCAAGGTCTTTTAAAGGACCATAGCTTTCGGCCCGTGTAAGAGGTGGGGTCAAATGATCAATTATAACAGCAGACGAGCGCCGTTTTGCTTGTGTGCCCTCACCAGGGTCATTCACAATAAAAGGATAAATATGAGGAATAGAACCCAATGCAATTTCCGGATAACAGTAACGCGAAAGCGCTAATGCTTTTCCTGGAAGCCATTCCAAATTACCATGTTTTCCCATATGCACAATCGCATCTGCTTTATAAATAAAACGCAACCAAAAATAAAAAGCTAAATAATGATGCGACGGAACAATATCGGGTGCATGATAAACTGATTTTGCATCCATACCATAAGCGCGTTCTGGCTGTATCGAAACCACAGTCTCGCCCAACATTAACACAGGAAGTGCAAATGCCTGATCAACAATATAAGCATCTGTTTCTGGTTTTCCCCAGTGTTGCAACACCTCATCTTGAATCTTTTTATCCAATTTTTGAAATAAATATTTGTAATCTTTCAAGGATATCGTTTCACGAATAATTCTATTTTCTACACCTTCATTGGTAGGACCCGCAGATAAAATATCCATCAACTGATTGCTGGTATCAGGAATATTTTCAATAGTGTAACCATGAAGTTTCATTGCATGAAGTGTTGCCATTGTCGAAGCAGGCGTATCAAGTCCGACACCATGACCCAAGCGTCCATCACCACCAGGATAATTGGCCATAACGATCGCAACTTTACGATTAGATATTTTTTTACGACGAAGATTAACCCAATTCATAGTGAGATCGCTGACAAATTCAATACGATCATCATCAGGCTCATGAATAACCACATTACATTGCGTTTCTTCATCAAAATAATCTGCCGATTTAAAAGAAACAGCACGCGTAAGTACACGCCCATCAATTTCAGGAAGCGCAACATTCATTGCCAAGTCCCGAGCCGATAGTCCTTTGTCATCATTTTCCCAAACTTCTCTTGTATTGCCGGAAAAAATAATTTGCAAAACCATTGCATCGCGCTTTTCCAATACACTTTTTTGACGATTCATCTGCCCATTCGAAACCGCAAATCCTGTCCCATTTAAAACGATATCAGGTGAAATACGATCAAAAATTTGGTCTATAATTGCCACACTTAAAGGATCTTTGAGGCTTGCAACAAAAATGGGAAGCACAATCGCACCACGCGATTGTAGATGCTTCATGAAAGCTTCTATGGCTTTTGTTTGACCACTTTGTACAAGTGCACGATAAAAACATAATCCAATAACAGGTTTTTGTGTTTTTTGATGTTCCAACACTAAATCATCTAAAGTAATTTTTTGTTGTTGTGGCCACCAAAGACCTGCTTTCATGAGTGGAAGAGCCGTTGAAGGACGACTATCACGACCTAAGAGAAAATCACAATAATGCAAAAAATTTTGAATATTATCGGCACCACCTTCAATAAGATAGGACCATAATGCTTCGCAATGAGAATGATTTACTGTAGAATATGGCTTCAAGCTTTCGTCTGGTTTATCGTCGCCAGGCAAAACAATAAGCTGAATATTATGTTCTACAGCATAAGCAAAAAATGTCTGTAAGCCGTAAGACCAATAACTTTCTCCCCCAATAACTCTAATAACAATGAGACGCGCATGGCTTGCTGTGCGTGCAAGATAATAATCAACAGACATTGGATGAGAAAGCGCCATTAAATTTGCCAACCGCAATGATGACTTAATTGACCCGAGTGAGGCTTTAGCGACACTTAAGCTTGCAATTTCTGTATCAGCCGAAGATAAAAACACGATATCACCCGGGGTTTGCCCGAGATCAATGGCTTCATCGGCTTCAGAAATGACCCCTTTTTGCGCAAGAAGTAGATGCATCAGATTTGCATCGCCTCCATCGTGTTACGAACTGCATTTTCATTAATATCATGTAGCCCTATGACGACAATTTGCCCATTTCGCGTTTCATTTGGCTGCCAGGGACGATCAAAATAAGTCTCAACACGCTGTCCCACAGCCTGAACCACCAAACGCATCGGCTTACCTTTTACATTTAAAAACCCTTTAAGGCGTAAAATACCATAATCCTCAATTAATTTTTTAAGTTTTTTTTCTAATATATTGATATGACTCACCACATTAATATTTACTACAAAACTTAAAAAATCATCATGACTATGAGGCGCACCATTTTCATGATGCATTTCGTGGTGAGATTTACGATTATCAATATCCCTTTCTGAACCAACATCTAAACCTAATAAAACATCGAGATCAAGATTTCCAAATTGGGCAGGAATCATCTGAATATGTCGGTCACTATGTGCCGTCACCATATCGCGCACTTTAGACATTGTCGCTTGATCCAAAAGATCAGCTTTATTTAAAACAATCAAATCTGCTGAATGAATCTGATCTTTAAAAAGCTCCTCTAATGGGCTATCATGATCAAGTGCAGCATCTTGTTTACGCTGATTGGTTATTTTATCATGATCATCAGCAAAACGCCCCTGTGCAACGGCTGCTGAATCAACCACAGTAATGACTCCATCGACCGTAACCTGTGTTTTAATTTCAGGCCAATTAAAGGCAGAGACCAATGGCTGTGGAAGCGCAAGACCCGATGTTTCAATCACAATATGATCAGGCTTATCCTTGCGATCAAGAAGCTTTATCATTGTTGGAATAAAATCGTCAGCAACCGTACAACAAATACAACCATTATTAAGTTCAATAATGTCTTCGTCTTGACAATTTTCAATACCACAGCCTTTAAACAACCCACCATCAACACCAAGATCGCCAAATTCATTGATTATTAATGCAATTTTTTTTCCGTGAGCATTTTGCACCAAATTTCTAATCATCGTTGTTTTACCTGAGCCAAGAAAACCTGTCACAACAGTTGCAGGTATTTTTCTGCTTAAAAATGATTGCTCCGACATTGATTTTATCCCTTTAATTTGAGTGGTAAACTCGCTGCAACAAAATAAACTTGCGATGCGGCTTCGCTAATGGCTTGATTAAGTTTTCCAGCATGATCACAAAATTCTCGAGCAAGCTGATTGTCTGGCATTACGCCTAAACCAACTTCAGATGCCACAAAGACAATTTCAGTTTGAATATCTTTTAAGCCTTCAACAAGAGATGAAACATGTGATTCAATATTTTTTTGATAATGAAAAAGATTGCCTAACCAAACTGTTAAACAATCAACCAATATAATATTTTTTAATTGGTTAAATTGCTGCAATTTGGTCAAGATATTAAGCGGTGCGGTCGTTTCTTGCCATTGTTTGCCTCGACGCTCTTTATGAAGATCAACACGCTCTTGCATTTTTTCATCAAAAACTTCAGCTGTCGCAATATAAACAGCCTGTTTCTTTTTTTGTAACACAAATTGTTCAGCAAAAGCAGATTTACCTGAACGGACACCACCCAATATTAGTGTTATATTTGCCATCTTAACCTACTCAATTCTATTGCAACACAAACTGGATGATTCATAAAATTGCTTTGCAACATATTATAATCATAACCTTTTTTATTTCGACTTCATTGTATAAAATACATGATGTATTTGTGCATAAAAACTCATTTTTCATGCCACATTGGAAATGAGCAAAATTGTATAAAAATTGTAAAGGGGAAGAGGATATTTGCTCTTCTGATGCCCGACTTGGGTCCATCATAGGCCATTCACTAAAAGAAACGACACTTTATAAAGAGGATAGCGAAACATATTTCAACGTGCAAGATGAAAAAGACGCTCACTATCGATCACATTTTCTAAACGATTAGCAATTTTATTCAAAGCTTCATCTAATCTTTCAAAATGATTGATACCATCTGAAATAGCACCAAACTTTTTCAATAAATTTTTTCGAAAGATCGCGGATTGAAAAAGACCATGAAGATATGTACCCCATATTTTACCATCGCTCGAGGATGCACCGTCTATTGTTTCAGCGATTCTAAATAATCCTTGCGCACAATCAGGACCCGTCGTTTCACCTAAATGTATTTCATAACCTTTTATTTTTATATTCGTTGGTAAATGTAAAGCCTCAACATTGCGCGTTTGTTTTTGTTTGGCGATAAGCGTATTCACATTCATCAAAGAAAGACCTTCAACTTTCGTTAAAGTTCCTTCTACAGCAAGTGGATCAATAATATTCTTACCCAACATTTGGTATCCACCACAAATACCTATGACATTCCCGCCCCCTTTTGCAAAAGCAATAATCTTATCTGCCCATCCCCTCTCCCATAATATTTGCATATCCGCTATGGTCGATTTAGAACCGGGTAAAATAATAAGATCGCTATCAGAAGGAAAAACATCATCTTTTTTTACAAAAATAAGATCCACATCTGGTTCAAAACGCAAAGGATCAAGATCATCAAAATTCGCAATATGAGGCAAAATTGGAACCGTAATTTTCACACGTCCCTTTTGTGATTTTTGATGATGCTCCAAAGCAAAAGAATCTTCTGCTGGTAAAAAATTTACCTCATCAATCCACGGAATAACGCCAAAACAGGGCCATTGTGTGTGATCTGCAATCACTTTTAAGCCATTATGAAACAACTTTTTATCGCCTCGAAATTTATTAATCAAATAGCCAGCAATTAACGCACAGTCCTCATTAGCAAGAATATGATATGTGCCTACAAGAGAAGCAATAACGCCACCACGATCAATATCACCAACCAATATAACAGGAATATCAGCAAGGCGAGCAAAACCCATATTGGCAATATCTCCATCTCTTAAATTAATTTCAGCTGGTGACCCTGCTCCTTCCACCAAGACAAGATCACATTGTTCAAAAACACGTTGATAAGACTCCATAACACGATTAACTAATTTTTTTTTCAGTGTTTGATATTCTCTCCCTTTGGCATATCCATAAACTTGCCCTTGTACAATAATTTGCGATCCGACATCATTTTGCGGCTTTAGTAAAACTGGGTTCATATGAATGGAAGGTTCAACATCTGAAGCAAAGGCCTGCAACCATGTACCGCGCCCAATTTCACCACCTTCAACAGCTATTGCAGCATTATTGGACATATTTTGTGGTTTAAAAGGTTGTACTTTCAAGCCACGATTTCGTGCAAGACGACATAAACCTGCAACCAAAACAGTTTTTCCAACATCTGATCCTGTCCCTTGAAACATTATTGCACGTGACAAATCATCCTACTTTCTCTTTTTTTAAAATAAAATGCAATCTTCATACTTCGTTAAGCGATTGATAACTGGTGATTAACATTGTTGCGCTAAACAGTCATTAGAAACATATGAAAATGTTTCTCTCTGGATCAGGTATTGCGTACCAGAGTTGTATCCTTGACAAGTGTATCGTAGCGTCAAGGCTTGAGTACTTTAAAACTGCGTTTACTGATTTTCAGGAGCGCAGTTTTTATTTTTTATAACATTTTTCATGATACCATTGAATATCGTTCATTATATTTATTTTATCGTTATCTTGACAGCGTTAGATGAAAACTTCAAACTAATAATGATTGTAAATATTTTTATTTTTTTTCATAGATTGCAGCTTCATGACGAAACGTTTTTTCTTCATACCTAATATGGAGCATAGTCCACGCTTATTATGTTGGATTATTTTATTTATTTTAACAGCAATTTTTATCACGGGTTTAGAATTGTTAGAAATACCTGCAGCACTACTCCTAGGTCCTATGATCGCTGCTATTTTAATAGGAATATCTAACTCTACTGTTAAAATAAGCTCACCCCTATTTAATATGGCGCAAGGTGTTGTAGGCTGCATGATCGCTCAAGTTATAACACTTGATATTTTAAATGAAGCAATTGCTGATTGGCCACTTTTTATTGGTGGTGTATTTTCCGTTATTATAATTGCTAACATTATTGGCTATTTTTTAGCCAAAAAACAAATTTTACCTGGCACAACGGCCATTTGGGGAGCAGCACCAGGTGGTGCATCTGCCATGGTTCTTATGGCACAAAGCTACGGCGCAGATGAACGTCTTGTCGCTGTTATGCAATATTTACGTGTTGTCATCGTCGCTGCACTGGCATCTCTATTAGCGCGGTTTTTATCAACAGGAACAGTCGTTCATGAAACAATCAATTGGTTTCCCTCAATTGATTATAAATCACTTGCCATTACGTTTCTTATTGCTTTTGGAGGATCATTAGGAGCTCGTGCTTTAAAAATTCCTGCAGGAGGTATGCTTGTTCCTTTTGTTCTTGCAGCAATTCTCCATAATCTTGGTTGGATTGTTTTGGTTCTTCCACCTTGGCTTTTGGCAATAAGTTATATGATGATCGGATGGACGGTTGGTTTACGCTTTACTCGGGCTATATTGTTGCATGCACTTAAAGCATTACCCATTTTATTTGGAACAACTTTTTTATTAATTGGTGCATGTTCAATACTTGCATTTTTTATGAGCTATGTTGCTGGCGTTGATCTTTTGACGGCCTATCTTGCAACAAGCCCAGGGGGTGCAGATTCAGTATCTATTATCGCAGCAAGCTCTCCCGTAAATGTGCCCTTTGTCATGGCCTTTCAAACAACCCGCTTTATCATTGTTACAATCACAGGCCCCATCATATCAAAATTAATATCTAAACGACTAAACCTTTTCCATCATTAAAGTTTCCATCATTGAAATGACAAGTAATTATACATTTTAAAATTTTATTTTGTAAAAGATAACAATAAAAAAAACCGCCTAAAGGCGGTTTTAATCTCTTTCTATTAAACTTGCGGCAATAAATCCGATAAAAGCGTAAACGATTGAAGGCGCTTTTGTGGATCCCAAACGGGTGTTGTCACGATAAACTCATCTGCTTGGGTTTGATCTTCTAAACGGCGAAGACCATTAATTACTGTTTCACGCCCACCAATAATTGAACACGAAAGAGATTGATCAAGCACGATTTTATTTTGCAATGGCAAATTGTCAGCGAAATTTTCAACCGGCTGAGGAAGAGGACCTGCTCTACCAGTTCTTAAATTGACAAATGCCTGCTGTTGCGAAGAAAATAAAAATCTAGCTTCTTCGTCACTTTCAGCGACAACAACATTGGCGGCCACCATTGCATACGGTTTATCCATATGTTCAGAAGGTTGAAAACGTTCTCTATACAATGCTAAAGCACGATCCAACTCAGTTGGAGCAAAATGTGACGCAAATGCGTAAGGCAATCCTAAAATCGCAGCCAATTGGGCTCCAAAAAGACTTGAGCCTAAAATCCAAACAGGAACATTAAGTCCAGCTCCTGGAACCGCACGTAAATTTTGTTCGGGCTCAGCTGGTTCAAAATAACTCATCAACTCAACGACATCACGAGGAAAATCATTGGGATCGGTTTCAAGTGTTCGCCGCAATGCGCGAGAAGTCAATTGATCAGTTCCCGGCGCACGTCCCAAACCAAGTTCTACACGTCCAGGATAAAGTGCCTCCAAAGTTCCAAATTGTTCAGCAACAATCAAAGGCGCATGGTTGGGTAACATAACCCCGCCTGAACCGACTTTTATTGTTTTTGTCGAAGCGAGCACTTGCCCGATTACGACTGATGTCGCAGCACTGGCAATGCCAGTCATATTATGATGCTCCGCGTACCAAACTCTAGGAAAACCAAGAGATTCGACATGCTGCGCAAGCTCAATTGAGCTTTTTAATGCCTGACCGACATCACTGCCTTCAGGTACGGGACAAAGATCAAGAACAGATATTTTCATGAATAGGGATATAAGTGGTTTTTGAACGAATACAATGCATCTATAATTATTTTTGCGCTCTCAGATAAAACCTTGCATTATTTATAGCGATACGTCACCTTTTTCCCAAACTCGCATTGTTTCAATGCAAAAATCATTAAATTTTTGTGCTTCAATTGCCTCACGAATAGACTGCATAAGATACTGATAATATGCAAGATTATTCCATGTAAGCAACATACCACCTAATGGTTCGCCTGATTTAATAAGATGATGAAGATAAGCGCGGCTATATTCACGCGCAGCAGGACATTCCGATTGTGGATCAAGCGGACGCGTGTCTTCCGCATGACACGCATTACGTAAATTGATTTTACCAAACCGCGTATATGCCAAACCATGACGACCCGCACGTGTTGGCATAACACAATCAAACATATCAATACCGCGTGCCACACTTTTTAAAATATCATCTGGTGTACCAACACCCATTAAATAGCGCGGTTTTTCAATAGGAAGCAGAGGACATGTAACCTCTAACATCGCCAACATAACATCTTGCGGCTCGCCAACAGCTAAACCACCAATGGCATATCCTTTTAAATCCATATCAGTCAGTGCTTTTGCAGATTGCTCACGAAGACGAATATTATCTCCTCCTTGAACTATGCCAAAAAGGGCTTTTCCTCTTTGTTCACCAAATGCATTTTTACATCTTTCTGCCCAACGAAGTGAAAGCTGCATGGCGTTTTCCATGGCATTTTCAGATGCAGGTAAAGCAATACATTGATCAAGCTGCATTTGAATATCGGAATCAAGAAGTCCTTGAATTTCAATAGATCTTTCAGGACTCATTTCATAATAAGCACCATCAATATGCGATTGGAATGTAACATTTTTTTCGTTCAGTTTCACCAATCCACCAAGCGACATCACTTGAAACCCACCTGAATCAGTTAAAATTGGTTTTTGCCACCGTGTAAATTCATGTAAACCACCCAATCGTGCAACACGTTCTGCACCAGGTCGTAACATAAGATGATATGTATTGCCCAAAATAATATCGGCACCTAAGCTTTCCAGCTGATCCATATACATCGCTTTTACAGTTCCTGCCGTACCTACAGGCATAAAAGCAGGCGTACGAATTTTGCCACGTGGCATTGTTATTTCACCACGTCTTGCTTGTCCGTCTTGAGCAATTTTTTTAAATTGGAAATCTTTAATCATAAGAGGTTAATTTCTTTCCAAAAAGCTTGTGTCACCGTATGAATAAAATCGATATCCGTTTTTAATAGCATGATTATAAGCCTCGCGCATTTTTTTCATACCACTAAATGCGGATACCAGCATAAATAAAGTTGATTTAGGAAGATGAAAATTTGTCATTAAGCAATCAACACACCTCCATTGATAGCCTGGTGTAATAAAAATATTTGTTGCACCTGACCAAGCTTGAATTTGTCCTTTTTCATCTGTCGCACTTTCCAAAAGGCGAAGTGCTGTTGTTCCTACAGCCACAATTCTGTTTCCTCGCTTTTTGACAGACATCAATGCTGCAGCAGTTTTTGTATCAATATGGCCCATTTCAGAATGCATTTTATGGTCATCAGTATTTTCAACTTTAACAGGCAAAAAAGTACCAGCTCCTACATGTAAGGTGACAAAATGTTTTTCAATACCATGTTTTGTTAAATCATCCATGAGTGATTGAGTAAAATGTAAGCCCGCTGTTGGTGCTGCAACAGCACCCTCTTCTTTCGCATAAATTGTCTGATAATCTTTTTCATCCTGTAAATCCTCACCTCGTTTTAATGCGATATAAGGAGGCAATGGCATATGTCCTATTTGGGCAATCAGTTGATGGAGATTATGCCCTGCTGTTTCAAATTCTAGCAAAACATCTCCTTCATCTCCTTTTTCTAAAACATGAGCGATGAGGTTTGTATTACCTAAAGGAGTTGATGAAGAAAATATAATTTCATCTCCTAACTTTAAGCGTTTTGCTGGCCGTGCAAAAGCCCACCATTTATTTTCTGTGACACGCATGTGTAACGTCACACCAATTTTAGCAATCGTGCCGTTTCGTTGGCGTAAACCCATTAATTGCGCCTTAATTACGCGCGTGTCATTAAAAACAAGCGCATCCCCTTCACGCAAAAGCATAATAAGATCACGAACATAGAAATCTTTCAAGCTTCCATCTTGAGCAACATGAAGCAATTTTCCACGCTCACGCGGCACAAATGGACGTAATGCTATACAGTCTTCAGGTAATTCAAAATCAAATAAATCAACATTCATAGAAAAAAATCAAGGCAATAACAAACAATCTTATCTCTTCGCACATGTGCACAGATGATAATAACATATTTCGGGTGTTTCATAAAAATATAGAAGCATGATAAAATAACTATTAAATCCGTTAAAAATATCAGCCTATTATATGTAGAAATCAAGTCTACACGAACTTAAACATCTGATCTAAAAACCGTTTCATAGTGTCGTCATTCATAGTGAAAGCAGCTCTATCAAACAAAGTTTCAAAACGGGTAACACTTATCTTATCGATCTTTCATTATCCGTTTTGAAAAAATGATCAAACTTATAATGATTTATCAGAGGCAATATGTGCTTTTATTATACTATCAGGATCACTAACAGGTTCACCACGTTTTAATTTATCAACATAATCCATGCCATCAATAACCTGTCCCCAAACTGAATATTGGCGATCAAGCCATGGTGCGTCTTCAAAACATATAAAAAATTGCGAATTGGCTGAATGAGGATTTTGAGAACGCGCCATTGATAATGTGCCACGTTTATGCGGAATATTAGAAAACTCAGATTTTAAATCTGGCTTATCTGACCCACCCATCCCTGCTCTAGAGGGATTAAAATTTTTACCATCTTTTTTGCCAAACTCAACATCACCAGTTTGCGCCATAAAGCCATCAATCACCCGATGAAAAACCACATTATCATACGCACCTTCACGTACCAACTCTTTTACACGCTTAACGTGTTCTGGTGCTAAATCTGGTAATAACTCAATGATGACTTCGCCTTTCGTTGTTTCAAGTATAAGCGTATTTTCTGGATCTTTGATCTCAGCCATAATTTCTATCCTTTTTTCTTTATTATTGTGTTTTCATATGTGCTTTTATAATAATATCGGGATCATCGACGGCACCATTATTGCTCGTGCTCCCTTTTTTAATTTTATCGACTATATCCATTCCTTTAATCACTTGACCAATAATTGTGTATTGACCGTCTAAAAACGGCGCATCTTCATAGCAAATGAAAAATTGTGAATTGGCTGAATTTGGATTTTGAGAACGTGCCATACCAACCGTCCCACGCTTAAAATGTTCTTTTGAAAATTCGGCGTACAAATCAGGATAATGAGAACCACCCATTCCAGCGCGACGCGGATTGTAATCTTCACCACCCTTTTTACCAAATCTTACATCTCCAGTCTGTGCCATAAAGCCTGGAATTACACGGTGAAAAACAACATTGTCATAAGCCCCTTCTTTTACAAGCTTTTCAACCTGATCAACATGTTTGGGTGCCAAATCAGGACGCAATTGAATGGCAACATCACCATCTTTCAAAGTCAGCACAATCGTGTTATTTCTATCCAGATTATGATTTTGCGCACTAGCAAATGCTAAAAATCCAAATAATATAAGAATAACAGCCATAATGCGTTGAATAATTTTATGCATTTTTTTCTTCCTTTAAGGATCTTTTTTCTTTTAAAGCCTGCGCAACATTTTTGGGCACAAAAGCCGAAACATCTCCATCCATTGCTGAAATTTGACGCACCAAAGTCGCTGTAATAGCACGCAATGCAGGATTAGCAGGCAAAAATACTGTTTTAATCTCAGGTGCCATGGCAAAATTCATACCAGCCATTTGCATTTCATAATTAAAATCACTGCTATCACGAAGACCTCGAATGATGCATGACGCATTAACTTGTCGCGCTTTTTCAACCAACAAAGTATCAAATGAAATAACTGTTATTCTTTTTGCCTCATTGCCAAAAAAATCATGACAACTTTCAACAATCATTTTTTGTCTATCTTCAAAACTAAATAAAGGCGTCTTCGATGCATGTATGCCAATTGCCACAAACAATTTTTCTACAATATGCAATGCTCCGCCTAAAATATCCAAATGCCCATTAGTTAAGGGATCGAAAGAACCGGCAAAAATCGCTGTTTTCATTCTTTCGCTCCCTTCGCTTTTCGAACATATTAATTGTTAATCATCAGTTTTCAACGGTGTTGTTGCCGTTGACATAGAATTTTCTATATCATGATCTACATCTTCACTTATCGATACATCATCTTCAGGTTCTGAGATGCGTTCAACAGATACAACTTTTTCATTCGCTGCGGTATTGAAAATTGTCACACCCTTTGTTGATCGCCCAGCAATACGAATTCCATCAACGGGAACACGTATAAGCTGTCCACCATCAGAAACAAGCATGATTTGATCGCGAATTTCCACTGGAAATGCCGCGATCAATTTTCCAATTTCACCGCGTTTTGAAGGATCCGTTGCACGAATTCCTTTACCACCGCGTCCTGAAATACGAAATTCATAGGATGAAGATCGTTTACCATAACCATATTCGCTCACCGTCAAAAGAGTTTGTTCGCGTTCACTAAGATCCTTATAACGCTCATCACTCAATTCTGTTTCAACATATCCTTCATCTTCAACAACAAGAGACACATCATCCGCATCGGCACCTTCTGCTCGGCGTTCTGCGATTGCCCGCTTTAAGTATGCAGTTCGCTCAGCCGGTGTAGCGTCAACATGACCCAATATTGTCATTGAAATAACTTTATCGCCCTTGCCCAAATTGATACCACGAACACCGATTGAATTTCGGCCTGCAAACACACGCACATCAGTCACAGGAAAACGAATACACTGTCCGTCAGCAGTTGTTAAAACAACATCATCATTTTCCATACAGGTCTCAACTGAAAGGATTTCATCACCTTCTTCATCAAGTTTCATAGCAATTTTACCATTGCGATTGACTTGAACAAAATCAGAAAGTTTATTACGTCGAACTGTTCCACGCGTTGTTGCAAACATCACATCAAGCGCACTCCAGCTGACCTCATCTTCTGGTAAAGGCATAATCGTCGTAATGCGCTCGCCTTGTTGAAGTGGTAACATATTAATTAACGCTTTACCCCGTGACTGAGGACTTCCTACAGGCAAACGCCACACTTTTTCTTTATATACGATGCCGCGTGATGAAAAAAACAAGACAGGTGTATGAGTATTTGCGACAAAAAGTCGTGTAACAAAATCCTCATCTTTTGTTGACATGCCAGAACGGCCTTTACCACCACGCCTTTGAGAGCGATAGGTATTTAATGGTACACGTTTAATGTAGCCACTATGACTGACAGTAACCACCATATCTTCACGAGCAATTAAATCCTCGTCATCCATTTCTGCTCCACCAAGACCAAATTCTGTCCGTCTTGGTGTTGCAAACTCGTCGCGTAAAGCAATCATTTCGTCTTTAACAATTGTCATAATACGCGTGCGTGATGCCAATATATCAAGATAATCTGTAATTTCTGCGCCAATTGTGTTTAATTCATCAGCAATTTCATCACGACCTAATGCAGTCAAGCGTTGTAATCTTAGCTCTAAGATAGCACGAGCCTGATCTTCAGAAAGATTATATGTGTTATCCTCGTGAATAATATGACGTGGATCATCAATCAACTTAATCAGCGGCGCGACATCAGAGGCGGGCCAACGACGTGTCATTAACTGTTCACGCGCACTTTGAGGATCAGGCGCTTTTCTAATTAATGCAATAATTTCATCAATATTGGCAACAGCGATAGCCAAACCAACCAAAACATGCGCTCTTTCGCGTGCTTTACGTAAAAGATATTTTGTACGACGACGAACAACTTCCTCACGAAAGGACACAAATGCTTTTAACAAGTCCATAAGTGTCATCAATTCGGGTTTACCACCATTGAGCGCAACCATATTACACCCAAAGGAAGTCTGCAGTGGTGTATAGCGATAGAGCTGATTAAGCACAACATCAGCAACGGCATCCCGCTTCAACTCAATCACAACACGATAACCATCGCGGTCAGACTCATCACGTAGATCAGAAATACCTTCAATGCGTTTATCACGCACCAACTCAGCCATTTTTTCAATCATTGTTGCTTTATTCACTTGATAGGGAACTTCACTAACAATGATTGCTTGACGATCATTTCGAATTTCTTCAATATCGACCTTTGCACGCATGATAATAGAACCGCGCCCCGTCTCATAAGCCGAACGGATTCCAGACCGCCCTAAGATGATACCGCCTGTTGGAAAATCTGGACCTGGAATGATTTCAATCATTTCATCAAGAGACAAAGCCGGATTATCAATCAGCGCCACACAACCATTAAGAACCTCACCTAAATTATGCGGAGGAATATTGGTCGCCATGCCGACAGCAATACCGCCAGAACCATTCACCAAAAGATTAGGAAAACGTGCAGGTAAAACAACAGGTTCTTTTTCACGTCCGTCATAATTATCTTGAAAATCAACGGTATCTTTATCAATATCGAAAAGTAAATTCTCTGAAACCTTTTCCAAACGACATTCTGTATAACGCATCGCAGCGGGGGGATCACCGTCGATCGACCCAAAATTACCCTGCCCATCAATAAGTGGATTACGCAATGAAAAATCTTGCGCCATGCGCACTAAAGCGTCATAAATTGATGTATCACCATGAGGATGGAATTTACCCATCACTTCACCAATAACACCGGCTGATTTACGATAAGATTTATTAAATGAAAGTCCCATCTCGTTCATAGCATAAAGGATGCGCCGATGAACAGGCTTCAAACCATCACGCACATCAGGTAATGCACGCGATACAATGACACTCATTGCATAATCAAGATACGAACGCTGCATTTCCTCAACTATGTTTACTGGTTCAATGCCATCGGGAGCATCAGAATCAGGCGGCAAAATTTGATCATTCACGGTTGTATTACCTTCCTGGTAAGAATCACTTAAACCTTTATACCGAAAAACATAGCAAAATGCCAATTTAGGCATACCAATATAAAAACAAATAATCTCTTTTTTTCAAAGACTTATGTCATTAAAATAAAAAGCAGTGGATGAACGTTTCGCTTTTTACACCAAATAAGGTAACAACAAGCATAAACAAACTATAAAGGATTGCCAAAAATGGCCGAAATCGTTCTCATCATAAATGCGCTAATCACGCTTTTAGTAACGATTGATCCACCAGGATTGGTACCTATATTTTTGCGTTTAACTTATGGCATGACTGGCGTTGAACGACGTGCTACGGCAATTACAGCAGCAATTATTTCTTTTTTTATTCTCACCGCTTTCGCTTTAGCAGGAGAAACCATTTTAAATGGTTTAGGCATTTCCATTGGTGCTTTTCAAATTGCTGGCGGTATTCTTCTCTTTGTTATTGCGTTTGAAATGATTTTTGAAAAGCGTTCTGAACGCAAAGAGCAAAGTGCACAAATTGCTATCACAAAAGATCATATTAGAAATATTGCGGCTTTCCCGCTCGCTCTTCCTATGATTTCTGGTCCTGGAGCGATATCCGCAACGATATTGATGGCAAGTAAAAATACTGGATTTTCTGGTTCGATTGTTTCATGCATTGTTATTTTAGGCGCCGTCCTTGCATGTTATGGATTTATGATGCTCGCACATCCTATCGACAGAATTCTCGGCGAAACAGGAAGAACAATAGTAACACGTCTTTTTGGTGTTTTACTTGCAGCACTTGCGGTTCAATTTGTTGCTAATGGCGTTATAGCAATTTTTCTATCACCAGTATCTTCATGATATATCAAAGAGATGTAATCTGATTTATTATCAACAATACGATAAAAGATAAAAATCTTAAGCGTGCGAAATAACACGCAATCTAAATAAATAAGAGTGATAACATAATACAAAAACACATAATAAAAAAAATTATTTTCAAATTTGCAAACAGCTATCATTAAAAATATTATTTACGTTTCGTTCTTTATCTTTAGAATATCATGTAATACTACGCTGAAAATATAGAGACTCTAGACGTCGTCTATCTATCAACCAAAAAAGACATTTGACCTTAAAAGGGCACTTCATCATCCAATTCACGAGAAAAATCACCTGGCTCTGATAAATTTCCACCACGATCATTATTAGCTCCGTAACCGCCAGAAGACGTATTACCATAATTTGATGCTCCATAACCACCAGATGATTGATCTTGCACTTGCGTACGGCCACCACCTTCGCCACGACTATCAAGCATTTGTAATTCACCACGGTACTTTTGCAAAACCACTTCTGTCGTATAACGATCATTGCCATTTTGGTCTTGCCATTTACGTGTTTGCAATTGACCTTCAATATATATTTTGGCACCTTTTTTTACATATTGTTCAACAACTTTAACCAGATTATCATTGAAGATGACAATATTATGCCATTCTGTGCGCTCACGACGTTCACCCGTATTACGATCTTTCCAACTTTCAGATGTTGCAATACGCAGACTAGCAACCTGATCTCCTGAATTCATGCGGCGAATTTCAGGATCTGCACCCAAATTGCCAATTAAGATCACTTTGTTTACACTACCAGCCATGACATGAACTCCAAATCACAAATTTATATTTTATAACGATCATTAACGATTAATTTGTATGAACACTAAAAATGTCTTCTAAAAATTTAGCAAGTCATTTGGACTCAATCAAACATAAAAATCTTTTAAACGTCCCGATATTCAATTATTTTCAATAATCACACTTATTTACACGGTTTTGTCATATAGCATATAAAAAGCGAGATAGATTTTTATCTTTCCACAGATGTTGTTTATAAAACGATACAAAACATATGATAGAGGCATGGACATTTAAATTCAAAACACTTATCTGATAATCATTGTTCCATATTTGTTCTCTTAAGGCGCGTTATGTCAGATCAAAAATTTATTTCAATTCGTGGTGCACGTGAGCATAATTTAAAAAACATTGACCTTGATCTTCCACGCGATAAGCTTATCATTATGACAGGTCTTTCTGGCTCAGGAAAATCTTCCCTTGCATTTGATACCATTTATGCTGAAGGGCAAAGACGTTATGTTGAAAGTCTTTCCGCCTATGCGCGCCAATTTTTAGAAATGATGCAAAAACCAGATGTTGATCAAATTGATGGTTTATCTCCTGCAATCTCTATTGAACAAAAAACGACAAGCCGTAACCCGCGCTCAACTGTCGGAACAGTCACTGAAATTCATGATTATATGCGCCTTTTATTTGCGCGTGTTGGCGTTCCTTATTCGCCAGCTACTGGTCTGCCTATTGAGAGCCAGACGATTAGTCAAATGGTTGATCGTGTTATGGCTCTATCAGAGGGAACACGCCTTTTTATTATGGCACCGATAGCACGTGGGCGCAAAGGCGAATTTAAAAAGGAAATGGCTGAGCTTTTAAAAAAAGGGTTTCAGCGTGTAAAAATTGATGGTGTTTTTTACGAAATTAGTGATGCTCCAGCACTCGATAAAAAATTTAAACATGATATTGATGTTGTGGTCGATCGTATTGTTGTGCGCGCTGATTTAACGACACGTCTTGCCGATAGTTTAGAAACATCATTACGTCTTTCTGATGGTTTAGCTATTGCAGAATTGGCTGATAAACCCTTACCTGCCAATGAAACTGCGGGCGGATCAGCCAATAAATCTAGAAATGAAACTCATGAAAATTTGCTTTTTTCAGAAAAATTTGCCTGCCCAGTTTCTGGTTTCACCATTCCTGAAATTGAACCAAGACTTTTTTCTTTTAATAATCCTTTTGGTGCCTGTCCTCATTGTGATGGATTAGGAGTGAGACAATCAATTGATCCCAAACTTGTAGTGCCAGACGATCACTATACTTTAAAAGCAGGTGCCGTTGCCCCTTGGTCAAAATCCTCATCTCCCTATTATACTCAAACTTTAGAAGCCTTAGGTAAAGCCTATGGATTTAAATTGGGCAATAAATGGAAAGATCTTTCTGAAGAAGCCCGTCAAGCTATTTTATATGGTACTGGCAAAAAAGAAATCGAATTCATCTATAGTGATGGGTTACGCTCCTATACAGTCAAAAAAACCTTTGAAGGCGTGATCCCTAATCTGGAACGGCGTTGGAAAGAAACAGATTCTGCATGGTCACGTGAAGAGATAGAACGCTATATGTCATCATCACCCTGCCCTGCATGTGATGGATATCGATTAAAACCAGAAGCTTTGGCTGTAAAAATTGACAAAATGCATATCGGACAAGTATCTGAAATGTCAATTTCTAAAGCAGATCAATGGTTTAGTGAAGTTACTGAAAGTTTTACTGAAAAGCAACGCGATATTGCCAACCGAATTTTAAAAGAAATTCGTGAGAGATTAACCTTTCTCAATGATGTTGGTTTAGATTATCTCACATTATCACGTAATTCTGGCACGTTATCTGGAGGAGAAAGCCAGCGTATTCGTCTTGCTTCACAAATTGGCTCTGGCTTAACAGGCGTGCTTTATGTGCTTGATGAACCCTCTATTGGTTTACACCAGCGTGATAATGCTCGTCTTCTTGAAACGCTTCATCATTTGCGTGATCTTGGCAATACCGTCATTGTGGTTGAGCATGATGAAGACGCGATATTAACATCAGATTATGTGGTTGATATAGGCCCTGCCGCAGGTGTGCAAGGAGGATATGTGATTGCACAAGGCACACCGAAAGACATTATGAATGAACCTGCGTCATTAACAGGGCAATATTTATCAGGAAAAATAGAAGTTCCAGTACCTGCACAAAGACGACAACTTTCAAAAACAAAAAAAATAAAAGTTGTCGGTGCCAGTGGGAACAATTTAAAAAATGTCAGTGCCGAAATACCACTAGGAACATTTACTTGTGTGACGGGTGTTTCTGGCGGCGGAAAATCAACATTTCTAATTGAAACATTATATAAAGCTGCTTCAAGAAAAATAATGGGAAGCAGAGAACATCCTGCTGATTATAATAAAATTACAGGTCTCGAATTTCTTGATAAAGTCATTGATATTGATCAATCACCAATTGGACGAACACCGCGCTCTAACCCTGCAACATATACAGGAGCATTTACGCCCATTAGAGAATGGTTTGCGAGCCTGCCTGAAGCAAAAGCCCGCGGTTATCAAGCGGGTCGTTTTTCCTTTAATGTCAAAGGAGGACGGTGTGAAGCCTGTCAAGGTGATGGCGTTATAAAAATTGAAATGCATTTTCTGCCCGATGTTTATGTCACATGTGATGTCTGTCAAGGCAAACGTTATAACCGTGAAACTCTTGATATCACGTTCAAAGGGAAATCAATTGCTGATGTTTTAGATATGACCGTTGAAGAGGGTGCTGTTTTTTTTCAAGCTGTACCTGCTATACGCGACAAGTTGGACACTCTTGTGAAAGTTGGATTGGGTTATGTCAAAGTTGGACAACAAGCCACGACGTTATCAGGCGGTGAAGCGCAACGTGTCAAGCTTGCAAAAGAGCTATCCCGAAAAGCAACTGGGCGCACATTATATATTTTGGATGAACCAACAACTGGCCTTCACTTCCATGATGTCGCTAAATTACTAGAAGTCTTGCACGAATTGGTTGATCAAGGAAATACTGTTGCAGTTATTGAACATAATTTAGAAGTGATTAAAACAGCTGATTGGGTCATTGATCTTGGACCAGAAGGTGGCGACGGGGGTGGAGATATTGTTGCTGTCGGCAGACCTGAAGATATCGTCAAAGTCGAACGTTCTTATACGGGACATTTTCTTAAAGAATTACTTGAAAGACGCCCTTTAAAACAATCTTAATGATAAAATCATGAAATAAAACAAAAAGTTAAATGCATGAATTTATATTAAATATGAAAATAATATATTATATAATAAAGATTTAAAACATAAAATGGCGGCTTATTAGCCGCCATACTTTTTATAAATCCAAAATAGGCTAAGTTCCAAAATAGGCTAAGTATTGTTTAAAAATTGCGTTGCATACGAACCATACCTTGAAACGCATCATCCCCATGGAAAGTTACACGAGCATCATCCGCCCATTTTTTGTCATTACCATAATTTAAATAACTCAATTCAGGAGTGATAACGAAACCAGGAACCAATTCATAGGCGACATTAATTGATGCACTGAAAATATCGGTATCATCATAAGTCAACTGAGTATTGAAAGAGGCTTTTTTTGTTGCTTTAAAAGTACCCCCACCCCAGAGTGCCCAGTCACCACCCCAATCACCGTATTGGCTCGTATGCATTCTATAATAATAATCTCTCTTTCTTTTAGGATGATTTTCATTATAGACTTCATCATAGGCATAATAATCGTCATTCGACTTATATCCCGCCATGATCCAAGCTGAAACACGATCCGTTATATTAAGGTTTACGCGAATTTTAGCAGCCCACTCTTCCCATCTGGCATCATAAGCGCCAATAGCTGCGATTGATCCCCATCCTTGTGCAAATTTGGCTCCAAATAACACATTAGGTGTATAATCATCAATTTGGCTACCACTATAAAAGTGCCGCGCAGCAGGATCATAACGCTCACCTATGCCAGCATTGATACCAACGCGTTTTCCATTGCCCTTTAAATAGTAGTTATCACCTGGATTATCACTTCCCCCATTTGTTCCTTGTTCAACACCTATAATTGCAGAAAATCCATTATCAGTACTAAAAGTATAGCTTAAAACATTTGTACGTTGAAAAGTTCCGGGATTTACAATGTCATCATTTAAGACTTTGCCAAGATATCCCGTCCAATGCCAAAAAATAGATTCATCAACACCAACGCGTAATCCACCAAGTTCGACATAAGCAAAATGCGCCTGACCACTTAATGTGTCATGCCCATCATCCCATTGGTTACGAAGTTCAACCAATGTTCGCAGTGTTCCCCAATCCGTTTCACTTGCTGTTTGGAAACGCAACTCTGCCCTTGTGCGCCAATTATAGGTATCACGTGTTTTTCTACCTTTATAGGAAGAAACATTATCACCGCCCTTAATATCAACACGTAAATATCCACCAAGACGCATACATGTTTGCGTGCCAGGAATGTAAAAATATCCCTCTCCATAAGCATCGCAAACCCGAACATAGTCTACTGGTTCAGGCTCAACAAGCACATCTGCAGCTTGGGCTGTTGCACTTATAAGTAATGCTGTCGCCGATACTGTTAATATTTTGACTATATTCATCCTAATATTCTCCCAAGATTTAACCACAATTGGACTACATATTTCTTGGATAGACATAAGCTTAAAAAAACGAAAAACACAAAGCTGTGAGCACAATATTTTGTATTATCTAAGTGATATTTTCATCACAGAAAAATTTCTTCAAAACAGTTGGTAACACAGTAATTAAATCTTCCGCAATTGTACCTCTTCCTGAATAGGTTCCACATTCTGCATGAAACCAAACCGCAGCACAAGCGGCTTCAAATACAGGCATATTTTGGGCAACCAATCCACCTACAAGACCAGAAAGAACATCACCAGAACCTGCTGTCGCTAAATGGGGCGAGCCATTTACGGTGACTGCAATACGCCCACAAGGACTAGCAATAATTGTATCTGCTCCCTTATATACAATCACAGCACCACTTATCTTAGCCGCTTGTTTTGCTTTTTCAATACGTGTCATATGACAGCTTGCAAGCTCTGGAAACAAACGCTGAAACTCACCTTCATGTGGCGTCATAACAACATGAACATGTGACTCTTTTATTAAATTATAAAAGGCTTGAGGTTTTTTAGCAAGTGCTGTGAAAGCATCAGCATCCAGAACTAAGTGATCCACAACGTGTTTTAACAGAATAAACTGTATAAGGTCATGAGCACGATTGAAATCTCCAAATGCTGGCCCTAAAATAACAGAACGCACTTTGCGTTGTGATAGAAAAGACATTACATCATCATTATTATTTTCTGGATAAATCATTATACTAGTTAAATGATTTTGTAGAGCACAAACCGCCTCATCAGGCGCAATAATCGTCACAGCACCTGACCCAATTCTTGCAGCAGCATATGAAGCCAATCTTGCTGCCCCAGTAGCCCATGAAGGCCCTGAAAACACAACGGTATGACCACGACTATATTTATGCAGTTCATGAGTCATTTCAGGAAAGAAATGTTGCCAAAGAGCTGGCATATTCAATTTCAATTTTGGCTGAATTTTATCAAGAACATTATCGGATATACCAATATCGGTAAGAATAATATCACCACAATAAGCACGTCCTGGATAACAAACATGACCAGGTTTTAAACGAAAAAAAGTGATGGTTTTATGTGCCATAAGCGCACCATTTAAAATCATTCCCGTTTCCCCCATCACCCCTGAAGGAAGATCAATGGCAAGAACAGGTGTTTTAGACTGGTTAATTTTGTCTATTAAATTTTTAATGTCACCATTAAGTTCACGATTGAAACCCGCGCCATAAAGTGCATCAACCACAAGATCAAACTTTTCAACATTAAATTCAGACAAGGGTTTTGCCTCAAAAGGTAAGTTTAAAAATGCCTTTTGAGCATCATCTGGTCGATGACGATCCACATCTGTAAAACACATCAACTCAAAACGTCTCTGTAAAACTTCTAAACCGCTTGGAACATTATCATGTTTTTGTTCATGCAAGACATTCCATAATTGTCGAGCAACAACAAAACCATCGCCACCATTATTTCCTGATCCACATAAAACGGCAATTTTTTGAGCTTTATCAAAAGTATTTAAAATATAGTCTGTAACTTTTGCACCAGCCCGCTCCATAAGCCAATATGTCTGATGATTATGAGCCTGTGCTGCAAGCATATCAGCATGTGCCATTTCATTAGGTGTCAAAAGCTCTAAAGGTAATAACGGATTATTCAAACCAATTTTTGCATGTTTTTTAATCACAGCGCTCATTTTAATATCACTTTACAATCATTCTACTTTTATAAGCGTTATAAGATTACTTCTTTTTTTATACTCAAACGAGTTAATTTAATGAAAAAAATAGTTTTTTATTTTTTTAATAAAAAATAATTTGTTGGCATGATTTATGCTTGTATGTTTTTATGGCTTTACAACGCCATTTTAAAATCTGGAGATAGCAAATTATGAAAAAAATAGAGGCCATTATAAAACCTTTTAAACTTGATGAAGTTAAAGAAGCCTTACAAGAGGTTGGGCTACAAGGAATCACCGTTACAGAGGCTAAGGGCTTTGGAAGACAAAAAGGGCATACAGAGCTTTACCGTGGTGCCGAATATGTTGTTGATTTTCTTCCCAAGATTAAAGTTGAAGTGGTTGTTGCAGATGAACTTGTTGATCCTGCCATTGAAGCTATTCAAAAAGCTGCACAAACAGGGCGGATAGGAGATGGAAAAATTTTTGTTTCACCAATTGAAATAGCCATAAGAATTCGTACAGGAGAAACAGGAAATGATGCCGTTTAAGAGCATCATTGAAGCACAATGTCTATAATATATTGGTAGTTTTTTTTGCAAAAAATAACTTCAATATTATAAAGTTTGTGTTTTTGAAATACATATTGAATACTCTCTAAAACGGCCAAGTTATATCCAGATTTACCATAATTATCTTTTAAAAAGGAAGTGTGACATGACTACTGCATCTGACATTATCAAACAAATCAACGATAATGATATTCGCTTTGTTGACCTGCGATTTACTGATCCTAGAGGTAAACTGCATCACGTAACAATGGATATTTCTGAAATTAGTGAAGACAGTTTTGCCGATGGTATTATGTTTGACGGTTCATCTATTGCAGGCTGGAAAGCCATCAATGAATCTGACATGGTGTTGATGCCAGATCCAACCACCGCCCATATTGATCCTTTTTTTGCACAATCAACTTTGGTCATATTATGTGATATTCTTGATCCCAATTCAGGTGAATCCTATAATCGTGATCCTCGTTCTATTGCACGAAAAGCCGAAGCCTATCTCAAATCTTTAGGCATAGGCGATACAGTAAATGTTGGACCTGAAGCTGAATTTTTCATTTTTGACGATGTGCGATTTAAAACAGATCCTTACAATACTGGTTTTAAGTTAGATTCTAATGAATTACCATCGAATGACGATACTGACTACGAAATGGGCAATCTTGCACATCGCCCTCGTATAAAAGGCGGATATTTTCCTGTTCCCCCTATCGATTCATGTCAAGATATGCGATCAGAGATGCTAACAGCATTAACGGATATGGGTGTTCGTGTTGAAAAGCATCACCATGAAGTCGCCGCCGCCCAGCATGAACTTGGCATTCGCTTTGATACTTTAGTGCGTGAAGCCGATAAAATGCAAATTTTTAAATATGTTGTTCATCAAGTTGCAAATTCATATGGGAAAACAGCAACTTTTATGCCGAAACCTATTTTTGGAGATAATGGATCTGGCATGCATGTTCATATGTCAATTTGGAAAGATGGAAAACCTACATTTGCTGGGAATGAATATGCAGGACTTTCTGAAACATGTCTTTATTTTATTGGAGGTATTATCAAACATGCAAAAGCAATTAATGCTTTCACCAATCCATCAACAAACTCCTATAAAAGACTTGTACCTGGTTATGAAGCACCTGTCTTATTAGCCTATTCTGCAAGAAATCGGTCAGCCTCATGTCGTATTCCATTTGGCTCTTCTCCCTATTCTAAACGCGTGGAAGTAAGATTTCCAGATCCAACAGCCAATCCATATCTTGCATTTTCAGCCATTTTAATGGCGGGACTGGATGGCATTAAAAATAAAATACATCCTGGACAAGCTATGGATAAAGATCTTTATGATCTACCACCAAGTGAATTAAAGGAAATTCCGACCGTCGCGGCCAGTCTGCGCGAAGCATTGGAAGCACTTGATAAAGATCGCGCTTTTTTAAAGGCTGGGGATGTTTTTGATAATGATCAAATTGATTCTTTCATTGAATTAAAAATGCAAGAAGTGATGCGTTATGAAATGACACCGCACCCTGTAGAATTTGATATGTATTATTCTGTATAATGCAAAAATAATGCAAAAATTTATTTTAAATTGATAAAATGGAGGCATAAGCCTCCATTTTATTTAACGCTTTTTCATCTTGCCATTTTCCTGTCACGCTTTGGTTTTAGCACCTGCACAATATTTACAATAAAAGGAAATGATGGGGTATTATGATAATTAAACGTGGAGCAGTTTTTACTCTTGTTATTTTAACAGTTTTTTTTACACATTTTCATGCATACGCAGACAGCACTAATGATGAAAACCATTTAAGAACAGCGATAATTGACTATAAGATTGCGCTTGAAAATGGCGATGTACAGTCCATTATGAAAACTATTCCACCGCAAATTATCAAAAAATTAGCGGAACAGTCAAAGATTGCACAAGAGCAATTCAACCAAATTATGATCAGTCAATTAGAACAATTATCGACAATGTATAAAATCAATAAAACAAATATTGATTTTGATAAAAGGCGTTCAGGAAAATTCACTGATGGCACCTTATACTACATTATGCCACTCGAATTTAACATTACTATGCCTAATGCAATTAAAAGCCATGTCACAGGTGATTTGGTTGCAATTCAAGAAAACACTCATTGGTATTTTGTACGCGGTGATGATCAATCAACATTACAATTTATGAACGAAACATTCCCTGGATTTGAAAAAATTGAACTCAATGCTTCCAAAGCACAACGCATTGAATAACTTAGAAAGTTATCTAAAAAATGCGTTTAATGTTATTTCACCATTAAACGCATTTTAACAAATAAAAAAACAATCATTTCATTATAAAATCATTTTATACTAAGTTTTTTTCTAAACAATGCGAATTTGAACATCAACATTACCGCGCGTTGCATGGGAATATGGGCAAATTTCATTATGTGCCGTCATTGCAGCAACTTCAGCTTGTTGTTTGTCCAAACCTTCCAGATGTACATTCAACGTAACTGCAAGCTGAAAACCACCGCCTTTACGAGGACCAATACCTACCTCTGCCTTCACATAAGTACCATCTTTGGCATCCAAACCAGCTTTTGACGCTGCAAGCCGAGTAGCTGATTCAAAACAGGCTGCATAACCAGAAGCAAAAAGTGTTTCTGGATTAGCACCAACAGTTCCATCACCGCCCATTTCTTTGGGTTTTACAAGGACTAAATCAACCGCACCATCATCTGAATGCACATGACCCTCGCGGCCACCTTTTGCTGTTGACGCTGTTTTATAAAGAATATTCGATAACATGAGCATCTCCTATTGTAACAGACAAAAGACACTTAAAAAAAGGACCTTTTGCCAGATTGATCATTCACACATGATCATCTCTTAAATTTTGCCTTTCGTCAAAGCAATTTTAAGTATTATAACAAGTCTAATAATAAGACAGCAGCGTCAAAATCTTTGCGTTTATTATGACGCATTTTTAGGGCTTCCTGATCTTCACCCCAATGTTCAATCGTCCAATCTTCTTCCAAATGTGCTAATTTCCAAGCCTCATCACTCGTAATATACTTATCGTAAAGAGCCATGGCTAAAAGTGCAGAACCACTCAATGTCGTTATATTATGCAAAGCGGCAATAATAAAAGGGGATTTAATATCGCGCAGTAAACGACCATAAGTTAATATTGCATCACGAGGCTGATCAACATGCATAACTCCTTCACTTAAAACAAAATGATAACCCCATTTTCGTTCAAACCAATCTATAATTGGATCCCATAATTTAGTTTGTCTATCAACCAATTCCTTCGGTGAAGTAGCACGATAAAATAGTAAATCGCTTGCTAAAAAACGTAAAATATCTTCTTCAACCGCTTCCCGATTATCAGCGACACCATCAATCACAGTATTTACAAGACGTGTAATAGACATTTTTCTAGGATCGATAAAATCCTCTTGAACGTTAAACTCTACTGATAAATGAGTGGCTAAATCTTGATTGGGGACGATCAATTCTTTTCTTCCCGGTGTCTTAACACATTTACCATCAAGCAAAACCGCAAAGCCATTATCTGTTGGTACAACTGTAGCATTGTCATAAAAGCGTTTAACAAAAGACTGTTGTGAAATATTTTGTGCCTTCTTAAGAAAAGTATTTTCTCCCGTATCATTCAAAATTTCACGCATACTATTTCTTTCTTTGTACTTAAACTTTTTTTGAGCCAGATAAGAACGTTCATTCTTTAAATACGCTCTTCAACCACAGTTCATTTTACAGTAATCTATATAAAACACTGTTTAATAGTGAAAAATATCTAATCACCTTCACCATCCATTTCATCGAAAGCCAAAAGATTGAAGCTTTGAACCATATGTGGCGGCAAAGGTGCTGTTACATCAAGTAGACCACCAGACGGATTAGAAATGCGTATTCGCCTTGCATGAAGATGCAATCTATTTTGAATTCCACCTGGTAATTCCCAATTGGAATCAGAAAAAAAATATTTTGGATCACCAATAATCGGATGATTTATAAATGCAGCATGAACACGTAATTGATGAGTGCGCCCTGTATAGGGTTCCATTTCCAACCAAGATAACACACGGCTTCTTGTATCTATGACGCGATAATGACTAACCGCATGATCAGAATCAGGCTCGCCATGTTCACAAACGCGCATCTTATCACCATCGGCAGTTGCTTCTTTCACAAGCCACGTTGATATTTTATCTTGCTTCTTTTTTGGAACACCTCTAACCAACGCCCAATAAGTTTTTTTTGTATCTCTTGCACGAAACGCAGCTGTTAAAGATTGAGCCGCACCTCGAGATCGTGCAACCACTAAAACACCTGATGTATCACGATCAAGACGATGAACAAGACGCGGTTTTTCTCCTTTTTTATTACGCCAAGCTTCAAGCATACCATCAACGTGACGCACGACTCCAGAACCACCTTGAACAGCCAATCCAGCTGGCTTATTAAAAACGTAGATCTTTGCGTCTTCATAAAGGAGCATTTGTTTTAAAACATCCCCATCATTTTGTCCGCGGATTGTTTTGCCCGTTAATACAGCTTTACCTTTTTCATCAATGGGCAAAGGAGGTACTCGCAAAGATTGGCCCATTTCGAGTCGTGTATCCGCTTTAACACGACCGCCATCAACACGGATTTGACCTGAGCGCAAAAGTTTTTGCAAATGTCCAAATCCAAGCCCAGGATAATGCACTTTAAACCAACGATCGAGACGCATACCATTTTCATCATCATCAATTTTTTTTATTTCAACACCGGCCATATTTCTCTCCTTGCCGATCATCCTCTATCATTAACAAAAGACATTAGCGACCTGTTTATCACGTAGCGTTACAAACAGTCGATAAAAGTGCCTTTCCCGGTCATAAATCTGGCGGTAGCGTTTACTATATAATGTGCAATATTTCATTTTGAAATTTTTCGAAAGATTTAACTATTGTTTTTTGCTTTGGAGATTTAGAGTTGTCACTCTTTAAAACATATACACGTGCTATCAGCTATTTAATGACAGAAAAAAAAGCTGTTATCATTATTTGTGCTGCTAATATTTCAATGGCGGCTATACAGGTTTTTATACCAAAAATCTTTGGCTGGATTGTTGATGATCTTTCAGCAACCGCAACGGCGGTATCAGATGGAATGGTTTTTAGCACAAGTGATACTTTTAGCACTGTTTTTCCCTATCTTGCGATTTGGACAGGTCTTGGTCTTTTTAGCATATTAACAACTGTTCTGATTGATCGTGGCGCCGATCGTTTGGCTCATCGCCGCCGCCTTGGCGTTTTAACGCAATCCTATCAAAGCATTATCAATATGCCATTATCATGGCATCAAAAACTAGGGACATCAAACGCCTTACATACAATGTTGCGAGCTTGCGAATCAATGGCAACAATGTGGCTTGAATTTATGCGTCAGCATTTAGCATCTACAATGCAACTGATCATTTTATTAAGTGTGGCTATATGGACAGACTATCGATTATCCGCAGTTCTGGTATCTTTAGGCATTATTTATATTATGATTGCGCGGCTTGTGATGTCCAAAACAAAACATGGGCAAGAGTCAGTTGAAAAACATCATCTCGCACTTTTTGAACATGTGACCGATTCTATTTCTAATGTTTCTGTTGTTCAAAGCTATAATCGTATTGAGGCAGAAAGCGCTCGATTGCTTGAAAACACAAAAAATGTTCTGAAAGCACAATATCCTGTCTTAAATTGGTGGGCATTGGCTTCGGGATTAAACCGTATGGCTTCAACCATGACTGTTTTAGTGGTTATTGTGTTAGGAACCTATCTTGTCAGTAAAGGCTTGTTAAATATTGGTGATGTTGTTGCTTTTGTATTTTTCTCACAAATGATGATTGGTCAGCTTGATCAAATTAGCAATTTTATCAATCTTATTGGCTCTAACCGTGCGAAACTTGATGCATTTTATGATATGATGGATTCAACTAAAAATGCAGCTGAACCTGATAATCTACCATCATTAAGCCATGTTAAAGGTGCCATACGTTTTGACCATGTCACACATGAATTTTCCAATACGGGTCAAGGTGTGTATGATTTAAGCTTTGAGATTAAAGCTGGGCAAACAGTAGCCATTGTCGGCCCTACTGGTGCTGGAAAAACAACACTTATCAATTTGCTTCAACGCGTATATGATCCAGCTGTAGGCCATATTACAATTGACGGTGTTGATACAAAAACTGTAAACCGCGCTTCGTTGCGCCAAACTATGGCGACGGTTTTCCAAGATGCTGGATTATTTAACCGCACAATTTATGAAAATATTGCCGTTGGACGTCCCGAAGCAGACGAAAACGAACTCTTTGAAGCTGCAAAAGCTGCTGCTGCTGATGATTTTATTGCTTTTAAAAGTGATGGATATCATACAAAAGTGGGCGAGCGGGGATCTTTACTTTCAGGTGGCGAACGCCAAAGATTAGCTATTGCAAGAGCCGTTTTAAAAAATTCGCCCATTTTGGTGCTGGATGAAGCCACAAGTGCATTAGATGTTGAAACAGAAGAGCGTGTCAAAAAAGCTATTGACCAAGTTAGTCAAAACCGTACAACCCTAATTATTGCGCACCGTTTATCTACAGTACGAAATGCTGATCTTGTCTTGTTTATGGATCGCGGTCGTGTGATTGAACAGGGCAGCTTTAATGATCTTGCACAAAAAGGTGGGCGCTTTACATCATTACTGAAAACAGGTGGTTTAACGATTGATCAACCAACGGTTAAGCCAGAAAGCGATAATGTTGTTGCTTTAAATAAATTTGCGCGAGCGCACTAAATTAAAGGATCAATCTTTACGCCTAAAATGATAAATTTTCATAGTTAAATTCTAGGCATGTCATTAAATGAAAAAATTAAGAAGAATTATCAAAATATAAATACGATAGATCAGCAACGTATATAAAGAATTTGCACTTTAAGAATCATGGTGCATAAAATGATCTATTATATCTTATAAAGCTTTAATCTTGAATGAACCCGATTAAAGCTTTTTTAGAATATTCATATAAAGCAAATGACAAAAAGAAATGAGCTTGATGGTGTTATTTCTTTAAGGCATTTTTTAAAGCAACTAGTGCATTTTCAGCTTTTGATCCATCAGGACCTCCTGCCTGTGCCATATCAGCACGACCACCACCGCCTTTTCCATCAACAGCTTCTGCAGCAATCCGCACTAAATCGACAGCGCTATACTTCGCGGTGAGATTTTCACTGACAGCAATAACGATGCTTGCTTTATTATCTTCCGATAAACCAATAAAGACAACGATACCTTGCCCCAACTGCTCTAAGCCTGCTTGTGCCAAGGGTTTTAATTCACGCGGAGAAATACCCTTAATAATACTTGCTTTAAACGCAACGCCATTAATTTCTTCACTGTCACCATCCTTTTCTTGTAAAGATGACCCTTGAAGGGCTAATTTTTGGCGAGAATCCATTAATTCTTTTTCCAGCTTGCGTCGCTCTTCCACCAAAGTTTTAGTGCGCTCTAACGCTGTATGCGGTGTTGTTTTTAAAGCTGAAGCAATATTATGAACAGTTTTTTCCTGTTCTTTTAAATAAAGACGGGCGGCTTTTGCCGTTAAAGCTTCAATTCTGCGTACACCAGAGGCAACAGCTCCTTCTGACACAATTGTTATTAAACCTATATCACCTGTTCGCTTTACATGCGTACCACCACAAAGTTCAATGGACCATGCACGAGAAGTTAAACTTTGCTGGTCTGATTTTTGTCCCATAGAAACAACCCGTACTTCATCCCCATATTTTTCACCAAATAATGCCATAGCACCTTCCGCAATGGCATCATCAACCGCCATCAAACGAGTTGTTACCGCACTATTTTGTAAAACAATATCATTGGCTAAGTCTTCAATTTTTTTAAGTTCCTCTGGAAGAATTGGCTTTGGATGAGAAAAATCAAAACGCAATCTTTGAGAAGAAACAAGTGATCCTTTTTGAGCAACATGATTTCCTAAAACCTCTCTTAATGCTTCATGAAGCAAATGCGTTGCTGAATGGTTCGCACGAATTTGATGCCGGCGTTGATGATCGACATGCAACTCAACTTCATTATTTATATGAACAGATCCTTTTTCAACATGACCAATATGAACAAAGACACCGTCTGCCCTTTTTTGGGTATCTTTGACGATAAATTCAAAATTTTCTCCCAAAATACTACCACTATCTCCAATTTGTCCGCCTGACTCACCATAAAAAGGCGTTTGATTTAAAACAATCATAGCGTCTTGTCCTTCGCTAAGAGTGTCTACAATTACTCCGTCGCGGATAATAGCGGTTACAATAGCTTCAGCATTTTCAGTATCATAGCCCAAAAATTCGGTTACCCCGATTTTATCTCTTACGGTAAACCAAATTGTTTCCGTTGCTGCTTCTCCCGATCCAGACCAGTTTGCACGTGCTTCTGCCTTTTGGTTAGCCATTGCTTTATCAAAAGCTTCTGTGTCGACGCTTATATTGCGACGACGTAATGCATCTTGAGTTAAGTCAAGTGGAAAACCGTAAGTATCATAGAGTTTAAATGCGACATCGCCATCAAATTGATCACCAGAATCTAGATTTGCACTTGCTTCATTTAAAAGTAACAATCCGCGTTCAAGCGTTTTTCGAAAACGTGTTTCTTCTAATTTTAATGTTTCTGAAATTAAGGATTCTGCACGCAATAACTCTGGATATGCCTGCCCCATTTCTCGAGTTAATGTAGGTAATAAACGCCACATTAAAGGTTCTTTTGTTCCTAGCAGTTGCGCATGCCGCATGGCTCGGCGCATAATACGCCGTAAAACATAACCACGACCTTCATTAGAGGGTAAAACCCCATCAGCAATAAGAAAAGCTGAAGAACGTAAATGATCAGCAATAACGCGATGGCTGGCAACAAAATCTCCTTCGGCCTTAATCCCTGTTGCCTCTTCTGAAGCAGTGATGAGTGTACGAAAAAGGTCTATATCATAATTATCGTGAACACCTTGCAAAACTGCGGCAATACGCTCCAATCCAATACCCGTATCTATAGAGGGACGCGGCAAATCAACGCGTTCTTCTTTAGACAATTGCTCAAATTGCATGAAGACAAGATTCCAAATTTCTATAAATCGATCACCATCTTCTTCAGGGCTCCCTGGAGGCCCCCCCCAAATTTTATCACCGTGATCATAGAAAATTTCAGAACAAGGTCCACAAGGTCCAGTATCCCCCATTGCCCAAAAATTATCATTAGTCGCTATGCGAATAATTTTATCATCTGAAAGTCCAGCGATTTTTTTCCAAAGATCAGCCGCGACTTCATCATCATGATACACCGTTACAAGCAATTTTTCTTTCGGCAAAGCAAATTCGTTGGTTAATAAATTCCATGCGAAAAATATGGCCTCTTCTTTAAAATAATCGCCAAATGAAAAATTACCTAACATTTCAAAAAAAGTATGATGACGCGCTGTATAACCAACATTATCAAGATCATTATGTTTACCCCCAGCACGCACACATTTTTGAGCAGTCGTTGCGCGTTTATAGGGACGTTGCTCAAGTCCTGTAAAAACGTTTTTAAATTGCACCATGCCAGCATTTGTGAACATTAATGTAGGATCGTTACGAGGGACAAGTGGACTTGAAGAAATAATTTCATGACCTTGTCGACGGAAATATTCTAAAAATTGAGTCCTAATTTGATTTACACTATTCATTGTTCACACCTAATTATCCGCAAAATTTAATATCTTACGGTCATTTCAACATTCTGATCTGTCTTTTAAAGTATATTGATAATTGTGGGAACCTATTTTTATTCATCATTTTAAGCAATTTATAATGCGAAAACAGTGACAATACAAAACCATCATTCTTAGTTTAAAAAAAAGCGGGCAATTTGCACCCTCAAAATTATGAAATAAATTTTAATTTATGAATATAAAATATTTTATCACAATATAATTAAAAACAACTCATTTAAAAAAATATTTCATTATATACACTCATATTATGATAATTTAAAGTTCATTAGCTTATAAATAGAGCAGTATATTGATTTTATATATAAATAAGGTCGCTGCGTATTTTTAAATACAGCGACCTTAAAAATTTAATAACTAATCATTTGATCAAAAAATATTTAAACAGCTTCACTTTCTTCCTGTGCATCTGGGCCACCATTTTCTAAAAGCTCAGCTGCAATCAATCCTGCATTTTGACGAAGGGTTGTTTCAATTTCATCAGCCACTTCCTTATTTGCTCGTAAAAATTGTTTTGCATTTTCACGACCTTGACCCAAGCGTTGCGAATTATAAGAAAACCAAGCGCCTGATTTTTCTACAACTCCAGCCTTAACACCCAAATCAATCAACTCGCCAAGTTTAGAAACACCTTCCCCATACATGATATCAAATTCAACTTGTTTAAAAGGTGGGGCAAGTTTATTTTTAACAACCTTTACACGTGTTTGATTACCAACCACTTCATCGCGGTCTTTAATTGCACCAATGCGTCGAATATCCAAACGAACAGAAGCATAAAATTTTAATGCATTACCACCAGTCGTTGTTTCAGGAGAACCAAACATTACACCAATTTTCATGCGAATTTGATTGATAAAAATAACCATCGTATTGGAACGCGCAATGGATGCTGTCAATTTGCGTAAAGCCTGGCTCATTAAACGCGCTTGCAAACCAGGAAGAGAATCCCCCATTTCACCATCAATTTCGGCCCGTGGAGTTAATGCTGCAACCGAATCTACCACCAAAACATCAACCGCACCAGAACGAACAAGCGTATCTGTGATTTCCAAAGCCTGCTCACCTGTATCTGGCTGAGAAATCAAAAGATTTTCCAAGTCAACGCCGAGCTTGCGTGCATAGACTGGATCAAGAGCATGTTCTGCATCAATAAATGCACAAATACCACCACGTTTTTGTGCTTCAGCAATTGTATGCAATGCCAATGTTGTTTTACCGGAACTTTCCGGGCCATAAATTTCTACAATGCGTCCTTTAGGCAGGCCACCAACACCCAATGCAATATCAAGCGATAATGACCCCGTTGGTATTGTTTCAATTTCCACAACCTGCTCGTTTTGACCAAGGCGCATAATAGAGCCTTTTCCAAAAGAACGCTCAATTTGTGAAAGGGCAGCATCTAAAGCTTTTGATTTGTCCACGGTTTTATCCTCAACGAGTCGCAATGAGTTTTGAGACATTGTATACTAACCCTTTCTAAAAGTTGAAGTCTTGATTGACTATACTCACAAACTATTTTGTACTCTATTTGTTCTATTTTAGCAAGTATATTAACTCTTTGAATATAAACAAATTTACAAAAAAGTTCTTGTCTTGTTCTTATTTATTTGGATGATATGCAATAAAAAAAGCCGCTATTACTATAGCGGCTTTCTATAAAAAGATACCGATCTAATAATCGATTAATATCCTGCCTGACGCAAAGGTGCGATTTGAATTTCTACGCGACGATTTTGAGCGCGCCCTGCTGGCGTTGCATTCGATGCGATGGGATTTGATGGACCATATCCCACGACCGATAGACGACGACCATCAACACCTTGACTGTTTAAATAATTTGCAACAGACAATGCACGACGTTGTGAAAGGTCTTGGTTATGCTGCAGGCTACCTGTTGAATCGGTAAATCCAAGAACGTCAACAAGAGATTTTTCATATTTTTTCAATACAAGACCAACAGAATTCAATACAGGATAAAATTGCTGTTTCACTGCATCTTGGTCTGTATTAAATGTAATATTTCCTGGCATATTGAGCAATATTTGATCCCCGTTTCTTGTGACAGAAACGCCTGTGCCTTGCAATTGTGCACGCAATTCAGATTCTTGGCGATCCATATAATTTCCTATCAAACCACCACCAAGAGCACCAACACCTGCACCTATTAAAACAGCATTACGTTGCGCACGACTGGAACCACCGACCAATAAACCACCTAATGCGCCAGCAACGGCACCGATCGTTGCTCCACCTGCAGTTTTTGAAATTTGGCTTTCACCTGTATAAGGGTTAGTTGTTGTACAAGCGGCCAAAATACTGCCAGACAAAAACAAAATACCAATTTTTTTTAACATATTGCTGTCTCTCCAGTCTAAAAGATAATTATCAATCCCCAAAAGGAAACTATTTTATTATTTTTAAAGCGTCTCAATGAAAATGAAAACCATTACTTAACAAATATCACTGTTTATTTGTTTTATAACGTTCATGTCTCAATTTTTCCCACCAATCCAAACGTTTTCGTATCTCCCGCTCAAAACCACGTTCTGGTGGATTATAAAATACTTCACGTGACATTTTCTCAGGAAAATAATTTTGTCCAGAAAAAGCATCTGGTTGATCATGATCGTATAAATAGCCTTTTCCATACCCCTCTCCTTTCATGAGCTTTGTTGGCGCATTAAGAATATGTTTGGGTGGTAAAAGTGACCCATGATCACTTGCAGAGCGTCTCGCTGCTTTATAAGCGGTATATACGGCATTGGATTTTGGTGCTGTAGCAAGATAAACACATGCTTGTGCTAATGCCAATTCACCTTCAGGTGAACCTAGATAATCATAGGCATCTTTAGCACTATTACAAATGATCAACGCTTGTGGATCTGCCAAGCCAATGTCTTCAACTGCCATTCGTACCAAACGTCTTCCAAGATAATGAGGATTTTCACCAGCATCTAACATGCGACATAAATAATAAAGAGCCGCATCTGGGTCTGAACCGCGAACCGATTTATGCAAAGCAGAAATAAGATTATAGTGTCCATCTTGACCTTTATCGTAAAGCGGCGCACGTTTTTGAACAAGATCACGCAATAAATGCGCGTCTATCACTTCATTATCACGGCCACTTCGCCATATTTCTTCAGCAAGCGTTAAAATGGCCCGACCATCACCATCAGCCATTTGAACAAGCATAATACGCGCTTCTTCATCAAGAGGAAGTTTTTTACCTTCAATTTCTTCTGCTCTCATAAGCAAAGCATTAAGGCTTTCCTCATTATGTGGCTTGAAAGTTAAAACTCGTGCGCGAGATAAGAGCGCAGCATTAAGTTCAAATGAAGGATTTTCTGTTGTAGCACCAATTAATATAACAGTTCCATCTTCCATCACCGGTAAAAAACTGTCTTGTTGAGCACGATTAAAACGATGAATTTCATCAACAAACAAAAGCGTTTGGCGCCCAGACATTTGGCGTGCGCGTGCGCTTTCAAACACTTTTTTTAAATCACTTACGCCAGTAAAAATTGCCGATACTTGTTCAAAAGCCAAATTCGTTTCATTTGCGAGTAAACGCGCTAATGTTGTTTTGCCTGTTCCGGGAGGACCCCAAAAAATCATCGAACCTAATGAGCCTGCTTCAATCATTCTGCTAAGCATTCCATCTTTACCTGTAAGATGATCTTGCCCTCTCACCTCACTTATGTGATGTGGCCGCATTCTCTCCGCTAATGGTTTATTTAAATCGCCGTGGGGATTCATCTCGGGCGAAAAAAGATCACTACTCAAAAATCACCTCAGCGAACAAATTGGCGTAACAACATACCGTTACGTTCATAAACCACTTGCCATATACGTGGACGTATTTCAGTAAGAATAGCTTGTAAATCTTCAACAGTTCTAACTTCAGCTCCATTAATCACACGAATAATATCACCAGATTGAAAAAGACGCGCTGCATTACTGTTGCGATCAACATTTTCAACAACAACACCTATTGCTTTAGGCGGCAAACGAAAACGATTGGTCATATAAGGAGCCAAATCAATGACCGTAACACCAGCAAACGGTGTGTCGCCATCGAGCTTTACTGACTTACTCATTTGATCTTGTGGTATTGCCGATAATGTTATCACTGTTGTATATTTTTTGCCATCGCGTAAATATTCTATATTAAGATCATGCCCAATCCCTGTGGTCATTAAACGATAACCCAAACCATCGGGATCATCTATTTTTGTATTTTGAGCACTTAAAATAACATCACCAATCTTCAAACCAGCTTTTTGAGCAGGACTTCCATCAATTATATCCGTTACCATTGCACCATAGGGTTTTTCCATACCCAAAACTTCTGCAACATCAGGCGTCATGTTTTGAAAAGATGCACCAATATAGGGTGTTTGAAAATGATCCTCACCGCGTTTAACCGATTCCACAACGGCACGAACGAGATTAGCGGGAATAGCAAAACCAATACCAATAGAGCCTCCTGAGCGTGAATAAATCGCGGTATTAATACCAATAAGTTCACCCTTCATATCAATTAAAGCACCACCAGAATTACCGGGATTAATCGCTGCATCTGTTTGAATAAAAAAATCAAAATTAGAAATGCCAACACGTGTACGCGCTTGGGCTGAAACAATACCACTGGTGACCGTTTGTCCAACACCAAAAGGATTTCCTATGGCTAGGACCAAATCACCCACTTCAACAGAATCAGAATTTCCTAAAGGCAAAATTGGAAATACAGCTCCCTTTGGTTCTATTTTCAAGACAGCAATATCTGTTGCCTCATCTTTTAAAACAACACGACTTTCAAATTCACGCCCATCTGACAAAGCCACTTTGATTTCATCCGCATCACGTATAACATGATAGTTTGTCACAATAAGTCCACTCGCATCAACGATAACACCTGATCCTAAAGAAGATTGAGTGCGTGATGGTCGATTTGGCATCGCACGACCAAAAAACTGTTCAAAAAAAGGATCATTCTCAAAAGGTGTACGCACGCGCACTTGGCGAGCGGCATAAACATTAACGACAGAAGGTACAGTTTTTTTAACCAAAGGTGCAAAGGAAAGCTTAATTTCATTTTGAGATTGCGGAACTTCAGCAAAAGTTAAAACAGGCATAAAGGCTGTAAAAATAACAAAAAGAATAAACGCCCATAAAGATTGTTTCATTGTATTTTCCTCGACAAATGCTTTAGTCCATAATATTCAATACATCATAGCTATAACGGTAATTAGGGCAAAAGAACGATAAATTTATCTTATTTTATCTCATTGCAGATGATGAAAGCAGTTATTTAAAAATATCTATATATAAATAACACGCTCCTTTAAAAACAATGATTACTTTAACAAATATATTTCAAATTTTAAAATTTTAAAATAAGTCTCTTTATTAAGAGAAATATAAATAAATACGAAAACAATATGAGAAATCTTAATTAGTTTACTCAATATTTTATAAAACTATTATGATCTTAGACGAAATAAATATCATAAAAAAACCCGCTAAAAGCGGGTTTTAATTTTGTCTATAATAAAAATTTACGCTGCATCAGCTTCTTTTGCTTCAGCTTCAACACGGGCACGATCAACTGCGCCTTTCGCTTCAACATTACGATCAACAAATTCAACTACAGCCATCGGTGCATTATCACCAGCACGATAACCCGCTTTCATGATACGAATATATCCACCATTGCGAGAAGCATAACGTGGTGCCAAAACATCAAAAAGTTTTGCAACTTGTTTTACATCCTTAATTGCTGAAATTGCTTGACGACGTGCGTGAAGATCACCACGCTTACCTAGAGTCACCAACTTTTCAACAATTGGTCTAATTTCTTTAGCCTTTGGAAGCGTCGTCACGATCTGCTCATGTTCAATCAACGATGTTGCCATATTGGCAAACATTGCTTTTCGGTGACTAGCAGTTCGGTTCAGCTTGCGGCCTGACTTACCGTGGCGCATGAGCCTTCTCCTTAAAGTTTAATTTAATATTGATCTTCATAACGTTTTGCAAGATCATCGATATTTTCTGGCGGCCAAGCAGGAATTTCCATACCAAGATGAAGTCCCATTGACGCCAAAACTTCCTTAATTTCATTTAATGATTTGCGACCAAAATTTGGAGTACGCAACATTTCAGATTCTGTCTTTTGTATAAGATCACCAATATAGACGATATTATCATTTTTAAGACAATTTGCTGAACGAACAGAAAGCTCCAACTCATCAACTTTCTTAAGAAGGGCAGGATTAAACGCCAGTTCAGAAACTTGTTCCTGAGGTGCTTCTTTTTGTGGCTCTTCAAAGTTAACAAAAACTGAGAGTTGATCTTGTAAAATACGCGCTGCAAAAGCGACAGCATCTTCACTTGTTACCGCACCATTGGTTTCAATCATTAAGGTCAATTTATCATAATCAAGAACTTGACCTTCACGAGTATTTTCAACTTTATAAGACACTTTACGTACAGGTGAATAAAGACTATCAACAGGAATAAGTCCGATCGGTGCATCTTCTGCACGATTGCGCTCAGCAGGAACATAACCTTTTCCTGTATTTACAGTAAATTCCATTCGAATTTCTGCACCTTCATCCAATGTACAAATGACATGATCAGGATTTAAAACTTCAACATCGCCAACAGTCTGGATATCACCAGCTGTAACAATACCAGGTCCTTCTTTACGCACAACCATACGCTTAGGACCCTCACCTTCCATTTGAATAGCAATTTCTTTAATATTCAAAATAATATCGGTCACATCCTCTCTAACACCAGCGATAGATGAAAATTCATGCAACACACCGTCAATTTGAACTGCTGTAACAGCAGCACCACGAAGAGATGACAATAACACACGACGCAAAGCATTTCCAAGGGTAAGCCCAAACCCACGCTCTAACGGCTCAGCAGTAACCACTGCTTTATTCGCACCATTTTCGGTATGAAATTCAACCTTATTTGGCTTAATCAATTCCTGCCAGTTTTTCTGGATCATATTTTTATTCCTGTCCTTTACTTCCGTCACTATTCAACCGCAACGGCCAGTCTGAACGCTGAAAGAACATCCTTCAGCAATGAAAAACATACTAGATTAAACCCGACGTTTTTTACGTGGGCGGCAACCATTATGAGGAATTGGGGTCACATCTCTTATTGATGTAATCACAAAACCTGCGGCTTGAAGAGCACGCAAAGCTGATTCACGACCAGAACCTGGACCACAAACCTCAACTTCCAATGAACGCATACCATGCTCTTGCGCTTTTTTGGCACAATCTTCAGCGGCAACCTGAGCAGCGAAAGGTGTTGACTTACGAGAACCTTTAAAGCCTTGCGCACCAGCTGAAGACCATGCGATACCATTGCCTTGCGCATCCGTAATTGTAATTAAAGTATTATTAAACGTCGAATTCACATGGGCAACACCCGATGAAATATTTTTACGTTCGCGACGACGAACACGTGTGGCATCCTTAGCCATATCTTTCCTTTCAACGATCTCTTCACCGCCGTAATTCCAGCAGCTACACCTTTTTTTCACTGTTTATTTAAACTTAAAGCGCGTGAAAACACTTTTCTATTTTATAAAATAAAATCAACTTTTATTTTATATTTTTTTAAATAAATACACTTTCATATGTTTTAGAAAATTATAAAATGCTAAATATTAAAGTGTGAATTATTTCTTTTTGCCAGCGATCGCTTTTGCAGGACCTTTCCGCGTACGCGCATTTGTATGCGTACGTTGACCACGAACAGGTAAAGAACGACGATGACGAAGTCCGCGATAGCAACCAAGATCCATCAAACGTTTAATATTCATCGCGACTTCGCGACGAAGATCACCTTCTACTTGATAATCACGATCAATTGCTTCACGTATTTGAAGAACTTCCGCATCTGACAACTCATTGACACGTCGTTCAGAAGGAATACCTACTTTTTCTACGATTTCTTTAGCAAATTTTTGTCCAATCCCGTGAATATATTGAAGTGCAATCACAACACGCTTATTCGTTGGGATGTTGACGCCAGCAATACGAGCCACGCCGGTTCTCCTTAAATTAAATTGTTAAACCGAATGAAATTTTCACTACGATTATGTATTGTATGATTTCATATAAATGCAAGCAGTATAAGCTCACCATATAAGTTTTAAATTCTGTGAAGGATTCCGACACAAAAGTCAACACCCTTTCATAAATTCACAAAAAAGAGAAAATTAATGAAGCTGATTTTCTATTGATATCGATACTTCATCAACATTAGCCATACCATCAACAGTCTTCAACAAACCACTTTCTTGATAAAACGTCGATAAAGGGGCTGTTTTTTCATGATATTCTAACAAACGTTTTTCAAACGCTTCAACATTATCATCCGAACGAATGTTACCACCTGAAGCCAAAGTTTCTTCAACACGCTTTTTCATACGATCAACAAGAGCATTATGATTGACAACCAATTCAATAACAGCATCTAATTGCATATTTTTTTTCATTAAAATCTTTTCAAGTGCTTTAGCTTGACCAACTGTTCGTGGAAAACCGTCTAAAATAAAACCATTTCGACAGTCTTCATTTGAAATTCTTTCTTCCACGATTTGGTTAACAATGTCATCAGAAACCAAACCACCATTGTCCATAATAGCTTTAGCACGCAAACCAATATCTGTCTTTTGTGCAACCGCTAATCGCAACATATCACCTGTAGACAATTGTGGAATCTTATATTTTTCGATCAGTTTTTTTGCTTGTGTTCCTTTACCTGCACCAGGAGGCCCTAATAATATTAATCTCATCTCCCTCTCTTTCCTCCACGCAATTTTGATTTTTTAATCAAACCCTCATATTGATGCGCAACGAGATGTCCTTGAATTTGAGAAATCGTATCGAGAGTAACGGTGACAACGATTAATAATGATGTACCACCTAAAAACAACGGTACACCAAGACGAGCCATTAATAGTTCTGGCATAAGGCAAACCGCCACAATATAAATGGCACCAACGACAGTAATTCTTGTCAAAACATAATCAATATATTCAGCCGTACGTTCACCTGGACGAATACCTGGAATGAAACCAGAATGCTTCTTTAATTGGTCTGCTGTATCTTTTGGATTAAACACAATTGCCGTATAGAAAAAACAGAAAAAAGCAATCAAAGAGCCATATAAAAGCATGTATAAAGGTTGTCCATGACTAAATAAATAAGCAGCCGTCTGCACCCATTGTGGCATATTTTCAGACATATCGTTCAACATGCCAGGCAGCATCAGCAAAGAGGATGCAAAAATAGCTGGAATAATACCCGCAGTATTTAGTTTTAATGGTAAATGTGATGTGTCACCCTGAAACATACGATTGCCAACTTGTCTTTTTGGATATTGAATGAGTATACGTCTTTGGGCGCGTTCAAAAAACACAATAACCGCCAAAATTGCAACAACCATAACAACAATCACAAGCAACATTAAAGTCGATAAATCAGCAGAACTATGGGCTGTCAAAAGTTGAGCAATTGCGACAGGCAAATTAGCCACAATTCCTGCATAAATAAACAAGGAAATACCATTACCAACACCACGTGAAGTAATTTGCTCACCAAGCCACATTAAAAAGACAGTACCACCGACAAGTGTTATAACTGTCGTAATTCTAAAAAACATACCAGGGTTTGTTACAAATTGCTGCCCACTATCAAAACCACTTTCAAGAACAAAAGCAAGACCATAAGCCTGTAATATTGCTAAAAGAACAGTTCCATAGCGTGTATATTGATTGATAATTTTACGACCTGATTCTCCCTCTTTTTTCAAAGCTTCAAGAGAGGGCACAACTGATGTCATTAACTGTACAATAATGGATGCAGAAATATAAGGCATAATACCTAATGCAAAAATTGCCATACGCCCGACCGCGCCCCCCGCGAACATATTGAACATTCCCAACAAGCCTGAAGAATTTCCTTCAAAAGCCTGCCGCAAAACATCCGAATTAATGCCAGGCAAAGGAATATAAGTTCCTAACCGATAAACAAGAAGTGCACCAAGTGTAAACCATATGCGTTTTTTCAACTCAGTTGCACGAGAAAAAGCACCAAAATTCATGTTAGATGCGAGTTGTTCTGCGGCTGATGCCATCCATTTTCTCCGGTATCTGTTAATGGTTAAAAACCATTTTTATGATAATCTCAAATTTACAAAGCAAAAGATCATATCATCAAAATTCAGCTTGTATTGTCTTAATTTAACGTAATTTGCAATCAAAAATATTTTAACAAAACAAAAAGCCTAGACTGGATGAAACACCCACTCTAGGCCTAATGCAAATATAATATAATTTTTATTCAGGCTTAGCAGCAGGAAAATTAATCGATCCACCAACTTTTTCCACTTTTTCAATTGCTGCTTTAGAAGCACCTGCAATATCAAAAGATAACTTTGTTTTAAGCTCACCATCTGACAAAAGACGAACACCATCTTTTTCACGACGAATAATACCGGCCATTTTTAAAGCTTCTGCATTTACTACTTTAGAAGCATCCAATTTACCAGCATCTAATGCTCTTTGAATACGTTCCAAAGATACTTCATTGAATCTTTTTGCAAAAATATTGGTAAACCCACGCTTTGGTAAACGGCGATAGATCGGCATTTGACCGCCTTCAAAACCATTTAATGCAACACCAGAACGTGACTTTTGACCTTTTACACCACGTCCGCCAGTTTTACCAGTACCTGAGCCTATACCACGACCAACACGTTTGCGATTTTTTGTTGCGCCTTCTTGATCGCGCAGTTCATTGAGTTTCATTTTCTATACTCCTGCGCCCAAATTAACTTTCATCAATCACTTTAACAAGATGTTGCACTTTAGCAATCATACCACGAACAGCAGGAGTATCCTGCAAAGTACGACGACGATGCATTTTATTCAAACCAAGCCCTTTTAAAGTAGCTCGCTGAACTTGCGGACGACGAATTGGGCTACCGATTTGCTCGACCGTTACAGTTTTACCGCTCAGAGTTTTTTTCTCAGCCATGTTTCAATTCCTTTATTTGATAAGCCCGAAAGGACTATTCTTCCGAACCAATCAAATGTTGCCGACGTGCTTGCAATGTAGAATATTTAATTCCACGCTGTGCAGCAATATCTTTTGGGTGCATTTGGTGTTTCAAAGCATCGAATGTCGCACGAACCATATTATAAGGATTTGATGAACCCAATGATTTAGCAACAACATCCTGCATACCTAAAGTCTCAAAAACAGCACGCATTGGTCCACCAGCGATAATACCAGTACCTGCTGGCGCTGAACGTAACAAAACCTTACCAGCACCGTGTCGCCCTGACACATCATGATGCAATGTCCGTCCTGAGCGCAAAGGCACATAGATCATCTCACGTTTAGCAGATTCTGTAGCTTTACGAATAGCTTCAGGCACCTCACGCGCTTTACCATGTCCAAAGCCAACACGACCCTTTTGATCACCTACAACGACAAGCGCGGCAAAACCAAAACGACGACCACCTTTTACAACTTTTGCAACACGATTAATATGAACAAGTTTATCTACAAATTCATTATCACGCTCTTCACGACGTTCATCGCGATTATTATTTCTTTCTTTTTGTGCCATTCCTCATTCCTTTTTCTTTTCCGGAAGCACGATAAAATTTAATAAATTATGAAATTTATTAAATCATTATATAAATGATTTTAAAAATTAAGACCACCTTCTCGAGCAGCCTCAGCTAATGCTTGAACACGACCATGATAAATATAGGAACCACGATCAAAAACTACGTCTTTTACACCAGCTTTACTTGCACGTTCAGCAATAAGCTTTCCGACTTGAGACGCGGCATTTTTATCAGCACCACTTTTAACAGATTTTTTTAAATCAGAATCCAAAGTCGATGCTGAAACAACAGTATGACCACGAACATCATCAATGATCTGGGCATAAATATTTTGGTTTGATCGATGAACACTTAATCTTAAACGACCATTAGCAACCGATTTAACCTGACGGCGAACACGTTGCGCGCGCCGATGAAGTATATTTTTAGGCGAAGCCATGACGCAAAATCCTTATTTCTTCTTGCCTTCTTTACGCACAATACGCTCATCCGCATATTTTACTCCCTTACCTTTATAAGGCTCAGGTCCACGATATTCACGAATTTCTGCGGCAACTTGTCCAACTTGTTGTTTACTAATACCAGAAACAACTATCTCAGTAGGCTTAGGTACGACAACTGAAACGCCATTTGGCACTTCATACACGACATCATGACTAAATCCAAGAGAAAGCTGAATATTTTTACCTTGCATTGCAGCACGATAACCAACACCATTGATTTCTAATTTTTTTTCAAAACCGTCTTTAACACCTTGAAAAATGTTTTCAATCATCGATCGAGACATTCCCCATTTAGAACGAGCATCTTTTGACTGCGTTCGAGGCGTAACAAAAACCGAGTCATCCTCATACTTAACGATAACTTCGTCATTGACGACATAACTTAATTCGCCCTTTGGACCTTTGGCTTTTACCAATTGCCCATCAACAGTTGCTGTAACACCAGCGGGAACCGGTACGGGCTTTTTTCCTATACGAGACATTTTATCAACCTGTCTTTCTGCCTGTGCCTTTTACCATATTTAGAATATACGGCAAAGAAGCTCCCCACCAACATTCTGTTCACGAGCTTCATGATCTGCCATAACACCTTTAGGTGTTGACAAAACAGAAATACCCAACCCATTCGCAACCTGCGGAATAGATTTAACAGAAACATAAACACGACGACCTGGCTTCGATACACGAGAAATTTCACGAATAACAGAGGCACCGTCAAAATATTTTAATTCAATTTCAATTTCAGACTTACCATTATTGAAATCAACTTGATTATAACCACGGATGTAACCTTCACTTTGAAGGACATCTAAAACGCGCGCACGTAATTTCGACGCTGGTGTAGAAACCGTCGCTTTTTTACGACCCATTGCATTTCTAATACGTGTTAGCATATCTCCAAGAGGATCTGACATAGACATAAATGAAACTCCCCTTACCAGCTCGATTTAACAACACCAGGAATATGTCCTGATGAACCAAGATCACGCAATGCAATACGAGACATTTTTAATTTACGATAATAAGCACGAGGTCGCCCCGTTACTTCACAACGATTACGAATTCGAACTTTAGCAGAATTACGAGGCATTTCAGCCAATTGTATAGATGCATGAAAACGTTCTTCTAAAGAAACATTTTGATCCATAATTACTGCTTTTAGACGCGCACGACGAGCAGCATGGCGTTTAACCATAGACTGACGACGTTTATTTTTTTCAACGGCACTTGTTTTTGCCATAACTTTACCTCGCTACGCTTGCCGTTACGAACGAAACGGAAAATTGAAACCACGTAACAATTCACGTGCTTCACCATCCGTTTTTGCTGTCGTACAAACGATGATATCCATGCCCCAAATCTGATCAACTTTATCATAGTTGATTTCTGGAAACACAATGTGTTCTTTAATACCCATAGCAAAATTACCACGGCCATCAAAACTTTTCGGATTAAGTCCACGAAAATCGCGAACCCTTGGCAACGCAATTGTCACCAACCGATCTATAAACTCAAACATACGATCTTTTCTAAGCGTCACTTTTGCACCTAATGGCATTCCTTCACGAACTTTAAAAGTCGCAATTGAATTACGTGCATACGTCACAACGGCTTTTTGACCAGTAATTAAAGCAAGATCTCCAGCCGCAAGAGCTGGTTTTTTTGAATCTGCAGTCGCCTCACCAACACCCATATTGATAACGACTTTGTCAATACGAGGAATTTGCAAGTGATTTTGATAATTAAATTTTTCTTGGAGAGACTTACGTACAACTTCAAGATAATGCGTTTTCAAACGCGGCTCTTGCTTTTTATCAGCCATTTATCACCTCTCCTGAACGTTTTGCTACACGAACTTTCGTTCCATCCTTTTCGATACGAATACCAACACGAGTTGGTTTACCATCTTTAGGATCAGAAATCGCCAAATTCGACAAATGAATAGGCCCTTCTTTAGTAACAATACCAGCTTCTTGAGTTTGCGTTTGTCGTTGATGGCGTTTTAACATATTAATGCCACGAACCAAAGCCGTTTCGTCTTTCGGATTGACCTTAATGACATCACCATTACGGCCTTTATCTTTACCAACCAAAACAACGACTTTATCGCCTTTACGAATTTTCTGCATCGCTATAGCCCCTTATAGAACTTCTGGCGCGAGCGAAATGATCTTCATATGGTTCTTACCACGCAATTCACGTGGAACCGGTCCAAAGATACGAGTACCGATCGGCTCTTTCTTGTTATCAACTAAAACAGCAGCGTTTTTATCAAAACGAATAACACTACCATCTGCACGACGAATATCTTTTGCTGTACGAACAACAACAGCTTTCATTACATCGCCTTTTTTTACGCGGCCGCGCGGAATAGCTTCTTTAACAGAAACGACAATAATATCGCCAACTGAAGCATATTTCCGCTTTGAACCGCCCAGCACCTTGATGCACATGACACGACGGGCGCCGGAATTATCCGCTACGTCGAGGTTTGTTTGCATCTGAATCATGACTGGCCGCCTTCTCTTAATGTTTACGTCCAGCTGTGCCTTTGACACATCTAGACTTGCCTGTCAAATATTGATTAAGATTTTTTAATATTATAAATCAAATCGTTTAAAAAACGATAGTACTTAAAATAAAAAAATCCAAGTGAATTAAGCAGTACCGTTATTTACAACGATCCAACGCTTATATTTCGAAATCGGTTTTGATTCTTGTATAGAAACATAATCACCGGTTTTGAATTGATTGTTCTCATCATGTGCTTTGTATTTTTTAGACTGACGAATGGTTTTTTTCAATAATGGATGCGCATAACGACGCTCTACTTTAACCACTACAGTCTTATCACTTTTATCACTGACGACAACGCCTTGCAAAATGCGTTTAGGCATATCTAAAATCCTTAAGCCTTACTTTCAACCGCCTTTTGGCGGGCGATTGTTTTAATACGTGCAATATCACGGCGAACCTGTTTTACACGCGCTGTTTTTTCTAACTGACCGGTTGCTTTTTGAAAACGTAAATTAAATTGTTCTTTTTTCAACCGAGCTAAATCTTCACTCATCTGATCGGGCGTTTTAGCCCGTACTTCTGCAGCTTTCATTGCGACCTCATTAATCAGCTATACGCTGGATAAAACGTGTTTTTATCGGCAATTTTGCAGCACCTAAACGCAATGCTTCACGCGCTACTTCTTCAGGAACACCGTCAAGCTCAAACATAATACGTCCAGGAGCAACACGAGCCGCCCAATAATCAACACTTCCTTTACCTTTACCCATACGAACTTCAGTAGGTTTTGATGTTACAGGAAGATCTGGAAAAATACGTATCCAAACACGACCAGAACGTTTCATATAACGTGTGATAGCACGACGAGCGGCTTCAATCTGACGTGCTGTTACACGATCAGGTTCAAGAGCCTTAAGACCGTAAGCACCAAAATTAAGATCCGTTCCACCTTTGGATGCACCGTGTATACGACCTTTAAATTGTTTACGGAACTTTGTGCGCTTTGGCTGCAACATTGTCCATTACTCCAAATCTAATTTTATACGTCTCAATCAAGTATTTTCACGACGACGATTCGTGTTCGAACCTTGACTATCTGTTTCAGTTGCACGACGTTCAGAAGCCATAGGATCATGCTCAAGAATTTCTCCTTTAAAGACCCAAACTTTAACACCGCAAATACCATAAGCGGTTTTTGCCTCTGCAGTACCATAATCAACATCTGCACGCAATGTATGAAGAGGAACACGTCCTTCACGATACCATTCCATACGAGCAATTTCAGCACCACCCAAACGACCCGAACAATTAATACGAATACCTTCTGCACCCAAACGCATTGCAGATTGCACTGCACGCTTCATAGCACGTCTGAAAGCAACACGACGTTCTAATTGTTGAGCAATCGATTGTGCAATTAATGTTGCATCAATTTCAGGCTTACGAACTTCTACAATATTTAAAGATGTATCAGCATTTGTCATTTCTGCCAATTTACGACGCAACTTTTCAATATCTGCACCTTTTTTACCAATAATAAGACCAGGTCTAGCAGAATGAATTGTGACACGACATTTTTTATGCGGGCGTTCAATAACAACTTTTGCAATCGCTGCTTGCTTTAGTTCTTCCATGACATATTCACGAATTTTCAGATCTTCATGAAGCAACTTTCCATACTCACCAGTATCAGCATACCAACGAGAATCCCATGTACGATTAATGCCGAGACGAAGCCCGATTGGATTAATCTTTTGACCCATTACGCGGCCTCCTCTTTTTCGGAAACTTCACGAACAATAATCGTTAAATGTGAAAATGGTCGCTCAATACGGCTTGCACGACCACGTCCACGAACGTGAAAACGTTTCATGACAATTGATTTTCCAACATGAGCTTCAGCAACAATTAAAGAATCAACATCAAGATCATGATTATTTTCAGCATTAGCAATAGCTGATTCTAATGTTTTGCGAACTGTTTCAGCAATACGTTTACGTGAAAAATTAAGGTCAGCTATTGCTGCATTTACTTTTTTACCGCGGATCAATGCAGCAACCAGATTAAGCTTCTGGGGACTTACACGAATCGTACGAGCAACAGCTTTTGCCTCGTTTTCTTTGAGCTGGCGTGGCGCCTTAGCTTTGCCCATTGTTATTTCCTCTTCGCTTTCTTGTCCGCACCATGACCATAATAAGTACGTGTTGGAGCAAACTCACCGAATTTATGACCCACCATTTCTTCGGATACTGACACAGGAACATGCTTGTTACCGTTATAAACACCGAATGTCAGACCAACAAATTGTGGCAAAATAGTTGAGCGCCTGCTCCACATTTTAATTACTTCATTACGACCGCTAGCACGTACCTTCTCAGCTTTCTTGAGAAGATAGCCATCGATAAACGGTCCTTTCCAAACTGAACGAGCCATTATAGACTACCTCTCTTACTTCTTGCGCTGATGACGTGAGCGCATAATAAATTTATCTGTCGACTTATTAGAACGTGTACGCTTACCTTTTGTAGGTTTACCCCAAGGTGATACTGGATGACGACCACCAGATGTACGACCTTCACCACCACCATGTGGGTGATCAACAGGATTCATAGCGACACCACGAACATGAGGACGCTTACCACGCCAACGTGAACGACCAGCCTTAGCATCATTAATATTACTGTTATCAGGATTTGAAACAGCACCAACAGTGGCATAGCAAAGACCAGAAACCAAACGTTGTTCGCCTGAATTCAAACGCAATATTGCCATTCCTTGATCACGTCCAACAAGCTGCGCATAAGTACCTGCAGACCGCGCGATTTGACCACCTTTTCCTGGTTTCATTTCAATATTATGAACAATGGTACCAATCGGCATTGAAGCAAGTGGCATAGCATTACCAGGCTTTACATCCGCATTTTGCCCTGCAAAAACTTTGTCTCCAACAGCCAAACGCTGTGGTGCTATAATATAACTAAGTTGACCATCTTCATATTTAACCAATGCAATAAAGGCAGTTCTATTCGGATCGTATTCAATACGTTCAACTTGTGCATTCATACCACGCTTCAAACGTTTAAAATCAACAAAACGATATGTCCGTTTGTGACCACCACCTTGAAAGCGTGCTGTAACACGACCGCGATTATTACGACCACCTTTAGAGGAAAGACCTTCAGTCAATGCTTTAACAGGTTTACCTTTAAAGAGACCTGATCGATCAACAATAACAAGCTGACGCTGGCCTGGCGTGGTCGGATTAAAGTGCTTTAGTGCCATTATTCTATACTCCGAGCCTTTTATAGACCTGTCGAAACGTCGATTGACTGACCTTCTGCCAGTGTCACGATCGCTTTTTTGACATCACTTTGCCGACCAACAATACCTTTGAAACGTTTTACTTTACCTTTACGGTTAAGAGTATTTACAGCTGTCACTTTCACGCCAAAAAGCGATTCAACAGCAGCTTTTATTTCAGGTTTTGTCGCTTTCGGCGCGACATTGAAAACGACTTGATTATTTTCAGAAATCAATGTCGATTTTTCAGTTATAACTGGACTGACAATTACGTCATAGTGGCGAAGATCCGTCATTTGAAACGCTCCTCAAGGGCTTCTACAGCAGCCTTGGATAAAACAAGCTTTCCACGGCGCAATATATCATAAACATTGATACCCTGAACAGGAAGAAAATCGATATTCGGGATATTCGATGCAGCACGAGAAAAATTAACATCAAGCTCATTGCCGCCAATAAGTAAAGCATTTTTAAAACCTAACTTTTCAAAGTTAGATGTCAAAACTTTTGTTTTTGGTTCTTTTAAACTTAAATCATCAACGATGATTAAATCATTAGACTTTAATTTAGCAGATAGCGCAAAACGCAATCCTAAAGCACGAACTTTTTTAGGTAAATCATGCGCATGACTGCGAGCAACAGGCCCATGAGCCTTACCACCACCACGAAACTGTGGAGCACGCGCAGATGAATGACGCGCACGACCTGTGCCTTTTTGTTTGTACATCTTTGCACCAGTGCGTGAAACATCAGCACGACTTTGAGTTTGATGCGTACCTTGTTGACGACGAGCAAGTTGCCAACGAACAACACGTTGGAGAATATCTTCTCTTGGGTCAAGACCAAAAACAGCATCAGAAAGAGTAACTTTCCCTGTCTCCTTGCCTTCCAGAGTCATAATATTGAGATCCATTATTCGACTCCTTCATCTGCTGAAGCTGCAACAACTGGTGCTACTTCTGTTTGTACTTGAACAGCTTGACGAAGAGCCGCAGGCTTTGGTGCATTATCTGGCAAATTTATTTTGACAGCATCACGAACTAAAATCCATGCGCCTTTTGATCCTGGTACAGCACCGCGTACGAGAATAAGACCACGATCAGTATCAGTCGACACAACTTCAATATTTTGAGTTGTCACACGTGTACTCCCCATGTGACCAGCCATTTTTTTGCCTTTAAATACTTTACCAGGATCTTGCCTTTGGCCTGTGGAACCATGCGCACGATGAGTAATAGAGTTACCATGCGAAGCACGATGACCACCAAAATTATGACGCTTCATAACACCTGCAAATCCTTTACCAATTGACGTACCAGTTACGTCAACTTTTTGGCCAGGAACAAAATGTTCCGCTGTTATTTCAGCACCAACATCCAAAAGATTATCTGGAGTTACTCTAAATTCAGCAACTTTTGCTTTAGGCTCTACTGAAGCCTTAGCAAAATGACCACGCATAGCTTGCGACGTATTTTTTACCTTCGCTAGCCCTACACCTAATTGAACAGCGGTATAGCCATTCTTTTCAACTGTCCGTTGCGCAACAACATGACAGTTATCTAAACGTAGTACTGTTACTGGCACATGCTCTCCAGAGTCATTATAGACACGGGTCATGCCCAGTTTCTGTGCAATTACACCTGAACGCATCGGGTTCGTTCCTTCCGTCCCCAAGCCTTAAAGCTTGATCTCGACATCAACGCCAGCAGATAAATCGAGCTTCATAAGCGCGTCGACTGTCTGAGGCGTCGGATCAACAATATCAAGAAGACGCTTATGTGTGCGCATTTCAAACTGCTCACGGCTCTTCTTATCGATGTGCGGCCCACGATTAACCGTAAATTTCTCAATTCGCGTTGGTAACGGAATCGGACCACGGACGTTGGCGCCAGTACGCTTAGCCGTCGACACAATCTCACGTGTCGAAGCGTCAAGGATCCGATGGTCAAACGCTTTTAAGCGAATTCGGATATTCTGACCGTTCATACTATTAACTTCCCTGTTATAGGAAACGTCTTTTTAAAAGACGCCCCTAACACTTAAAAAACATTTTATTCGATGATTTGCGATACGATACCAGCACCGACTGTACGGCCACCTTCACGAATAGCAAAACGTAATTTTTCTTCCATCGCAATTGGAACAATCAAAGCAACATCAACAGTAACATTGTCACCAGGCATTACCATTTCTGTTCCATCCAACAATGTAACAATTCCTGTCACATCTGTTGTACGAAAGTAAAACTGTGGACGATAATTGGTGAAAAAAGGTGTATGACGTCCACCTTCATCTTTTGTAAGAATGTAAGCTTCTGCCTTAAACTTTGTATGCGGCGTCACTGTTCCAGGCTTCGCTAAAACTTGACCACGCTCAATCCCTTCACGATCAATACCACGCAAAAGAGCACCAATATTATCACCAGCTTCACCTTGATCTAGAAGCTTACGGAACATTTCAACGCCCGTTACTGTCGTTTTTGAAGTTGGACGTATACCTACAATCTCAATTTCTTCACCAACTTTAACAATTCCGCGCTCAACACGACCTGTAACAACAGTACCACGACCCGAAATAGAAAATACATCTTCAATCGGCATCAAAAATGGCTGATCAACCGGACGTGATGGCGTTGGTATATAAGAATCAACTTCGCTCATCAATAAACGTACAGCATCCTCGCCAATCGTTTTATTGCTATCATCAAGCGCTGCCAACGCTGATCCTTTAACAATCGGTATCTCATCACCAGGAAAATCATATTTTGATAAAAGTTCACGAACTTCCAACTCAACAAGCTCTAAAAGCTCTTCATCATCAACCTGATCAACCTTGTTTAAAAAAACAACAATCGCTGGAACACCAACCTGACGCGCCAAAAGAATATGCTCACGTGTCTGAGGCATCGGACCATCAGCCGCCGACACAACCAATATCGCACCATCCATTTGTGCCGCACCTGTGATCATGTTCTTAACGTAATCAGCATGACCCGGGCAATCAACGTGCGCATAGTGACGATTTTCCGTCTCATATTCAACATGAGCCGTCGAAATCGTTATGCCGCGTGAACGCTCTTCAGGCGCAGCATCAATCTGATCATAAGCCTTGAATTCTCCAAAGTATTTCGTAATCGCTGCCGTCAACGACGTCTTGCCATGGTCAACGTGACCAATCGTGCCGATATTAACATGCGGCTTATTACGTTCAAATTTGCTCTTTGCCATTTGAGCTCTCCATTTTCTATCCGTTTAAGGATTGAGTTGAAAGTTATACGTAACCGCTTGATTACGCCATTTTTTTCTGAATTTCTTGAGCCACTGCCGTTGGTACTGGCTCATAATGATCAAATTGCATTGTATATTGCGCACGACCCTGACTCATTGAACGAAGTGTGTTAACATATCCAAACATGTTTGCCAACGGCACCATTGCATTAATAACTGTTGCTATTCCACGAGCTTCAGTACCCGAAATTTGGCCACGTCTTGAGTTTAAATCACCAATAACATCACCAACATAATCTTCAGGTGTTACAACTTCAACCTTCATAATTGGTTCTAAAAGTTGTGCTCCAGCTTTTTGTGCGCCTTCACGAAATGCTGCGCGAGCGGCAATCTCAAACGCCAAAACAGAAGAGTCAACATCATGATAAGCACCATCGATCAAAGTAGCTTTGACACCAAGCATAGGAAAACCTGCAAGAGGACCCGAACCCATCACACTATCAATACCTTTTTGTACACCAGGAATATACTCTTTAGGAACAGCACCACCAACAATTTTTGAGTCAAAAATAAAATCGTCACCTTCATGAGGCTCAAATATGATTTTAACACGCGCAAACTGTCCAGAACCACCAGATTGTTTTTTATGCGTATAGTCAATTTCAGCTTCACGCGTAATCGTTTCACGATATGCAACTTGAGGCTGACCAATATTGGCTTCCACCTTAAATTCACGCTTCATACGATCAACAATAATATCTAAATGAAGCTCACCCATACCAGCAATAATTGTTTGACCTGATTCTTCATCAGATTTGACACGGAAAGAAGGGTCTTCAGCAGCCAGACGATTAAGAGCAATACCCATTTTTTCCTGATCAGCCTTCGTTTTTGGCTCAATCGCAATTTCAATAACAGGCTCTGGAAATTCCATCCGTTCCAAAATGACCGGTTTCAATGGATCACAAAGCGTATCACCTGTTGTCGTCTCTTTGAGACCAGCTAAAGCAACAATATCCCCAGCAAAAGCTTCTTCAATATCCTCACGAGAATTCGAATGCATCTGCAACATACGACCAATACGCTCTTTTTTTCCTTTTACAGTATTTTCAAGAGAAACACCTTTTTGCACTTTACCTGAATAAATACGACAAAAAGTTAGCGAACCAACAAAAGGATCATTCATGATTTTAAAAGCAAGCATTGACAAAGGCGCATCATCTGAAGACTGACGCGTCGTCTCAGATTCAGTTTTTACATCAATACCAGCAATAGCAGGAACATCAACGGGTGAAGGCAAATAAGCAACAACTGCATCAAGCAAAGGTTGAACACCTTTATTTTTAAAAGCAGTACCACAAAGAACAGGATGAAATTCAACTGCAATTGTACCACGACGAATAAGCTGAACAAGTTGTTCATTGGTCGGCATATTACCTTCAAGATAAGCCTCTGTAGCGGCTTCATCAACCTCAACTGCCATTTCTATTAATTTTTCACGATACTCTTCAGCCTTTTCTTTCATATCAGCAGGAATATCAGAAACAATAGCCGCAGAACCAATAGAACCATCCCAAGTCAAGGCTTTCATCTCAATAAGATCAACGACACCTTCAAACTCGTTTTCAGCACCAATTGGCAACTGCACCACAAGCGCTTTTGCACCAAGACGGGTACCAACCATTTCTACACTACGGTAAAAGTCAGCACCAATTTTGTCCATTTTGTTAACAAAAACCATGCGTGGAACACGATACTTTTCCGCCTGACGCCAAACAGTTTCAGTTTGAGGCTCAACACCAGCGTTTGCATCAAGAAGCGCAATGGCACCATCTAACACACGCAAAGAACGCTCAACTTCAATTGTAAAATCAACGTGCCCAGGAGTGTCAATAATATTAAAACGACGTTTTTTACCGTCTTTACCTTCCCAAAACGTTGTCGTTGCAGCAGAAGTAATTGTGATACCACGTTCTTGCTCTTGCTCCATCCAATCCATGGTTGAAGCACCGTCATGCGTTTCGCCAATTTTATGATTTCTCCCCGTATAGAAGAGAATACGTTCTGTCATCGTGGTTTTACCCGCATCAATATGCGCCATAATCCCAAAATTACGGTAATCTTCGATTTTATATTCGCGGGCCATATCTTTCGCCTTCGATTAAAAAAAATTCTATTTCTCTACCAACGGTAATGAGAAAACGCACGGTTAGCCTCAGCCATACGATGCGTATCCTCACGCTTTTTAACCGCAGAACCACGGTTATTTGCAGCATCCATTAGTTCACCACACAGACGATCAACCATCGTTGTTTCATTGCGATTACGTGCCGCTGCAATTAACCAGCGAATAGCAAGCGCTTGACGACGATCAGGACGCACATCAACAGGAACCTGATAAGTCGCACCACCAACACGACGAGAACGAACCTCAACGTGGGGAGCTACATTTTCTAAAGCCTGATGAAACAAAGCAACAGGCTCAGATTTTACCTTCCCCTCAACCGCATCAAGTGCACCATAAACAATGCGCTCTGCTACTGATTTTTTTCCATCCAACATGATGGAATTCATAAATTTTGTAATAACAAGATCACCAAACTTGGGATCTGGATTAATTTCACGTTTTTCTGCTCTATGGCGACGGGACATCAGCTTTGTCTCTCAAACTTATTTAGGACGTTTTGCGCCATATTTTGAACGGCGCTGTTTACGGTTTTTAACACCTTGGGTATCCAAAACACCACGAATAATATGATAACGCACACCAGGCAAGTCTTTAACACGCCCACCACGGATCATCACAACCGAGTGTTCTTGAAGATTATGGCCCTCTCCAGGAATATAACCGATAACCTCAAAACCATTTGTTAAACGCACTTTAGCCACCTTGCGCAATGCTGAATTTGGCTTTTTAGGCGTCGTTGTGTATACGCGTGTACATACACCACGCTTTTGTGGATTTGCTTGCAAGGCAGGCACTTTATTACGCTTTACCGGCACGACACGCGGTTTGCGAATTAACTGGTTTACGGTAGGCATACAACCTTCCTCTTTCACTTTTTATTCATCTCGACCGCTTGGACGGATTAACTTAAACTTAGCCGTTTAATACAAAAATATATCTTCAGCACATACGACATTTTAAACAAACAATAAAACAGGCATCACTGCAATTTGCAGATCACCTGAACAAAAGCAGAGGAGACGCTAATCTCATGCACCCGTTATATGTTTACTTCAAAACCGTAAAATAAACCTTGTTTGAGACAAAATTCAAAACATGTCGCTATGAAAAATCAAATCTCACATTGGTTCTTATTTTGATCTTGATAACGGCAAAGCTTAAAATGGTCAAGTGGTTACATGCACAAAAATGCTTTAGAAAACAAAAAAACTGATTATTCATGTTATTCTGTGACTATTTCAGGCTTTATTTTATCATAATAAGCATAATTATAGATCAAATTACTTAAAATGCATCGTTTTGATCAACACGTCATATACACTAGCGCGTCATCATCCATAGCAATTAAAACGATTCTGAATATAAAATTATACACAACAAGGCATTTAATGTTATGGATAGAAACTTAGGGTGCGTTATCTGATAATCATAAGGACAATTTAATGTTCAAATTTTGATGCAAATGATTGCTCCATTTAAAATGTTATTTACTTTTTACATGACTTACAGGAATCGGACACGTGAAAATAGCAACATGGAATATTGCTGGCATAAAAGCTCGTCATGATACATTAATAAAATGGCTTAAACACTATAAGCCCGACATTGTGTGCCTTCAAGAAGTAAAAAGCATTGATGAAAATTTTCCGCGCGATGAAATAGAATCACTTGGTTACCATATTGAAACCCACGGTCAAAAAAGCTTTAACGGCGTCGCGCTATTGTCGAAAAAAACACCTGATGAAGTCCATAAAGGTCTTCCATGTAACGACAATGACGATCAAGCCCGTTACATTGAAGCGGTTTATTCTTCTCAAAATGGTGTTGTTCGTATTGCCTCACTTTATCTCCCTAATGGCAATCCAGTAAACACACTTAAATACTCATATAAAATCGGATGGCTTAAGAGATTATATGATCATGCTCATTCCTGCCTTAAAAAAGAAGAAATATTCATTATGGCAGGGGATTATAATGTTATCCCCTCCCCTTTAGATACTAAAAACCCAGAACTGTGGTCAAATGATGCCCTTTTTCTTAGCGAAATTAGGCAAGAATATCAGCGGATACTTAATTTAGGATATTACGATAGTATTCGATGTGTGACTGATGAATCCGTATATAGTTTTTGGGACTTTCAAGCTGGTGCATGGCCTAAAAATAATGGTATCCGTATTGATCATCTCTTATTGTCCCCAGAAGCTGCCGACAGATTATTAACAGCTTATATTCAACGCGATATACGTGGTTGGGAAAAACCTTCCGACCATGCACCTGCCATGATTAAAATCAATGAATCGATAGCATAAAATCCATCAAAGCATCATTAAATTGATTATAATCAAGTTTAAGCGATTGTCATAAAAGCTTAAAAATGTGATAACTGTTAAAATGAGAATTAGTCGTTTAACGACATTTTCATAAATAAATAAAAATAATAAATGAGGAGAACATTCATGAAAAAGAAACTTTTGGCTTTAACCACTATTTTATTTATGAGTGCAACAAGTGCATCACTTGGGCAACAACAAGATACACTTGAAAAAATTAAAGAAAGTGGAAGCATCACACTTGGTGTTCGTGAATCATCTGGGTTGGCCCAAGCTTTAGGCAACAGCAAATATGTCGGTTTTCACACCGAAATGGCTGAACGCATCATTGATGATATTTCAAAAAAAATCGGCACACCGATTAAAATAAATTATTTACCAATTACATCGCAAAATCGCATCCCTTTGGTTCAAAACGGTACATATGATTTTGAATGTGGCTCCACAACAAATAATACTGCGCGTGCTAAAGAAGTTGCATTTGCTTATACAACTTATGTTGAGGAAGTTCGTATTGCGACAAAAAAAGATTCCGGCATAAAAACAGTAGCAGATCTCAACGGAAAAACGGTGGCGACAACAACTGGTACAACTTCAGTTCAAACATTACGTAAAAACAAACGAGCCGAAAATATTAATTTTAGAGAAGTCAATGGCAAAGATCATGCTGATAGTTTCTTATTATTAGAATCAGGTCGAGCCGATGCCTTTATTATGGATGGATCTATTCTTGCGGCAAATATTGCAAAATCAAAAGACCCCTCTCACTATGTTATGATTGACGATATTCTTTCAGTTGAACCCATTGCCTGTATGATGCGTCTGAACGATGACAATTTAAAAAAGGCGATTGATGATAGTATTGAGCGCCAAGTAAAAGACGGGTCAATGGAAAAACTTTATAATAAATGGTTTTTAGAACCAATACCGCCATTGAATGTTGTCATTGGTCTTCCTTTATCAGACTCTACCAAATACGCGTGGGAACATTTAAATACTAAGCCTATGAACGATTACGAAGAAAATAAATAGGTCTTAATAATTCTTCAAAAGGCTTTTTCCATATTTTATGGAAAAAGCCTTTTAAACACCTTGTTTCATAAAATTTTCGCGATCATTAACGTATATATTTTTATCAGGATAGCATTTATGGATTTTTCATTTCTTTGCATGGATGATCTCGATCAGGTTCAAATCCCAGGTTGTTTCGGGGAACCCGGCGTTAGTCATACCTATCTTGATACACTTATAACAGCTTTTGCCAATACCGCTATTTTGTCGGTATCTAGTCTTATATTAGCGATTATCGTTGGTGTTTTTTTTGGTACAATGCGAACATTACCCGCCACATCATTCATTAATCGTTTTTTACGTTTTATTTCACATATTTGGATTGAAGTCATGCGCAACATTCCTCTTCTTGTGCAAATATTTCTATGGTATTTTGTAGTACCTAAAATTTATCCTGTTGCTTTGGGGTTTCCACCTATTTTATTAGTCATTTTCGCGCTTGGTTTTTTTACCTCAGCACGTATTGCAGAACAAGTACGCTCAGGTATTGAATCCATTCCAAGAGGGCAACGTTATGCAGCAATGGCTATGGGATTTACGACTTATCAAACATATCGCTATGTCATTTTACCAAGAGCCATGCGAACAATATTACCACCTTTGATCTCTGAAGCGATGGGAATTGTGAAAAACTCTGCAGTGGCATTTGCTGTCTCCATTCACGAATTAATGCAATTCCAATATCAATCGATTGAAGAAGTCAGCCATGTTTATGAAAACTATATCGTGGTCACTCTTCTTTATGTGATCATTTCATTAGCAATATTTCTTATCATGTCACTCATTGAAAGATCTGTGAAAATTCCTGGATTTCAAAAGGAAGGGCGCTAATTATGTTCGATTTTTTAGGTCCGACAATCGCTCAATATTTTACGTTTGATTTTTCAGGCTTTGACTTTTCATTTTTTACATTTGATGTATTTCGTTCTTACATTTTATCGGGTCTAATATTCAGTATAGTTTTAACAATTGTCGCTTCAATCTTAGGTCTGATATTGGGAACGCTTTTAGCAATGATGCGATTGTCACCATTTAAAATTATCTCAGGAATTGCGACAATTTATATTACGGCCATGCGATCTATTCCTTTAGTCATGGTTATTTTATGGTTTTTTGTTCTTTTGCCTTTTATTACGGGTGAATCAATTGGTGCGAACAAATCAGCCTTAATTACATTTACCCTTTTTGAAGCCGCGTATTTTGCTGAAATCATGAGGGCAGGTATTCGCTCAGTATCACAAGGACAAAAATTTGCAGCTCAAGCTCTTGGCATGACATATTGGCAAAGTATGATTATTGTTATTTTACCTCAAGCATTGAGGAATATGCTTCCTGTTCTTCTTACGCAGGTCATCATTTTATTTCAAGACACATCACTTGTTTATGCAATCAGTGGCAATGATTTGTTAAAAGGTTTTGATATTTTGGCCAATAATTTTGCTGTTAAACAAGAAGCATATATACTTGCTGCTGTTTTCTATTTCGTCATCTGTTTTACGTTATCTCAACTCGTGCGTTACGTTCAGAAAAAAGTATCTATTATTCGTTAGTGAGGAAATCATCATGTCCGACCACATGATTGAAATGAAAAACGTATCTAAATGGTATGGAAAATTCAATGTTTTAAAAGAATGTTCAACAACCATTGACAAAGGAGAAGTTGTTGTGGTTTGTGGACCATCAGGTTCAGGAAAATCAACACTTATCAAAACAATTAATGCCCTTGAACCCGTTCAAAAAGGAGAAATTTGGGTCAGCGGTAGTGCTGTGCATTCTCCTAAAACCAATTTAGCGAAACTACGCAGTCACGTCGGTATGGTGTTTCAACATTTTGAGCTTTTTCCTCATCTCTCCGTTATGGAAAATTTAACAATTGCCCAAAGAAAAGTTTTACATCGCAATAAAAAGGAAGCGATTGATCATGGCTTAAAATATCTTGATAGAGTTGGTTTAATTGATCATAAAGACAAATATCCAGGTCAATTATCAGGTGGGCAACAACAACGTGTTGCTATTGCACGGGCATTGACAATGGATCCTATAGTCATGCTTTTTGATGAACCAACATCCGCACTTGATCCTGAAATGGTTGGTGAAGTTCTCGATGTGATGGTTGGACTTGCACAAGAAGGCATGACAATGATATGCGTCACTCATGAAATGGGTTTTGCACGCAAAGTTTCTCACCGTGTGATATTTATGGATGAAGGTACAATCATCGAGGATTGCCCGTCAGATGATTTTTTTGCTGATCCTAAAGCACGCACTCCAAGAGCTCAAAATTTTCTTTCAAATATCCTTAGTCATTAAATACAAATTTAAAATTTTTTTTAATATTTTAAAATAGGTAGAATTGTCTTTCATCAAAATCTTATTTTATTTATTTAAGGATAATATCATTTTTATTGAAAATCCAACACAAAAACAACGTGCTTTTCATTAATGATAAAATGTAAAACTAATATATTTGAGGCTCAAGACCTCATCTTTGGCAACTACAATGGATTTAAAAACAGTGAATAACTGTTTTGGTCTAAAGGATGAAAACTCGATAAGAAAAAACATTAGAAAAAATTTTTCAATCATTTACATATAAAAAGACAATTAGTAACTGCTCTGATTCCCAGACATATCATTTGCTAAAGAAATAGCCGTACGCCGATCTGCTTCTTCTGATAAAGCAAATGCACGTTCTTGCATTTCTCTGATCCAGTTTTGATCATTATGAGAGGCTTTTTCATAAGCTGCGGTCATCATAGCAAGACCGCGAACTGTTTTACCTGCCTGAAACAGCATATTGCCAAGCATAGCTTGAGCTGCCGCATTTCCTTTTTTTGCAGAAAGTTGAAACCAACGTGCGGCCTGAACAGAATTCACATCTCCGCCTTCGCCCGCTAATAACATACGACCCAATCTATATTGCGCTTCGGGATTACCAAAATTTGTTGCCGCTTGCATATAAACACTGCGTGCATGAGCAATATCTTTTTTAACAGGTGAGTCGGGGATACCCGTATATAAGTATCCACCAATTTCAACCAAAGCATCCGAGAGATAGCTTTCATCCTCAGATCCTGGCTCGGCACCGTCCTGTACTATTTTCACAAAAAATTTAAAAGCTGCATAATCATTTTCAGTAACACCGTCACCATCAGCATACATACGTGCAAGTTTCCAATTTGCACCAGTATGACCCATTTCAGCAGCATAACGAAGAGCCTTTAAAGCTTGGTCTTTATGACCTTTTTTATAGGCAGATATACCTGTTTTAAAGAAATGTAATTGATTATCTGAGTCTGTTTTTTGAGAATTTATATCAAGACATAAACCATTTGAAAGACACAATCCAAATGCAACAAAAGTTACACAAGCAATACATCTTTTTTTAAAAACACTCATAGAACAACTTCCAAATCCACCCCTGCCATTTCATTGCTTTTAAGCAGCACACTGACAAATTGTATTGGCTTTGTGGTCGCAATGAGGCATTTTTCTTTTCAAAACACCTAGCATGATAAAGAGAAAATTTGTGTTGCTAATACGCAACATTTTGCACTGTTTCAGTATTTGGTTAACGTATAGAAAAGAGAGTTTTTGAATTTACATTAATGCTACATTTATATAAAAGCTTTAAGAATAATGGTAACAATCCATGAGAAATATTAATTTATATATAGCGAACTGCGTACATGTTGGGCAAAATAAAATGATGAATAGACGTTATCGTATGGCACTATGTTTGCTTTTAACTGCATTTTTATCAGCATGCAGCACTTTGGAAAAGCAAGATGAAATCAATAGCGACCTTGCGACAACAGGTTATTGGTATTTAGGCGATAATGGACAGCGCCAATGGAGAACTCTTAGTCCTTCTCAAATCACGACAGAAACGCCAGTTGTACAAAAAAATTATGCGTCTCCAGTAGGAAGCAATATGTAAAACCGCCTAAAATAATAAGGCGGTTTTCATATGATCATTTAATTGATCAAAGCCAAACAAAAGGTTTAATCTAAACGTGATTTTGCCGATGAAACTTTTTCTTTCATTTGCATAAGTTCGACAAGTTTTTGTCTATCACTTTCAACAATATCTGGACGAGCATTGGCTATAAATTTAGGGTTCCCAAGTTTTTGATTGATTTTTGATATGTCTAAATCGATTTTGTTGATTTCCTTTTCTAAACGCTTTTTTTCTGCATCAAGATCGATAAGACGACCTAAAGGCAAGCAATATACAGTATCTCCTAAAACTATTTGTGCAGAAGATTCAGGAACCTCATCTGAATAATCAAGCGTTTCTATTCGGGACAATCGTTTTATAGCTGCCATATGCGTTTGTATTTTTTGTTTGATTAGATCATCTGCACCCACAATAACAAGTGGTGCTTGCGCTCCAGCTGGAACATTCATCTCTGATCGCACCGAACGAATGCCACTGATAAGATCAATCAACCAATTTATATCATCTGCTGCATCTTCATCATAAAAATCAACACTTGGCCAATCTGCCAATGCCAGCATTGTTTTGCGCGGTTTTTCAGACGACGCAGTGAGTGCCCAAAGCTCTTCTGTCATATAGGGCATAAAAGGGTGAAGTAATTTATAGACTTCATCAAGAACAAAAGAAACACAACCCTGTGCCTCAGTTTTTGCATGATTATCATCACCATTGAATATCGGTTTTAAAAGTTCTAGATACCAATCACAAAGAAAATTCCAGATGAAACGATAAAGAAAGCTAGCCGCGTCATTAAAACGATATGTTTCAATCGCTTTGGTGACAGTTTCTACAGTTCTAGAAAGCTCTGTTAAAATCCATTTATTTAATGGTAGTGTGATCGTCTTAAGGTTAAAATTGGGGTCATGCTGAACCCCATTCATTTGAGCAAAACGTGTGGCATTCCATAATTTGGTTCCAAAATTACGATAGCCAGCGATACGTGCTGGATCAAGTTTTACATCTCGACCCTGTGCTGCCATAATTGCAAGTGTAAAACGCAAAGCGTCTGCGCCATACTCATCAATCAGTTCTAAAGGGTCGATCACATTGCCCTTTGACTTAGACATTTTTGCACCATTTTTATCACGCACCAAAGCATGCATATAAATATTATGAAATGGAACATCCCCCATAAAGTGAATGCCCATCATCATCATCCGTGCGACCCAAAAAAAGAGAATGTCAAAACCTGTAACGACAACGCTTGTAGGATAATATGTGCTTAACTCTAATGTTTTATCTGGCCAGCCAAGTGTAGAAAAAGGCCATAAAGCAGAAGAGAACCATGTATCTAAAACATCCAAATCCCGAATAAGTTCAACATCTTTGCCATAGTGTTTTTTGGCCTCAAGAATGGCGTCATTTTCGCTTTTCTCAACAAATATAGTGCCATCAGGTCCATACCATGCTGGAATTTGATGTCCCCACCATAATTGACGAGAAATACACCAAGGTTCAATATTTTCCATCCAATGATAATAAGTTTTTTCCCAATTTTTGGGCGTGATTGTAGTTTGACCCTTTTTGACAGCCTCAAGTGCCGGTTCAGCAAGCTTTGCAGCATTAACATACCACTGATCTGTTAATAATGGCTCAATGGGAACACCGCCACGGTCACCATGTGGCACCATATGAGGATGGTCCTCACTATGGCTTAAAAAGCCCCCCTCTTCCATTATTTCCAAAATTTTTTGTCTGGCGATAAAACGTTCAGTCATATCTAATGCATCGATCAGTAAATCGAGTGATTGGGATGATGGCAATCCATCCATAAATTCTTCATTATTACGCAAAAATATCTGAGCCTTTTGTGTCATAATATTAATGACACGCAAATTGTTACGCCGGCCGACTTCAAAATCGTTAAAATCATGTGCTGGAGTGATCTTAACGGCACCAGACCCTGCTTCAGGATCTGCATAATCATCTCCAACAATGGGAAGTAACCGCCCGACAAATGGAAGAACTGCATTTTTTCCTATAAGGCTTTTATAGCGAGCATCATCAGGATTAACAGCAATACCAGTATCACCAAGCATAGTTTCTGGTCGTGTCGTTGCTACAATTATAAAAGTTGTCTCGTCATAAGGATCAAAGATTTTTCCTTCCAAAGGATAACGAAAATGCCAAAGATGCCCATGGATTTCTTTTTGCTCAACCTCAAGATCAGAAATAGCGGTTAAAAGCTTTGGATCCCAATTGACCAGTCGTTTATCTTTATAAATTAATCCTTGTTTATAAAGAGATACAAAGACTTCTAAAACAGCCTTAGAAAGCCCTTCGTCCATTGTAAAACGTTCACGCGACCAATCACATGATGCACCTAGCCGACGCAATTGGTTTGCGATTAAGCCACCTGATTCTTCTCGCCATCGCCAAATACGTTCCACAAATTTTTCACGCCCCATTTCCTGTCGGCTTGGTTCATTGCGTTCTAAAAGTTGTCTTTCCACAACCATTTGTGTGGCGATGCCAGCATGATCCATTCCTGGTTGCCATAGGACATTTTTGCCACGCATACGTTCAAAACGCACCATAATGTCCTGTATCGTATTATTTAGTGCATGCCCCATATGTAAGGAACCTGTGACATTGGGTGGCGGTATAACAATACTAAACGCTTGCGCATTGGGATTAGCACCTGCACCGGCTTTAAAAGCGCCATTATCTTCCCAAGCTTTTGCAATACGAGGTTCAGTTACCCTTGCATCATAATTTTTTTCTAACATTATCTATCCAGTGGCTCATTACGGCGGAATCAATTTATACGCTTATCAAAAGATATGTGAGATCAAATTAAAATCATCTCATATTGTCACCTTATAGGAAATGAAAGGACTTTTTTAAAGACCATTTCATCAGTCAAAAAAAGGATTCAATCCTATGAAAACTTATAATAGTTTTCTTTTATATCATGAAGAATATCTTTGATAGCAGATGACAATGCTATATTTAAGTCACATATCAATAAGCAAGCACCAATCATCCCACAAACTTAATATTATAAATATGGAAACTACCAAAAATCATATTCAGACTGTAAAACATAAGTGAAACTTTTCCGAAAATCTTATAAAGAAGCTTATCTAAGCTGATGTATAATATCCACGCAATGCCTTTATAACTTCTTCACGAACAATTTTTTCAACAAGAATAGGAAGTTGCTTTTCCATCCAACCATTCAAAACTTTACGAAGGTCTTCTTCAGCGATCGTTTCTACATTTTTAACAAAAGAAGACTCATCAGTGGTTTTTGAATGAAACTTCTGTTTTTCATTTAAAGAATCAATTTCAAAATGACTGTCATTATCTGAAACACGCCTACTATAGCTTTGTTGATTTTTAAGGCGAAATGAATCAAGTTCAGGATCTAAAGCAAGACCAATACGCGCAGCTAATGCTTCCATAGCGTCATCAACGGATAATGAATCATATTGATCTTGTTGAAAATCATCATTAACCGCCTTCGTTTTATTCATATGATGATCTTTTTGATTGGCTAAATATTCTTTATCCTGTGCCGTATTTTCTTCTATAATTTCCCGGATAGAGGTTAATATTTCATCCATGGTTGGCTCACGCATTGCACTTGAACTTTGTGCCATCCCCATAACCCCTTAATTTAAAAATCTAGTAAAAGAATCATACATTATTATTAGCAAACTTAATCAAACTATAAAATGATTGAGAGACGTACAGCAAAAACAACACACAACTTTCTTTACTAAAAAAATGGAATAGCTTATTTTAAATCCAATTGGTATTCATAAAAAAACGCCGCATTCACGGCGTTAAAAAAATTAAAAAATTATTTATCGACAAATGATGTCATTAGCGTCCATCAGGTGTGCGTAAACCAATCCATTTATCTTTTACAGCCCGGTTATGTTCTTCTGGATTATAGGTCACAACTTGTAATCCTAAACGATCTGCTGTCATTTTTCCAATTGCTGATTGAACATTATAGCTGGCAACAACAACATTTCTTTCTGCCGTTACCAAAGAAATCTGAGCATTAATTAACTGTGAACGCGATTCCAAAACATCTAATGTCGTGGCTTGACCAACACGATTTTCTTCAACACGACCATTTAAAGCAATCTGTGCAGCTCTAACACTGTCACGATATGCAATTACTGATGCACGCGCACCTTCAAGTTGTGACCAAGAAGATGCCAAATTTTCACGCACACTGTCTTGTGCCATATCAAGTTGTATACGTGCCTGCCCTAATTGCTCTTTTGATTGTCGAATTTGTGCAGATGTACGACCGCCCTGATAAATTGGAACATTCAAGGATAAACCTACAGAATTGGATGTACCGCTAACACCTGGACCATTATAAGTTTCATTATAAGATGTACTTGCTGAAATATCCAATTGAGGCATCAATGCACCTTCCTTGGCTTTAACATTATATGAGCTTGCATCAATTAAATAACGTGCATACAAAATTGCAGGATGAGTTGAAGCCCCAATTTTATATCCGACATCAGGTGTTTTAGGAATTTGGTTTGCCACAGGAGGACGCTCAAGCTTATCTGGATCATCACGGATGACTTGTCGATATACAGCTTCTGCTGATTGAACATCGGCCTGTGCAAGGCTCAATTCTGAAACTGCAACCGAACGAGCAGCTTCAGATTGCGCAAGATCAGTGCGTGTACCCTCACCGACATCAAGTTTTGCCCGATCAGAACGAACCTGTTCTTCTAAAGCGGCAAGATTTTCTCGTCTTAAATCTGCGATACGACGATATTGAAACACATCTGCATATGCTGTTGCTGCATTTACTAAGATATTTTGTTCGGTATTTCGTAAAAATTCACGTTGTGCTTGTGCTTTCACTTCAGCAGACGCAACGGTATTTTTTGTCACAAAACCATCAAACACTTTTTGGCTTAATTGAATACCGATAGAACCCGTAGTTGTGTAATATTTTGTTGTAGGAGTTCGTCCGCGACCGTAAGTACCGAATCCTTCAATTTGAGGACGAAAATTTGATTTTGCGATTGCAATATCCTCATCCAAAATGCGTGTACCAGCTCTTTCGCTATTTAAATTTCCATTATTCGTATAGGCTTTAGCAAGAGCCCCCATCAAAGTCTCAGCATGCGCAGAACCCGACGTAAAAACGGCGCCCGAAAGTAATAAAGCCGTTAAAAGAGCCTTTTTTGATTTTACCACAGCTATACCTCTACCAAATAATTCTATAAAATATAAATGCCCATTTAAAGATTCATTTTATTCTTTATCGCATTCAAAACAAATTGCAATCTATGGAAACATTAAATTTTAAAAACGTTGCATATACGCAACCCTTTAATCGTATCATCAAAACACAAATTCAGGTATCTTTAAAAAATCTGCAAGTGGTTGAATAGCCAAATTAAAAAGACGCCTTGATGATACGACACCGTCTTCTTTGATATAAACCCTAGCAATACCAGCATTTCCTTGGCCTTCAACAACAACAAGTCGGCCACCTTCTTTAAGCTGTTTCAAAAGATCATCTGGTATAAAATCGACTGAACCTTCTAGAAAAATCACATCATATGGAGCTTCTTTAGAAAAGCCCACATGTAAGTCACCCAAAACTACAGCAACATTATCGAAACCATTATCATTTAGTAGTTTTACAGCATTTTTGGAAAGTTTTTCATCACTTTCCAAGGCAATAACGGAGCGCGCAAGTTGAGAAAACAGTGCGGCACTGTATCCATTACCTGTGCCAATATCGAGAACAACATCATCAGCCTTTATATCAGCTGCTTGAATAAGCTTGGCTAAAGCTGCAGGTTTCATCATGTAACGGGAAGAATTGTTTGAATTTTTATCTGTAAGAGGAATATCTTGATCGAGATAACTTAAATTTATCAAGGTTTCTGGAACGAATCTTTCTCGTTCTACAGTCAAAAAGGCCGCCAAAACAGGCAACTTCGTAACATCAACAGTACGAATTTGGTTATCAACCATTTTAAGACGAAGCTGTGCAAAATCAGTAGTCATACCCTGACCTTTCCTTCTTCACATCTGTGTTTTATGAAAACATTCATCACAGTGGAATAACAATATGCGACTTAAGTTAAGAAATAATGCTTATCGGTTTCGCAAAAAACAGCCTGCCCGTCAATGACAAGTTTATGCAATAATGAGAAATTAAATAATATAATCTACTGGAATTTGTTTTTTCAAAAGCTAAAACTGATCGTCAGCTATTGATACTGTGACATTCTATAACTTAATCACTTTGCATTTTAAGTGGAGGCCTCGCCCGGAATCGAACCGGGATACAAGGATTTGCAGTCCTCTGCGTAACCATTCCGCCACGAGGCCTCATTTCAACTATGAAAAGGCTCATTAAGTCAAGGCGAGTGATCCGTCAAGGTATTATCCGCCTTTTCAAATAAGTTTCTTAATCATGAAGACGCTAAGCACAACTTTTTATTGCTTTTCGTTTTATCAATCAACAGGGTATAATATATCTAAAAACTTAAATTTCATGAAATAAAAGAAAATGATTCTCATTTTATATAAATGTAATACGACATATTAATGTATCACGCACCTATAAATTTTTAAAATCGTAATATATTAAAGAGACATTATTATTGATCATTTTCTATAAAAGACCGTATTTTACGTACGTCAAAAGATCATAAAAACAATAAAACAAAATATGTTTTGAATTTTTTTCAAAAAAAAGACTTTTTCCACTTGGCAAATCAGTATTGCATTTGCTATAGCCCACCAACATTATACATTTGAGCACTGTTCCCCGGTAGCTCAGTGGTAGAGCAACCGGCTGTTAACCGGTTGGTCGCTGGTTCGAATCCGGCCCGGGGAGCCATTAGTTTTATAGCTAAATATTTGTCATTAAGTTTAAATTTGAAAATTAAGTTTAAAAAAATGCGTGTTGGGACCATTTTGAACCCATTTTAAGCACAATCAATAGCCCATACTGGGACTAAATTCATGCATTAAGATTGCTTACGCTAACCATTTTGTCAGGTTAATTCCAACTCGTCTATAAAAGACATGAAAATTGCATTTGACGCAAGCGTCAAATTAAGTCACTTATGAAGAGTGGTGGTTCTATTTTGCTTATATGTTTGTCTAATAATTAGATGCCTCTCATGATTAAAATAAATATGTATGTGTACTTTAACATGTGTGTATTTCTGTAAAATTATTATGCTTTAAAAATGTTGCATCGCTCGTTCTCGTCGGCAAAATCATAGGTAAGAATTCTCATAGTGATTATTAAGACGACGACCTGTTTGTTGTCGCTCTTCAACGCCAATATATTTAGTGTAGCATTATATGAAGCAAGTCTATCTGTTGTTATTATTTCTGAAAGCCCATTCTATTTCTTTTTTATAAGCCTCAAAAAAGCAGATTTATTGCGGCGCTTGGAAAAAATCATTCCAATACTTCACTTTCATGATCAACAATTCGACATAGATATTGTTTTCCTTTGATTTTAAAGAAAACTTTATTAGGCGCCACAGTCAATTAAAACATTCATTCTTATGTTTTTACGAATAGAACAAGCGATTAATTTATAGAAATGAGAAAACCAATCACGAACATAATAAATAACCGCTAAACGGATAATTTGATGTGAAGTCTTAAAATACATAAAAGGATTTATCTTGCTTACGACGTAATAAAATCACGTCATGGTTGAAACATATTTGTCTAACAATGCCTTAGATATTCTTTATATCAAAATATAATAATTTAGCTGTCATATTTAACCAATTTTTTTCGTAAATATAATTTCTAATAACCTTTAAAAATTGAGGCTGTCATAGATAAAAGAAAATAATTACTAGTCTCATATGGACAAGTCTCGTCATAAAAGTCGTCACTTACAAATACGGCAAAAACGAACTCTTCAAGTATTTTATCGCTGGTTCTAGTACCCGTTCAGCAGCCACTTTATTAGGTATTAATCTTAATATAGCAATACTCTATTTTCATAAACTACGAGAGGCTATTGTAGCACATCTTGAACAAGAAACATAAGAAATAATGAGTGGCGCTTCAAATATTGTTTAAACAGAAAATTAGAAGTAGTTTAGGAAATTTAAGCATTTACGCTCAGTGGAGTTTTTGCCTGATTTTGGCTTAGATGTCGATGACAAGAGACATTACGATAATACGACCATACCGAAACCATAGCGCAGCTTTTAAGCGAAAGTACCCCCTACTGCAATCAGGGGCAAGAAAACCTTATTGGATTCTTTCACCACTTTGACGTACACGCAAACCAGATCAAGCAATGGAAAGATCAGCTTCTTGAGAAGGCGACTTTCATATTTGGTCATGAAGCCAAGGCAGAACAGTGCGCGCCCAGCGTTGATGTGAAGACGCTTTATGCCAAGATTGGGGAGCTGACTTTAGAGAATGATTTTTTATCAGGGGCGTTCAACACGGCGGGATTGCTGAGTGCAAAGAAATGATTGACCCTGAACACAAACTATCGATCTCACGCCAATCTAAGCTTTTAGGTTTCAGCCGTGGCAGTCTTTACTATTCCCCGTGCCATGTATCAGATGGTGATTTGGCACTGATACGCCGAATTGACGAACTCCATTTTGAATATCGAATATCCGTTTGCGAGAAGCTGAATGTTGCAAGGGCTTTGAAAAGCGAAAGATGGAAGTCGGGCAACTAGATGTCGCCACGCAAATGAAGAAAATAGGGATAGAAGCGATATACCGCGACGGTCTAATACCTCGAAGCCAACTTCTGCTCATAAAGTCTATCCCTATCTGCTGCGTCATCTGGCTGTGACATGGCTTAATCAGGTCTGGGCGATGGACATCAGCTATATTCCCATAGCCTGTGGTTTTTTTATCTTTGTGTCGTTGTGGACTGGTTTAGTCGAAGGGTTTTGTCTTTGTGGCGGTCAATGACAATGGTAGCCGCTTTTTGCATAGGTGAGCGTCGTTAAGGAAGCACTTGCGCGTTATGGTAAACCCGACATATTCAATACCAACCAAGACTCACAATTGACGTCGATAGACTTCACGGCAGTACTACAGAACGCGCAAATCGCTATCTCAATGGATGGCAAGGGCGCGTGACGCCACAATGCCTTTGTTGAGCGATTTTGAAACAGTCAAATATGAGGAGGTTTATCTCCATACCTATAAGAGCGTTGCTAAGGCACGTGCTGGCATTGGCCGATATCTAACTTTTGCAATACCAGAAATCCACATTCATCGCTTGGTAGCGATAATACTGGATATGGCATACTTCAAAGCGTTGGAAACCATAATAATGACAGCGTGATCAAGACGCAAATTCACTTAACAAAACACTACAAACTGTTCAGACAAATTGAGCCATCTCTTACTGTCTAAAACGTAATCTTCACCCTTCGTGTTTTTTGACCTAAGCAGTTCCTACTTCAGTGAAATTATTTATCATTAAGCAAAAATTAGGCGAATTATCTTTTTTGGGGGCACGAATGAGAACGCATGGAATTGGTTTTCAAACAGTCGCAAATTGGAGACGAACTTCATAAAATTATCGTTCTTTTTGATGGGTTTAGTGATAGTAACCTTAATATTTCTTTTATATCAAAAAAAACCATTGCTTTTGATGGCGATTAAAAAGCCACGACTTAAAGTCAAATAGTCACCTCCTGACAAGCAAGAACTCGTTGAGATTTTTTAAATTTTTTTTGTTGTGTAAGAAACGAAACGGAGAAAATTTGAGTAAAAAAACGGACAAATGACGGTTTGGTACTATTGTCATCAATCATCCGAGAATGGTTTTGCATAGCAAAAGAATAAGGAAAAGCTGGCTATTATGGTAATTCATAAAAGGTGAATAATTTTAAAAAAGACTTCTATTTATGAACTTCGAAAAATATCGCGATGTTAAATAATTATCCTTTTAAAAATATAAAATAATCAGCATACAAATAATAACCTTATAAGAAAGGAAACAAATTTAAATGGATAAAAAAATATGCATAATAATTATATTCATTAAAATAATGTATAGAGACAAAATATTTATGTAGCTGTCGTCAAAGAAGCGGGTAAGAGTGCATCAAATTTCTGTTTCTTCTGGAGCAACTCTTGTTAATGTTATTGGCTCTAGCTTTGTGGTAGAGTAAATGAATTTTAAACTAAGGTGATTATAGTGACAACCATAAACACATTATTTGATATTTATGCAAAGCCTCCGCATAGTGTAAAAATATAATCTAATATAATTTTAAGCTGGCGCCAAAAGAATTTTTTTTTAATATCTTTACTTCAATCAATAAAGACTTTCCTAAAACAGTAACTTTAATGTTTCTAAAAAACATAGTTGTGCTTCTTCATATAAAGAAAATAAATAATTCTTTAAAAGGTCATTCTATTTTCCATCATTTATAAAAGACACTATATATTGTAATGACGAATTAGAATTATTTTGAAAAATCAATATCAAATCAAGGACGCTCACCACACTCTATTAACTGTTCGATTTTATCAATGATAGGTAATAAATCAGCGACAGTATCAATGACAAAATTTGCCCCAGCTTTACGGAATATGGGTTCAATTTTTTGTCGAAGTAACAAACGATCACTTTTATTCATAGCGTCATATTCTTTTTGTGTAAGCCCTGATTCATTACCACTTAATGCAACAGCAACAGTCCAGCACCCTGCCTCTACCCCTTCCAGGATACCAACAATTGTATCATCAATTTTAACAACTGTTGAGGCTGGCCAAACATCAAGATCAAGAAATGTGCGGTACATATTAAGTGGCGTCGGGCGCCCATGTTTAACATCTCCAGCACAAACAAGATTATCAACAACATATCCTTGTTCAGCCGCAAGCGGTAAAATACGCTCCATGATTGAACGTGTATAGCCTGTAGTTGAACCTATTTTCATTCCACGATGTTTTAATTCAGTTATAACATCTATAGTGCCAGGAATAAGTGAAGCATATTTATGAATGATAGCTTCATTTAAAGGTACAAAAACATCATAAATCGCATCAATATCTTTTTCACTTGGCTCTTTTCCATATTTAGAAGTCCATGCCGCATGAATACGACTATTATTGATCATAGCTGTTATGTGATCATGCTTTGGTAATCCCATGGGCTGGCGGGCTTCTTCAAGAGTAACCTCTATGCCAAAACGTGAAAAAGTTTCAATGAATACCCCCATTGGAGCAAAAGAACCAAAATCAATAACAGTTCCAGCCCAATCAAATACTACAGCTTTGAGATGCGACATCTTATACAACCTTACTTTTATTTATATATTATAAAGTTCATTCAATACTTCTTCACCTAAAGCAAAAGCAGTTGAAGCTCCTGTACCTCCGGTCACCACAACCAATCGAACATTAGGTTCGGGTCTATCTATCAGAACCGTTTTATCTGCTGAATATGCATAATCACCTATCCATCTTTTTACAATTTTACGCTTAGGAATATCGAAGACATCGTCAAGAGCTTCTAAAATCATATTATCAACATGATCTGAAGCAAAAGGTTGGGGACTATGTCCATACACATGACTATCACCAACCACCAATGAACCATCAGCTGACTGAACAGCTATCAAATGAATACCAGCGGCACGTTTTTCGCTCTCTTCTTTATCAAGTCTTTCGGCCAATCCTCTCGCTTCAGGCAACGCACTAAACCCTTCATAGCGTGCCAAACTTAAGTCAGACATAATGGCTGCTTTTTGTTTAAAAATTCTTTCTGGCGCAACACGTAACATTTGTAATGTACAAATAGACAAATTATGTACAGCAATACGTTCAGGATAAAGTGTTGAAAAATCATTCCCAGGACATGCAATAACGGTTTCAGCTGAAATAACCCCTTGTGTTGTTTGGAGTGTATTACCATTAATAGCATAAACAGACGTATTCCAAAAAAAATTAACATCGTGTTTTTTATGAAGCCATTTCGCGAGTTGCGGAATAACTAGAGCTGATTCAACACGCAATTCATGTGGGCTATATAATATATTTTTTATACCCTTTGTTTTAAGAGCTGGCACATATTGCAAAGCCTGATCGACAGTAATCAAAGTGCATGATTGTCCCATATCTGTTTTAAGAAATGATTCCACAACATGAGCTGCTTCATCTCTATATGCAGGGATAACAAGACCAGAATGAATAATATCAAAACCAACTTCAGCGGCAATCTCAGCCCATATTTCACGACTACGTAACGCACGTTGATAATGTGCACCGGCACGTTGCCCTGTAACGGTGACAAAACCAAAATTACGAATTGATGCACCAATTGCATGTGGTGAACGCTCAATGACAATCACTTTTTTTCCCATGCGCATAGCGGCAAGTGCTGTACCAAGTCCCACTATACCAGCACCAACAATTGCAATATCATAGCTTTTATTCATCGATATAATCTTCTTAACTGCTGCGCCAATTATGCTGACGTCGTATGACAAAATTAGTAATAGTAGAATGCGCAATCCGAACAATGACATTTGTATAAAATATCATCATACCCATAGCAGCTGCGGCTGCAACATCACCAGCATCATCCATGTTTAGGACAGCAATTGAAGCAAGGGTTGTATTTGGACTATAAATAAATACCAATGCTGAAACGGTCGTCATAGCATTCACAAATAAATATATCCAAATTTCAGAAATTGCAGGAAAACATACAGGTGCACTAACACGACCAAGAATACGCCAGAGTGGTTGCTTAAGTGATAAAGATACAGACTCAAATTCACTATCCATTTGTTTTAATGCCGTTGTAGCAGTTAAATGAGGCACAGTATAAAGATGAGTAATGGTACAAATAACAAGTATAGCCATTGTTCCATACAAAAAATGAAGCGGATTGGACGGATTATTAAAAAAGAAAATATATCCTAGACCAAGCACCATTCCAGGTATCGCCATTGGCATGATGGCTAAAAGCTGTAATAAAAACCGTCCTGCAGAAAACTCTTTAATTTTTTCAGTAATATAAGCACCACAAAAGACAACAACAATGCCTAGTGTTGCTACATAGAATGCCAACTGTAGCGAATTCCAATAAGATGTCCAACCGCCACCATCCATGTGATTAAAGTCAAAATGACTCAATACAGGTGTTATATTATATGGCCAAAATTTAGCAACAGAAGCAAGCTGACACATAGATACGAGCAATAAAATAAAAACTGAAACGACTAAGCATATAATAAAAAATATTATATCGCGTTTGCGGTTAATATCTGGAGAATACGGCACTGCACGTGCTGTTAATTGTGAAATTTGCTTTTTACTTACAAAACGTTCGATACAAAACGCAAAAATTGCTGGCAAAAGGAGCAACATGGAAACAACAGCACCCATTTGGAAATTTTGTTGGCCAATAACTTGCTTATAAATATCGATAGCAAGCATTTGATAATCATCACCTATAACTTTTGGTACACCAAAATCTGTGACAACAAGTGTAAAAACAACAAATGCAGTTGAAATAAAACCATAACGAGCAGCAGGCAAAGTAATCGTTATAAATATTCTCAAAGGTGAGGCGCACAATACTTCAGCTGCTTCATATAAACGCTTATCGGCATTACCTAATGAGACGATCATAATAACTAACGCATGCGGAAATGTAAAAAAAATACTCGCTAATATAATACCAATAGGTCCATAAACACTTTGCCCCATCAATAATGGCGTAATAATCCCTTGCCGACCGAAAAGATAAACAAGACCGATTGCGGGAAGCACAGATGGAATAAGAACGGGAATAAAAGCAACAAGACGAAATGCTGTTTTACCAACTATGCGTGTCCGTATGATGCCGTAAGCAAACAAGAATGCAATCGGTGTAACAATCAATGATACCAGAGCAGCAATCTTAAGCGAATTAAATATTGATTGACGTAAAAAAGACGTAGAAAAGTAATCAACAAAATTGGCAATACTATATTGCATAACAGGCTTAATCTGCACATTCGCCAAATCTGAAGTCGAAAGCTCAATCCAATTACCATGTGGTAGAACTTTACCATCAAGCAATAATACTCCATCAAAGCTATTATCTAAAACACGATATAGCTCAATATTTTCAAGTTCTGTTTTTGGAATTATATTGGTTATCAATTCACGGCTACGTTCACTTGCACGCAAACCATGATTGGCAACATATTCACTTTTTTCTTGCCAATCAGCAAGTGTTATTTCATCTTGCCAAGCACCATTTTTCTTCATTAAAATTTCAATAATACTTAAATCAAAACTAAAACTTTGAAATGCTTTAGATGCAAGCAATGTCAATGGTAAAACCAAAGTTATAAAAAAATAAAAAATAACAATTAAAAGAAGACCTCTTTGTAACCATGAATCTTGAAGAACTAACTTATTACGATGAGATAATGAATTTGAAGAAAACTGTTGTAAAACAGCTGAATTTTCCTCACCCAATAAAATTTTTAACATGAATTACGCCGCTTCAAAGATGCGTAATTTTTCAAAAGGTAAGTGCATACTAATCATATCACCATGTGCAAAACTTTGCTGATATTTCGAAACACCAAAAATATCCGCCAAAATAGAAGAGCAATCAAGATCCCCACCGCTTAAACGAGCTCGCACAAATGAACCAAAGAATTCACTATCATCAATACGCCCAATTATTGAGTTTTGTTCATAGCTACCAACATTACCAACTATGATATCTTCTGGGCGTATAGCTAAGACAATATTACGATTATCAACCTTAGACGTATCTGTTGTAATCATCGATTTTCCGATGCGGACTTTATTTTCAGCAATAATTTCAGCAGGAATAAAATTCATTTCACCAATAAAATCCGCAACAAAACTATTTACTGGTGAAGCATATATATCGTGTGGTGTGCCTATTTGTTCTATTTGACCATCACGCATAACAACGATACGATCCGACATGGTAAGAGCTTCATGCTGATCATGAGTAACCATAATAGTTGTAACTCCAATATTGTGCTGTAATTCTTTCATTTCTTTACGCAGATGTGTTCGAACTCGCGCATCAAGGGCTGACAAAGGCTCATCAAGTAATAGAAGTGAAGGATTTGTTGCTAGTGCACGTGCAAGAGCAACACGCTGTTGTTGTCCGCCAGATAATTTTGCTGGATACTTGTCACCTTGATCAGCTAAACCGATCATTTCTAGTAACGAATTTACACGAAAATTAATTTTCGTGCGTTTTAAGCCACGTCCATGTAAACCGTAAGCAATATTTTGTTTCACTGTAAGATTAGGAAATAATGCATAAGATTGAAATACTATGCCAAAATCACGTTTTAAAGCTGGTTGATTAGTGACATCCTCACCTTTAATAAAAATACGTCCTTCATTTTGACGTTCAAGTCCGGCTATCAATCTAAGAAGTGTTGTTTTACCACACCCTGAAGGCCCTAAAAAACATACGAACTCCCCTTCTTCAATCGACAAAGAAACATCGTTAAGCGCTATAAAGTTTTTAAATCGCTTCATTGCATGATCAATTACAATATGTGGAGTCGTCATTTTATATTTTCCTTAGGAAATTAGTTTTTTGACACATTCGCTTTACTTAAATGATAGCCAAAAATTAATAGTCTTTAGCAAAAACAGGAAATGTTTGAGTCATAAAACGTAAAAGTTAGTGAAATTGATCTTTCTTTTGGCTTCCAACATCAAAGCGTTTTGTCCACTCTGCTATAATGCGCTCACGATTTTGCGCTGCCCAAGAAAAATCATTATCAATCATTTTTTCATGAACGTTCTTAGGAAAATTTTCTACAGGCTTTTCAAATGATGGAACACCCAAAACACCATAGCCAACACTATACATGTTCATTGCTTCATCGCTAATTGAGAAATCTAACAACTTTTTTGCAGCGTCAAGATTTTTCGTTCCTTTAACAATGCCAATTGCTTCAGCTTCCCAACCTATACCTTCTTGCGGAATGATAACTTCAATTGGTGCACCAGATGACTTTTCTTTTGCTCCACGAAAATCAAATGAAATACCAATGACAAATTCTCCACGCGCTGCATCTTTACATGGCTTTGAACCTGAATGCGAATATGATGAAATGTTTTTATGTAAAGCATCCATATAGGACCAAGCTTTTTCTTCACCAAACATTTGTATCCAGCCACTTACATCAAGAAATCCTGTCCCTGATGAAGCTGGATTGGGCATGACGATCATATCTTTATATTCAGGCTTTGCTAGATCAGCCCAGCTTTGCGGCATCGATACACCTACTTTTGCCAATTCAGCGGTATTGACACAAAGAGCGGCTGCATAAGCATCTAATCCCAACCAACTTGGAGGATTAGAAGCGTCACGAAATTTTGGTGTTAAACGCTCAACACCTTTAGCAGCATATGGTTCTAACATACCTTCATTTTTGAATAAAGCGAGAGAACTTGCTGAAACGCCCCAAATTACATCTGCCTTTGGATTATTTTTTTCAGCTAAAAGCTTGGCTGTAACAACACCTGTTGAATCTCTGACCCAATCAATCTTAATATCAGGATAAGCTGCTTCAAAAGTATCTTTATAACGTTTAAGATCTTCTGCTTCAAAAGCACTATAAACAGTTAAACGTGTTTCTGCTAATGCAGTGCTTGAAAAACAAATCGTCGATAACATTATGATCGAAATAATTTTGTACATACATTACTCCTACTTAAAATCATATTAAGCAGGCGTAATAATCATGTTATGTTACTGACATGTGACAAAATTAAAAAAGAATTTAATAAATAATCAATATCTAATTAATAAAGTCTCAACTAGAGATATTCTTACTGGAACCCATAAAACAAAAATATATTTGTCTTTTAATATATACTCTCAATCTTCCATCATTTATAGACTGCAACATTTCTTAAAATGAGCAATTATTTTATCATAAATGAATGTGACTGTAGTTTTAACATAAACACAACAAATCTAATTAAGCGCATTCTTTAAATAATTAGAAAACAAAACATATAGCCCCTTACTCTCACTAAATTTGATGCCGCATACAAAAGGCCATTTTTTATAAAAATTTGGCGTAGTACGAATTATTAAATTAAATTTTTTGTTTTTTATTCAAAACACTCAGGCCTATTTCTTAGATGATAATGATTAAAATACATATTAGAATATTATGATGCATATATGGTAAATTTAGGCAGATATAGCTCTTATTACTCATGAAAGTTTTGGATCATTTCCATTTTTCAATCAAAACATCTTTAAAGTCTATAGGTTCAAAACCACATTTTTGATAGAGTTGTAACGCACGAGGGTTATCCAATGTATTGGTTTGGATAATGATTTTTTCAGGATTTTCATCCCATAAAGATAAAATAATTTCTTGCAAAAAAAACTTTGACAATCTTCTTCCTTGATAATCAGGAACAAGACCAAAATACACTATTTCACCCCTTTCAGGCATTTGGCGTAAATTAATTTCGGCAAAACCTGCAGGACAGCCATCCACATAAAGTATGTGAATTTGTGTTAACGTCGATGATAACAGGTTTTTAAGTGTTTGATCATCCATACGATGACGCACGATCCAATGGTGTTGTTTACCGATAAGCTCATATAAATAACGATAAAAATGAACTGGAACATCAAAGGCTTTCATAATAGCCAACCGTTGATGAAGAGGTGGTGTTACTGAATTTTGAGGACGTTTATACATTTCTAAAAAAGTAACACGTGCTTGAAGATAATTTGAATTTTTTATCATATTATTTATGGCCTACTGCAACTGGTGAGTCTTTTTTTGTCCCCCACTCACTCCATGAACCATCATAAAGCCTAACATTGTCATTTCCAAGCGATTCGAGCGCAAGTATAAGCACGGCTGCTGTGATACCTGAACCGCAAGTTGTGACAATAGGTTTTGAAATATCAATGTCTGCATTTTCAAAAATCGTTTTCAACTCTTTTTTAGATTTTAACAAACCATTTTCAGACAATAACGCATAAGGCACATTATACGCATTCGGCATATGCCCAAGACGCAAACCTTGACGTGGCTCAACCTCATGACCAAAAAAACGTTGCGATGACCGCGCATCAATAATTTGAATATTTGTATTTGAAACAATTTTGATCATTTCTTCATAAAAAACAACTTTGTCCCTTTGAAAATCTGTTAAAAATGAAGCAGGTGCGACTTTTGTAATTTGATTGGTGACAGGCAAACCTGCATCTTTCCATCCTTTTAGTCCACCATCAAGAATAAAGACTTTTTTGGCACCCATAATGCGCATCATCCACCAAACGCGTGGTGCTGAAAAAAAACCATTGGTTTCATAAATAATGATTGTATCCTTTTGAGTAACACCCATGGCACTAACATAACGAGCGAAATCTTCTGGTTTTGGAAGGGTATGAGGAAGATTCGTTTTTTGATCAGAAACAAGTTCATGATCAAAAAAAACAGCACCTATAATATGTGTATTTGCATATTCTTCACGCGCATCTCTATGAGCGGCGGGTAAAAACCATGAACCATCAATAATTGAAATATCAGGACGTTCAATGTGATGCTTCAGCCACTCTTGTGTCACAAGAAATGGATTATAGTCGTGATGTTGATAGTCTTTGCTCATGAAAAAACCTTCTCAACGTTCATATTTCAATTCAAAAATATATCGTGATAATTGAATTCATCATTTTTAATTTATGTCAAAAATAATGAACTTCAAATTGTTTAATCCCCGTTTGCATAAGAAAAATTGACAATAATGAGAACGCTTTCGTGCATAATTGCGATATTGAGTGAAACACTATAAGACTGATCATATGAAACCATGCCGATAATAATTTTAATTTGATGAATAAAACACAATCTAAAAAGATAAAAATCATCGCTAATATTTTACGTATCACTTACTAAGCTCTCGCAAAATTTTTTATGAAAAAAGCGAGAGAAAAACATTCTCTCGCTTTTACTTTGATTATGATTGCGACTTCATCAACATTTGTAACTTATTTAAATTAAGCAGCTCTTTTTACAGATTTGCGCAAGCGAACTGGTTTTGAACGTTTTTTAGAAGGTTTAGTATTCATCCTACGATTGCCTTCTTCATGTGGGCGTCCTTTTTGATTGTTTCTATCTTCACCTTTTGCACGAAAAGGACGTTTGCGTTTATTCGGTTTAGAAGAACGACGGTTATTGCTAGATTTTTCCTTTGTCTCATCCGACTTATAAGGTTTATCCGGTAATTGACCAAATTGAGGAGGCACCTCTTCTCGAGGAAGTTTCATACGAATAACCCGTTCAACTCCTCTTAAACGCGCGCGTTCAATGGATTCATCATAAAGTGTAATGGCTTCACCATTCGCTCCATTTCGACCAGTCCGTCCAATACGATGAACATAACTTTCAGCTTCATCTGGCAATTCATAATTAATCACATGGCTTATGCCTGGCACATCAATACCACGAGCTGCAATATCTGTAGCCACAAGAACACGAACAGAGCCATCTCTAAAACTTTTTAGGGCACGTTGACGCGCATTTTGCGATTTATTACCATGAATGGCAGCGACTGAATAACCTGTTTTTTCTAAATGACGCGTCACCGCATCAGCCCCATGTTTTGTACGTGTAAAAACAATGACTGATGAAAAAGCTGGATTTGTCAAAAGCTTACACAAAACGTCTTTTTTCTCCCGATTATTCACAGGATGAAGCTTTTGTAAAATTTCGGCGGCAGTTGTACCTTGTGGTGCTACTTCAATACGGACAGGATCATTTAAAAGGCTGTCGGCAAGAGAAGAAATCTCTTTCGGCATTGTGGCTGAAAAAAGGGCCGTTTGCCGTTCTGCGTGAACAAGTTTTGCAATTTGGCGAACGTCTTTAATAAACCCCATATCAAGCATACGATCCGCTTCATCAAGAACCAAAAAACGTGTTTGAGAAAGATCAACACATTTTTCACGTACCAAATCCATCAAACGTCCAGGCGTTGCAATCAAGACATCAACACCTGGAGCCATACGTTTAATCTGAGACAAACGCGACACCCCGCCTAAAATAAGACAGGTTGCCAAATGAGCGCCTTTTGATGCCATACGCACTGTCTCTTCAATTTGTACAGCAAGTTCACGCGTTGGTGCCAAAATAAGTGTGCGCGCAGTTTTAGGTCGTCGTTTATCACCTAAAGCAACAACTTTTGCTAAAAGTGGCAGGCTAAAAGCCAATGTTTTACCAGAGCCCGTTTGGGCAATGCCCAAAATATCATGACCTTGCAACATCGCTGGAATCGCTTCTTGCTGAATAGGTTTTGCCGATGTTATTCCAGCCTGCTCAAGATTTTTTACAAGGATAGAAGGTAAAGTAAAGGTTTGAAAACCTTTTAAAGTTTGTTCTGTCAAAATATTATCTTTCAAAAGCCCAATGATCATAGAATCGTAAGGCGATATATCAGGCTTCCGCGCAATCAGAATCCTCAACACAATTTTTGGACGAAACGCTAAAAAGGCAAAACCTTGAAGCGACTTGCGCGGCCAATGAACATCCTTATAAAAAGAATATAACCGCTTGTTAAAGGCTATTATACACATTTTTTTAAGTATGCGTGACGCCACAAGTCTGCTTATTCAGAAAGCGGACAATACTCCGCCTTAGCGCCTATTATCAGCTTATCGTTTAAATACGGCAAAAAAGCAACAGCATTTTAAAATACATTAAATATTTATAATCTCTTATTTTGTCGTAACGATTTGTTCTGGTATGCTTACATCTTTAAAAGCAGGATAAATTTCGAGAAAAATGGGATTTTGTACCGTTTTTTGTCCACCATAGATAAGATGCCATTTTGTATTATCAAAAATTGCCAATGTTTGATAATGGGCTATTGTATCATTCGTTTCTACACGTGTGGGCACCAAAGCATAAAATGTTTTGTTCTGTGTCTCATGATAAGAAATATTATTATTGTCTAAATGATAAGCACCTGCAGGAAGATTGGCAAACTGGTTTTCCAGCTGTTCGACTAAATTATCGCGTAAAGCCATTTCTTTTGTATTTAATCGACGTGCCATTTCTTTAAAAAGTCGTGTCGGCATATTATTGGCAATAACGCTCATATTCTTATTTTCTGCAGCAATGTTAAGTTGCGTGATAAGACTATTTAATTCTGCTTTTTGCATTCTGTTGGGCTCAGCGCCTAATGAAACACTCATAAGCGAGATAAATAAAACACAAAGTGCAATTATAGAAGAAACAAATTTCACAATATTTACCTTTTAATTGATACTTTAAACATGTCTTAAATCACAAAATCTGCAAGAACTTTATCGTTCGTTATATCACGATAAGCCCAACCTGAATCATCGAATTTCTTTGCCAACACAGCAAAATTTTCATAATTTTTTGTTTCAATGGCAATCAGCACAGAACCAAAATTGCGGGCTGATTTTTTTAAATATTCAAACCGTGCCACATCATCATCGGGACCTAACTGATCAAGAAAGCGTCGAAGCGCGCCGGGGCGCTGAGGAAAACGAAATATAAAATATTTTTTTAATCCCTCATATCGTAATGCACGCTCTTTCACATCAGGCAAGCGTTCAAAATCAAAATTTCCTCCTGAAACAATCAAAACGATTTTTTTGCCTTTAATATCTTGAGGAGAGAGGCTTTTTAAAGCATCAATGGCTAGTCCACCTGCTGGTTCTAAAACAATGCCTTCAACATTAAGCATTTCAATCATTGTTGCGCATAAACGATTTTCTGGAATAACTGAAACGTCAAATGGCGAAAATGATTTCAAAATATCATAATTTATCGCTCCGATTTCTGCAACAGCTGCCCCGTCAACAAAATTATCAATATCATCCAGTTTGAGACGTTTTTTCTGCTCCAAACAAGCGCGAAGACTAGCCGCATTTTCCGGTTCACTAAAACGTAATTGTGTTTGCCAGCCCTTTTCTTGCAAAAAAAGCTTTGTTCCACTGGCAAGTCCACCACCGCCTACAGGTACTATAACCATGTCAGGAACAGTATTTTTATCCATTCCAGTTTGATCATCATTCAAAAGTTTTTGCCATTGTTCAGCAATTTCATGCATAACTGTGGCTTGACCTTTCACGATTTCATAATGATCAAAAGGAGGTGCCATGACACCTCCTACCTCTGCAACATAGGTTTGTGCTGCGGCATAACATTCATCAAATGTGTCACCAATCAGCTTTATTTCTATTGCATCACCGCCAAAAATACGTGTTTTATCTATTTTTTGTTGTGGCGTGGTCACTGGCATAAAAATGACCCCTTTGCACTTAAAATAATTACATACAAATGCAAGGCCCTGCGCATGGTTGCCTGCTGATGCGCAAACAAATACAGAATCTTGTGGCCGCTCATGCAACATTTTTGAAACAAAATTAAATGCGCCCCTTATCTTATAAGAACGAACAGGCGTAAGATCTTCACGTTTGAGATAAATTTCTGCACCATATTTTTTGCTTAAAAAATGATTGAGCTGCAGTGGTGTTTCAACAAAAAGTTCGCGTAAACTTTTCGCTGCAAGGGAAACATCATGTAAAAATTCACTCATAATGAACTATATTCCTTTTTATAAGGGTAATTGAAGTTCCTTGTAGCGCTCATGGTGTATTTTGTCAGCTAAAAACTCTTAATAACAAAAATTTATATCATTTTTCTAAAATTTCGACTTCACAGATAGAAAATCATTATTTATAAGAGCGACACAAGCGGTCGTGGCGGAATTGGTAGACGCAAGGGACTTAAAATCCCTCGATCCTAGATCGTGTGGGTTCGATTCCCACCGTCCGCACCAAGATACTTTATGATTTTCATTTGTCATTTTCTAAGATTGATAGGTTTTATAAAGCTTAGAACATACGTTTATATGTTCCATTGATAAAAATAATTTTATAGCTTTTGAGAAATTTTAATAATTTTTATTCAACCACATTTTCACAATATACTGAAACACTCTGCTTTACACATAAGTGAATACAAAAAACATGAGTGAATATACATCAAAAAATTAGGCTTCTTCAAATATAATTAATAAATATTAACAGAGACTTACAACACTTTTTTGACAAAAAAGTTATAACATAAAATTTTTGTCTTTGATGAATAATATAAGTTTTTTGTTTAGTATAAGTTTTAATTTTCCAACGATAACATTGGAACGAATAACCGCGCATTTCGTTTATGCCTTCATCAAGAATCAAGAAAATCAATACAAAATTGATGCATTGTTGGAGGCTTTAAAGTGTTATCGTCAGAAAAAAATTTCGCCCTACCTGAAACGTATCGAGAAATTTTAGAAGGAGCGCATAACCGCGCAAAATTAAAAAATTGGACGCCTTCGCCACATCGTTTCACTTGTCTTCCCGATTATATCATTGTGATACCTGCGCAAAATGAGGAAAAACGAATCATAAATTGTCTTGATTCATGCGCCCAAAGTATGAACACCGCTAGAGCCGCAGGACGGATATTACTTATTGTTAATAATACAAATGATTTGACCTCAACTCTTGCACGGAAATGGGCACAAAATAATCCATTTGCTTTAGACATTTTAGACATTACCCTTCCTAAAAAAATTGCTTCAGCAGGCTATGCACGTGCCTTGGGTTTTGATATTGCTCATACGCTTCTTAACCCGCGCGGCGTTATATTAACAACCGATGCGGACAGTCTTGTCGATAAAGGGTGGATTGGAGGTCATTTACATGCAGCCACTTTAGGTGCGGCACTTACGTGTGGCCATGTAATAGTTAACAATCATGAACGAGCATATTTGCCCGATTGGCTGCTTGAAAAAGCATATCTTGAGCAAGAATATCTAAATTTATCAAGAAAATTACAGGCAGATCTTGATCCTGATCCTTTCAATCCATGGCCTCACCACGGAGACGAATCAGGAGCCAATATGTCTATAGTTGCTTTTGCATTTGACCATATAGGTGGCGCACCACGCGTGACAGCAAGTGAGGATCGCGAACTTGTTAAATGCATTATTGATAAAGACATGCCCGTACACTATTGCAACAAATCACGTGTTACGACGTCCATGAGACTTCATGGAAGAGCACGAGGTGGTATGGCTGAAACAATGAAACACAGATTAAACACCAAGGACTATCTTTGTGATGAGCGCATTGAACGTGCTGATATGATTGCTTATCGTATAACAACACGCCAAGCATTACGCACTGCATATAAAAATGAAACAGAATGTTTAGACTTATTAAAAAAACTTGGATTAAACTCAGCACAACGCCGTCAAGCCATGCATTTTTATACTTTTGGCGCGATGTGGCATTATGTTGAAAAATATAGTCCTTATTTACGCCAACATCGATTGTGTTTCAGTGAGATGATTGCACAACTACCACGTTTGCGACAACTTTCAGAAACAACCGCTAGTTTATCGGATAAACCTCATTTGCATATGAATTTAAAGGATTCAAAATCCCGTCATAGTCTTCAACCAAGCCCATGGCATTATGCAATGGCTTAAATTTTCATCAATTTTCGGAACTCTATCTAAAAAAATACGTTTAATAATAAACGAAACAAATTAAATGAGAGGAACACTCAATGCGCATACTTAACTGTACAACACTTACACTTCTTATAATAGGCGGTATTAACTGGCTACTTGTTGGTCTGTTTCAATTTGATCTTGTTGCGGCATTATTTGGCGGACAAGCAGCAATTTTATCACGTATCATCTATGTTGTGGTGGGGCTATCCGCACTTTACCAAATTTCGACATTGATAAGTTTTGCATCTCACAGTGAACCGTTGCGCCATAACAAATATTAATCAAATACGAGCCCGTTTATAACGGGCTCTTTCAAAATTATAAGATTTCCATAAAGCGTAGCAAGAGAATAAAATGTCAAAACGCAAAATTGCGATTATTGCGCATTTAAAATATCCAATTTCTGAACCTTTTGCTGGTGGATTAGAAATGCACACGCATATGTTAGCCTCCAAATTGCAAAAAAAAGGTCATGATGTCACTCTTTTCGCTGCGGCAAATAGTGCAACAGACATTAAAACGTATCCAATATGTGATGCAACTGAATTGAGCAATATTGGCACGCAAGAAGCGCATAATGAGGTTTTTTTTAAAGAACATCATGCGTACATGAAACTGATGTGTACATTAAAACGAAATCAATTCGATATTGTACATAATAATTCTCTACATTATTTACCGATAGCAATGGCTGATATTTTGCCTATGCCGGTGGTTACTACTCTTCATACGCCTCCATTTTGTTGGCTTGAAAGTGGGTTTCGCTGTGCATCAGGTCAAAACAACACAGTTGTTGCGATATCTAACACCACTGCAAAAATGTGGGAAAATATACTTAGAGTCGATAGTGTAATTCCAAATGGAATAGATTTAGATAAGTTTGCCTTTTCTCCACATTGGGACCAATCACTCTTAAATAAGCAACAAGAAACTTACGTTATTTGGTATGGGCGCATTGTAAGAGAAAAAGGATTACACCACGCCATTGATGCTGCACGCCTTGCACAAGTTCATTTAAAAATAGCTGGCCCTATTTGGGACGAATATTATTATACAAAAGAAATAAAACCACGGTTAGGTTCTGACACAGAATATCTTGGTCATGTTTCTCATGAAAAGCTTGCCCAACTTATTGCAGGAGCACGTGCATCTATTTGCACCCCATGTTGGGAGGAACCTTTTGGTCTTGTTGTTGTAGAATCTCTCTCTGTAGGCGTTGCAGTGGCAGCATTTGCACGTGGAGCGATGAGTGAGCTTCTTGATGAAAAAAGTGGTGCACTTGCATCTCCAAATGATGCACGATCACTTGCTCAGGCCATAAAAAAAGCCATGAATTGCAACCGAGCAGATTGTCGACAACGCGCTGAAGAAATTGCCAATGCCGATAAAATGATTTCACACTATGAGCGTCTTTATGAGCATCTAATTGAAAAGAAAAAAGCCAAACTTTTATCCAATTCCATAAATAAATCCCAAAAAACAAGATTGGATCAGTTTATTCAACCTGCGCATTTAAGAGTAAAAGTGTGATGGTGCAAATTGGTATATATGTCCATCATCATGGCGAAGGACATCTCTCACGTGCCATGAAGATCGCACGATCTGCTCCTCATCACTTTACCTTACTCGGCACGGGTTTAAACGGCAAAACCGAGACATTAAAAACGATTGATTTACCAGATGATAAACAAACCAATCATGAAACAGTCATCTCCCATCCAGCACTGCATTATACTCCTTTATATCATGAAGGAATAAGAGAGAGAAATCACCTTATAACAAAATGGATGAAAGAGGTACAACCCGCATTGATGCTTATTGATATATCCGTTGAAATCGCAATGCTTTCATGTCTCAATGCAACGCCTTTTATCTATACGCGCTTGTCAGGAAACAGAACAGATGTCGCACATAATTTTATCTTTAAGGCGGCACAACGCGTTTTATGCCCTTTTCATCCATTATTAGAAAGCCCACAAACACCTAAATGGCTCCGTGAAAAATCAGATTATTTTTCAAGTTTAACATCTAAAATAAAATCTTATCCTTCAGATGATAAAAGAATTTTGCTCGTTTTAGGAAAAGGCGGACATAATATAAAATCCGATCTTTTGTTTTTAATGGCCCAAGAACTTTCTGATTGGACAATTGACGTTATTGGACCATTTCAAAATCAAATCACGCTTCCCAAAAACATCAATATACATGGTTGGGTCAATAATGTTCATTCTTTTATGGCAAGAGCTACAATTGTGGCTGGTGCATGTGGTGATGGTTTGCTTTCAGACGTCATGGCAATGAACAAACTTTTTATCGCTTTGCCTCAAAAAAGACCGTTTGATGAACAAGTCGAAAAAGCACGATTATTGCATAAAAATAGTTTTGCAGTTTCATACGAAAAATGGCCGTCATCTTGGCGAAAAGCGATCAAAAAAGCACAAAATTTACGCCATTCTTTTTCAGATTTACATGACAATAATGGAATTGAATCTGCTGCAAATTATCTTATTAGTATGGCACAACGGACTGCTAAAAAATATAAATCCCAGTTAGTTATAGATACACCTATAGAGTTATGAGCTTATGATGAAATGCAGCGTCTTAACTTTGAATAAAAATCGTGTTCAACATCTCATCAATCTTATCATTGGTTTAGAAAACAACAGTCAAAAACCTGATGAACTCATTATAATCGAAATGAGTGATCAGGACTATACTCTACCGCAAATGAGCTTTCCGATTTTGAAGATTCATTTATTATCACATGAGCGATTGCCATTAGCGGTTGCACGTAATCTAGCAGTTCAACATGCTTCTTACGATAATTTAATATTTTTGGATGTCGATTGCATTCCCGCACACAATTTTGTTAAAACTTTAACGCATATATCTCAACGCCAAAATGCAATCATTAGTCCTGAAATATTGTATCTTTCAAATCAACCACTGCCTTCTCCATGGACAGAAAAAGATCTTATGGAAAAAGGAAGTCCGCATGATGCACGGTTTTTTCCCAAAAAGGGTCTTAAACGGGAAGAAGATCCAGGCTTGTTTTGGTCACTGGCTTTTTTTGTGACACGTTTTAATTTTGATAAAATAGGGGGTTTTTATGAAGAATATGAAGGCTATGGTGGTGAAGATACAGATTTTGGTTTTCAAGCGAAAAAGTCTCATGTCGATCATTTTTTAACAGCTCAAACTCGTGCTTATCATCAATATCACGAAACTTTGAACCCACCTTACAATCATTTTAACGATATTATAAAAAACGCTACTTTATTTCATAAACGCTGGGGCGTTTGGCCTATGCATGGTTGGCTTGAATCTTTCAGAAAACAAGGGTTGATTAATTGGCATGAAGATCACATTGAAATTAAAAAAATGCCTTCTTAGATGTTCTTTCAAATAAATCTCTGCTCCTGCTGAAATCAAATAATTCTTTTTTTTAAAAAAACTTCACAAAAAATAAAGAAAAATTCTTAATTCTTTTAAATTTTATTGAAAACGCGCACGACCACGTATTATGCTAATGTTATCTTCTGCCTTAATGGCAAAACGATCACCATTCGGAAATGTTATAAAACAACCTTTAGAACATATATCTACTTTTTGATCTGTTTTTAACAAAACATCGCGACGGCTACTGCCTTCTGTTATAATCAATGTTTGAGTTTCTGTATCAGAATTTACAAGAGTTGCTGCATTTGTTTGAATTGTTGTGAACAACAATAATAGTGATGCAGAAATGATCAAATATTTTATCATTTATAAAATTCCTTCATCCAAAAATCGCTTTTGAATAGCAAAACGCAATGCATTTGTTGCTGACGTTGTTGCTGTAATATCCGGAAGATAAACCGATAAGGAAAAATTTAGACTATTACTATCAAAGGAAGAAAAATTTACCCATGGAGCTGGATTTTTCAACACACCTTCAACATTTGAAGCAATTTCCATCAATACGTCGACGACGTGTTGAGGATCAATCATCGCAGGAACAGTAAGAGGAATATCCACACGCCCGATTTTATTACGATGTGTCCAATTTCCAACATTATTGTTGATCAGGCTTGAATTGGGAACAATCATTGTTTCATGTTTAAATGTTTCAACTTCAGTAGCACGAACACTGATGCGTTTCACAATACCACTGACTGTACCCGTTTCAACATAATCACCAACTTTGAATGGTCGCTCTGCTAACAATATGAGACCTGAAACAAAATTTTGAACAATATTTTGTAAACCAAAACCAATACCGAGAGACAGTCCTCCTGCAATAAGCGCCACACTGCCTAAATTAAAACCAGCAGCAGACAAACCAATAACCGCAGATAAAGCAAGTCCGCAATAACCAATAATCGTTGAGATAGAATTTCTAAGACCCGAATCCACTTTTCCCCGCGCAAGAACTGAATTATCAAGCCAGCGCACAAAAAAACGTACCAAAAACCAACTGACCAAAAAGAAAACAATGCCCGTTAAAATAGCGATTAACGAGATAGAAACATTTCCAATCTGGAATCCTGTAAGAAAATGCTTAAACGCATTGTTAATATCATGCGATGTGAAACCAAATTGCATAACAATTGGTGGAATACATAAAGCGAGAACAATAAAGTAGAGAAATATAGCTGTAAAAAGACCTAATTGATCCATAGTTCCGTCTTTAACGTTAAAACGTTTAGCGATATTGCGCCCTATGATTGTTTGTGAAAAAGCCCCTTCAGATGCTATTGCACGCGCTGTTTGAAAACCAAGATACATAAGAACAAGAAAAGCGCCACTAATCACGATTTGCTGCACGATAAAACGTGCCAAGCCGATATACCCTAAAAAAGCAATCACTATGGGTATTAATCCAAATAAAATTAAAGGAATACGGATATAAAATGGCCAAGAAGTCATCAAGTCTTCATCTGTTTTGGGATGTCGTACTTTAATAAAAGAGATAGCAAAGATTATGATGCAAACAAGGAATACAGATACAAAACTTTTAACAATAACAAGATGAGTAGGCGCAGAAACTGCGTGATAAATGGCATCCATCACATAGTCTGCAGCCATAACAAACGCTAAAAGAGATAATAAAAATACGAGTAAAACAGCAGGGCGATGCGCGACATTAAGCAAACGAATATCAGGATTTTTTGATATAAGAATAACGTAAGACATACGCGCAATGAAAAAAACAAACACTATTTGATGAGAAATAGTGCGGAAAACATGCCGAAGTTCTGGCCAAAATAACTTAAAATAATTGGACATTCCAAATATTGAAAACACAAAAAATGCACAAATAAGAGTTGGAATGAGGGTTGATAGAAAAACAAGTGATAGACGTTTTAAGAAAGGAATATTATCCTCTTCTAAGATGATTGTTTGTCTAAGATTGCGCATCATTCTATGAGAAAAATACGTAATGAGAGTTGTTAATAAAAATGGAATCAAAATAGAAACAAAAAGCTCTATCATTTTGAAATTATAAATAAATTGCCACCAAGAAATTATTAAAGCATTAAAATCGTGCATTGCTTCCTTAGCAAAGATTTTAATCTGTTCACCCAGAGCAAAGGAAAAGTGGACACGATGGGTTAATGTTTGCGTAAAAAGCTGGCGCGAAAGCATCATAGAATTTTCAATAAGACGATTAGCCGTCAAATATGATGTATCTAATTGCGCCACCAAAACATTGATCTGATTTTTTTCCTGTCTTAGACGGCTACGTTCATCATCAACACTGACAGCATCAACATTGCCTTCATCTGGTTCACTTATTTGATCCAATCGCAGATTGATATCATTTAATGGCGCTCGAAATTTTAAAGCAGCTGTAATGATTTGATTTTTAATATCTTCTGCTTTGATACGAATGTCATTTAATAAAGAACTATCATAAGTGTCATTTTCAAGTTGGTTCTTTAAGTTTTCTAAATGCATTTGCGCATTATTTGCCAATTCTTGTTGTCTTTCTAAAAACTCGTCTTGTGAAATTATACCGTTATTATTTAATAATAACGCATCACTTTGTACTGTTTGCGCTTGTGCAAAAAAACCAACATTTTCAATTAAGGAAGAAGATATTAAAAAAACAACCGCCCCCAAAATAAGCATTATGGTAGTACAGACGTTTTTTTTAACCAACACCACTTTGACCTCACTTAAAAAGCAAATTATGCAGACGCATCATAATAAAAATTTTAACTGCATTTCAATTATCATCTTAATATATTGCCAATAACTAAAAAAACGGGGCATTAAATATTAAAAATAACAATTATAATTCTATTCATAAGAATAGTCTTATGTGAAGAATAAAAATCATTAAGAGTTCCATCAATGATCAAATAATCACTCTAAATCCACATAAATAATATAATTTTGACTTCTCATATGCTTTCCCTTGACGAGGATTGCTGATAAGGATGAAATCTAAAAGACACATTTTTTCATCTTGAGGTGCAAACCACCCTTATCTTTAAGGATGCGATGGATATATGTGAGCTTTAAATGAAACTATAAACATAATAAACGTGCGAATAGAAAGTATATGACATGCCCTTATCGCATCAACGCCTAAAAAATGAAAATATGGCCTTGCTGTCGAGTTATATATTACTAGGCGGTTTTTTATTGTGGCTTACATCAAGTTTTATTCCTCAGATCAATTTACTCTCGCATCGAGAAACGTATCGTGAAAAAACACTTCATCACAAATCATTTGAAGAAAAAAATGTAGACAAAATAGATCGTTTTGCACAGCAAGAAAACAGACAAAAAAAGCTGCATATTCTTTCGTTTGATAAACGTTCATTACACTCTCAACATAGCGTTGAACACATTTTTTTTAAATATACTTTCATAGCATTTCCTATTAATTATGATAGCATTTTGGCCTTTACTTTATTTAAAGTTATAAAAAAGTCACAACATGATATAAAAGCGGTTCAACGCGCGCCGCCATTAACGACTAATCCGCTTTTATAAATTCATAATACTCTGTCGCGCGTTTTAAATTTTGTTCATCGCGCTCAATACTGGAAAATAATATGCGTACATCACGCTGGCTCACAGCTTTTTACTTTCTTATCGTCTTGGCTGGCATTATCATTGCTTTGCCCAATCTTTTCACAAAACAACAAAGGCAAGACTATTTAAGTTTCCTACCAGATACCAGTGTGACACTTGGTCTTGATCTTCAAGGCGGATCTTATCTCGTCTTAGAAGTGGATGCTGATGCTTTAAAAAGAGACCAATTGCGTATAGTTTTGAATAATGTTCGCGCAAAATTACGTGAAGAACAAATTTCTACAACAAGTGTCCGTATGGTTGGTGATGCCATTGTTGCTACAATCTCTGACTCAGCCCAACGTGAACGAGCACTTAATGCATTAAATGCGTTAATTGCGCCCACACAAACAGCTTTTGGCACTTCGCCTGCAGATCTCGATATTGGGGAACAAAATGGCACCATTCGCGTGGCCTTAACCCAAGCTGGTCTTAATTACCGTATCAATAATGCCGTTACGCAAAGCATTGAAATTATCCGTAATCGCGTTGACCAAGTAGGGGTTTCTGAACCTTCTATTCAAAAAATCGGAACTGACCGCATAATGGTTCAACTACCAGGTCTTGAAGATCCTAATCAATTACGCCAACTTTTAGGTACAACAGCCAAGATGACTTTTCATCTGGTACCGACAAATGTTGACATGAACAATCCGCCAGCAGGTGTTTCCGTAGTATCAGGATATTCCGATGACACACAACGCTATGCAATTTATGACGATGTTGCTCTTGATGGAAGCACCCTTGAAACTGCTGCGCAATCATTTAATCCACAAAATCCAGGCCAACCAATCATTACATTTAAGCTGGATCAAGTTGGAAGCCGCATTTTTGCTGATATATCGCGTGAAAATATTGGTCGTCCATTTGCGATCGTGCTGGACAATAAAGTTTTAACAGCACCTGTTTTGCAAAGCGTTATCCCAAATGGAAATGGACAAATCACAGGCGATTTTGATGCAAAAGAAGCCTCCACCATTGCCGCTTTATTGCGTGCTGGCGCCCTCCCTACTCCTTTAACCGTTATTGAAGAACGAACCGTTGGACCTGAACTTGGTGCAGATGCCATTAAAATGGGTCTGTTCACTGGAATATTCGGCTTTGCACTTGTTGCCGTTTTTATCTTTTTTCTTTATGGCTTATGGGGCCTTATTGCCGATATTGCGTTAGCATTTCACACAATTTTAACGCTCGCTGTTTTAGGACTATTAAATGCAGCACTCACACTTCCCGGCATTGCAGGTATTATTTTAGGAATTGGGATAGCTGTTGATGCCAATATTTTGATTAATGAGCGTATACGCGAAGAAAGTCGCAAAGGTGTTGGCGCAATGGCAGCGCTTGATCGTGGCTTCAAACATGCATTTGCAACCATTGTCGATGCGAATGTGACAGCAGTTATTGCAACCATTTTACTTTTTTGGTTTGGCACAGGTCCAATTCGTGGATTTGCCGTGACGATGCTGCTTGGTATTATTATTTCTATGTTCACTGATATTACTATTGTGCGCATTATTATGGCATGGGTTATACGTAAGTTTAAAATTAAAACGCTTCATATTCAGCCTTTTTTTAATTTCATTCCACAACATACGAATTTCCATTTTATGAATGCTCGTTTTCTCGGTATTGGTATTTCAGTTGCCTTATCACTAGCATCTATCTTTTTATTTTTTAAACCTGGGCTAAATTTTGGAATTGATTTTATTGGTGGCAGTCAGGTTGCAATTACAACAAAAGAGCCTGCAGATCTTGCGACAATGCGTGCACAATTATCCAATATAGGTGTTGGTGAAGTTGCTTTGCAAAATGTCGATAATGAAAATACAATTATGATCCGCGTTCAACAACAAGAAGGCGGTGAGAGTGAGCAATCAAATGCTGTTGAAAAAGTAAAAGCTGCTGTCCAATCACTCTATCCAGATGTCACATTTGATGAAACACAAGTCGTTGGACCCAAAGTCTCTGGTGAACTTGCAACGGCAGGTTTTACAGCAGTAATTTTAGCAGCTTTGGCCATGACACTTTATATTTGGTGGCGATTTGAATGGTTCTTTGCAGTTGGTGCTATTGTAACTCTTGTTTTGGACACGACCAAAATGGTCGGTTTTTTTGCTCTTTTTCAACTTGACTTTAATCTTACTGCAATTGCCGCACTTTTAACAATTGTTGGCTATTCAATTAATGATAAGGTTGTGGTCTATGATCGGATGCGTGAAAATATGCGTCTGTATAAAAAAATGCCCTTACGTGAATTGATCGATATGTCTATCAATCAAGTATTAGTAAGATGTATTTTTACCTCTATGACAACTGTTTTAGCAATGTTGCCGATGGCGATTTGGGGTGGAAATGCTGTTCATAATTTTGCACTTCCAATGGTTGTTGGTATAATTGTGGCCACATCATCTTCTATTTTTATCGCCGCGCCCATTCTTTTGTTCTTGGGAAATTGGTGGCACAAACACCATAAAGGGCGTGCAGATTTACAGAAACTTGAAACAGCAAATAAACAATAATGAATGGGTATGGCGCGAAAAATTTTTCGCGCCATTTTTATAAAACCACTAGGCAAATATAAAACAAGACCATAAGCTTAAATAAAATGAATCAAATTAATTTTATATGCACTACTCTTGGACAGTATGACCTAACTATTAAAGAGAAAGACTTCGTTTAAAATGCCGCATGATACGCCATTGATAACAACTATTGTCGTCGGTTTATGTTTGGCATATCTTTTTGGTATTACTGCCAATCGTCTGCGCATCTCTCCTCTTGTCGGGTATTTATTAGCTGGTGTTATTGTGGGACCTTATACAGGTGGTTTTAGGGCTGATCCTGAAATCACCAATCAACTTGCTGAAATTGGCGTTATTCTTTTAATGTTCGGTGTTGGTTTACATTTTTCATTAAAAGATCTTCTCTCAGTTAAAACTATAGCCATACCAGGTGCGATCGCGCAAATGCTTGTCGCAACGTTATTAGGCGTAGCTCTTGGTAGTCTTTTAGGTTGGAGTTTTGCGACAAGTATTCTTTTCGGTGTCGCTTTATCAACAGCAAGTACGGTTGTTTTAATAAGAGCTTTGCAAGAACGTCGGCTGATTGAGACTGAACGAGGCAAAATTGCGGTTGGTTGGCTTATTGTCGAAGATATGGCAATGGTTTTATGTCTTGTTCTTGTTCCAGCACTTGCAAGCATTGCTGACACGCAAATTAATGCACCCACAGATCCTATCATTGGCTGGCTTAATCTTGGTATATGGGGTGTTATTGGTTTTACAATCATTAAAGTTATACTTTTTATTGCTGTTATGCTTATTGTTGGACGTCGATTGATACCTTGGCTTTTAAAAATAACAGCACAATCAGGATCTCGCGAACTTTTTCGTTTAGGTGTTTTAGCCATTGCGCTTGGTGTGGCGTTTGGTGCTGCCACTCTTTTTGGTGTATCCTTAGCGCTTGGTGCTTTTTTTGCTGGTATGATTATGAGTGAATCAGAACTTAGTCATCGTGCAGCAGAAGAAACACTCCCCTTGCGCGATGCTTTTGCCGTTTTATTTTTCATATCAGTGGGTATGTTATTTAATCCAATTGAATTGCTTCAAGATTTCTTTCCACTTCTTGCAACCCTTTTTATTATTATCATTGGAAAGTCCTTTGCTGCTTTCTTCATTGTACGCGCTTTTCGTCATTCAAAAGCAACAGCACTGACAATATCTGCAAGCCTTGCACAAATTGGCGAATTTTCATTCATATTGGCAAGTTTGGGATCCAATATTGGGCTTTTAAACGACACAGCACGTGATCTTATTGTTGCAGGCGCGATCTTATCAATTCTGTTCAATCCGCTTGTGTTTATTGTGATTGACAAACTTAAATTGCGATTTGAAACCATTAAATATGATGAAGAAATACCAACAGTTATTGAAATTGATCCTATCAAAAATTTTGATAACGGTTTTAATATGACAACAAAAAGCAATCACATTGTTATTGTAGGTTATGGTCGTGTTGGCAAAAAGGTAGCGCAGCACTTATTTAATAAAAATGAAAATGTCATTTTAATAGAAGATTCCACCAAAATTGCGGAAAGCGCAAAACAAGACGATATTGAAACAATTTGTGGTAATGCCATTAATCGCGATATCCTTATCGCAAGCAATATCATCCAAGCGCGTCAATTAATTATCGCCATGCGAAGTACAATTGAAGCTGGTGAAGTTTTGGCACAAGCGCGTGCCATTCATAATAATTTAATGATCATTACCCATGCTGTCTCAGAAATTGAAGCACAATATTTACTAGAATTAGGCGCCAATATTGTCGTGACAGATGAAGATGAAATTGCAAATGGAATTCTAAAACATATAATCGATCCTTGTCTTGAAGAAACGCAAAACTTAGATGAGGAAACAACACTGACAAAGCAAAACAATGCTGATTTCGATAAATGAGTAATAAAGCGTGAAACTAAAGAAATATATATGGCCACTTATAGGTATCACCGCTATGGTGGTATCAATTTATCTTCTATTTGAGAAATTATCGTCAATTTCTTTTGACGATATTGTCATCAGATTAAGAGATTTAAGTCCCCATCAATGGCTCTTTGCTTTGTTCTCATCTCTTGTCGCTTATGCGGCTCTTGCAGGATATGATCGCATTGCGCTTCAACATCTTGGCAAAAAGATTTCGTGGCTTTTTATAGCCATTTGCTCATTTACCACTTATGCATTGTCCCATAATATTGGTGCTTCTGTCTTTTCTGGTGCGGTTGTTCGCTACCGTGCTTATAGTATGAAGGGATTGAGTGGCGCTGAAGTCGCGGTTCTTGTTGGCTTTTGTTCATTCACTTTTGCTTTAGGTACGGTATTATTATCTGGAATAGTTTTGTTAATAAAACCAGAACTGATAGAATTGGTGCATGACGGAATACCGTTTTGGTTGGCTCTTGTTATTGGTGCCGTCATGCTTCTACTTGTAGGTCTCTACATACTTGGAAGTTTATTAGGTTTTAAACCTCTTAAACTAGGAAAAAATTTATCCATAACCTATCCTCGGTTTCATATTGTTGCGCAACAGCTTATTGTTGGTCCGTTAGAATTATTAGGTGCAGCGGGAATTATTTACGCCGTCTTACCAGAAGTTGGAAATCCTGGTTTTATTGCTGTTCTTGGAGTTTTTCTGGTGTCTTTTACTGTAACAATATTATCAAATGCTCCAGCTGGTGGAGTTGGGGTATTAGAAGCGGTTTTTATGGCTGGTATGCCAACCATGAATCCTGCTGATGTCATTGCAGCACTTATTGTTTTTCGATTACTTTATTTGATTATTCCACTTATTATTTCTTTGTTTTTTGTCGCAATATTTGAAATTGATCAATATCGAAAACGAAAAAACACTTAACCACATGAATAAAAATGACAATTTGTATTCCTTTGTATTGTTGTCATGATATATTTATGCGCTCTATCTCCACGCCGACTGCTGCTGGACCCAATTCTAATTTATCAACGCGTACAATGACCTTTTGAACAAGTGGATAGGCTAGGATAAAAGCAGCTATACGTTCAGCCAATGTTTCAACAAGTTCAACATGCCCAAGTGAAACGAGTGTTTTTATTCCATCAAGTATAAGATCATAAGAAAAAATATGACGCATATCTTCTGGATTTCTTGTCTGTCGAACCACGTCAGCAATAATATTAAAACGGACTTTTTGCTGACGTCCATATTCTCCCCGATAAGCACCAATTTCAATGGGCAAAATAAAATCCTCGACGATTATTCGATCTGTTCCAAGTGTATTTTTTTCAGCAATCTCATGATTTTGCAATTCGAAAGGAACAAGTGCACGAATAAGTCTATTGGTTTCACTATCACCAAAATGGCCAGGTTTTATTGGTTTTTTGATACAAAACCCAAGCCAATTTGGTGTAAAAGGAAGTAATCTGGGAATATCAGGGGCTTCTATATCTCCAAGAAAACCCGTTTTTAAGCCGATTTTTTGCGTTTTACTTAAAACATCGCCAATTTCTGAAATATCATGAAGACTTAATAAAGGGCTTTCAAAATTGTTATATTGCCAAATAAGCCCATTAAAACCATTTTTTTCAATGTTTTGAATAAAGGTGAAATCAGCATTTTGCATCATATTCACCATAGCAATTGTTTGATAATAATCAAAATGAGACTGAAATGTAGCCAATTCTTTCTGATCATCATTGTTAAAAGATAAGGATAAAACAACAGCATCGGGATTAAAAATTTTAAAAGCAGAATGCTTATTTGCTATTTTCTTATTGCATATAAGCCAGAGATGCAGTTGCCTATTACTATAATCACTTAATAATTCACGAAGAAATTTTTCATGCACAACAGCATCATCAGCGGAAATTAAAATAATATCCGCTTGCGCTTCAGCTGCAATTTGTAAATCTTCACATGATTGAATATGTACCAACAATTTTGACATTTTTTTACCTATTTATCGTCACCATTGTCCGTGTATGAAGCACTATTATCTTTCATAAAGTTGCATAATTTCATAAACACACAATGAATTTTGTACAACTTAAAAAATGCAAACAACTATGATCATAATGAAACATTTAATGTTTTATGAACACTTCAATCAAATAAAACAGTGTTGCGATATCTTAGAAAAATCTTTTAACCGCTTTTATAAAAGATCTTAGCTTAATGATTATTAAGTTTTCATAAAAACAGTTACTCATCATGATCTTCATTCTTTAAAGGTGTAATCAAGACCTTTGCAATGTTGCGCCGTTCCATTTCAACTACTTCAAAGTGCAAACCTTCAGATTCAAATCCTTCACCAGCAACTGGCAAATGGCCAAAATGCCATAACATAAATCCGGCCAACGTTGTATAACGATCATTTTCATCAACTAAATGTTTATCCAAATACCCACTTAACCGACGAATATCAGCATATCCTTCAACCAGCAAACTACCATTATCAAGCTGTTCAGCAACTACAGAATCTTCATCATCATCTGGAAAATCACCTGCAATCGCTTCCAATATATCTGTTGGTGTTGCAACACCTTCAAACGAGCCATGCTCATCAACAACAATGGCAAGTTGAATTGGCGAATCGCGTAATTGTTCCATCACACGAAGAACACTGGTATTTTCATGAACAACTAAAGGTTGGCGCATTGCTTTTTGCCAATCAATATTTTGACCTTCAGCAAGATCAAGAAGAAGATCTTTAGTGAGCGCAACACCAACAAATTCATCAATCTTATCGCGTGCTAATACCAAGCGACTATGCTTAAACTGCTTTAACTCTTCACGCATTTCAGCTTCTGCAGCATCAAGATCGAGCCATTCAATCTCATTACGGGGCGTCATGATAGAACGAACCGGACGATCAGCAAGATAAAGAACACCGCGTATCATTTCCTTTTCTTCTGGTCGAAATAAATCTGACGTTGCGGCCTGTTCAGCAATAACATCAACAGTTTCTCCAAGATTTCCTTCTTGTTTACCTCCTCCTAACAAGCGCAAAACAGCACCAGCTGTCCGTTCACGTAAATCATTGGTTGTGATAAGTTTTTCTCTGTTGTGTCGCCCAATTTGATTGAAAGCCTCGATAAGCACAGAAAAACCAATAGCAGCGTAAAGATATCCTTTTGGAATATGGAAACCAAAACCTTCAACGACCAAGCTAAAGCCAATCATCATTAAAAAGCCAAGACAAAGAATAACAACCGTTGGATGGCGATTGACAAAATGCATCAGTGGACCAGATCCCCACATCATGACGCCCATAGCAACAATAACGGCAATATACATAACCGCCATTTGATCTTTTGGGATCATTCCTGTGGCTGTTATAATACTATCAAGTGAGAAAATCGCATCAAGAACAACAATCTGTACAATAACTTGCCAAAAAACAGCATGTGCGGCACCCAGTTTTTTTTCATGGGATTCACCCTCCAAGCGCTCATGCAATTCAAGAGTGCCTTTTGCTAATAAGAATGCTCCACCCACAATTAAAATCATACTGTGCCAGCTAAAATCAAACGAACCAATAGAAAACACTGTTTCATCAAGCGTCATGACCCAGCCTATCACCATTAAGAGTGATAAGCGCATAATGAGCGCTAGGCTTAAACCAGTTAAACGGGCACGATTACGTAACCGAACAGGTAATTTTTCAGCAAGAATTGCAATAAAAACGAGGTTGTCAATGCCAAGAACAATTTCAAGAAAGATCAACGTTACAAGACCTAACCAAGCGTGAGGATCAATAATCCATTCCATGTTTTTTGTATTCCTAAAAATAATTAAACGAAAAAGTTATGTGTAGCTTGGAATATGGAGATCTATTCACGCAAATTGTGCAAATCAAAATGATAAAAAAGATTGAGCACAACATCACTAATGTCGCCATTAAAATAATGGCGCATTCTAATTTTTTTAAGAGAACAAAAATCGAATAGCGGCCTACACCGCACGATACAACTGGAAGGGTCTTCCAAACTTTGGCCGGGCATTACGCTCGAACTTCCTTTTAATATAGCACTTCAAATGTGCTTAATTGCAAAAAAACTAATAATTGCATATTTTTTTTAAAAATCAAGAGTTATCATAAAGTATTATGAAAAAAATTATATTTAAAATATGATAGACAATCCTTCATGTGATAGATATACATCATTTTTTAAACATACTGATCATTTTATTAGGGTGATTAGCTCAGTTGGTAGAGCAGCTGACTCTTAATCAGCGGGTCGTGGGTTCGATCCCCTCATCACCCACCATTAAAATTAATAAATTGTGTTAATCTTTCCTATTATTGTTTTAAATTGAATAGGGAAATGTTTTGGAAGGTATTTCTGTCTTGCCTTATCATAAATGTCGGCCTTCCATAATTCAACTTACATCTATTACAAAACAGTACCAAAAAAAGCTTAGCTTCATCCGCAATAATAACAACTTTGTGGATAAAATCAGCGGTGATCTGCCTTATTACAATGTTGTCTGTTGCATTTTATCTCGCATTGGCTGTCCTTGGTTGATGAAAGAGTCACTTTGCCAGATTGTGTTCAATCCATTGCTGTCTGCTACGGATAACTGGCAAATTTCTTTTTATGCATTTCATAACGATATACATCGCTATACCACCCAGAAACTCTTATGATGCGCTCCTTCAAGTCCCGTCTGCACTGTACTTTTTGGAAAAATCATCACTATCTGGATAGTCGAAGTCAATCAGCTTCGATGATCGGGTCGGTATTGCTTTGTTTCACCTATCTGGAGCGCCTACCATTTCTTTCTTCCGTGCCGTTGGCAAGCATCCTTTTAACTGAAACAAAGTTGCCGTGTTGTAACCACGACACTCTTTTTTTTTATCAATCCATGTTTCTACAGACATAAGGTAAAGCTCACTATTTTCTGACTCGCAGCTTGCCGCTCGTATCCAGACAGCTCCTGACCTTAAAGAGCTACAACGTGATTACCAGAGCAATCCATGGACTGGTAGCATCAAGGCACCGCATCAACAAGAGCAGTTAATCCCAACTGATACCAATCCGGCCAACAGTGGCATACGACGCGAACCCAATCTGCCAGATCATGAGGAAATCGTACCGTTGAAACCTGATTACGATCCATCGGCGGAATTTTCCATGCTCGATGATGCCGAAGAAGAACATACAAGTCGCAATGTTCGGCAGATGAAAAACGACATGCACGACCTTGTTCGTAAGGCAACACTCGACTCCAATGATGGTATCGACCTTTGAAAGGAACACCTATGAAAATCCGCAATACGTTCTATCTCACATCTAAATTACAAATTCAGCTCTATCGGCTGGCTAAGGCCAAAAAACTATCCCGAACGTCAATCATCGAGACCTCCATTGCTTTGTTGTTATCAGCCGATGCCCAGGATCGGCAGTAGGCAGCCTTCACCCATCTTCTTGACCAGATGAGCCGCCAGTTACAGTGCCTTGAGAGCGATACCCTGATCCTCACGAACATGACAGCTCTGTTCATCCGCTTCTGGCTGTTGGCGACTTTGATAAGTCTTGTTATATTTTTAAAAATATTTGCTTTATTCGCCGATAATAAAATAATTGTAATGATATCCATGTTAGGAATTGGTTTCGTTGGCGTGACAATGAAACCAGCTATAGTTTCGCGTGTTAGCAAATCGTCAATGGTCACTCGTTAGTGAATATAGTACATATATTCTTGATAACCTTTGGGATAATGATCGGTGTTTTTATCGGAGGACCAGTCCTGTCTCATGGATTGGGTCTTAGGGCACCGCTGTGGGTTTGCGTTATTTAGGCGATTATGTGGTTATTGTGTTTAACTCCTGAATAACCGAAACGTATTATAGATCATCAATATGAGGAGATTTAAATGTCTAATTTAGATGGGAAAATTGCTGTCGTTGTAGGTGGCAGTCGAGACATAGGTGCAAAATAGTGAAATCGTTAGCTCATCAGGGATCTGAAGTTATAGTCATATATAGAAACAATCGAGATGCGGCTATAAAGCTAAATGACATTAACAAGATAGGCGGTCGTTTACGTGCTGTTCAATGAGACCTTATGAACTTCAATGATATAAAATCGTCAATTATTGAAATTCAGAAACTCCATTGCAAAATTGATATTCTCATTAACAGTGCTGGTTATATGGACAGCGGCAGAACATCCCTTGGTTCGATTACTCTAGATAATAAAGTGGAGCGATTTTTTGTTAAAGTAAGGTGTATTTATGAAGAGTTCCTATTCAGCGAGATGCAGATTGTCACTATCCTGAAACTGATGACCCTGGTATTCTGATTAAGGACATTTGCCGGCAGGCATCATCATCGTTCCATCTTTATTAGCCGTTCTCATTTGCTTGCTTTTGCCTATGTGACGTTGCTTCTTACTGCCGCTCTTCAGTTTGCTTAATACGCCCAACCTTCGTCACTTTCCAACGGACTGTGATTGCAGAAGCGTCACCAGGGCCAGTGATATTATTGGCGAAGTTATAGCTGGAGCGCTCCTTGCTACCATCACTAAATGAGATCTCCAATCTGGGCGATAGCATCATAATATTAGGCAAAATTGCCGCAATGTTTTTCGTCAACAACCATCGATTTAAAAAGCTATAATGCCAATCTGAAGTCCTCTACTTGATAAAAGTCTGAATATTTACTTTTTTGGCTCTCTCAATATGGCCAATCCTTTTTTCAAGACGACTTATATTATTAAATCTATTAGGTTATGTACTTCTATCTAGTTTCAGGACAGATTCATTTTATAGAGTCCATTTTTGGTGGTTTGTGTTTCATTGGTTCGAGGGAGGATTGACCAATGAATGATTTAGTTTTGTTGAGCGAAAATCAGATGGCACGGATATCACCCTTTTCCTACTTTCTCACGGAGTTTTTCGTGTTGATAACCAGTGTGGTGACAGCAGTATTGTCTATGTCATTAAGCATGGTCTGCAATGCAAAGATGCACCTGTTGGCTATGGTCGGCATAAAACACTCTATAAACGTTTTATTCGCTGGAGCCGAATGGGTGTGTTTGACCGCATCTTTACAGCCCTTGCTGGGCAAGACCCAAAGCCTCAACGTATCACGATTGATGCCACACATCTCAAGGCACACCGCACGGCAGCACGCCTCTTAAAAGGGGGATGTTCCCCGCCACATCGGGCGCACGAAAGGTAGCTTGAGCTCTAAACGGCATACAGTCTGCAATCAAGATAGAAAGCCGTATTTAAAATTGTTGATTGGGCTGTGTCTAATAATGTTCATGTTCATCTTGTTGCTCATGCCCGAAAATCTAATTCTGACACAGGTATTCAAGGAACGGAAGAGGTCAAAGGTGCATCAGAAATCGGTGCGAACGCATTTAACATCATAACATTATGGCGTAATCGTAAACTTGAAGAGAAACTAAGCGCAGCTAAAACAGAAGAAGAAAAAGCTGAACTTACTGAAAAACCAAGTGTTGTGATGAACGTAGCCAAACGACTTAATGGAGACTTTGAAGGTATGGTTGGGCTTTGGTTCGATCATAAAAGCGTATCGTTATTTTTCGTCATACGACAATAGAACTTGGCAACGTAGTTATTTAGAACGGCAAACAAAATATCATTTGGAGGCCGCAGAATGAAGCTTATCAACTACTGGCTTTAAAAAAACCTGTCAAAAAAACATGGAAAGGATCTGCAAAAGGATATTACCCAATAGGTTTAGGGTGTCGTGAAGTATTCTTCAACCTTTATGAAGATGATAAGGTAAAACGTTCATATACAGAACACTTAGGGCAAGAATTTACCAACATACCACGCAAAGCAGACTTTAGTGCAAAAGCACAAGTTGATGCTTGGGCAAATTCAAAAGCACCTTTGCCTCGTTGTCTTTTCGACCCTTTTGAAAACGTGGGGAAACTGTAATATGCGAAAGAATGTATCTGATTATAAACAATCTATAACTAAACCTACGCGCAGTAAGTATGGCAATAAAAAAACTGTATTTAATGGACGAACATACGATAGCAAAGCAGAGGCAAGATATGCAGCTGAATTGATGCTACGTTTTAGCTGGTGAAGTTTCAAACATAGAAGAACAAAACCCATTTCCTTTAATCGTTGCTGCTGGCCGCCTGATTGGTAATTACAAAGCGGACTTTGTATTTTACGACCACATTTTAAAGCGTAACAGAATTATTGTTGTCAAACGCATTGAAACACAAATTTTCAAACTCAAAAAAATAGTTGAGGTTCTTTATGGAGTTGAGGTTGAATGTGTATAGGTGGGGTCATGAATTATTTTAAGGCAAAAGCTGAAAAGACGTATAAAGGGTGAAATGCCGTTGTAAAGCCTCCCCATAAAGGCAAAGATATTATAATCATTAATGATGAAAGAAAGCCTTTAGTTTTCATAATAAAAGTTTATGCAATGAAAGCCGTTACTGAAAATTTATTAAAATTTTTAAATGGCGATTATCGTTCATGGCATGATTTTTCAGTTGATAATGCAGCACGACAAAAAGCCAAACTACTATTCAAAAACCAATCATCAGAAAGCGTTTGATATGGCTAAGATAAAAAGAAAAAAGCAAAACAATGAAAAGATTGGCCATTTGAAAGCTCATGTCGTTACAATAGAGGTTGAAAATCCATATTTTCAAAAATCAGACAAAGAAAGTAGAACTAACCAAAATACAATTAAAGTTCATGTGAATGCAAATGAAAGTGCAATAGAAACTTTATATAGTCGTGGAAGCATTGATCTTGCTCATAAGCTTGCCGATGATAAATTAAGATATTTATGGGAAGCTTGCGGCGGTAAAGGTGCGAGTGCTATTGATTATTCACGTGAGCAAGTTGACGGTCGAGCAACTATAACGTGTGTTACAGATAAATAACTTGAAGCGGCAGAGAAATTAAAACAATGTCAAATATGGCTTGGCGATGATGGTTACAAATTAGTCATTAAATTGCTGGACAAGGCTATTAGCTGTCAGAGCTTTTTAAAGATAAAACCCAAAGAATATATGCATCTGAACATTTCAAAAAAAGCATAGACCTATTAGCCGTTAAATGGAATTATGCTAATAGGAGAAAATTTGAAATATGTGCTTGACCTCGGTAACCGAATAAGGTATATAAATACCATAATCAGAATTGTAACTAATATTAAGTTACCTAAAATCAGAACCCACACGCCTCTTAATAATGCGAACCAGTGGGTTTATTTATTTAACGCGGAATGGAGCAGAAGCAGCTCGCTTGGCTCATACCCCAAAAGATGCAGGTGCAAGTTCTTCTTCCGCGACCAGCGCATAATATAAAAATGCATTCTTGTTCAAAATAAAATAAATGAATATTTGTACTACATTTACTATCGTCTTGATTAAGGCAACCGAGGGAAACCAAGGCGGTCTTTGCTTTATGTGGTGTGTCCTTTGCCTATTTATTGTTTTGATAAAAAGTCAAAGCTGCTTCAGTTATTTCATAAAAGCCATATGGTTGGATATTTCAAAAACCACTGTTTTTAAATTCGTTAAGAATTTCAACTTTTTGATTTTTATCATATTCCTGTAAGTACTACTCAACCGTAACAGGTGTAAACCCAAGATTTGCAGTAATGTTGGGATTGTATTTATACATTGCTTTCATATAAGCTATTAAATCGCTATCAGTAGCATTAAAAACTTTAACGTTATCATTTGATTTAATATACCTTATAAAAATAATACATTAACAACAGTAAGTGCTTCTGCCCGTTCTTATATAACAACATCACAGTCAATTTACGATTTCAATTAGATTGTTGCTACAATAGTAAAAAGAGCAAATGGAATTCATTATCACTAGGGCAAGTTAAGTGAAAAAGAATTTGAAAATTTCAAAGCTGCATTTATTGAAGCAGGTATAAATTTAAAGCAATTCATTCATATTGAATGGGCTGATAATTTAGGTCAATCAATGCTTGATAAAGCCGTTGATCTTTTTGTTACAACATTTCCAATCTGTTCAGCTCTGACTGAGGTTAAAATGATGTCTTCAGGCATACCTATACTTAATCACTATGTTATTAACCCATCAATTTATCCTACAGCAGATTTTTGTGATCCTAATCAATTCTTATGGTATGATAAAGATGATTTGCTAGCTATTATTAGCACGCTCAATGCCGATATATTAACACAAAAAAGCAAATCAGCTAAAGCGTGGTTCTTATCGCATAATGACTATCAACTCTATATAAGTAGTTTATTAAATTCATTAAAAAAATCTTATCCAGTAAATAAGAAGCCTTGAATTCACATATATGATTATGATACTTTTACAGAAAATAACTTTTCTGTAAAAGTATTTAAGATTACATATTATAGCTCGAGCTTCGAAAAACAAAAAGATTTTAACACTATTCTCTTAGAAAAGATTGAAGAAAATAAATGCGATATTCAAAATATTGTAAATGAAATACAACAAGCAAATACAAATATTTCAAACAGTATGGAGCAGGTGAGCTCTAAAATAATTTTAGAGATTGAGGATAAATTTATAAAATTAAATAATAAACGCTTATCACGACGCTTTAAAAGCTTTTTAAAAAAAATACATTTTTAGAATGTATGTTGAGGTAGAATGATGGATAAAATTGATAAAAAACTAACAATTGTGATGGCTGTATATAATAAGGAAAACCTTATCAAACGTGCTATTGATTCAATTCTATGCCAAGAAACAGATTATTTATATAAAATAGTTATTATTGATGATTGTTCATCAGATGGATCACAGATCGTTATAGAAGAATATAAAAAACAATATCCAAATATTATTGAGTTTCATCAAAATAAAAAAAATATGCGTTATTTTGGGGCAGTTCTTACTGGATGCAAAAAAATTACCACACCATATTGGACTGTTCTTGATCCTGATGACTACTGGACAGACAAAAAACATCTTAATGATGCCGTAGAGTTTTTAGAAAACAATGAAGACTATGCATTATATGCTTCCAACGCAATGATGTTAAGCGATACTGGAAAAGAAATGGGGGTTATAAGTCCACTTTTTTCATGCCCTAATTATAGTCTTAAAACATCAGATATTTGCCCATATACACATACATCAGCTACCTTTTATAGAAATTATTATACACCTACCGATATTGCAGATTTAAAAAAATATATAAATACACCTTATGAAAAAGTGATTGAAGGGGATAGTTTTAGAAATTTTTGGCATTTAAATAAAGGTAAAGGTTTCTATTGCAGTACCATTAAGAGTGTTTATGAAGTTGATCAAAAAGGTATTTATTCCATTTTAAGTGATATACAAAAAGATATTTTAAATGCAAAATTATTTTATTTTTGTTATTTGTTTTTTGATAAAAATATAGAATTTAAATTTTTAAAGACAACGCATTTCTTTTTAAGAAAAATATATTCTTCACTTGCTTTCATTGATCTTGATCAGAAAGTAAAAAATGAAGTGTTTGATCTAAGTAATATTGTTTTTTTCATCAATAAAGAGTGTTCTCAGGTAGTGCCTGTTAATATCATTCGTGAGAAGCAAAATAAAAGATATTATTTATTTAAGTTCATACCAATTCTAAATGTAAAATATCGCAAAAATATTTGTAGAGTGTATATTTTTGGATTTATACCTATTTTGAAAATAAGGTACAAATAAAGTGAATAAAATAAGTTTTATTGTCATTTGCTATAATCAAGTTGATGATATTGATAATGTTTTTGAAAGTATCTTTAATCAAAATGTTGATCAAGATTACGAAGTCATTGTAAGTGATGATGGGTCGACTGATGGGACTATTGAAAAAATTCAGAAATGGAAAGAAAAGTACCATGATAAATTAAAATTATTCATTCAACCACGCGATAAAAACATTGCTATCAATGTTATGACAAGAATTGCTAATTCATTCAAATGTGCAATGAAAAACATGACCGGCCAATATTTTTGCTTATTTGATGGCGACGATTATTGCGTTAATAATAATTTTGCTAAAAATGCTATTGAAATAATGGATAAAGATAGCTCCATTGGGTCTGTTGTTTTTGATTTTGAATATAGGTTCCTTGATAAACGGGAAAAAGCTTACTATCATGTTTCAGATGAAGGCATAGTTGATAAATATGCCTTTTTTGCTAATAATTATGCGCATTCTGGAACTTTTGTTTTTAGAAACAATTTAAATAATTCGCGCATAGATGAATTAACAAATTCACCTTTTGTTATAGATAATACAATTATCCCATTCATGTTGCAGTTTGGTAATTTATATTACAAACCTGAATTATCTTATTCTTATAGAGTGTTTGGAGGCACTTGGGATAAAAGAATAGATGAAGAGAAGTTTGTGTTTACTGTGCTGATTTCAGCTATTATAAGTAAAATTTCTTCAAGATTCCAAGCTGCATTTGATAAAAGGATTTTTCAAAGCTTTAAATACATATATGATAACAAACAAAATCTACGACCTAATATGGATAAAGATACATTCGATCAATATGTAAAAATAGCTAAGGATTATAAAAGTTATTTCATTTATGATTGTTTGTTTTGGAATGAAATAAATTTTCTAAAAAGAATTAGGTTATTTTTTTGCTACAAATTATTAAAATCCAAATTAGGTTTATGATAATGGCAAGCTAAAATTATTGATATTTCATACCGAAAGTCTACATGAGAATGGTAGTTGCCTTAAAGTTAATAGAAATAATGTACGACTTATCTAATATGATAACAAGTAATTTAGAGCATCATATATTTATGAAAGAAATCAATAAAAAGAAAAGTCTTTTCAAAAGAATAAGAATTGTTTTTTCTCCTTCACTCTTGAAGTGACATTACCGTGTAGCTCGTAACGCAAGAGAAATACTTGAATTAGGACGGTACAGAGAGGCGTGTAAGCAAGCAGGTATTCCTCTGTATCTAAAAGCGCAAATCTCTGGAAGCATTACAAAAAACTAGGCTCTAAAAAGAATATTAATCCTTGCCAGTTATTTGATGTAATTTGGTATAACAATCGTTATTTCTCAGAAGATCCAGAGATTAATCCACTTGTACACTATTTAGTTATAGGCGAATGCCGAGGCTATAACGTAAATGACCTTCTTATTCCTAACGATGTTTATAAAGCGCTTTCAAATGAAATGCCGTATGGTAAAAGTTATATTTTGGGGCTTATGAAAAAGTACAAAGTCCTACAGAATAATGATTTATTTAATTTTGATTTAAAATTTTTTGAAATCTATTTTGACAAAAAAAGATATAATCTTGTAGATGGTATAACATAAGCCAAGACAAATAATATTGCATATTACTTTATAGATAAAAACAATCCATATAACAAAGATTATGGTTTTTATTTAAAAATTCAATTTTTGTATTTCAAATGCCTTATTACACAACCTTTGATCACGTTAAAATATTGGCAAATACATCCGATATTATTTTTGATAATGATAATCTCATTAATGATCTTTTCTCAAGAAATAATTCAATTTGTTTGTTTTCCAATAGTCAACGATAAATACTGCGTCTATATTATTTGAATAATGTTTTGGCTTCATGATCGTAGAATTTTATTTATGAAAACCAAACAAATAATATAAGGCGCAGTCTTGATGATTATCACTATATTATTATCATGCATTGCTCTCTTTACAGTATTTAAAATAGGATAATCAGACCATCAGATGACGATTCAATCAAATGTTTTGATATTTCTCGTCATATAAGTATAAACAGACATCAAAAAAAAATTTTAAGAATTTTATGAGTGTTATATAAATCTTGTCATTTTAAATATTTAAGAACACATTTTTTTGATTTTTTTGGTATAAAATCAAAAACCCATCGTAAATTTGCGATGGGTTTTTTTAAAAGTAAAAAAATAAAATATACTAAACATAATATACGTTATTTTTGTCAATCATACCTTTATTTTGCTCGTAAGGTTAGTTTTGAGACACCAAGTGCCAAATTTGCACCTTCATGCGCTTCAACACTTACAGGCTGCAATGAAAATGCCTTGTTATTACCAACGAGAATGCGTGCGCCAGCGCCAACACCTGCGGCCGCATTGACGCCGACACCCCCATATTCACCAGAAAGCACACCTTTGCTATAAGCATCTTTACTTGCCGCAAGAACAAGCCAAGAGATTTGCCCTGCCCCTGTTTGCCCAACATCAAGACCAAATTCTTCAATTTTACCTTTATAATGATCAGCTTGGGCACCTTTATTATTCGGCTGGTAAATACAAGAAAGTTCTTCACTGCTTTTAAAAATCTGCCCCGTCTTACCTTGTCCAGTACAAACCAACATTCCCACTGTTACCTTATCAGCCGCAAAAATATTCGATGTAGAAAATAATGCTGTTACGGTTGTGAGACCGGCAATAAAAGCAGTTTTCAACATATGAGACATTTGTTTTTCCTTTCTATAATCATCATAATTAAAATTAATGCGCCCATATCGGTTTTACGTCTATAAATTTTTTAATTTTTTGATGAATTCTTCGTGAGGCATTTTTTTTATTATAGGATTGAATTTTTAAGAAAAGAACCAATGTATGGATTAAGGGAGAAAAATATGTTGGTTAAAAAATTAACAGTTTTAGCTTTAATGACTTCAATAATTTTCAGCTTGTCTCTGAAAGGTTATACGATTGAAATTAACAGTCCTTTGGCACCTATTGCCCCACCCAAAATAGCACCTCTACCAAAAAGTGATTATGCACCTTTAAAAACCAATCGTAATTTTGAATCCCACAAAACTATTCCATCAAAACCAAGTTTTAAATTAAACAAAGGACCTGATATCAACCATCAACAATGGTGTAAAAGCCGTTTTCAAGCATATCGATCATCTGATAATACTTATGTTGATCACGGTGGAGTGAGGCAAGCTTGCAACTCACCTTTTTCTCAGTAAAAAATTGTATTTTAACAATTTGTTTGAAATAAAACAATCAATCTTATCAAATTTTAATCATAAAAATTTCTGAGTTAAAAAGGGCATTGAAATTGCCCTTTTAGCTCATTTTTACATTAATTACGCTCTTTATCGACAAGTGCATTGGATTGGATCCAAGGCATCATAGAGCGTAATTTTTCACCAACTTCTTCAATCTGGTGGGAATCATTCAAACGGCGAATACCTTTGAAACGTGCAGCACCTGCTTTATATTCCTGCATCCAATCTGAAGTGAATTTTCCTGTTTGAATATCCTGCAAAACCCGCTTCATTTCAGCTTTAGTTTCAGCTGTGATAATACGTGGTCCTGTCACATATTCACCCCATTCTGCTGTGTTTGAAATCGAATAATTCATATTGGCAATGCCACCTTCATAAATCAAATCAACAATTAACTTGACCTCATGTAAACATTCAAAATAAGCCATTTCAGGTGCGTAACCTGCTTCAACAAGCGTCTCAAACCCTGCACGAATAAGCTCGACCAAACCACCGCATAAGACCGCTTGCTCGCCAAACAAATCCGTTTCACATTCTTCTTTAAATGTGGTTTCAATGACGCCAGAACGACCTCCACCGACACCACAAGCATAAGATAATGCAACGTCATGCGCGTTTCCCGAAGCATCCTGATCAACCGCAATCAAGCATGGAACACCGCCACCTTTTAAATACTCACCACGCACAGTATGACCAGGACCTTTTGGCGCAATCATCACCACATCAACACTTTTTTTTGCTTCAATCAAACCAAAATGAACATTTAAACCGTGCGCAAATGCAATAGCCGCACCATCACGCAAATGATCATGTATATGATTTTTATAAATGTCTGCCTGTAATTCATCGGGTGTTGCCATCATAATAAGATCAGCCCATTGAGCAGCATCTGCCACAGAGACAACCTTAAAGCCATCTGCTTGCGCTTTCTGTGCTGTTTTAGAGCCTGCACGCAGTGCAATTTGAACATTTTGTGCACCAGAATCTTTTAAATTAAGTGCATGAGCGCGCCCTTGTGAGCCGTAGCCAACAATAGCAACTTTTTTCTGTTTAATGATATTAACATCAGCATCACGATCATAAAAAACACGCATGGAAAGCTCCCTTGTTAAATGCGTTAAGTAAAGTCTTTTTTTTCTTTGCCAAAAAGAATAAAAAATTGTCGTGTTGCGCTACGCGCTTCACGTATAATTTGGTCGTCATTCATAACAAATTCATCACCAAGCAATTTGCGAATTTGCATGTCACGTACAACCAAACCGAAAAATGTACGAAAGGCTTCATCAAGATTATCAAAGCATAAAAAACCTGATTCACGCCCAAGTTCAAGAATAGGCTTTAATCGATGAGCCATTGCAAAGGGTCCATTATGCAAAACAATCTCACTCAATTTTGAAGTTTGTGATGCTGCATGGCTCACCGCCAAACGATTCAATGCAATAGAGGTTTGTGAGGACAAAACCATCAACCAATCACGCGCAAAATGCTCCAAGCTAGTAAAAAGGTTTTTTTCATCAATCCCTTCACGATGCAATGGGACAACACGAACGCGAGAGGCCTGCCAACGCACCATCGCTTCCAAAAATAAATCGCGATCACCAAACCATTTATAAAGTGTTTCTTTAGAACAACTTGCCGCACGGGCAATATTTGACATTGTTAATGCCTCATCCCCTTTTACAAGCAAGTGCAAAGCTGCATCCAAAACATCGCATTGGCGTCGTGTTAATGTTTTTTGCGCAAACTCTTGCATTCTTTTTTTTAACCTTATTTATAGTACCGTACGGTACGGTTCTTGAGGTATGCAATATTTAAATTAAAAATGCAATACATATTTTTATGTCTAAAAGGAAATTTTCATAACAAAATATTTTATTGCTCATACAGTTTTTTTAACTGTATGAGCAATACATTGTTACACGGTTTGTAAAAGAATGCTCTACAATGATATCTTAGATATATGTATAATATTAGACCGTAACTTGTGTTCCAATTTCGACAACACGACCAGTTGGAATTTGGAAGTATTCAGTAGCATCCGAAGCCGTACCCGCAAGAAAAATAAAAAACTTATCTTGCCATAAAGGCATATTAGAATTTGTTGCAGGTTTGATTGACCGACGAGAAAGAAAAAAAGAGGTTGTCATAATATCAAATGTCCAACCGAGCTTGCGGCATATAGCCAAAGCCCTTGGTATATTTGGATGCTCCATATAGCCAAAAGTTAAAGTCACCTGCATGAAACGCTTATTAAATTGCGACACACGAGCACGATCAGCCGCCATAACTCTTGGTGTAGGTGCAGTTTTAACTGTCAAAATTACATTATTTTCATGCAAAACTTTATAATGCTTTAAACTATGCATTAATGCACTAGGTGCATTTTGAGGATCACCTGTTAAAAACACAGCTGTACCCGGAACAATTGTTGGCGGATTTTCGCGCATTTTTTTCGCAATAAAATCAAGTGGAACTTCATTTTTACGGCTTTTTTTAAACAATTGCCGACTGCCGCGCACCCACGTCCACATAATCGTAACAATAATAAGCGCCATACCAATTGATGCCCATCCGCCTTCATGAACTTTAACAAGATTGGCACTAAAAAACAAAAGATCAATGGATAAGAAACACACGGTGATAAGAAGACCTAAAATGAAGCTCCATTTCCAAATTCGTGTCATGACAATAAATAAAAGGGACGTTGTAACGAGCATATTGCCTGTTACAGAAATACCGTATGCAGCAGCGAGATTTGACGATTTTTCAAAACCTATCACCAAAATAACAACGACAATTGCTAAAAATAAATTAACCCGAGGCATGTAAATCTGCCCCAAAGTTTTTTCGGATGTATGCCGAATTTCTAAACGTGGTAATATATTAAGCTGAACAGCTTGGCGCGCCATAGAAAAAGCACCTGTTATAACGGCTTGAGAGGCAATAACCGTTGCCATTGTTGCTAGAATAATCATTGGTATAAGTGACCATTCAGGAAGCATTTGGTAAAATGGATTAGCCGCTGCCTGACCATGAGATAATATAAAAGCCCCCTGCCCCAAGTAATTGAGAATAAGACAAGGAAAAACCACCCAAAGCCAAGCCGCAACGATTGGTTTGCGGCCAAAATGGCCAAGATCTGCATAAAGTGCTTCTGCACCTGTTACAGCCAAAAACACCGCCCCAACAGCAGCAAATGATGTTGCAGGATTATCCAATATATAATTTATACCATGCCAAGGTAAAAGTGCTTTAAAAATCGATAAATCATCGAAAATATGATAAAGTCCAAAACCACCAAGGGCTAAAAACCAAAGAAGCGTTATCGGTCCGAATATAGTGGCCACTTTTCCTGTACCAAACCTTTGGACAGAAAATAGAGCGATCAGAATACTTACCGTAATAGGCACAACATAAGGTTGTAAATTAGGTGCCACTATTTCCATTCCCTCCACGGCCGAAAGAACAGAGACAGCTGGTGTAATCACTGCATCGCCAAAAAAAAGTGACGCCCCTAAAATACCAACGGCAACAGCCCATCCCCCTTTTTTCTTGAATGTTGTGCGTGCTAAAGCCATGAGTGATAATATACCACCTTCGCCGTTATTATCGGCACGTAAAACAAAAACCACATATTTTATAGTAACGATAAGAACCAAAGCCCAAAAAATGAGCGAAATCACACCAAAAATATCAGCTTGAACGATCGCTTCAGATCCAGCACCTGCGTGCAAAGCTTCACGAAAAGCATAGATTGGGCTTGTGCCAATATCACCATAGACGACACCGATCGCGCCAAGCAAAAGCATACGAAAACTTTCTTTGCTATGATCGCTTGTTTCATCCAATTTGGATATTTCTGTTTCAGAAAGGTCTTTGTCTTCAACCGTAGCCATCAGGCATTCCTTTCACAAAAGCCTTACATAAAAGGCAATGTTAATATTGAAAATTAATGTAATTTGACAAAAAGAGTGCGCATATTAAGCAAATTAAAAACGACATACATCGTATGTTTCATGGATCTTAAGTCATGATATTGCACTTTTAAAACGTTTCACTGTGTCTATCATACCATATTCAAGCGCATCTGCAATTAAACCATGGCCAATTGAAACCTCATCAAGCCAATTGATGGCTTTCACCAACGCAGGAAGGTTCTCTACTGTCAAATCATGACCTGCATTTACACCAAGTCCAAGCTTTTTTGCTTTTTGCGCGGCTGCAACAAGACAATTTAATGCCTCGCTTTGTTTTTTTAAATCATCATATGCATCACCGTAGGGACCTGTATAGAATTCAATACGGTCACAATCTAAATCTTTTGCCTTTTCTAACCCTTGAACTGTGGGATCAGCAAAAAGAGATACACGGATATTATTCTTCTTTATGTTATGAATTATAGGAGATAAAAAGTTTTCATCCTTTATAAAATCCCAGCCATGATCTGACGTCGACTGTGTTGGAGAATCAGGAACCAGAGTAATCTGATTTGCAAACGTACAAGCATTCTCTAAAAAATGCGATGTCGGATAACCTTCAATATTAAATTCAGCATGAGGAAATTCTTCATCAATCAATTTGCGTATATCGGCCAGATCACGAAAACGGATATGTCGTTCATCTGGTCTTGGATGTACAGTAAGTCCATCAGCTCCTGCATTTAGCGCTATACGCCCCATTTTAATAATATTTGGCCATGGCAAATTCCGTCTATTGCGTAAGACCGCGATGGCATTTAAATTAACTGAAAGTTTTATCGTCATCGATTAAACCTTTTTCCACATCACCCATTTTGCAAAATAAGATCATAAGAGGGGTTGGAACCAAATGGGACTGTCTACATATAACTTTATGAAGACAAATGAAAGGGCAAAAAAATGTTACCAGAAAATACTCTATCAGCAATTAAAAAAATTAAAACAAATCGTGAAAATGCATTTGCATTCTCAATAAATGGTTTACTGACATCCGCTGATGTGGAAAATTTTTATGGATTATTTGTTGCCGCGTCTACTAATCAAGAAACTATTGATATGATTATTATCTTTAATGAATATGATGGCATTGATTGGGGAACATTATTTAATGAAGATACGAGTGCCATTCGGGCTGAAGCTTTTAAAAAACTTCATAGATATGCAATTGTCGGCGGACCTGCATGGCTTAATCTTGCAATCGAATTCTTCCGTCCCTTTGGAATCATTCAAACAAAATGGTTTAATATCAATGACATTGATAAAGGATGGGAATATATTGATGCTCAACCTGTTGAGGATGATATATCTTCATAAAAAAATGAAACAATATTTCCAAACATCGTATATTTCGTTGTTTTTAAGATCACGTCTTTATTTACGATCATAGCACACTACGTTGTCACGTTGATTTTACCTATGAAAATGTAGGCGAAACTTACTCTTTACGTATCTTTTCCTAATAAAATTAAATGCAACATCTCCATCATTATAAATTATGAAATACGATAAAATTAACTCTTATCACATCTAGAAAACTCGTTTTTTCTCATTTTTTGAATGAGAATAACAGCCTGTATTGATTTTTTTGTAGATTTTACGAAAATTTAAGTGGAAAAAAATAACAGATCTTTGTAACAAGAAAGCAAAAGTCATGTTATCACTTCATTCATGGCGATAAATTTTTAAAATGATCGATTCTTAATGAGATCATTGTAACAAACTTACCATTAGTACAGATGCCAGTGACAAACCTTAAATGGTCAAAAGGCAGCTGCACGACAAAAGGGAGGCCCATGGCTTACGAAATTGAAGAATTAAAAACACCGCGTCCTCATCGCGCTTTTTATCGACACCTTTATGTACAAGTTATATTCGCAATTATATGTGGCATAGCTTTAGGACATTTTTGGCCTGAAATTGGTGTATCCTTTAAACCTCTTGGCGATGCATTTATTAAATTGGTAAAAATGATCATCGCACCTGTTATTTTCTTAACAATTGTTACAGGCATCGCAGGTATGAGTGACTTAAAAAAAGTTGGTCGTGTTGCAGCTAAAGCGATGATTTACTTCTTAACATTTTCAACTTTGGCATTAATCATTGGTTTGATTATCGGCAACGTGGTGCAACCAGGTGCCGGCATGCACATCGATCCGACAACATTAGATGAAAATGCCGTTAAAGGCTACGCTCAGCAAGCACATGATTCTTCTATCATTGATTTTTTAATCAATATTATTCCTAATACTGTCGTTTCTGCATTTGCTGATGGGAATATTTTGCAAGTCCTTTTCTTTTCTGTTTTATTTGGAATTGCACTTGGAGGTGTTGGTGAAAAAGGAAAGCCTGTTCTTGATTTCATACAGGCTTTGACGACACCAATTTTTAAACTTGTTTCCATCTTAATGAAAGCCGCTCCAATCGGTGCATTTGGTGCAATGGCTTTCACGATTGGACGTTATGGAATCGGATCTGTTGCCAATTTGTTTTTTCTGATTGCAACATTTTACATTACATCAGCACTATTCGTCATCATGGTCCTAGGAATAGTCTGCCGTTATAACGGATTTTCAATCTTTTCTCTTATTCGCTACATTAAAGATGAATTACTATTGGTTTTAGGAACATCATCATCAGAAGCCGCTCTTCCCTCACTTATGGATAAAATGGAAAAAGCTGGCGCAAAAAGATCCGTTGTAGGACTTGTTATTCCAACAGGATATTCTTTTAATCTTGATGGTACAAATATCTATATGACTTTAGCGACGCTTTTTATCGCTCAAGCTTTGGATATTCCATTGAGTTTAGAACATCAAATTCTCGTTCTCATCGTTGCAATGATTTCTTCTAAAGGTGCAGCCGGCATTACTGGAGCAGGCTTCATCACATTGGCGGCAACACTTGGCGCCGTACCTGCAATACCTGTTGCTGGTATGGCTATCATTCTTGGTATTGACCGTTTTATGTCTGAATGCCGCGCACTAACAAACATTGTTGGCAATGCTGTTGCTTGTATTGTTGTTGCACGGTGGGAAAAGGAATTGGATACTGACCAATTACATAAAGTCCTTGGCGGACATGAACGTGGATCCCATACTGCTTAACGCGACAAAATAAAACAAAGCCAACGGTGACTGGACATATAGCTTCCGACACTTTTGAAGAAAAGCCCCTTTTAAAGGGGCTTTTTTTAAAATTTCTTCCTATCTTGTAAACAAAAAGCAATATTTTAAATTATTTTAACATTATGAGATTTGTATTTATAAATTAAACATTGTTTTTCTTCTGTCTATAGGCAGAAAATACAAAACGCGCCTCTTTCTTTTTCGATAGAGTTTCCTTATATTAAGGTGGCTGGCTTGCCAGCTATGGTAATAAATGGACAATGAAATAAACCTATTGGACCCGGGGGCGGTACCCGGCGCCTCCACCATAAATCAAAAATAATGTTTGCTTTATGATGGGGGCGAAATAGGATCGACAAGGGCGTAAAGATTGATCTTTTACTCGGTATTGTACCACCGTTATCGGGCTAACTTAGTAGTTGCAAATGACAACTATGCGGAAGCTCGTCTCGCTGCTTAATTGCGGCGCGTACGCTTCAAATTGAGTCTTAAGCCGTCGCAGGTTTAAGCGGGGTTCGGAGGCACCTGGCAACAGAAGCCTTCACTTTATTTCTATATTTTTTTATGCAATTCACAAAAAATAAACAATAATCAGGTGCATCCTATAAAAATTCTTGCTAGCAAGAAAAATATATACTTAAAATCATTATGCTGCTTGCGTCGTAAAACTATCAATAGGAACAGGTTTCCCATGGTTCAAGATCAGATCCGTTATGACATTCTCGTTCAAGATGCCCTACGTGGTGTCATTGCAAAAGTACTTGCTGAAGTGGCTAAAGCGGGACTGCCAGGTGACCATCATTTTTTTATTACTTTTATGACAACAGCGCCGGGTGTAAAAATATCTTCGCGCCTTAAAGAGCGTTATCCAGAACAAATGACCATTGTGCTGCAGCATCAATTTTGGGATCTTAATGTTCACGACAATGGATTTGAAGTGAGTCTGCATTTTGGTGATATTCCAGAAAAACTCAGTGTTCCCTTTTCAGCAGTGCAAGTATTTTATGATCCAACGGCTGCCTTTGAAGCCGCATTTGACTTGCCAACGGATCATTTAACAACTGACGATGAAAACGATGGTACAGAAACAGCTGATTTAAAAGTTTTAAAACAAAATAAAGACGAAAAAACGCCAAGTAAAACCAACAAAACCACAAAATCAGCAAAACCAAACTTAAATAAGTCAAAAGCCACTGAATCATCAGAAAAAGAAACGAGTGGTGATGACAAACCGTCGGCTGATGTGGTTTCTTTGGATGCTTTTAGAAAAAATAAATAATCATACAATGAATGATATTACCAATCTGCGTCAATTTCGCAAAAAGAAACAACTTGAAAAAGAAGAACAATTGGCCGAACAAAATCGCCATCTCTTTGGACGAACAAAAGCTGAAAAACAATTTGATTTACGACTAAAAATTAAAAATAAACGTTTGAATGAAGTGGCTCGGTTAGACAAAGACCAAATGGAACAACATAAAATCAATGATGTGATGACCACAAGTGATGAGCATGATTGATAATTTTGACTGGTCGAAGGCAAAACTTCAAAAAGTATCGGTTCGCATTGATGGACATTCAACCAGTATTTCTCTTGAACCATATTATATAGATTTTTTAAAAAACTATGCTGCAAAAGAAAACATTTCATTTACACAACTTGTTCAATTCATTGACAAAAAACGTATAGGTGACGTCACATTATCTGCAGCTTTGCGTTTTTTTGCGTTTCATTTATTAAAAGGTCAAATTTCAAAATAAAAGGAAAATATACAGATCTCAATTAAAACAAAACGGGTTTTGAAAATTGATAATTTCTTAAAAAGCGTTTTATGTAAAATCAAAATAGCCTAAATAGCGTTACAAAAACGTTTCAATTAACAAAAATATGCCTAACAAAATATATTTTATCGTGAAAGTGGCTTGATTGAATTGTCTTGAGCGTCTAACTCAATCTCATGAAAAATTTAAAACATCAAAAAACCTTTAAACAACAAGAGACACCACAAATTTTGCAAGACTTTGTGGTTGAATCTGTTTTAAAACGTGATGTTTTTTCAGAAACACGCGTCGGTCATTTTGTAAATACGCCCAATGAACGCATTGTTCATCGCATTGTGACAGCTGCTCCTTGGTGGTCACGTCCTCTCGCCTGGATTTTAGCAAAACGAGAAATTAGAGCATTAAAAAAAGTCTATGGACAAGAAGGGGTTCCTCAACTCATTGCGGTTGACAGTGATGGATTATTTCGCTCATGGAGTGAGGGAACACCCTTACATTTAGCGCGGCCTAATACGGCTGAATTTTATAAGACCGCGCATAAAATTTTGCGTTGCATGCGACAAATGGGTATTACACACAACGATCTTGCCAAACCTCAAAATTGGCTTATGACCCCAAAAGGCGAAGCATCAATCATTGATTTTCAGCTTGCTAGTACGCATAAGCGTAAAGGAATGCTTTATCGTTATTTTGCTTATGAAGATTTTCGCCATTTAATCAAACAAAAAAAAAGTTTTGCAAGTCATCTTCTCACACCAACCGAAAAGCGCATTTTAAACAATCGCTCATGGCCTTCTCAATTGTGGTTAGCAACAGGAAAACGAATTTATAATTTTTGGACGAAAGGAGTCTTTAAATGGTCTGATGGTGAAGGTACCGGGGATCGTATCCAAGAACAAGCCTCCACAATTCGTCAATTATTAAAACAAGATGAAAATATTCACGATCTTGCATTTGCAACTTATACGCTACCTGCAAAAGGCGTTGGTCTTTATCTCTTTGTAGAAACGACACATTTGGATGAAAAGCACATTCGAAACCTTTTAAAAGGACAAAAAGTTGAATTGTTGCAACCTGTTTGTCGTTTACCACGTCGAGAAGATGGTAGTATACGCGATGATGTGATGAAACTTATTGCCATGAATGAGATGACAGATTTAGAAGATGTGCTCAAGCGTGAAAACGATCTTGAAGAAATTGTTCGTCCCATTATCAACGATAGACTTAATTTTACCGATCGGCGCGTCTATGCCTATGAAAAAAATCGTTAAAACGCGAAACTATTGTGATTTTTCGTTAAAAAAAACTTAATGCTCTATTATAATGTGCAAAAAAAGACTAAATCATTATTTAATGAACGATATATCAAATACTATACCTTTTTTTGATGATGATGAAAACGCCACACAGCCTAACAAATTAAAACATTTAGGCAATGATGGCGTAAAAGAAAGTCAATCAGATAATATGACTTGCCAAGATGATGCAGAACATATCGCTTCCCAAGAAAATAACGAGCAAAGCGAAAAACAGACTTCCCATGAACAAACTGCCTCCCTACATACTGGTGGCGGAATTGCAGCTCGTGCCATCGCTGCTAGACAGGGTGTACAAAAAACAGCTGACTATTTAGAAAAGCTCAATCCTGAACAACGTCAAGCTGTTGAAACAACTGAAGGAGCCGTTTTGGTGCTTGCGGGTGCGGGAACTGGCAAAACACGCGTATTAACAACACGCATTGCGCATATTTTAAATCTTGGCCTTTGCACACCTAGCCAAATTTTAGCTGTTACATTTACCAATAAAGCCGCACGTGAAATGAAACAGCGTATCGGCAGTTTGGTAGGCGGCGCGATTGAAGGAATGCCATGGCTTGGAACATTCCACTCCATTGGCGTTAAAATTTTACGCCGCCATGCTGAATTGGTGGGTTTAAAAAGCACTTTTACGATATTAGACACGGATGATGTCATTCGACTGATTAAGCAACTTATTCAAGCAGAAGGTCTTGATGATAAACGTTGGCCACCGCGCAGTTTTGCACATATGATTGATGGTTGGAAAAACCGTGGTCTTTCACCTGAACATATTCCAGAGGGTGATGCGCGTTCCTTTGGCAATGGAAAAGGACGAGAACTGTACCACGCGTATCAAGATCGCTTAAAAACACTTAATGCGTGTGATTTTGGCGATCTTTTAATGCATCCCATTCATATATTTCAACATAATCCCGATATATTAAGCGAATATCATAAAAAATTCCGTTATATTTTGGTTGATGAATATCAAGATACAAATACTGCTCAATATTTATGGCTACGCCTTTTGGCACAAAGGCAAAAAGGACAAAAAGTTAATTTATGCTGTGTTGGCGATGACGATCAGTCCATTTATGGATGGCGCGGTGCAGAAGTCGATAATATATTACGTTTTGAGAAAGATTTTCCCGGTGCAATTGTTATTCGTTTGGAGCGTAATTATCGTTCTACCGTGCATATATTAGGTGCGGCTTCTCATCTTATTGCACATAATGATGGACGTTTGGGCAAAACACTTTTTACAGATCAAAACATTGATGAAGCAACAAAAGTTCAGGTGCATGCAGCTTGGGATTCTGAAGAAGAAGCACGCGCTATTGGTGAAGAGATTGAGCAGGCACAACACCATGGTCATCCCTTAAATGGCATAGCAATATTAGTACGCGCTTCATTTCAAATGCGAGAATTTGAAGACCGTTTTGTCACATTAGGTCTTAACTATAGAGTAATTGGTGGTCCACGCTTTTATGAACGTATGGAAATACGCGATGCAATGGCTTACTTTCGTGTGGTTACACAACCTGCTGACGATCTTGCTTTTGAACGCATTATCAACACACCAAAACGCGGTTTGGGTGAAGCAGCACTTCGACAAATCCACGACGCAGCGCGTATGCGTAATATACCTTTGTTTACAGTAGCGATAGAAATGGTTGAAACAGATGAGTTAAAACCAAAACCACGCAGTGCTTTGCGTGAAGTGGTGGAAAATTTTCGCCGCTGGCAAGAAATGCTGGATAATACACCACATACTGAACTCGCTGAAATTATTCTTGATGATTCAGGATATACAGCCATGTGGCAAGCCGATCGTTCTGCAGAAGCACCAGGGCGGCTTGAGAATTTAAAAGAATTAATACGCTCTATGGAAGACTTTGAAAGCTTACGCAGCTTTCTTGAGCATGTTTCTCTCGTTATGGATGCAGACAAAAATGAAGATTTAGATGCTGTTAATATTATGACATTGCATTCCGCCAAAGGACTTGAATTTGACACCGTCTTTTTACCAGGCTGGGAAGAAGGATTGTTTCCACATCAACGCTCGCTTGATGAAGGCGGAAGATCAGGACTTGAAGAAGAACGCAGACTTGCTTATGTCGGTTTAACACGTGCAAAAAAAGATTTACATCTTTGGTTTGTCGCCAATCGTCGCATACATGGTTTATGGCAATCAACGGTTCCATCACGTTTTTTAGATGAATTGCCTGAAACACATGTTGAAATTGCTGAGATTGAAACATCTTATGGCGGTTATGGACAATCACGTTTTGATCGTCATGAACCTTTTGAAAATAATTATTCAACACCAGGTTGGCGACGTGCCAAAAAAAATACAAATGAAGCAACGCGCAATAATTGGGGGTCACGTTCAGGCGCCAATGTTGAACGTGTTGGATATGGCGAAGTTGATTCAGGTTTTGGAGCAGGAACTTCAGCGAAGATCAAAACAATTGATGGTGAATTGGTTGCGAAATCCGTTTCAGATAGTCCTTCTACTTTTGCTATTGGCGAGCGTGTTTTTCACTTAAAGTTTGGTAATGGTAATATCCGTTTTATTGATGGAAATAAATTAACAGTCGCTTTTGATAAGGCAGGAGAAAAACGCGTTCTCGATAATTTTGTGCAACGGGCATAAAAAAGCGGCGATAGGCGCCGCTTTTAAAGTCAGATCAGTATACATTCATTACTTCACAAAATTATTGACGAGAAGGTCTTTCACATCTTTTACACGACCTTGCAATATGGCTTTTGTACCATAAAGTGCCATGCTAGAAACCTCATTAGCAGTAATTTTCGGTGGCATAACCAATTCATATCCATTGGTTTTAACGTCAAGCAGTGCAGCACCTTTATGTGACAAAAAAGCTTTTACCGAACTTTCAAGATCTTCTGGCTTATCAACTTTCCAGCCTTTAATACCCACAACTTCAGCAAGCTTGGAAAAATCTGGATTATGAAGATCCGTATAATGATCAACGAGACCTTCAACTTTTTGCTCTAATTCAACAAAATTAAGAGAAGAATTATTAAAAACAATAATCTTTAAATCAATTTTTTCTTGCACCACCGTCAAAAGCTCACCCAAAAGCATCGCTAACCCACCATCGCCTGAAAGTGAGATAACCTGACGATCATCGTAAGTTTTTTTCAGACCAATTGCTTGTGGCAATGCATTGGCCATAGTTCCATGGCTCAAACTTGCCAATGTCCTACGTTTGCCGTTTGTTTTAAAATGGCGCAACATCCAAACCATAGGCGAACCGCTATCAGCAACCGCCATGGCATCATCATCAGCATATTGGCTCACAAGTGCAACAAGGTGTTGCGGATGAATGATTGATTTGGCATCTGCTGTTTCTTTTTCTTCTTTTTTCAATGCCTCCTCACGATTCTTAAGACATTTATCAAGGAAAGATGTGTCTGTTTTTTCTTCAACCACTTTTAATAACGCTTTCACGGTATCTTTTACATCGCCGATAACGCCTAAATCGACAGGATGACGATGGCCAAGATGTGTTCCATCAATATCAACTTGTATCAGTGTGGCTTTATCAGGATAAAATTGGGTATAGGCAAAATCTGTTCCTAACAGCAATAAAGTATCGCATTCTTGAATCATATCAAAACCAGATTTTGAACCTAACATACCGTTCATCCCAACATTATAGGGATTATCATATTCAATAAAATCTTTAGAACGTGTTGTGTGGCCAATCGGTGCTTTCAAACGCTTTGCCAGTTCAACCACTTCATCATGCGCGCCATTGACACCCACACCAACATAAATACCAACTTTCTTACCTTTATGAAGAAGAGCAGCAATATCGTTTAATTCTTTATCAGAAGGACGAATAACTGGATGTGCACGATGAACACTATAATTGGTCACATGACGAATGCTTTGCGCAGATATATCTGATGGCAAAATAATGACTGCAACGCCCTGCTTGCTTATTGCCGCTTGACACGCTGCTGTAACAAGACGTTGCGCATCTTCAGGATTAAAAAGCTGTTCACAAAAAACGGAACAATGAGAATATATCGCTTTAAAATCTACTTCTTGCGGAAAATTTGTTCCAAGGTTCGTCGTATCGATTTGACTGGCGATTAATACGACAGGAGCGCGATTTCGATTGGATTCAAAAATACCATTAATAAGGTGCAAACTACCAGGACCACATGACCCAGCACATGCCGTTAATTCACCACTAACATAGGCTTCAGCACCAGCTGCAAAAGCACCTGCTTCTTCATGGCGCATATGCACCCATTCAATTTTTGATCGGAAAATTGCATCTGTGACGTGATTAAGTGTATCCCCCACAATGCCGTAGCAATGTTTGACACCAGCATTTTCCAAGGTTTCAACAACAATATCGGCAACGCGTTTGGCAGACATTTCAAAAATCCTTTCTAAAATTATCTCATTACTTTAATATGAACACTTAAATTAAAAATCCCAACCATTATCATTTTTGATCACGCGATTTTGACTATTCATTCTTTTTCATTTCTGGATAAAATTCTTAGATGCCAGATGGTATCTGTGTATTAAAACATTATAAAGACTATGAAACATTTCATATGGCGGTATAATAGTGATTATTTCGCACAAGCAATCATATTTTCTTTGATCTACAAACAGTATACTGATCAATTGTATAATGCTGATTTATCATTCCAAACACTTTTACTGATGATAAATGTTCTATTATTTAATGTCACTTCAATGAAAAAAGACATTTTTTAAGACTTTGCAACACTCATCTTTTGCGACAAAAACAACATCGATGAAATAAGTTGGTTATAAATTATTCATTCAATATCGTTTTATCATTTATTTTAAACACCAATTTCAAACGAAAGACTGCGACCTTTTAACCGCCATACAGACCATTGCCGTACGCTTTATAGACAATTATGATAAGATAAAATAAAACTGATCGGTATCGCTGATTAATCATTATATGCGTCTTATAAGGATAGGAATGAATGAAAAATTTTGTGCGTTTTGTTATCATTATAGTTGTTTTTATTGCTGCGGTTTTTGCTTATGATCATTTCACGAACCCGCCCTTAGGCGATGATTTTAGTTTAACAGACTCAAATGGTAACACAGTCACGCAAGATGATATTCGTGCCAAACCAAGTGCGATATTTTTTGGATACACTATGTGTCCTGATATATGCCCCACAACATTGGTTGATCTTGACCATTGGTTGACAGAGCTTGGGCCTGATGCGGATAAATTAGGAATCTGGTTTGTAACTATTGATCCTGAGCGCGATACACCTGAAGTATTGCATGGTTATTTAGAAAATTTCACCGATAAAATCATAGGTATTAGCGGTGATCCTAAAAAGGTACATGCCCTTGTCTCCTCCTTTAATATCGCAGCCGAAAAAGTACCGGGTGAAGATGGTGACTACACCTATGACCATACAGCTGCAATAATATTGATGAAAAAGGGTGGAAAACTTTCAGGGATCATTCCTTATAATGTTGAAGAAAGCGACAATGCGCTAAAAGATGATATTGCTATTGAACGCTTAAAAAAATTAACAACGCAATAAGAAATATGACACAATAAGGATTTAAAGTTTGGGACAACTCCGTTTATATCATCGGGCACCAAAAATTGAGGCTGAGCACGCTTATCAAGCAATGGAAATTGCTTTTGAAAATGACGGGCTTCCCCTTGCTATCACTGTAATTGACGAACATGAAGCACTTTATGAAGTTTCGCTCTATCTTGATGCTGAGATAAAAGAAACGGTTCTTGATCAATTATCAAAACTTCTCAACATTTCAATCGATAAAATTGAAGTAGAAGAGATTCCTGACATTGATTGGGTAAGCCACAGCTTAGAAGGATTGCAGCCCGTTCGTGCTGGCGTTTTTTTCGTTCATGGTAGCCATGATCGTGATAAAATAACACCCGATGATCTGGCTATTGAAATTGAGGCGGGACAAGCCTTTGGCACAGGACATCATGGAACAACAGCTGGTTGCCTTGAAATGATCACGAAGGTCATGAAGACTGAAAATCCTCAAAATGCACTTGATCTTGGAACAGGAAGTGGTGTTCTTGCCATTGCTATTGCGTTGCTAAAACCAATTTCAATACTCGCAACAGACAATGATGCTATTGCCATTCAGGTGGCGGAAGACAATTTTAAATTAAATGGAGTTGATAAGGCGATTACCGCCATAACTGCAGCTGGCTTTTCCCATGAAAAAATTGTTGCACATGCCCCCTTTGATTTGATAGTTGCCAATATTTTAGCCAATCCGTTAATTGAGTTGGCATCTGATTTAATGGCGGCGCATAAAAAGGGTGGCTCTATCATTTTATCTGGTATTCTTGAAGAACAACATGATCGTGTTTTGCAAGCCTATCTTGATCAAGGCGCACGACATAAAGAAACACTTCATCGTGAAGGTTGGGTTACTATTCATCTTGTCTAACACTTAAATAAGGTCGTCTTCATGTTTCAGTCTTTTGATATGACAACAAATCCTGCCAATGCGAAAGAACGCGTTGAACGTCTGCGTTATGAAATGGAAAAACAAAATTTGGATGGTTTCCTTGTACCTCGCGCTGATGAACATCAAGGCGAATATGTACCACCGCATGCTCAAAGATTAGCATGGCTTACAGGTTTTACAGGTTCTGCAGGTATCGCTCTTATTTTAAAAAAAAGCGCAATTTTATTCGTTGATGGTCGTTACACCTTACAAGTTAAACAACAAACAGATCCATCCATATTCGATTATTGCGATCTTATTGCCACTCCTCCCGCAACATGGCTGACACAAAATGCAGCAGGCTTAAATATTGGATTTGACCCTTGGTTACATACAATAAACGATGTAAAAAATTTAAAGAAAAGTCTTGAGAACCAAACAGACACCCATCTTATAGCGGTGCAAAAAAATCTTGTTGATCTTGTATGGGATGATCAGCCAGAGCCACCTTTATCACCTGTTCGCTTGCAACCTTTGGCTTTTGCAGGCGTATCTACAGATGAAAAATTACCTCTTATTCAAACTGACATTGCCAAGCATCATTGTGATTTAGCTTTATTAAGTGATCCTTCTTCCATTGCTTGGATATTTAACATTCGTGGCAATGATGTTTCCAATACACCATTTGCATTATCCTTTGCTCTTATGCCAGCGCATGGGCGTCCCATGCTTTTTATTGATTCACGCAAATTAGGCAATGAACAACGCGATTATTTAAAAAATTATAGCGATATTTATTCGCCAGATCAGCTTATTTTACACATACAAAAACAAGCGAAAGAGCATAAATGTTTCGCACTTGATCCAACGCTGGTCGGACAAAAATTTGCTGGTGAAATAACAGAATATGGTGGTAAAATTAAATATGTCAGTGACCCTGCTAAATTACCACGTGCTATTAAAAATAAAAGCGAACTTGATGGATCTCGCAATGCACATGCGCGTGATGGCATCGCATTATGCCGTTTTTTTGCTTGGTTAAGCCGTCAACCTTTTGGCAGTGTAAGCGAAATTTCAGCGGCAAAAAAACTTGAAGAAATACGTTTTCAAACCGCCTTAGAACAGGGATCAAAACTTGAAGACCTTTCTTTTGATACAATCTCAGGAACAGGTCCAGATGGCGCGATCATTCATTATCGTGTGACCACACCTACCAATCGCATATTAAATGAGGGGGATCTTTATCTCGTTGATTCTGGCGCGCAATATCGTGATGGAACAACTGACGTCACCAGAACTGTGGCTATTGGTCAGGTAGGTGATGAAGAAAAACGTTGTTTTACCCTTGTTTTAAAAGGAATGATTGGCATTTCAACCGCCCATTTCCCACAATCAACAAGAGGACAAGACATTGATGCACTTGCACGTATCAACCTTTGGAAAGCAGGCTTAGATTTTGCTCATGGAACAGGTCATGGTGTGGGTGCATATCTTGCAGTCCATGAAGGACCGCAAAATCTATCAAAACGTGGTGTTCAAGAATTATTTGCAGGCATGATTGTTTCTAATGAGCCGGGATATTATCGTGAGGGCGCATTTGGTATTCGTATTGAAAATCTTCTTGCGATAAAGCCAGCTGAGCAGATTACAGGTGGCGATTATCCAATGTTATCTTTTGAAACCCTCACCTATTGTCCTATAGATCGCGATCTTATCAATGTGAATATGTTAACCGAAGAAGAACGTCAATGGATCAACGCCTATCATAAAGAGGTTTTTGACCGCCATTCAACCTATCTTAATGATGAAGATAAAGCATGGCTTAAAAATGTTACCCAATCTATTTGATGTCAAAATATCATCATGAAGAGTGTTTTTAAAACTATGCAATGGCATCATAATTATTTCACTTATGGATAAAAACATTCTCAGATCAGGACATTGGCAACTTCGTGACCAAATAATTATCATCCATAAATAGTATTTCTCAATGACGAAAATATGCGTCAGACACTAACAAACTTTAAACGAGAAGTGAGAGGATTAACTTTTTTTTCAAAAAATGGTTATTTATAACTATAAATTACAATTTATTATTTTTAATAAGGCAATATATTATTTAATAAAGACATAACAATTAATCATCATAAAAATACAAAATTTGCAGTCATATTTTGCGAACTCATCACTTATTGACGACATTCTTTGAGCTAATGATTGAAAATATTTACGACAAAATTTCAAGGTAATGATGGAACGAATGCACATCCGTGATTACGAAAAAAGTTGATATAGCACTCACCCATCAATTGTCTTAAAGTTATTCATTTAAAACATCTGTCATTCGCGTTTTGGTCGCAATTGTGCTGAACGTATTTGCTCCCGATAAAAGACAAATAATCCGCTACCAACTACGAGAAAGGCACCAATAAAAGTATATATATCTGGAATATCACTAAAGACGAGATATCCAATGATAACTGACCATACAAGTTGTAAATAATTAAAGGGCTGAATAACTGTCAAAGGTGCAATTGATAGTGCTTTGATCATTAAAAAATGACCAAAAACCGAGGTACAACATAAAAGAACGATAAAAGGTATATGTTGTTTTTCTACAGTTACCCAGAAAAAGGGCAAACCAATTGTCATAATGACAAGTCCAACAATACCAACATAAAAAAACGACGTTTGCGGTTTATCAATACCACCAACAAGACGTGTTAATGCCATATAAAGAGCAAAAAGTAGCGCACCAATAAGCGCCCAGATAGCCCCTGGACCTAAAGCACCAACACCGGGTCTCAACATAATAAGTATACCAATAAAACCAATAATGAGAGCGCTAATACGCCGCCAACCGACTTGTTCCTTCAATAAAAGAATTGCAAAAATTGTCCCAAAAAGTGGATAGGCTTGAAAAATAGAGGTGACTTCTGCCAAGCCCATAGCTCGAAAAGCCATCGCCAGAACAAGTAACTCAGATAAAAGCAAAACGCCACGCAAACATTGAATCATAGGACGACGCGTTTTCATATTTTGAAAAGTACTGCCATCGGCCCTTTTCACCATGTAAAAACCTGCAAGGAAAAATATCCAATAGCGCACCATAACAATAAACGTTGCAGGATATTCTACAACAAGTGTTTTGGTGATCGCATCTTGGCATGCAAATACAATCGTGGCAATGATGACAAGAATTATGCCTACTGCATAGCGTGGTTGGGGAGCTACTGATTGTTTATCATGAAATTCAGGTGGTGCTGCCTTACGCATTATTTTGTCCCATCATTTGAAACCATTCATTTTCATCAATGATTTCTATGTCCCATTCTTTCGCTTTTGACAATTTAGAACCCGCGCCTGGTCCGGCAACCACAAGATCTGTCTTTTTTGAAACGGATCCAGCTGTTTTTGCACCATAACGTTCTGCCATTGCTTTTGCTTCTTCTCGAGACATTCGTTCAAGAGCACCCGTAAAAACAATGGTTTTTCCTGCAATAGGCGTTTGATCTATTATCGGAACATCTTCTGCTAAAGGTTCAACCTCTGCCAATAAAGCACGTAAAACCTCACTATTATGCTCTTCACGATAAAAATCAACAATCGCCTCTGCTACAATAGTTCCAATTCCTTCAATATTTATTAATTCTTCCCAAGCTTCATTGTTGCACTTATTTTCATTTGTAGAACACATTGCTGCACGTGCAGTCTTCTCAAACGCATCATAAGTTTGATAAGCACGTGCCAGTCTGCGAGCATTGACTTGTCCAATATGTCGAATACCAAGTGCAAAGAGAAAACGATGAAATGGAATTTTTCTACGCGCATTGATCGCGTCATAAAGTTTACGAACGGATGTTAAGCCAAAACCCGGAAATTTTTCAAGTTTGACCAAGGCATTTTTTTGTCTTTTTTGTAAAGTGAAAATGTCAGCTGGGCTGCGTATTAACAGCTCTTCACTTTCAGCATAAAAGAAAAAATCAACTTGTTTTTCGCCTAAGCCTTCAATATCAAACGCATTGCGTGAAACAAAATGACGTATACGTTCTACTGCCTGAGCAGGACAAATCAACCCTCCTGTACAACGGCGCACCGCTTCTCCTTCTTCTCGCACGGCACTGCTTCCACATGCTGGGCAAGTATCTGGAAATTGAAAAGAATGGGTCTCTTGTGGACGTTTTTCCAACATAATATCGACAATTTGCGGTATGACATCCCCAGCTCGTTGGATAATCACCGTGTCACCTACACGAATATCTCTGCCATCACGAATATATTCACCTTTACTGCCAATTCCTTTAATGTAATCCTCATTATGCAATGTGGCATTGGTGACAACAACACCACCTACTGTAATTGGCTCTAAGCGCGCAACTGGCGTTAAAGCACCTGTCCGTCCAACTTGGACATCAATTGCAAGTAATTTAGTGATAGCACGTTCAGCGGGGAATTTATGGGCAATCGCCCAACGTGGAAAACGAGACACAAACCCAAGACGTTCCTGTAGTGAAAGTGCATTGACTTTATAAACCACACCGTCAATATCATAGTCTAAATCGGCGCGTTGCATTTCAATTTTACGATAATGATCAATGAGGTCTTGAGCTGTTTCATAAAGCGCTGTTAGCGGATTGACACAAAAGCCAAGTGTTCGAAAAAAATCCATCATACCCATTTGAGTAGTCGAAGGAAGTTGACTGATTTCACCCCATGCATAGGCAAAAAACTTTAATTCCCTGCTTGCCGTGATGCGTGAATCCAACTGTCTCAAAGAGCCGGCCGCCGCATTACGGGGATTAGCAAAGATCTGCTTATTCTTTTTTTCATGACGTGCATTCAATGCTTCAAAATCAGAATGCGCCATGTAAACTTCACCACGCACTTCAAGAATATCTGGAAAATTTCCATGAAGTTTTTGAGGAATATCGCGGATAGTTCGTGCATTGGCGGTAACATTTTCACCAACTTGACCATCACCACGCGTTGCCGCTTGTACAAGTATTCCTTGTTCATAGCGTAACGAAAGTGAAAGCCCATCAATTTTTGGTTCTGCCGTAATCGCCAGTTCTTCTTTTGTTGAAAATTTTAAAAACCGACGTATACGATCAACAAAATCCTGAACATCTTCATCGCTAAAGGCATTATCAAGAGAAAGCATGGGAATGCGATGCGTTACTTTTTCAAACTTTTCAGAAACCTGAGCCCCAACTTTATGAGAAGGTGAATCTGCCCGTATCAGATCAGGAAAACGATGTTCGATTGCACTATTGCGCTGTCTTAAGGAATCGTAATCTGCATCAGAAATCTCAGGGGTATCGTGTGTATTATATAAAACATCATGACGAGCAATTTCTTTAGCAAGCCATTCCAACTCACTTTCCGCCTGTTTTGATGTTAAATCCTCAACCAAGATTGTTTTCATATTTATATTCCAGAATCAATCACACGATTACAAACATGGCGCGTTGCATAAAAAGGTACAATAAGCTTGCTAAGAACATTTGTGTATAAACAACTCATATAAATCTCATTTTACAATAGTGTTCCAAAATTATAGAACATAAGCAGTTCATTTAAAAAGCACCATTATAGACTTATAGTTTATCAGCTACAAAACTATCGCTTAAATTATGTCTCTTTTTCAATACAAGCTAAAATTTTAAAATTAGTGACGTGCCAATAATTTTTGAGCAGCAGCACGTGCTTCCTGCGTAACATGTTCTCCTGCCAGCATACGAGCGATCTCTTCTTCCCGTTCACTCCATTGCATTTCATGCACTTGTGTAAAAAGACGCTCATCTGCCTGTTCGGCTTTCTTAGAAATGAGAAAGTGGTTGTCTGCTTTCGCTGCCACTTGCGGTGCATGCGTAACTGATAAAACTTGAATGTTTTTTGCCAATCTTGATAATCTTTGCCCAATAGCATCAGCAACTGAACCACCAACTCCTGTATCAATTTCATCAAAAATTAATGTTGGCGCTGAACCGCGATCAGCTAAAGCGACCTTTAATGCCAGTAAAAAACGCGACAATTCACCACCAGAAGCAACTTTCAATATTGGACCTGCATGCGTTCCTGGATTGGTTCTAACCCAATACTCTACTTTATCGATACCATAAATATGACGATTAAGAGGATCCGTTTCAATTCGAACCATAAAATCAGCGCGCTCAAGTTTAAGTGCAGGTAACTCTGCCATTACATTTTCTGCCAGTTCTTTTCCAACAGTATGGCGGCTCTGCGATAAATCTATTGCAGCTTCATCATATTCTTTACTTGCCACTTTTACATCATTTTCAAGTTGAGTAAGTGCTGTTTGCCCCTGTTCAAGAGCATTTAATTCATTTCTCATTTTTTCGCGAAGTGTACTCAAATCATCAACCATGACATGATGTTTGCGTGCACTTGCACGAAGTGCAAAAAGACGTTCTTCTACCCTTTCAAGTTCATGAGGATCAAAATCTAAAGAACGCACAGCATCTTGGATGTGGTCTTGTGCCTGAGCGAGAGCTTCCAAAGCATTATCCATTGATTGAACAATAGGCGCAATATGTTCTTCCGCTTCTTGCACCTTACGCTCAAGACGACGCACCAAATTTGATATTAAGAAAACGGGGGAATCTGCACCACTTAATATCTCTTCAGCCTCGTGAATGTCACCAGCAATCTTTTCAGATTTCATCATTTCACTACGACGTATCGCCAATTGTTCTTCTTCACCCAATTGAGGATTAAGCGTATCTAATTCTTCAATCGCAGTCAGCAAATAATCCGCTTCTTTTGCTCTTTCTTCAATTTTTGTGCGCTGTGATGTCAGCTCCGTTTCTAAAGTTTTAAGCCGTTTAAAACAATTTTGAACGGTTTCAACCTTTTGTTCTAAACCACCAAAAGCATCAAGCAAATTTCTATGGGTATCAATATCCACCAATGCCCGATCATCATGTTGACCATGAATTTCAACCAATTTTGAACCAAGCATACGCATAAGCGCGACACTGGCTGCTTGATCATTAATAAAAACACGACTACGTCCGTCTTTTGCCTGAATACGACGAAAAATAATATCACCTTCATCATGCAAGCCATGTTCACGCATTATAGCGCGAATAGGATGATTTATAGAAAGATCAAAAACCGCGCGCACTTCACCATTTTCTGCACCATTGCGCACAAGCGAGGCATCACCTCTGCCCCCAAGAGCGAGAGAAAGAGAATCAAGTAAAATTGATTTTCCTGCACCCGTTTCACCCGTCAAAACCGACAGACCCGTTTCAAAGCTGATATCGAGCCTTTCGATCAGAACAATGTCGCGGATCGAAAGCTGTATAAGCATGATACCCTAAGACGCTTTCTTTCCACCGCCAAAGGCTTGTGAAATCCATGATCCAGAATTTTCTTGCGGGGAAACCCCCCCTTTACGTAACAGATTATAAGCGTTTAGATACCACTTACTTTCAGGATAATTTTGTCCTAAAACTGCTGCCGCTGTTTGCGCCTCAGAAGTTAAACCAAGAGCATAATTGGCTTCAGTTAACCGATACAGGGCTTCTTCAACTTGATTGGTATTAGAATATTCTTCTACAACATTACGATAACGTTTTAAAGCAGCCAAATATTGTTTACGTTCTTGATAATAGCGGCCAATTTGCATCTCTTTGCCAGCCAATTGCTCACGTCCAAAACGAATTTTTGTACGTGCATCATCAACATATTCAGAATCGGGATAACGATCCACCACTTCCTGCATAGCTGCCACTGCACGTTTTGTATCTTTTTGATCACGTGTAATGTCAGGAATTTGGCGGAAATATGCAAGCCCAATAATATAATATGCATAAGCAGATTCTTCAGATGTTGGATAAAGTGCTAAATAGCGCTTTGCCATATTCACTGCTTCATCATAATTGCCTTGCCTATAATTGGTAAAGGCACCCATGACCAATGCCTTGCGCGCCCATTCAGTATAAGGATGTTGACGATCAATGGTTTCAAATTTTTTCGATGCTTCACCAAAGCGACCATCTTCAAGATTTGCCAAAGCTTGATTGTAAAGCACATCGGGTGGGTCAATCGTCTCAACATAAGCACTCAAATCAAGATCATCATCCTTGTTTGAACAGGCTGCAAGCAAACTCACGCTTACAAGCATAAGACCGACGCATATTTTTTTCGAAATATCAAAATGTGCGTTTTTAACGTTTTTTACAAACGAAATAGACTTCGTCATATTTTCTCTGGCCTTCCCACACTGCCTTTAACAATTGCCATGCCAAAATTAAAAAATTCTGCACTTTTTAACGCATAAAGCACACAATCTCAATCAGCAAGATCAAATTTATACAACAAAACCAAATTTGGCTTTATCATTAATGAGTCTTTTCAATCAGCTTTCAAATGAAATACCCGATTAGTTTAATATTGGTCAATCATTGCTTGACGGCTCAATTGTGGCAAAAACAAAAAAAACCATTTTTTTTTGAATTTATGCTGTTAAAGCTCTTAATTCATAAGCCTTATGATTATCCAAAAGTGCTTTAACCAATTGAGCATTTAATGCATGTCCACCCCGGTAAGAGCGAAACAACCCTATAAAAGGTGCGCCTAAAAGCGCGGTATCACCAATTGCATCCAATAATTTATGGCGCACAAATTCATTATCATAATAAAGACCTTGAGGATTGACGATTGTATCATCATCACCAATAACAATAGAATTTTCTAAAGATGAACCAAGCGCCATCCCCTTAGCCCGTAACATTTCGACATCCTTTAAAAATCCAAAAGTGCGTGCCCGCGAGATTTCCTTTTGAAAGGCAACGCGCTCCAAATCGAAAATTAATTTACTCGAACCAATTGCAGGTGAAGAAAATGCAATTGAAACGTCGAACCGTCGTCCAGAAAATGGACAAAACTCCGCATAAGATTCCCCTGATTCGACACGTATTGGCTGTTTAATTATGATATATTTACGCAATGCTTTTTGGCGTAAAAGTCCTGTTTCTTCAAAAGCTGTGCAATAAGTTAAAGAACCACCATCAAGAATTGGAATTTCGTTAGAACTAACATGAATCATTATATTATCAATATTAAAAGCTGAAATTGCCGCCATAAGATGTTCAATTGTTTCAACGCGTATGTCCCCCTCACCCAAAACTGTTGATAAAGAAGTTGCACCCGTCTCACTGGAATGCGCATTAAATTGGTATTTCGTACCATCAGCTTTTTTCCGTACGAAAACAATGCCTGTATCAATTTCAGCAGGCATAAGTGTAAGTGTGCACGCGCGCCCACTATGAACACCGACACCTTCAAATGTAATCGTCTTACGTATTGTCGATTGAAACTCTGGTTGCATCATCGCATCGACTGGTATGTCATTCTTAACACTCATAGGTTTGTTCAAAGTGCTCATAATTTTATTCCAATTTTTTTATATAAAATATCACGTAATGAAATCAAAAGATAAAACTCATTTACAACTATAGTCGATATTTTTTTTATGTGGTGAAACTATGCACACCATTCTCATTATATTTTTCTTAAACATAAAAAAACCGCTGTCGAAACAGCGGTTAAATAAGGAATAAGGGCTTTTTTAGAAGAAGAGATAATTAAATCTCCTCTTTTAATATAGTGGTTTCATCTCAAGATTTTAATGAGATTGACGACGCAAAAAGGCTGGAATTTCCAATTGATCCTCTTCACTCATATTTGAACGTTGTTGCTGCTGTTGTGGCTGAGGGCGTACTTGATTATCAGCATTGCGACGTGGTGCATAAACATTTGCATCAGGAGAAATTGCACGGCGATTTTCCATTTGTGGCATAGAAGGACGGCGTGGCGATGGATTTGAAGCGGGTTCTAAACGCGCCGTAGGTTCTGCTTCATCACGATGCATTAAACTTTGTGTAAGTTTTTGCCACAAACTACGCGGTCCTGGTTGTGGTGTGCTGCGTTCATGTGAAGCTGCCATTTGTTCACGACCAACAGAAGGAAAATCACTCAATTCAGGCATCCGCGCTGGTGCAGAACGCTGAACTTGACGAGGAGAAGAATTTTCCTGTGATACATCAAATGCATTATCAACCATTTCATTTTGAGCAGGTTCTTCTAAAACACGCGCAGTTGCTTCCATTGATACTTGCTGTGTCATATGTTGCTGTGGCACAGCTTGACCACCCATTCGCGGAGCTCCAAATGCCTGCGCTTGACCACCGGCGTGATGTGAGTTTGCATGAGAATGGGCGCCACTATTATTGTGCATTTGTGCATAAGCACCAGCAGGAGCTTGTGCATGCGAACGCTGTTGTGCATGCCCCACTTGAGATGTTGGTGATTTGAAAATTTGGCTTTTAGGTCTGAAAGGCTCATTAACAGGTTGATTGATTTCAACCTCAAGCGCTTCCATAACCTCAACCATAGATTCATGGCGGCTTTCTGATTTAGGTGCTGAAGCAGCAACAGGCTTAGAAGCGGTTGCAGCTTCTTGTTTACGTATTGGTGCCGACATACGTTGAGCGGCAAAATCACCCGGCTGGATACCATCCGCTGCGACACGGTCAATACCTGTAGCAACGACAGAGACACGAACAACCCCTTCCAAAGATTCATCATCAATGGCACCAAAGATAACATTGGCATCTGAATCAACTTCTTCACGGATACGATTGGCCGCTTCATCAACCTCAAACAAGGTAAGATCGCGACCACCTGTGATAGAAATTAACAGTCCGCGTGCGCCGCGCATAGATGTTTCATCCAAAAGTGGGTTTGCAATTGCAGCTTCAGCAGCAGCAAGGGCGCGCCCTTCACCTGATGCTTCACCAGTTCCCATCATTGCACGGCCCATTTCATGCATCACAGAGCGGACATCTGCAAAGTCAAGATTAATCAAACCTTCTTTGATCATCAAATCTGTGATTGAAGCAACACCAGAATAAAGCACCTGATCTGCCATCATAAACGCATCAGCAAAAGTCGTTTTTTCATTCGCGATACGGAAAAGATTTTGATTAGGAATAACAATTAATGTATCGACAGATTTTTGCAGTTCTTCAATTCCAGCTTCTGCCGTTTTCATACGACGCGCCCCTTCAAAATGAAAAGGCTTGGTTACGACGCCAACGGTAAGAATACCTTTTTCACGAGCAGCACGCGCAACAACAGGTGCCGCACCTGTACCCGTACCACCACCCATGCCGCAAGTGATAAACACCATATGCGAATTTCCAAGATAATCTTTGATTTCGTCCAAGCACTCTTCGGCAGCCGCTTGTCCGACCTCAGGCAAGGCACCAGCACCCAAACCTTCCGTAACAGCAGCACCTAATTGAATAACGCGATCTGCCTTAGACATTGTTAAAGCTTGTGCGTCAGTGTTTGCCACAACAAAATCAACGCCGCGCATACCAGCATTAATCATATTATTCACAGCATTACCGCCGCCACCGCCTACACCGAAAACGGAAATACGAGGTTTTAATTCGGTAATATCTGGCTGATGCAGATTGATTGTCATTGTATATTCCTTCTCAATTAGAAAACCGCAAAGCCCAAAGCGGTATTATTTTTATTAAACGAAACGCTTCTTTACTCAAAAATTTTCACGCAGCCATTGGCCAACACGTTGAAAACGTCCTGTTCCTGTCTTCAATTGACGAGAAACCTGAACCGTCTTCTCTTCAAAACCAGCCATTTGTGGATAAATCATTAATCCAACAACAGCTGAAAACGCAGCACCCTTTGCCAAATTTGGCAAACCCGAAACACCCAATGGTCGTCCTATACGCACATTACGGCCTAGAATTTTTCGTGCAGTTTCAGCAAGCCCAATCAACTGACAGCCTCCCCCTGTCAAAACCACTCGTCTTCCGATAATATGACCAAAGCCTGAGCGATTTAAACGATCTCTTACCATTTCAAGTGTCTCTTCTACCCGCGCACGAATAATGCGCGTTAAGACAGCTCTTGGATATTGGACATCTTGCTGTTCACCCGCAATTTGAGGCACATTAATCATGTAACGATCATCAGCACCTTCCAAAAGTGCTAATCCATGCATCACTTTCAAACGTTCTGCAGCTTCAACGGGCATAGAAAAGCCCCGTGCAATATCAAGCGTGACGTGATGTCCACCAATGGCGATTGCATCAGCGTGAACAAATTGACCTTCAAAAAAAACTGAAAATGTTGTGGTTCCACCGCCAATATCAATACACGCCGCACCCAAGCGCGCTTCATCTTCAACCAAGACAGAAAGACCACTTGCATATGGTGTTGCTACCATTGCCTCAACACTCAAATGAGCACGATTAATGCAAGCCTCCAAATTGCGTAAAGCCACATTATCTGCAGTCATAACATGAACATCGACACCCAATTGGTCGCCAATCATACCCAAAGGATCGGCAATGCCTTTTTCCTCATCCAATGAATAAGAAAGAGGTACAGAATGCACAATGTGGCGATCAAGTGCGAATGCCTTTTGTGAAGCATCCGCAAGAACTGCACGTACATCACGAGCAAAAACTTCGCCGCCACTAACTTTGCTTTCACCTTGCAAAACAACACTTTGAAAACGAGCTGAGGAAAAATTCACAATCAAGGAATCAACAACAAGTCCAGCCATTTTTTCTGCGGCATCAACCGCCAAACGAACGGATTGTTCCGCAGCTGCCATATCCATAACGACGCCAGATTTAATACCGCGAGACTGTTGAACACCAAAACCCAATATTTCAATATGATGCGTGCGGCCATATAAATATTGCATTTGTTCAAGCGGACGAAGGCGCGCAATCACGCATGAAACCTTGCTCGAACCCATATCAAGCACAGTTAGCAAACGCGTTTTACGCGATACACCGCCATATCCTGCACCTAATATATTCATGCTTGTCCTGCCTTCCGCGCCTTTAGAAGACGCTCCTCTTCTTTTACAATTTTATTACGGCGCTCCAGAGCCTCATCTGACAGTGCAACAACAATGCGATCAGGCAAACGCAAATCAACGCTCACCACATCGCGTGTAAAAAGACCTTGCGATTTTTCTATCTTCACCGCATCACTTAAGCGTTTTTGCGCATCAAACTCAGGCAGTTTAATGCGCACCCCATTATCAAGAAGAACATCCCAACGACGATCCCCCACACGAACATAGGCTCTGACATGACTTTTTAAACTTGGGAAGGTGGCTACATCAGGCACAAAACTGGCTGCATTCACCCCAGCACCAACACCAACAACCAAAGGTAAATCTTTTTCAAGTCCAGAGCGAAATGGCACAATCACACGTCCATCACGATCAATTACATCAAGATTATCCCCATGCTGCCAAATGGCATAAGGTTCACGTTCAATCAGTGCAATTCGTACAGTATTAGGATAAATTTTTTGTACATCAACCGATCGAACCCAAGGCAATTCCGCCAATGTTTGACGCGCAATCGCAGCATCAAACCCGATCGTTGAAGTTTCACCATCAAGACCAAGAGCCAAAAGAACATCAAGATCAGACACATGATGATTACCCACAATGTCAATCTTTTCAACAGCAAAACCAAACGTCGATGCAACAGCCTTTACGGCATCCTTTTGATACCCCCCGGCTATAACCCCATATAATGCACTTGCACTTATAAAAATAGCAAAGGCAAAGGTTCCAATATGGCGAGGTGGCTGAACATCAGCAAACAAAACACAAAAGACAGAACGACGCAAACGACGATAAAAACGCCCAAAAAATGACGTCGCAGTCGTTAAAGCATGACTATCTCTTTGATCGTTCAACGCATACACGACGCGTCCTCCACCATCCATTGAACCAGTTTTTCAAAAGAATAACCGGAATTACGAGCAATATCAGGCACTAAAGAAGTCGATGTCATGCCTGGTTGTGTATTAATCTCCAACCAAACCAATACACCCTTTTCTTCATCAAAACGAAAATCAGAGCGACTAACACCACGGCATCCAATAGCCTGATGGGCAATTAAAGACATTCTTTGCACATTTTGGTAAACAATTGGTGAAAGTTTTGCTGGACATATGTGAGAAGACCCACCTGGTTGATATTTTGATTGAAAATCATAAAACTGAAATCCACCATCAGGTACAATTTCACAAACATCCATTACTTCATCACCAAGAACAGCACACGTTAATTCACGTCCAGCAATATATTTTTCTACCAGAACCTCATCGCCATACTTCCAATCGCTACCGCGAATCTCTTGAGGAGGATGAGAGTGATCATCACGAACAATAACAACACCAAAACTTGATCCCTCAGCCACAGGCTTTATCACATAAGGTGGCTCAATAGGATGATCCAGCCCAATATCAAAACGATTCATAACACGTGAATGTGCAACAGAAACACCGCTTTTTTCTGCAATAATTTTTGCTCGCCCCTTATCCATTGCCAAAGCTGAGGCCATAACACCAGAATGCGTATAGGGAATTTGTAAAAATTCAAGCACACCTTGAATTTTACCATCCTCACCAAAAGGGCCATGCAAAGCATTAAAAACAACATCAGGCTGCAAATGCGATAAAACCCCAGCAACATCACGCCCAACATCAATTTGATGAACACGATATCCCAAAGTTTCAAGTGCATGGGCACATTCTGCTCCAGATGAGAGGCTCACAGAGCGCTCTGACGAAAAACCGCCCATCAATACAGCAACATGTTGTTTTGCAACCATGATTTTCCCCTATTGAACACAACATATAGTCCCTCACAATTCAACCCACACTATTGGTAGATCAAGCTCCAAATCATCGTTACGAATCAATGGACTAGCGTTATACGCAATGAATCAGAACCGCTCTTTCATGGCAAGAGCTGCAATTGCCAAATGACTGATCTTAAAGGGCAATAGTGATTCATCCCTTTGAAATGACTCATAGTTTTTTTTTGCATTTTTTTGAGAAAAAATAAAAAAAAGAGGATAACAGACGCTTCACTCTTAACTCATGGAATTTTTTATCAATGATTGTGAATAAATTTTACAAATATATTCTTAAAACCTATTTAAAAATCAGTTCTGTCGTGAATTTTTTTGATCTTCACCTTTGTTTCCATAGGCATTTCAAAAAAATTAAAACTTAATGATGCGTAAAATCAAGTTGAAGAAAAAGGTTTAACGATTTTACCGTTTGCAAAATCACCAATTCTTTGAATTTCCCAATGTAAAAGAATACCACTTTTAACATAAACACGTTCACGAACTGTTTCGCCCAAAAGTTCCAAATCGTAAGCTGTCGCATCGCCATTATTAATCATAAAATTGCAATGCATTTTACTTATTTCAGCACCACCAATTCTCAAACCGCGACAGCCTGCATCATCAATCACTTTCCAAGCCGACGTACCTTCAGGATTACGAAAGGTTGAGCCGCCCGTTTTTTCGCGTATTGGCTGAACCTCTTCACGATGGTGAACAACATCTGCCATAGCTTGACGAATAGATTCTTTTTCACCTTTTTCACCTTCAAGCAGTGCACCAATCAAAATATAATCATGCGGAAGTTGCGAATGCCGATAAGAATACTGCATATCTTCTAAAGAAAGTGTATGATGATTGCCTTCACGATCAAGTGCATAAACCTCTACCACACGATCTGCTGTTTCCACACCATTGGCGCCTGCATTCATTTTTAAAGCCCCCCCAAGACCACCGGGAATTCCCTGATAAAAATGAAAGCCTGCAATTTCTGCTTCTAGTGCGCTATTGCTCAAACGCTTATCAGGTGTCGCAGCACCTGCACGTAACTGTGTTGTGGAGATCTGTTCAATCTGGCCAAACCCTTTAGCAGAAAGACGAATAGTCACACCACAAATCCCGCCATCACGCACAAGTAAATTTGAACCAATACCAACAAGCGTTATTGGGACGTCTTTGGGTAAAGCTCGCAAAAAAAGCACCAAATCCGCTTCATCCGCTGGCTGATAAAGAAGTTCTGCCACCCCACCTGTGCGAAACCAAGTGACTTTACTCATATCAACGTGTGGCGTTAATTTGCCACGAAGAGAAGCCACAATGTCTCCCAAACGATTTAACAAAGCATTCCCGTTTATTTTGGGTGTATCATTCACGTTTCATACTACCATTTTATCATTATTCATTATACCATATACACAAAACATGATTCATCTTTTTCTAAACAGCGTTTTTTATCTCATATAATTTTTTGACCATGTTCACGATAAAAAGTTTAGAAAACATCCTCGTTCTAAAAAGTGGATTAAATTATTTAAAGTGATTTGAGCTCTTCAGGAAGTGCATAAGCCCATTGTGTGATATTTCCTGCTCCTAAAAAAATAACATAGTCGCCAGAATGCGCTACTTTTGCAATGAGCTGAGCAATCTCTTCTGAAGTATTTAACAAATGTGCATCACGATGACCTGCCGTTTTTATCCGTTCCACAAGCTCGGCCGAATTAACTCCTTCAATCGGCTCTTCTCCAGCGGCATAAACAGGCGCAATAAAGAGAGTATCCGCATCGTTAAAACATGCGGCAAATTCATCAAAAAAATCATGAAGACGTGAATAACGATGCGGTTGAGCAATCGCAATAACGCGCCCATCAACACTGTCTCTTGCAGCTTTTAACACGGCACGTATTTCAACGGGATGATGACCATAATCATCAAAAATTTCAACACCATTCCAACTGCCCGTATGGGTAAAACGGCGTTTTACGCCACCAAAATTTGCCAAACCTTTGATAATTGCTTCATCACTTATTCCAAGTTCATGAGCAAGCGCAATAGCAGCCGTTGCATTTGATACATTATGACGACCTGGCATAGGCAAAACAAGATCTTTCAATTCAACCATTTTGTTGTTTTTACGCGAGCGGATTGTCACATCAAAATGTGAATTTGACCCTACCATATGATGATTTGAAAAACGCACATCTGCCTGCGGATTAGCGCCATATGTAATGACACGGCGATCATCAATACGCGCAACCAACGCTTGAACTTCAGGATGATCGACACATAAAACGCCAAAACCATAAAAGGGTACACTCGAAACAAATTGGTAAAAAGCATCACGCACAGCATCAAAACTACCATAGTGATCAAGATGTTCAGGATCAATATTTGTGACAACTGCAATATCAGCAGGCAGTTTTAAAAACGTACCATCGCTTTCATCCGCTTCAACCACCATCCAATCGCCCTCGCCCATACGGGCATTAGTGCCATAAGAATTGATGATACCACCATTTATAACCGTTGGGTCGAGATCTCCTGCATCCAATAAACTTGCAACCAAAGATGTCGTAGTTGTTTTGCCATGCGTCCCCCCAATGGCAATAGCATGACGAAAACGCATAATTTCTGCAAGCATTTCAGCGCGCGCAACAATGGGAAGATGGCGCTCTTTTGCAGCCAGATATTCAACATTGGTTTTTCTTATAGCGCTTGAGACAACAACCACTTCTGCCTCTCCCAGATTATCGCCATTATGCCCAATAAAAACTTTAATTCCTTTTGCACGCAAACGCTCTATATTTGCGTTATCAGCCTGATCGGAACCTTGCACTTTATAACCAAAATTACAAAGCATTTCAGCAATACCACTCATACCAATACCGCCGATTCCTATAAAATGGATAAGACCAATACTCAGCGGCATTTTCATGCAGTTTCTCCTTTTTGACACGCTTCAATCTTTTCCCCTTTTATGATCGCTTCAGCAAGATTAGCAAGTTTTTTTGTTGCATCGAGCACACCAACCGTATGAGCAGCTTGTGCTTGCGTCATCAAAAGTTCCGAATTATGACAAATGACTTTCAATAAATCCGCAAGTTCTTGTGCATCAAGATTTTTTTCCTCAATCACTTTGACTCCACCCGTTTGTGCCAATCGGGCTGCATTCATGGCTTGATCATGATCCAAAGCATAAGGATAAGGTACCAAAAGAGCAGGTCTTCCAATGCCGGCGATTTCTGAAACAGTTGAAGCACCAGATCGGGCGATAATAAATTGCGCATTGGCCATTTTTTGTGCCATATCATCAAAAAAAGGAGCAATTTCAGCTTCAATCCCAAGTGCTTTGTAAGCAGATTTTAGCGCAGGCGCATCACCACGGGATTGATGCACAATGCGCAGTCTTTTAAGAATATCTTTGTCCACCAATTCCATAGCTTGCGGCACAATCTGGCTAAAAAAAGAAGCACCTTGGCTTCCGCCAAAGATCAAAAGATGAAAAGGTTCTTGAGCACGAGAAGGTTTATAAGGCTGTTTTGCAACTTCAATAACCGCGCTTCTTAGTGGATTGCCAGTCATATATATTTTTTCAGCAAATGGGCCTTCTTTTGCCAAAAAACCGCCTGCAATAGCATTTGCTTTTGCAGCAAGCGCATGATTTGCACGCCCCATAACTGCATTTTGTTCATGAATAAATGTCAAAATACCACGTGACTGTGCCGCATAAAGAGGGGGAAGCGTTGGATAACCACCAAAACCACCAACAAGAACAGGTTTGAATTGACGAAATAGCTTACGCGAATATCTGACCCCACGCACCAATTGCCATAAGGTTTTTATCAAAGCAATTGGATTCTTACCTGTAATTGTAGCAGAAGGAACAATATGAATATGATCATCATCAAAAAAGCGCACAAACTGTTTGGCGCGCATATCAGTTGCAAGATGGACATCATAACCACGTTGGCATAATTCTTCTCCCAATGCCTCGGCTGGAAAAAGATGCCCCCCTGTGCCACCTGCAACCAAAAAAATCGTTTGTTTTTTACTCATTTTATACCGCCGGCACGAATGTGGGAAGCGAAGCTGATAGACGCGCTTCAGGCCGACGACGCGTTAAGCTTAAAAGAATTCCCATTGATATAGCAATGGCAACCATAGAAGAACCACCGTAAGAAATAAAAGGCAAGGTCATACCTTTAGGAGGCATGAGATGCAAATTCACTGCCATATTAATCATGGATTGACATCCAAATAACATAGCAATACCAGCAATGGAAAAACGAGTAAACATATCGCGCTCTTTCATTGCAATAGAAAGCGAACGAATAACGATAAATGAAAAAAGTGCAAGTATAAGCAAACATAATATAATGCCATATTCTTCTGCGGCAACAGATAATACAAAGTCAGTGTGGCTATCTGGCACTATCCGTTTTACTGTACCCTCGCCAGGTCCTTGACCAAACCAGCCACCATTTAAAATGGCTTCACGACCAACATCCACCTGAAATGTATCCCCCTCACCTGTTAAAAAACCAATAACACGTTCACGCACGTGATGAACAAACATATAAGCACCAAAACCACCAACAAATGCCAAACCAATGAAGAAAAAAATCACAATAAGAGGGACACCAGCCAAGAAAAACAAACCACCCCATGTCGCACTGATGAGCATGGTTTGTCCAATATCAGGTTGTAGAACCAATAAAGATGCGCTCACAGCATAAATGATTATAGCAAGTAAATAACCATAAATACCTTGACTTTTGGTTTGTTGTGCAAAAATCCAAGCTGAAACAACAATGAAAGCAGGTTTCATAAATTCAGAAGCTTGCACAGAAATTCCCAACAGTGAAATCCAGCGTTTTGAGCCTTTTACTTCTGCACCAAACAAAAGTGTAGCAACAAGAAGCGCAATGGTCGCAATGAATAATAATAGACAAAATCGGCGAATATTACGCGGTGAAAAAAAAGAAATGATAATCATAGTAAAAAGGGCAGGAATACTAAAAATAATATGCCATCGCACGAAATAAAAACTATCTGCTATGCCAATTTTTGATGCAACCGTAGGACTTGCAGCAAAGGATAACATAATGCCAATTCCCATAAGCATCAAACAAGCGGCAAGAATTGAACGATCAATTGTCCACCACCAATTTGCAATCGGCCCACGATCTGCGCGAGAAACCATAAGGAACCCTTTCTTTAAATTTTTACATTGTGATGCAGTAAAACCACTAATGATAAGGGTTATACGATCTTATTTTTTATTCAGACTTAAAATCAACTGCACCATCAGCGTTCGGTAGTCAGAATATACTCTAAAAGGATTCCAGTTGGTTAACAGCATTTAAATTTTTTTATAAAATTATGACAATTAAGCACTGACACGACCCTATAAAAATATTTGTCTGTTTTTTGCTTTATGAAAACGACATTTATGATTGAGAAAGCTTAAAGCTCATTGACAAGAGTTATAAAAGCATCACCCCGTGCGCCATAATTTTTAAATTGATCATAACTTGCACTTGCTGGCGAAAGCAAAACAACCCCCTCGCCATTTTCTCCAAAAAGCCCTTGCGTACTATCAAAAGCGGCATCTTTAGCAGCTTCATGGACCGCTTTTTCCAGTGTTTTGCTTTTAGAAACCGCAAAGGCATCACCAATAGTTTTGGCAAAATCATCGGCAGCATCACCAATAAGATAGGCCTTTTTAATTTTTGGAAAAAAGTCTTTAAGAGCAGAAATCCCCCCCTCTTTAGCAACGCCTCCAATAATCCAATAAATATGTTCAAATGTGGCTAATGCAGGGGCAGAAGCTTCAGCATTGGTGGCTTTACTATCATTAACAAATAAAACCGATCCGATTTTTCGCACCTGTTGCATACGGTGAGGCAATCCTTGATAGGATGAAAAAGCCGCATCAATATTATCAAGTTTAAGATTTAAAATATCCAAACATGCAAGCCCCATCATGGCGTTTTGCGCATTATGGCTTCCACGCAATGAAATTACATTTTTTAAAGACACTCTTTTTTTCGCTATATGATTATTAACCTCATTCAATTCATAGAGAGTCAAATGGTCCAAAAAATATCCACGCTCAAAATTAACGATCTTTTTTTGCTCTGAATAAGGTTTTTTTGAAATGGGATAAATTTTATGGTTTTTCGACTTCAGCGCATCATAAATTGCCCGCGTTTCTTTCTCTTCAATACCGATTAAAGCATAATGAGCCTTTGCAATGAGCCTTTTCTTTATTGCATTATAATGCGCAAATGAGCCATGCCGATCAATATGGTCGGGGGATAAATTTAACAATATTCCTATTGTTGGATTAAGAGAGGGCGCTAAATCTATTTGGAAAGAAGAACATTCAACCACATAAATACGATTTTTTTTAAAAGGCTCAAGCGCTAATATTGCCGTACCAATATTGCCACCCATCTGTACATCTTGACCAGCAATTTTTAAAAGATGATCTATGAAAGCGGTGGTCGTCGATTTTCCATTTGTGCCAGTAATAGCAATAAACGGTATATCACGCTCTTTCAAACTATGTTTTTTTAAATAATAAGTTCGCTCGCGCACAAAAAGTTCAATATCACCAATAATATCAACTTGTGCTTTTTGTGCCAATGTAACAACCCAATGTGGTGTAGGATGTGTTAAAGGAACACCGGGAGCTAAAATGAGGACATCTATATGTGTCCAATCTAATTCACGCAAATTTTGAAAAATTAAACAGCCATGATTTTCGTTAAAATATTGATCTGCTGCATTTTCTATAAAATTTAATGACGCTTTATCATTTTGTGTATCAATAATGCTATTTTGAAGCTGTTCTTTTGCGAAACGACGTACTTCTTCCTTATCATCCCAAGCAAACACATCTGCGCCACCGCAAATTAACGCTTGTAGTGTCGCAATTCCCGAACCACCAAGCCCAAAAAGTGCAACTCTTTTATTTTTAAAACTCTCAAGAACAATCATAACTATCTCAATTTGAGCGTTGAAAGACCGATCAAGGCAAGCACAATAGCTATAATCCAAAAACGGATCACCACTTGACTTTCTGTCCATCCTTTTTTTTCAAAATGATGATGGATAGGTGCCATGAGAAAAACCCTTTTTTTTGTCATTTTATACCATCCAACTTGGATAATGACAGAAAGGGCTTCCATAACAAAAAGTCCCCCAATAATCGCTAAAACTATTTCATGCTTGGTAGCGACAGCAACACCACCCAACATACCACCCAAGGCTAATGAGCCTGTATCCCCCATAAAAATGGCAGCAGGAGGGGCATTAAACCATAAAAACCCAAGACCCGCACCAACGACTGCCCCCAAAAGCACTGTCAATTCACCTGTACCAGCAACATAGTGAATTTGAAGATACTCAGCAAAATTTATATTACCTGATAAATACGCAATAAGCCCAAATGACGCTGCTGCAACCATAACAGGAACGATAGCCAAACCATCCAAACCGTCAGTGAAATTGACCGCATTACCAGCACCAACAATCACAAAAGCAGCAAAAGGAATGAAAAACCAGCCAAGATTGATAAGATATTCTTTAACAAAAGGCAGTGCTAAACCTGTTGACTCTGTTTGCATCACAACAATCGCAGCAATGGCTGCAATCAAAAATTCAATACCAAGCCGTGCTTTTCCTGAAAAACCTTTATCACTTTGTTTGGTGACTTTAAGATAATCATCATAAAAGCCAATCACACCAAAAGCGAGCATAACACCTAAAACAACCCAAAAATAAACATTTCCAAGATTACACCATAAGAGTGATGAGACAACAGTTCCTGTTAAAATCATCAAACCACCCATTGTCGGTGTGCCTGCTTTTTTAAAATGTGTTTGCGGACCATCCGCGCGTATAGGCTGCCCTTTGCCCTGACGTACTTTCAATGAAGCAATAATAATTGGGCCAAATAAAAAAACAATAAGACCTGATGTCAACATCGCAGCAACAGTACGAAATGTAATATAGCGAAAAACCCCAACACCCGGCAAAATATCCGTCAAGGACGAAAGATACATCATCATGTCTGAACAGCTTTCTTCAAATCATCTGGATGCTGCTTATAACGCTCAAGAAGCGCGGCGACAATACGTGAGGCGCCAATACTATTGGAAGATTTCACCATAATAATATCGTCTTTTAAAAGATCGTTCACAAGCGGCTCAATACAATCATTCGCATTGTGTTTGTATGTAGTTTGAATTTTTTTTGATAAAACCTGTGCCAAAGCTTCCATTTCATGCCCAATAAGATAAATCGGATTGACCTCTGCTGCCTCAATCGGTTCTAAAAGCTCCAAATGCAATTTATGGCTATGTGCACCAAGCTCTAACATATCACCTAAAACTGCGATATGTCTGCCACGCTCAGTTTTTGGTGTCGCCTTAAGCAATTCAAGAGCTGCACGCATGGAAGCTGGATTGGCATTATAACTTTCATCAATAAGCGTAAAATACCCCCCTTTGGGTAACATTAAACGATAACGCGCACCACGGCCATTTTCAGCTTTAAAATCGGCAAGCGCCATGAAAATTTTCGCTAAATTTGCTCCCACATTGTCGCAAGCACCAATCACAGCTAAGCAATTTTGAACAATATGGCGCCCAGGTGCACCAACTTTTACCATAGCTTCTTCACCACGGATAAGAATTTTCATCACAGAAGAATCACTCATCATATGGAGTTTTTCCAATCGATAATCTGCAAATGCCGCTTCACCAAAACACCATATGGTTTGAACACCTTGCAAAAGCGCTTTATCACGCAAATAAGAAAAAAAAGCATCATCGGCATTTAAAAACACAATGCCGTTATCATTCATACCTTCAAAGATTTCCGCCTTAGCATCCGCGATATCTTCTAAAGATGAAAAAAAACCTAAATGAACAGCCGCAATCTGTGTAACAATTGCTACATCAGGTCGTACAAGCTTCACCAAAGGACGAATTTCATTGGCATGATTCATACCAATTTCAAAAACACCATAATCAGTCTCTTTTGGCATCCTTGCAAGCGTTAACGGAACACCCCAATGATTGTTAAAAGATAAAGGATTAGCATGCACTTTACCCACGGTTGCTAAACTTTGACGCAAGAGTTCCTTTGTTGTCGTTTTACCAACAGAACCAGTGATGGCGATAATTTTTGCTTTTGAGCGCAAACGCGCTGCTTTTGCCAAATTTTGCAAACCTTGCAAAACATCGTCCACGGCAATCATAGGCGTTGCCAAATGATAAAGTGATTTTGTACGATTTTTATGAACTATCAAAACAGAGGCACCATTTTCAATTGCTTTTTGCGCAAAATCATGACCGTCAAACTGATCACCTTTAATGCAAAAGAAAATATCGCCCTTTTGAGCAGTGCGGCTATCAATCGAAATTCCGTGAAATTCTTCACTAAGCTTTCCCGTCACCTCACCCTTTAAAGCATCGGCGAGTTCAGAGCTTGTCCATAAAGCGCTCATCTATTTTGCCTTTCAAGAGCAGCTATAATTTCTTGTTGATCAGAAAAGGGCAATGTCTCATGACCAATTATTTGTCCTTTTTCATGACCTTTGCCAGCGACAAGCAGTGTATCGCCTGCCTTTAATTGGGAAATTGCATAAGAAATCGCCACAGCTCTATCACCAATTTCAACACCATTTTTCATTGCTGCCATAATTTCATGACGAATGAGAGAGGCCTCTTCTGTTCTTGGATTATCATCTGTGACAATAGCAAAATCACTATATTTTTCAGCAATAGCACCCATAAGTGGGCGCTTTCCTTTATCTCTGTCTCCACCACAACCAAACAAAACAATCACTCTGCCTGTTGTAAAAGGTCGCACAGATTGAAGCACTTGTTGTAATGCTTCTGGCTTATGGGCATAATCTACATAAATGGACGCATGATCTTTTGTTTCACCAACCAACTCCAAACGACCAGGCGCACCTTTTAAGCGTTCAAGAGCGCGAAAGACGGCAGCTGCAGGCACCCCCGTTGCAAGTGTAAGACCCGCAGCGACAAGGGCATTTGCAACTTGAAAATACCCCCCAAGAGGAAGCTTGATGTCATAAAGTTGCTCGTCAAAAATAAGGTCAATCATTTGGAAACAGCGCTCTGTCTCCACCCGTATTACTTTAATATAATCGCCGTTTTTTCCGACTGTTAAAACTTTCCGTTTGGCTTTTTGCACATGAGAAATCGCTGCTTGTGAATGCGCATCATCGGCATAAATAATGGCTGGTGCATCTATCGGCAAAACATGATCAAAAAGACGCATTTTAGCATTAAAATATTCTTCTACCGTCTCATGATAATCCATATGATCGCGCGAAAGATTGGTAAAAGCACCAGCACTAAGGTGAATACCATCAAGCCGCGATTGATCAAGCCCATGAGAAGAAGCTTCAAGGATGGCATGCGTCACTCCTTCATGCGCTAAATCTGCTAAAGTTTTTTGTAATAAAACAGGATCTGGAGTTGTGAGCGAACCATAATTAATATGTGTCGGCGTCACGACACCTATTGTGCCAATACTGGCGGCCGGAAAGCCTGATTCTTTCCAAATTTGCTGGGTAAACGATGCTACAGACGTTTTGCCACTTGTCCCTGTAACAGCAACTACGACCTCTGGCTGTTTGCCATAAAAGCGTGCTGCTGCCATTGCCAATTCATGACGGGCATTTTTGACATAAATGATTGGTACGTTTTTAGAGTATGACTGTATCTTTTCTAATGGATGTAACATTTGTGGTTTTTGATTGTTGTTATCGACATTAAAAGAGTCCTTAGAAAAGGGATCATCTAACAAAAACAAAGAGTCAGTTTTTGTGTTTTTTTCTGCGTTCATGTGATGATCCGTTAAAACGACAACCGCCCCACGCGCAATCGCATCTTGAATATAGGCGCCCCCATCCCCTTTATTTCCTTGCAAGGCAAAAAATGCATATCCTGGCAAAACACATCTTGAATCGGCAGTTATTCCTGTCACATTAAGAGCAGATATAAACATGTTGTCGGCCGTTATTGGTATTAATCGATCAAGCCTCATGCGCATTTGCCTTTCATTATGGGCGAAGTGCCGTTTCGGGTAGCCCCTGATCTGCTTTGACAGTTAAAACAGGCGCATACTCTTCTTGAAAATCAGGTTGCACACCCAAAAGTGTTGCTGAACGACGAATAATATTAGCAACCATTGGTGCCGCATTAAGACCTGCTGTTGCTGAATATTTTCCTTCTTCAGGTTTGGGTTCATCTATTATCGTTAAGACGACATATTGTGGTTTTTCAATTGGAAAAGAGGCTAAAAAAGCATTAAATCTTTTATCCTTTGAATATTTGCCATTTTCAACTTTTTCAGCCGTTCCTGTCTTTCCTCCAACCCGAAAACCTTCAACCTTAGCACGTCTTCCTGATCCACGATCACTGTTTAATTTATAAAGATAGCGTAAATCACGACTGGTTTCAGGGGACACAACTTGTTTAAAATGTCCTTCAGTTTGCTCTACACTGCGTTTGAGAAATGTTGGTTCAATCAGTTTTCCGCCATTCATCAACGCGCTTGTGCCCACTGCTGTTTGCAAAGGAGTGGTCATCATTCCATGGCCAAAAGCAATGGTCATGGAATTGACCGTTTTCCATTGACGCGGCTCCACAGGACGGGCAACTTCAGGCAATTCTGTCGTCATACGGTCAAGAAGGCCAAGACGTTTAAGAAATTCACGATGCCCGTCTATACCAATTGTCAACGCTTCTTTTGCTGAACCAATATTAGAAGAATAAATGAATACTTCCCAAGTTGTTAATGGGCGATATTTACCATGAAAATCACGAATAAAGTGCCCTCTGCCAGCTGGTAAAGGTTTTGAAGCATCGATAATACTGTTTAATTTAAACTGACCTGAATCAAGTGCCATGGCCGTTGTGAACGTTTTAATGGTTGAACCCATTTCATACGTCCCCGCCGTCATACGATTCAAACGGTCTTTTTGTAGAGCATTAACTGGATTATTAGGATCAAAATCAGGCAAAGAAACCATGGCCAAAACTTCACCCGTATGAATATTCATAATAACTGCACCTGCGGCAATTGCACGATAACGCAGCATCGCATCTTCAAGCTCTTCTCGCATGATTGCCTGAACACGCACATCAATCGACAAAGTTACAGGTTCCAACGATCTTTCATCAACCAATCCAACAGCACGTAAATCGCTTAAACCAGCATTATCAATATATTTTTCCATGCCAGCTGTACCTTGATTGTCAACATTGACCATTCCAAGAATATGCGATGCTGTTGGTCCACCGGGATAAAAGCGCCGTGTTTCCGTGCGAAAACCAACACCGGGGATACCAAGTGCCATAATATGTTCTTTTTGGGCGGGTGTCAGACCACGTTTTATCCATGCAAAACCTGATTTACTTTTTAATCGACGATAAGTGGTTGGCCAATCCAAATCAGGCAAAACAGACGATATCATTTCAAGTGTTTCATTCACATCAATGATACGGCGCGGCTCAGCAAAAAGCGAATATGTTTTAATATCTGTCGCCAATAAACGCCCATTGCGGTCAAGTATATCAGGACGAGCTGCTGAATTTTGTGCCGAGGGGCCACGCGCTTCTTCAATCTCGCCACCTTCCATTCCATAATGAACAAGACGCGCTCCAATAACACCATAAACTCCAAAAAAACATAAAATAAGAACAATAAGGCGATGACGGACACGCCGAGATCGAGCATCAGCCTTTTTAAGAGAAGCATATTTGTCATTGACATCTTTTTTTTTCGATAAAAAAGAAAACCACATCATGGTTGTATACTCCCCGTCAAGAGATCATCTAAAATGATACCGTCATTACGGGCTAAAAGTTCATTTTTTTCTTCAAGCTCATTGTCTTTAATGAGATTTTCAATCTGATCAGGCAAACGTTCTGGTATATCTTCAAACCGAACAATCTGGCGCGCAGTGGTAATATCAAGATGGAGTTGATCTTCATAACGTTTTGCCAAAATTTGCATACGTGAAGGCTCGATCATCATAGCCCATTCAGCTTCAAGCAATTGAATTGTATTTCTTTCAGCAACAATTTGGCGCTCAATACGGCGTACTTCACCAATGCGTTTTTGGGCATCAAACTTCACTTTATACGTCAATGCTGCCGCACAAATCATCAATGTCACCAATACAATATCAAATGTCCGAAAAACTGTCATTTTCTTTCACCATAAAAGCGTGATTGAGTATCATCAAAAGCCGTTTTGAAAGTGTCAATATTTACAAAATTTGCCAGCCCAAAAAGCGTCATATCATTATCAAAAGCAGGCATAGCCGTTCGTACCCCAACACGCAAACGCGCTGATCGCGCCCGTGCGTTCTCATCGATCTCTTTTTCATCAGCTTGTATTGCCCCTTTAAACAAAGGGACAAAACTTGGTTCTCTTTTCGTCACTTCTGGCATATGGCGTGATAATTTTTGAACCCCAGAACGATTGGAAAAAAACTGTTTAACCATTCTATCTTCCAGTGAATGAAAAGTAACAACACCCAAACGTCCCCCTGCAACCAAAGCGCGTTCAGCTGCAAACAAAGCTTTTGCCAATTGTCCCAATTCATCATTAACATAAATACGCAAAGCTTGAAAAACACGAGTCGCTGGGTGAATGCGTTCACCCGGCTTGCGTCCAACCAGCGCTTCTATAGCATTTGCCAAATCCTGCGTTGTCAAAAACGGACGTTTATTGCGTCGCCGCTCTATCATACCAGAAATACGCCCTGCCTGACGCTCTTCGCCCAAAATACCAAAAATACGTGTAAGGTCTGTGCGTTTCATCGTGTTCACAATATCTGCTGCACTGACGCCTTTTTGTGCCATACGCATATCCAATGGACCATCTTTTTGAAACGAAAATCCTCTTTCAGGCGTATCTATCTGCATGGATGAAACACCAATATCCAAGATAATGCCGTCTACTTTTTTGCACACAACGTCATCAAGGTGTGAAAATTCAGTTTCAACCAAACGCAAACGCGGAGCATAATGCTGTACAAGCTTTGCCCCATCACAAATAGCGTTTGGATCACGATCAAGAGCAATAACATTGGCACCTTTTTCTAAAAAAGCACGCGTATAGCCACCAGCACCGAAAGTTCCATCAATGATGGTTGCTCCTTCCAGTGGCGCAAGACTTTCGACGACCTGACGTAAAAGAACAGGTACATGCGGAAGATGATTTTTATCCAAATCACTCAAAATATTTGTCTTTTTCTTGTCTTTACTCATCTTTAAAAGAAATGCTTCACTCGCAGCTTTTCGTCGTTTTCTTCATGGTAAGCGTTTATCATGTTTCTTTGAACATACGCTCAACCATTGACAAAAAACTTCATTCTCTTTTATGCCATTCTATGCTTAACGAAGTGTTAGGATTAAAAGAAAAATTCAAAAAAGCATATTATTGAGCGATATTTTAAGTTCATACGGAACTTTCTTCCTTCATTTGTAGTTGCAAAATGCAAATATCATAAAGGGTATTTTAAAACATGAATGGATGAAGGGTGTTATTTTTAAAAAATTATGAACCAAAGGAAAAAGAAAAACCAAAAACATCTTTTTCATCAGCGTTTAAATCAATACTGACACAAACGAAGTGGTGTTTTATATTATAGATATAAACGGATAAGGCTATAAAACCTTATTAACAAGAAATATAGAGTTTTTTGAGCGTTTTGAAGAGAAATAAAAATGTCAGTCGGTCTGTAAGCCGGGTTCTGTATGGCGGCGTGTCTTATAACCACGCCGCGTGGCAACCATTCATCTGGGACGGATGTTACCATCCGCCTCGTGCAACCTACCCGAATGACAGACCTGGAAACAGGCTGCAAGAAAACTTGCATGTCATTCCTATTCGGTCTTGCTCCCGGTGGGGTTTACCTTGCCATAATCATTACTGATTAAGCGGTGGGCTCTTACTCCACCCTTTCACCCTTACCCGTAAAACAGGCGGTTTGCTTTCTGTGGCACTTTCCCTAGGGTCACCCCCGCCGGACGTTATCCGGCACCGTTTTTCCGTGGAGCCCGGACTTTCCTCACCTGCCGCTTTTCAGCATTGTACAGGCGCGGCTGCCCGACCGACTGACGTGCCGCTTATAACGTAATTTTGCACAACTGCAAACCATTTGAAAAAGTATGAGAAAAAACGTTATTTGAACCTTACAAGGCTTCATTAAAAGCTGCCAGATAGGTTTTGACTTTGCTGCAATATCGCTGAGTGACAGGATTCATTTTTTTTGCTCCATGCCCAGCATTATATTTTAGTATGGTACGACATGTATCGCCGCCACCCAGTTTATGCGCCTGAGCAAGATATTTCATGCCATATTCAAGATTGGTTGCTGGCTCATAAAGCTTTTTGATCGATCCTGAATAGCCAAGTCCGCGGGCTGTCATCGGTTTGATCTGCATTAGTCCGACCTCACCTGCGGCTCCTCTTGCTTGGGCATTATAACTGCTTTCTGTTTGCACAATGGCATGGGCAAGATTAACTGGAACATTGTGCTTTTTTGCATATTTTTCTATTAAAGCCTCATAAGGGCGTGCTTGTGTCGCTTGTGTTTGGCTTGTGGTGTAAGCCGTATTTCTGCTTTGTGCTAAGGTGCTTGAAATATGCGAAAAACCGAGAATCATTGTCGCGGTTAAAACCACGTTTAACGTCATTTTCATGTATTGTGTATCTTTTCTTTTAGGAGGTTTCCAAATCAATTCATTACGAATGCGGGCTCTTTTGCCCGCGAAATTAAGCCAAAGGGGGGCATGATAATGATTATTTTTGGGCAATTTCGTGATTCATGTCCTATCCTAAAACATTCATACGTTTTTTTTCATAGGAGCCGCAAAAAATCATACATTGACTATTTTTATGAATTTAAAAAATGCTCTGTCATTAAAACGATTCCTAATATAAATATTTGTTCAAATATTTCATAAGATACGAGCACCGCAAAATAAGACGGAATAAGAGTGATAAAATAATCTTAATAGTTTTGCTAAAAGCCACGCATATTTTACCAAAAGCGTCAATGTTTCACCGCGTCCAGAAAAAACAATGTGTCAACTTTTTAAGTCAGTGTTTTTAATGTGCCAAGCAAACGGTGTAGTGTTTCAATTGTTGAAACATCCGCCACACCATCTATTCTTTGAGGTCGGAAATGACGCTGAAAAGCTTGCGTAACAAGTCGCGTACGCTCATCAAATATACCACTAATCTCTATACCATATCCATAAAGGGCAAGCATGGATTGATAAGCTTCAACCGGCCGTCCACTTTCACCAATTGTCATAAAACGTCCACCTGAAATGGGTACTGGCGTAACAAAATGACCAATATCATGACGATAAAGCAAATCCCAAGGAAATTTTTCTCCCGGGTCTTCTTTTCTTGCGGGAGCAATATCAGAATGCGCTAAAACATAGCGCGATAATAGACTATATCGATCTATAATGGATCGACAAAGCTTTATCACCGCTTCTATTTGTTTTTTTGGAAAATCAGGCTGATCAGACAAAGGTCCTTCATTGACAATTTCAATACCGATTGAGGCAGAATTGACATCATGAATACCATTCCAAAAACTTTCACCAGCATGCCATGCCCGATCTTTTTCTCTCACCATTTGCACGATGGTTCCCTCTTCCCGCACAACATAATGAGCAGAAACTTTTGATTGCGCACTCTCAAGACGCTTTTCAGCTTCATCTGCTGTTTTCATACCCGTATAATGCAAGATTAACATTTGAGGGCATAGACCGCCTTTACGCGCTTCAAAATTAGGCGACGGTCGTATCAATGCACCTTCATAATCGGCCATAAATGATTTTACACACATGCTAAGGCGTATCTCTCACGTATAATAGACCAAGCTTGATTGATTTCGGCCAAACGTTCATTCGCAATTGCCATAAATTCTTTTGGCAAACCACGTGCTAAAACTCGATCAGGATGATGCTCTCGCACCAAATCACGATAACGCCTGCGCGCGTCTTCAAAAGAAACATCTTTTGACAAACCTAAAATACGCCAAGGATCTTTCGCACCCATTTTTGTATGACGAGATAAAATCGCTTCAAATCTTACTTTCGAAAAATTAAATATTTCTGCCACTTTGTGCAAAAAATTAAGCTCGTCTTCATCAATTTCACCATCAGCTTTAGCAATGTGAAACAGTCCTTCCAACACATCTTCTAAAAGTTGACCACAACAATGCGCATCTTGGCATAAATGATAAAGCCGTTTGGCATAAAAATCGAAACCAGCAACATCTTGCATAGCAAGATTGTAAAGCCGCTCAACATTTTTGGCTTCATGCAAAGGAACGTCAAAAATTTCATAAAACGCCTTTACCTCCGCATCACTGACCATCCCATCTGCTTTTGCCATTTTTGCAGAAAGGGCAATCATCGACACCGAAAAAGCAACATGGCGACGTGTTTGCAAATCACCTTCAAAAAGTGTGCGAACACGTTCTAAAATAGCGCTAAAAACATCGCTTGTTGTATGGTTTATTAAGTCACCAAGGCGTGTCCATAATGTTGGCATAAGCAATTTCCAAATTTAAAAAGAACGCATCTTAACGTTTAATCTTGTTTGTGTTCTCTTAAGGTCAAAGACGTCAATCGTCTTATTATTCAGTAAGAAGGGTTTGTATCACGAATGAGTGCATCCATTATCGCCAATGAATATCAATGAAAAAAGATTCACATTATTTCGTATTGTTAAAAGACAAAGGACGATTCATTGACTCTTGCGCTGTTTTAGCCGCACGTTCGCCAAATTCTTCTGCCTGTTCTTGACTTTGCCCGCTTTTCAAAGCAGCTTCAATAGCATCGGCGCGTGCCTGACGAATAGCTTCCTGTTTTTGTTCAACTGTCATATTAAAAGGTGTACGCATCTCTTCTGGTATAGACGTTTGTGAGTATTGAGAATTTGAAGCCCCCCAAAAAAAATGGAACGCCCATTTTCCGCCAAAAAACACCAATAGCAGAACAATCAGAAGACCAATAATGCGACTCCAACGAAGTTTTCTCATATTTTTTTTCCAATTATAATTTTCATATGCCATTCTTTTACTTTTTTAAGCGATGGTCAATCTATGATAAAAGTGGCCAATGATCAAAGTGGGAGTTAAAATTGTTATTTCAAAATAGTGCACCAAAGTGGTTACGTCAAACCTTTATTCCGGTGATTTTGGGTTGTTTTCTTTCTGGCTGCGCATCATCATCTTATGATATTGCTGATCTCATACAAGAGCCTAAAAAAGTTAGTTCAAGCCTTGCGCTTGTCACAGTCAATGCTCCACGTTTCAATGATCGCAAACCTCATGAATGGGGCAATAAAAATCCATGGCAGTATCCCGTACACGGGACGGATGTTTCAAAATATCAAGGCGCTATTGATTGGGCAAGTGTCGCCAAAAGCGGGATTTCATTTGCTTTTATCAAAGCGACTGAAGGCGGTGACAGAGTTGATGAATATTTTGTCCGTAATTGGAATGGCACAAAACAAGTTGGTCTGCCGCGTGGTGCTTATCATTTTTATTACTATTGCCGCAGCGCCCAAGATCAAGCAAAATGGTTTATTAAAAATGTCCCAAAAGATAATAGTGCCCTTCCACCTGTTTTAGATATGGAATGGAACCATCTTTCTCCCACGTGCAAAATACGACCACCTGCTGCAACAATACGCAGCGAAATGCGTGTCTTCTTGAGTATGATTGAAAAACATTATGGGAAAAAACCCATTATTTATACAACAGTTGATTTTTTTGATCGTAACGATCTCGATCAAATCAAAGGATATAATTTTTGGCTTCGCTCTGTTGCAGGACATCCTGAGGAAAAATATGGCCCACATCCATGGACATTTTGGCAATATACAGGCACTGGCACCATTCCTGGTATTACAGGCGATGTTGATATTAACGTTTTTACTGGCAGTCGAAATGATTGGAAAAAATTTGTCAATAATGGTTAAAACGCAGACAAAGTCGCATTTTATAAACATTTCTTATAAGCGATCATAATGATAATTATAAAATAAAAAAAACCCGACCGAAGAAAACTTCAGTCGGGTCCTATCAGAGGGATACCAGTTGCGGGGGGGATTATGGTATCCCTTATCGATATGTCTGTCGTGTTTATAAAACAAAACAGTAAAATCGATATGATGTTTTTTTGAACTGACTGCAAGAATTTGTTTAAAAAAAAACGTATCTGAGACAAATTTTATTATAATTTTACCGATAATAAAAAAGAAATATTATATATTGTCTCATTTTGACGCAATTTTTTTTATATCGATAAAAATCAGTCTGTATGATTCTCATTATATCGTTTATCAGCACGAATACCGATCAAATGACACATTGCATAAACAAGTTCTGCACGATTTAACGTATAAAAATGAAAATCCTCAACGCCTTGTTCCACAAGTTCTAACACTTGTTCTGCAGCGACAGCGGCAGAAACAAGCGCATGTGTTTTCGGGTCATTTTCCAATCCGTCAAATCGTTGTGCTAACCACTCAGGTATATGTGTACCATTTCGTGTACAAAAATTTTTGACTTGCCAAAAATTATGAATAGGCAAAATTCCCGGCAAAATAGGAATTGAAATCCCCGCTTTGCGAACTTTTTCAATATAGTCTTCATAAAAATGATTGTCGAAAAAACATTGTGTAATGGCTTTTGTTGCGCCCTGATCAATTTTTCGTTTTAAAAAATCAATATCAGTTGCAAAATCAGGACTTTCAGGATGTTTTTCTGGATAAGCAGAAACGGTGATTTCAAAATCAGAATCTATCGCTTTAAGACCTTTCACAAGATCAATTGCATTGGCATATCCACCTGGTGTTGGTTCATATCGTCCACCAATACCATTGCTAGGATCACCTCGTAGAGCAACAAAATGACGAATACCCATAGCGCGAAATTGTCTTACAACATCATCAACCTCATCACGTGTTGCATCCACACAGGTCAGATGTGCAGCAGCCTTTAAGCGCGTTTCATTAATAACACGCTCTACCGTGCGGCCTGTACGTTCTCGCGTCGATCCCCCAGCACCATAAGTGACAGACACAAATTCTGGCTCAAGCGGTGCCAAACGCTCCACTGTTTCCCATAGTGACAATTCCATATTTTCACTTTTTGGTGGAAAAAATTCAAAAGAAACTTTGAGTTTTTCGCCAATATCTGCTCGGCGAGAAAGTTTTTTGGGTGCCATTAGGCTATCTCCATAAAAGGGGGCTTATGCATTGCCATCAACAAACGAGGATCACGCGCTAGCCAAAGTTTCACAGTAAGCCCCTTTGCATCACCACTTTTTGTTGGTGCAAAACTAATGGTTTTTTCAAGATTTAATCCGCTTTCTTCTAGCCAGTTTTTCATTTGCTGATCGGAAAAGCCCAACCGCAAATGGGCATGATGTTCACGCAAAAATTCTAAATCATGCGGGGCAAAATCCACCACAATCAAACGTGCGCCTGCACGCATAACACGTGATGCCTCACGCAGTGCCATTTGAGGATCATCTAAAAAATGAAGTACTTGATAAATAGTGACAAAGTCAAAAGATTCACGTTCAACAGGTAATTGTGAGACATCCCCAAGACGCACTTGCGCATGTTGGATTGCATGATGATCAAGATTCACACGCGCAACTGACAACATATCACGATTTATGTCCACACCAACTGCACGTGTATAAAGTGGTGCAAAAAGTTTTAATAAGGATGCCGTCCCCGTTCCTATATCCAACATCGCTTGAAATGGCGTATTACCAACAATTTCCACCATTGTTTTTTCAATCGTAGTGTCATCAATATGCAAAAGACGTAAATCGTCCCAATGGGCTGCATTTTTTGAAAAATAGCGCGCAGCATTTTGGCGGCGCTGTTGTTTAACTTGTTCAAGCCGCTCTAAATCATGAGTAATGGCCAAATCATTTATGTTTAAACGTTCAGTAACAGAGTTAATTAATCCTTTTCTTAAAACACATTCAGATAAAGCAAAATAAGCCCATGCCCCTTCTTGATAACGTTCAATCATTTGCGCTTCATGTAATAAACGCAAATGTCGCGATACACGTGGTTGCGACTGTCCTAATATTTGAGTGAGATCTGAAACAGTAAGATTACTATGACGCAAGAGCAATAAAATGCGCAATCGGCTTGGTTCTGCAATCGCTTTTAAAACATCTACCATCGCTTCAAGCGCTAAAGAGGCTTCATCACATGTTGTATCATCATGATTCAAGCGATTTTCCATAAACATTCCTTTAAAATTTAGATATAAAGATATCTTTATGTAATTTACAAAGTCAAGCAAATTATCACTTTTATGAGAAGACATTGTCAGATTTAAAACCCACAATGATTAAAAAGACTGTATTTCGCAATTGAGGATTTGACAGAAAACTTTTCTTCTATCACATTTAGAAAAATGACAACAAAACGCCAAACAGCGATCAATAAAGCCTTACGCGATCTCATACCGCAAGTGCCTTTTGCTGATCGCGAAGAAATTATAAAAGCCGCAAACAAACCGCATCTAAAAGATGTCTCGCCTGCTATTGCTGTTTGGCTTTCTGTCATTGCCTATATTCGCCATTATTATACGGATTATGACAGATTACGCGATGAAGGTTATGATAAGGATTCAGCACGCTTTTTTGTTTTAGAGACAACAAATGTAAAACTAACACAATGGCGTGCGACACGGTTTTTAACAAAAGAAGATGTTTTCTAAATAAAAATATCAAATCGTATAAAAGACACAGCCAAGAAACGCAAAATCTCGCGAAACTTAAAACAATAAAGAGGCAATCATCTATCATTGCCTCTTTTATAAGACATCACTCCGTTACATCATCTTTATTTGTTTTAAATCTCAGGCATAAAGCTTTATAAACCAGCGGATACTAGCCTTAAAGACAAATATAGTCCTGAACTACGAAAATTTTTCAAAACAAAGATTAACGTACGATGACTTTGCCACCAGGTTTCACGCGCTCATAAAGATCGACGACATCAGCATTAAGCATACGAATGCATCCTGCTGAAACGCTTTTTCCTATACTGGAAGGCTGATTTGTACCATGAATGCGATAATATGTATCAATATTATTTTGGAATAAATAAAGCGCGCGCGCTCCTAATGGATTGTTTGGCCCTCCTGGCACGCCATCAGCAAAACGCTTATATTGAGCTGGATTACGCTTGATCATATCTTGTGTCGGTGTCCATTTTGGCCATTTACGCTTAAATTGTAAATTGGCAACGCCTTGAAATTCAAGACCAGCCGCACCAACACCCACCCCATAGCGAATGGCTTTACCATGACCCGTTATCAAATAAAGGTAGTGATTGCGTGGTTCCACAATGATTGTTCCGGGTGCTTCACGAGAAGGATAAGAAACCACTTGACGTTGAAATTCATCTGGTATTTTTACGTGAACCGCTGGAATTTTAAACTGCTCGTCCGCACTTTGTTCATAGCGTTCTTCCAATGGTTTGGTTGTGATTAAAGTAGAAGGGCCACGCGCATATGTTAAATTGCCGCCCTCTCCTTGCGTTGTGGTGGTACAACCTGCAAGGCCTGTGCCTAAAATACCGAGCAGTGCAAACCACGCAATTTTTTTTCTTAAAAATACGATCATTTTTTTTAAAACCTTTATCCACCCCAAAAAACATCTTTCTTTATCTAAACGTGGTTAAGATAGTGTCAACAAAAATGAACTCAATACACTGAATTATACATCAGATTGATGTTTTTTTGAAAACTAAGTTTCAAAATCACTATCTTGAGAAAGAAAAACGATATTTAACTTTACAATACAAAATGATCATGTTGTTTTTACGAGGAAAAAATACAAAGAATACTTTATTGATTAAAACCGATTGTTTTTTTAATAAAAATAAAGTTTTTTAACAATGTGTTTGACGTTGAACACCTATAGAAAAACAAAGCTTTAAATGCTCTTCAACTTCACAAAATAAGTTTTAATTTTAGTTTTAAAAATGAAAGTCTTTTACCTCATTTAAAAGAACTATAATCGATTGTACTTATTTGAGCGATAAACATACAAAAATGACGATCAAATGTGTATTTTATTATGTAAGCCTCTTAAAAGAATTATCGACCTAAAACCATAAATAAACGGGGAAAACGTAAAAGCACGCTACCATCATTATTTCGAGGATATGCTTTGATTATTTTTTCTTGATAAAGCGCCAAAAATTCTTCGCGTTCTGTATTTTCTAATGGATCAAGAAATGACTTTAGAGCAGCACCTTTCATCCATTCAACAATAGCTTCTGGCCCACTCATAACGTGATTATAGACACTATGCCAAAGATCAATATGACGTGCATAAGGTGAAAAACTATTATAATAAACCTGCACATCTGGCAATTTTTCTCGCGCGGCTTTGCCAATACGATCTTCCCACGGACTTTCTTGAGATACTTCAATCATGGCGCGATGGCTCGGTTCGTCTAAATTATCTGGAAGTTGCGCTGCTAAAACGCTACCCTCTTTCATAGATTGCAGCAAACGTACCATTTGATCTCGATGATCTGGTAACCATTGAAAAACAGCATTAGAAAATACGAGATCAATGCCATGATCTGGTGTCCAGTTTTCAATTTTTTGAACAGAAAAATCTATGTCAGGAAGGTCTTGTTTTGCCCGTTCTATCATATTGGGTGAACTGTCAAAACCAGAAATAACTGCATACTTCCATCGGTCTTTAAGCACTGTTGTTGAATTGCCCGGCCCACAACCTAGATCAACAATGTTTTGTGGTTTATCTAAAGGAATAGCTTGAACAAGATCACGCACGGCGCGAGTGCGTTCATCCTTAAATTTTAAATAAAGGTGCGATGACCAATCTTGCATATTTTCCTCCTTTTAAAACACTTGTGAAAAAAAGAATATCAATAAAACATATTGTCATACCTTCTTTTTAAGCATCATAAATTTCAATCATAGTCATGTTCAATCGTAGTCAATTGCTTAAATTTCTTTTAGACATTCCGTAAGCTTAAAATGTATCATAAATAATTCAAAGCACCATTCAACACTTGCGTGAATGTTTTAAAATCACTCCAATAAATCTTTTTGCGTGCGACAATAAAAAAATCATTTTATGGTGTTTGAACATCACCTTTATGATTGTAAATATTATCATATCTATAAAGAACAAAAAGAAAATAATTATATAGATTCAAATCTAAAGATAAAACGTATTCTTAAAAAAATACGCCTTCATTAAAAGAAGACGTATTTAAAGTTCAGTTTTTATGATAATTTTTTTAACGCGTTAAACGTTTATAAGTTACACGTTTTGGATTGATGGATTCAGGACCTAAACGGCGCATTTTATCCGCTTCATATTCTTCAAAATTGCCCTCAAACCACTCAACGTGACTGTCGCCTTCAAAAGCGAGCATATGTGTTGCCAAGCGATCTAGAAACATACGATCATGGCTAATCACCACCGCACAACCAGCAAAATTTTCCAATGCATCTTCCAAAGCTGCCAAGGTTTCCGTGTCCAAATCATTTGTTGGTTCATCAAGCAGCAAAACATTGCCGCCTTCTTTCAAAAGCTTCGCCAAATGCACGCGATTGCGTTGCCCACCAGAAAGATTACCAACTTTTTGTTGCTGATCGCCACCTTTAAAATTAAAAGCACCACAATAAGCACGGCTGTTCATTTCAAATTTACCAAGCTTAATGATATCATTACCGCCAGAGATTTCCTCCCAAACCGTTTTATCTGCTTCCAAAGCATCACGACTTTGATCAACATAGCTCATATCCACGGTTTCACCAATCCGGATTTCACCTTGATCAGGCTTTTCCTGACCTGTAAGCATTTTAAACAATGTTGATTTACCCGCACCATTGGGACCAATAACACCAACAATACCGCCTGCAGGTAATTTAAACGATAAATTGTCAATCAAAACACGCTCACCATAAGACTTAGAAAGATTTTCAACTTCAATAACCACTTGTCCTAAACGCTCACCAACGGGAATAATAATTTGAGCGTCTCCCGGGCGGCGTTCATGAGACGCTTTCACCAATTCATCATAAGCTTTAATACGCGCCTTTGATTTGGCTTGCCGCGCTTTCGGACTTGAAGCCATCCATTCTTGTTCACGCGTAATCGCTTTTTGACGTGCGGCATCTTCACGCCCTTCTTGTGCCATACGCTTAGCTTTAGCTTCAAGATAGGCCGAATAATTGCCTTCGTAAGGAATGCCATGACCGCGATCCAATTCTAAAATCCACCCTGTGACATTATCAAGAAAATAACGATCATGGGTGATAATCATCACGGCACCGGGATAATCGCGCAAATGTTTTTCCAACCAAGCCGTAGTTTCTGCATCAAGGTGGTTCGTTGGCTCATCCAGTAAAAGAAGATCAGGCTTGGAAAGCAAAAGCTTACACAATGCAACACGCCGTTTTTCACCGCCAGAAAGTTTGGAAACATCCGCATCGGCAGGAGGACAACGCAGCGCATCCATTGCCATTTCTACTTGACTTTCCAAATCCCACAAATTTTGACTATCAATAATATCTTGAAGTTTTGCGCCTTCATCTGCCGTTTCATCAGAATAATTCATCATTAATTCATTATAGCGATCCAAAATGGCCTGCTTATCGGCAACACCTTCCATCACATTGGCACGTACGTCCTTGTTTTCATCCAATTGTGGTTCTTGAGGCAAATAGCCACATGTCGCTCCTTCCGCAAGCCATGCTTCACCCGTATAGTCCTTATCAAGCCCTGCCATAATGCGTAAAACAGTTGATTTACCTGCACCATTTGGCCCCAAAATACCAATTTTGGCATCAGGATAAAAAGATAAATGAATATCTTCTAAAATCTTTTTATTGCCATAAGCCTTATTGAGACCTGCCATATGATAGATAAATTGCCGCGCCATGTGTTTTTTCCAATTTTTATCAATCTGCATAAACCGCAGATATTATGTTTTAAAATTCTATCTACCTCAAAGCTTCTTCAAGGGCAAGATTTGTCACCAAACATTCATACACGCTAAAGGCAACATCTTGCTAGCAAAAATCACCAATTTAATCTATTCATGTTACGAGCGTCAAAACTATGAAGAATTTAAAACTTAACATTTAAAAATAGCAGAACGTTTTTGTCAAACACAATGACCGCCCTTAACCAAAATAAACTACAAATACTTATACCCGATAGCTTTTATGATGCCAATTTTCAAGATTGGCAAATAACAGACAACGCCAATAACAAAGCTCCAATCATAAGCGGTCGATGTCTCAATTTAATGAAGAATGCATCTCTTTTTCCTTATCGCCTTGATAAGGGAAAAATGATCGCACCACTTTTTTCCAAAGAACAAAAAGACACTATGCAAAATTCTTACACAAAAACTTTTCTTTATGCTCCAAACCCGCTTGGGCTTTGGGCGCTAGATTTTTTTCATAAAAATATAGGACATTCACGACCACCAAAAACTAAAATGCAAGACGAAAATCACGAAAGCGAAAGCCTCCTTCCACTTCATAAGATTGATGCGCTCATTTTAAATAACAGTTTGTTTTACACACAATTTTCAATAGCTTTCATGCGCTTGCGCTTAAAAAATGAACGCCGTTTAATGGGCTCTGATGTCCCCAGCCGTTTTATGATGCGTGCCTTGCGTCGTCATCTTGCTGTGGCTGATTATTTTTATTTTCATGTTGGTCAATGGTTATGCCTTACAGAAGATGTTCCCCAAAAACTTCAGTATTGCAAAAATAAAATACGATGGCTATGATATTTGAAACCTTCTATTTATTTTGAAAACACCAATATTACAGCTTATACAAGATATACGTCACAATAAGTCTTGTGTTGAAACCCGAAAAAAAATTTTGTTTTATTTTTTTTAAAAAATTAATACGATTGAAGTAAAAAATAGAGCACCGTAACAGGCACCATCATTTCAATTGAAAATTTCATCATATTTGCTCTATGCTCATTCATTTAGTTTTAAAAATACAATAAAATTCTTCGATCAATGTTCACTCTTTTATATTAGTTCATTGGACACAAAAGAATTTCGATGCTATGCACCTGCAGTCACTATCTTTAGGATTCTATGATTTTTCATGAAACTTTCTGTTGTTATTCCATGTCGCAATGAAGCCGATAATCTTGCCTTCTTACTGGATGAAGTTGATGAAGCAATGGCAGGACGCGATTACGAAGTATTGGTTGTTGATGATGCCTCAGGCGACCATACAGGCGAAATTTTAAAAACACGGTTAAATATCGGAAAACCAGTGCGCTATATCCGCCATGACCGCTATGCTGGACAAAGCGCAGCAGTGCGCTCAGGCGTTTTTGCAGCTTCGGGTGAGATTGTCATCACCATTGACGGCGATGGTCAAAACAATCCTGCCTATCTGCCCAAACTGGCTGATGCGCTTATTGCTGCAGAGCCAGATGTTGGACTTGCTGCGGGACAACGTTTGAAACGCACAGATACTAAACTCAAGCAATATTCCTCTCGCTTTGCCAATACTTTACGCCAAGCAATATTAAAAGACAATACGTTTGATTCTGGTTGTGGGCTCAAAGCCATTTACACCGATCTCTTTCGCCAATTGCCTTTTTTTGATGGTTGGCATCGTTATTTGCCAGCTCTTGTTTTGCGTGAGGGATGGAAAACCACTCATATTGATGTGGTCGATCGCGAACGCGTTCATGGAAAATCCAATTATGGTATTTTCGATCGCGGATTACGCGGCATCCTTGATCTTTATGGTGTTTGGTGGTTGAGACGGCGGCGAAAAACGGTTCCCAAAAGCGTTGAAATATATAAAACAAAACACCAAAATGCGCAAAACTCTGAAGGATCCAAAGCAACGTATCAAGCACATGCATTGAACACCTGTGCAAATGTATCAAAAAATAACAAGGACGGTAAAATTAAAATCAGTCCTGCCAAGGCCCTTAACACAAAACCTAAAAAAGCCTCTGTAAATAAAACTGCAACCAAGTCAGCCGCACATCAATCAGAAACACAAAACTCAAAGATCAAAGAGTCAGCATCAACGCATAAAACACAATCATCTCATACACGCAAAACAACCACAAAAAAAGAAACCTCTTCACAAAAAAGAAGAACAACAAAACTTTTGGATAATAAAGATCATCCTCAATCTTCCTCTTTGCAAAAATCGTCATCAAAGGCAAAATGATGACTGAATTATTTACTCAAATTGGTCAGTGGTTGCATGATGTTTTTGTAGCGCAATGGGATGGATGGATTATTCTCGGCTTTATTGCGCAAGCACTTTTTATGATGCGCTTTGTTGTCCAATGGTTAGCATCAGAAAAAGCTCGAAAAAGTGTCATGCCTGTAGCTTTTTGGTTTTTTTCTTTTGGTGGTGGTCTCTTACTATTAATTTATGCCATACGCCAAAAGGATCCTGTTTTTATTGCAGGGCAAGGTTTAGGACTTATTGTATATTTGCGCAATTTATGGTTGATCTATGGGGAAAAGAAAAACCATCCCGGTGAAAAAAAATCCTAAACACCAAGACAGATTTGTCTCAATAAACGAATAAAAACGAAATTAAAGCATGAAAACACCGTGTAGAAACCGAAACCATCTTTATTCGTGGCTTTATTTGTAACCAATATTTGGATAAAACTTGATCGTCATCATTTTAACAAGCGGCTTACGTCTTTAAGGTTGAAGATTTATCATCGTCTTAAATATCATTGTTATATTTAAAATATATTTTATCGGATTGCGAATATGCATGGTGATCAAAAGCGTTCTTTTAATAAACGTTACTATTATAAAGAGAAAAGATAAAATTCAATTTTTAAGGATAATAACGAAAATAAACTGTCCTTACTTGCTCGCTATTGGCTTTAAAGCCAAGTGTTACAAAATAAGTGTCACCAAAACTTTCATTCTGTGTTTTTTTCAAAATAGTGACCAATTGTTCAGGCATTGTTTCTGAGCCTTCCCATAAAACAATAAACGGACGTTTAAGCCTTTTAAGAACCAAGGGGCTATCTTTATGAAGTGTTTTGAGTGAAGGATCAATAAGGCGTAAATTTCCAGGCAATTGGGGTCGGTACCCCAAAATCATGTCAAAAGACCCGTGCGCGGTTAAGCTACGATAAAGTGTGGAATAGTCCAACAATTGCTCTGCCGGTTTGTCGCGATAATAGGTCGTGGCAATATTAATATATAGCACGAAAGGAACGATAAGTGCTGCACATACACCGATTATCCCATAAATACGCACAAAGTGAAATCGCGTCTGTAAACGAGCTAAAAGAAGCGTAAAGTAGGCAGGAGAAAGAAATAAAAGGGGTTGTAGCCAGCGATCTTTAATAGTGGTAATGCCTAAAATCAAAACGGCCGCCGCAATACAACACAAACCAAAAAGCAAGATAGAGCTTATTAAATTTTGAGCAAGTACTCTTTTTTCTATACCATTATAAGAGAAACAAAGATGATCAGAATTGAGCTGAGTTTGATCAACACAGGCATCATGACCTAAATGGTGTTGTAAATGACTATCAGTGGACTCCCTTTTGGTTTTTAAAAATTGAATGTGATATGCTTGATCTTCTTTCAGGTAAGATGACGGTGTTATTCGGGGATCAGAAGAGCGATTTGAAAATTCTTTTATTTCTTTTTTCAAACCAATTTTTTGCAAGAAACAAAGCACAATTGCGATAATGAGTGCCACAAAGCAAAAACTTAAAACCGCAAAGCCAAAATCAGCCAAACCAGAAAAACGATCAGCAATAAAATGACCTGAATGACCAACCGCTAATTTATTGGCACGCTCTGTCAAACCAGCTGGGTTGTTAAGCATAAAGATTGCTGCAGGCAAAAGGCATATAAAAGTGACCACTAAGCTGGATAAAAACCACCTTGTTTTAAGACATGAGCGAAAAGGCAGACATAAAAAAGCACCACCTAAAAGGGCAATTAAAAATAAGGTGCCATTATATTTTCCTAAAATGGCGCAAGCCATAGTTATCCCGAAAATAACACCACGTAAATAATTTGGCTTTCGCCAAAAAAATGCAAAAGCTGCAAAGCTCCATGCTGATCCTGCAGTACCCATAATAGAATGGGTAAGAGCGCGTTGTGATTCCCAACCAATTTGCGGCAATAAAAACAAGCCAAGCATTGCGGCGGCCGCAACAGTGGGTTTGACATAGAGCAAGCGTAAACCAATATAAACAGCAAAAAATGTACTGGCCAAAAGCGAAAATTTTAGTACTTGCAAAACAGCAAGTGAAAGACCAAAAATCTTTGTTAACCCGAAAGCTAGCCACGTATAAAGAGGCGGCTGAGACCCCCCATAGCCCCAAGTCCAAAAACTGACATTTGAGGCTAATTCTGCATCGTCAAGACCTGCCCCTTGTGAGATGAACGAGATGTAAATAATTTGAAAAACAAAATAAATCGCGATAAAACACAGTGCACTGCCAGCATAATCTATCTTTATATTATTTGAATGACGAACGGTCATTTTAACTTTAAACCCTAAACACCTTATACAATTAATATCCGATAATGACGAAGAATAATCTTGAACCACAATGGTATTTGCTCAAGATATTATTTTTCAATACGATTACATGGTGATCACATTACGCATCATTATTTTTAAAACTTAAATGATTGCCTGAATGAGAACTCTCAGCTTCTTCCTATTGAATTTCGACATTTTAAAAATTAATGAATGATGTATATCCCATCATGATCATTCATATATCTTAAATATGTTTTATTTTTAAAGAAAACATAACTAAACTTTTGTTTGAATTGAATAAGACGGAAAAATGACATAAGATCATTCTATCTTGTGAAATGCATTTGTTATTTTTTTATTTTTGTCTGGCTATTGCATGAATTTTTGTAAAACGTCTATGAATTAATATTTGTAATATCTTTCCATATATGAATCGATTTGAAACAATAATTTTACGCTTTCATCAGCGTCCAAGTGATTGATAGTCGAGTGCAATATCATGAAAATCGCTGGCTTTATAAATATTACGCAAATCAATCAACTTGCCTTGCGGCATAAGGTTCGCGAGTTTTTTAAGATCAAGTGCGCGATAGGCGTTCCACTCCGTCACAATTGCCAACACCCCTGCCCCTTGTGCCGCCTCATACGCCGATGCGCACCATTGAACGTCATCCAAAATTTTTGCTGCAAACACACTGCCTTCAGGGTCATGAGCGCGTACGGTGAGTCCTTCTTGTTGAATAGCACGAATAATATCCAAAGCAGGTGATTCACGCACATCATCTGTATTCGGTTTAAAAGTCACGCCTAAAATACCAACTGTTTGACTGCCACGTTCTTTTGCAGCTTGAATAATGCGCTCGCCCATTGCTCTTTTACGCTCTTCGTTGAGCGTGATAACCGTTTCAATAAGTCTTTGAGGCGCGTGATAACGCTGACCAATCGCGGCAAAAGCGCGTGTATCTTTTGGAAAACATGAACCACCAAATCCTGGTCCTGCATGCAAGAATTTTGCACCGATGCGCTTATCCATTCCAATTGCATGCGCCACTTCTTGCACATTACCACCCGTTTTTTCACAAAGATCGGCAACCTGATTGATAAAAGTAACTTTCATCGCCAAAAAAGCATTGGCCGCATATTTGATCAATTCTGCATTTTCAAGCGACGTTATGATCAAAGGCGTTTCACGAAGGTAAAGCGGACGATAAAGCTTTTGCATTGTTTTTCGTCCTCGCTCATCTTCCACACCAACAACCACGCGGTCTGGGCGCATAAAATCTTCAATAGCTGACCCTTCACGCAAAAATTCTGGGTTGGACACCATTGAAAAATCAAGATCAGGACAGGTTTTTTTTATACGATCACGAATATTGGCACTAGTGCCAACCACCACTGTTGATTTAATCACAAGAACTGTGCCTTGTTTCATCGCATGAGCCAGTTGATCTGCAGCTTTTTCAATATATTGCAGATCTGCTTCACCATCACTACGGCGAGAAGGCGTACCAACAGCCAAAAACACAACATCTGCATCACGCACACTTGTGACAAGATCTGTTGAAAAAGACAAACGCCCTTCACGCTGATTGCGTGCCATCACGTCATCAAGTCCAGGTTCAAAAATAGTCACTTCACCGCGCGTCAAACGTTCGATGATACTGGGATTGGCATCAACACAGGTCACATCAAAACCAAACTCCGCAAAGCATACCCCCGAAACCAAACCAACATACCCTGTGCCAATCATTGCTATTTTCATTCTTGTCGTCCTAACTTCTTTGTTCTATTCTTTGATAAGAGTTTTTAATGCTAAGTTCAACCATCGTTCACGATCTTCTCACAGGAGAAAATGATGCAAAATGACGCTTTAATTGTTATTGACGTTCAAAATGACTTTTTACCTGGTGGTGCTTTATCCGTCACCGATGGTGATCTTATTCTTCCAATTGTCATTGATTTGGTTATACGCTATGATCATGTGATTGTAACACAAGATTGGCATCCGCAAAATCATGCAAGTTTTGCCTCAAACCATGACAATCAAGCCCCTTATGACACGATGCATTTTGACTATGGTCCTCAAACCTTATGGCCAGATCATTGTGTTCAAGGCACGCAAGGAGCAGCATTGCATGGGGCGTTGCCTCTTGATAAGGCTGAACTGATCATAAGAAAAGGCACAAATCCTGCAATTGATAGCTATTCAGCCTTTTTTGAAAATGATCGTACAACGCCAACGGGCCTACAAGGATATTTGCGTGAAAGAGGATTGCAAAAACTTGTTTTTTGTGGTCTGGCAACTGATTTTTGTGTTGCTTATTCAGCACTTGATGCCATCAGATGCGGTTTTGACGCCAGTGTGGCTTTATCTGCCTGTGCGGCTATTGATTTAAATGGTTCGCTTGATCACATGCTTAAAACCATGAATGAAAGCGGTGTTGAGCTGCTTATGGTGGCTTAACTATAGTTGATTAAGTATCTTAGGTTAAAATGATGAAAAGCTCAATTGTATCTCATACTCAAAATGAGCTTTTCAGTGCGTGGATTTTTAGCATAAACGTATAAAATTTCGCTTTTGAAGCCACTTAATTAATATTCCAATATAGTTGGACTTTGCATGCAGATATATCAAGCTTAAAGTCTAACAATCTCATCACAGCAAAAAAATCGCCGCTGATAGTATTTTACGCACATCAATAATAACAGTTTGTTTTTTAAAGATCGGTTTTTTGTGCTTCTTCCTGCTCTTTTGCTAACCAATGAGGATGCGCGCGATTATAGCGTATTGACGATATAAGTGCGGTGAGAATAAAGCACATACCAATCAATCCTGTAATCACTTCAGGGATATGCACCAAGGTTTGCACATACATAATGATTGCGAGGATTAAAATGGCATAAAACGCACCATGTTCAAGATAGCGATATTGCATTAACGTGCCTTTATCAACCAGCATAATTGTCATTGAGCGCACATAAAATGCTCCAATACCTAAGCCGATGGCAATGACAAAAAGATTTTTTGATAAGGCAAACGCGCCAACAACTCCATCAAAGGAAAAGCTTGCATCCAAGACCTCCAAATAGATAAAAGCACCCGCGCCACCTTTATAAACTGTATCCATGGTTGGTTTGCGTGCGTCTAAAATTGAGCCTAAGGCTTCAACACCCAAAAAGGTTAAAAGTCCATATATTGCTGAAATGAGGAAGGTATGTTCATCACTTTCTTTCACAAGCGCAGCAAAAATCAAAATGAGCACCAAAGCACTAGCTACTTCTATACCATGAATAGATGCAAATTTTTGCGCACGCTTTTCAATCATGTTGATCCAATGGACATCTTTTTCCGCATCGAAAAAATATTTCATCCCAACCATAAGAAGAAATGTACCACCAAAAGCGGCAATACCAACATGGGCATCCATCATAATTTGTGCATAATGTTGTGGGTTCCACACCGCTAATTTAATTGCTTCCCATGGGCTGACCCAAGCAGCAAAAGCAACAACAGCCAAAGGAAAAATGATACGCATCCCAAAAACGGCAATTAAGATACCCCATGTTAAAAAACGATGCTGCCATTTTGGTGTCATGTCACGTAAAACACGAGCATTGACAATAGAATTATCAAATGAAAGCGAAATTTCTAAAACACCCAAAACACTACAAATGAATAAAAATTCCAAGGCACCTTTGACAGATCCCGTTTCAAAATAGCCAAGCCAAGTGCCTAAGGCCAAACCAATAAAAGTAAATATAAAAGCCCATGTAAAATAGCGTAAAACGCTCATTTTCAACCCTCTCATGCACTCATCTTTAGCGCATATAACTTATGTTATAAAAAGACTTAACCCACTTTAAAACGAACAAAGCGGAATTTGCCCAATAAACCATTTTTATTTGATTGTGTCCTTTAAATGAGAATCATTGCAGCATAATGCTGTCCATAACATGTCATGATTTTCAATTAAAACCATTTTTCCTTCAATCAAAACCAACTTATAAAAGGTAATGTTTTTCATTTTAAAAGCATTCAATCATCACCCTTTTTATTTTTCTCATAAGCAGATCCTAATCCAAAATACTAAAAATTTTGATGTCCATCTCAAATAAGGGGAGGAATTTTAGCCCAAACACGCAACAATCCAAAAGTTATAAACAGGAAATAATGACGATATATTTTATGATAAACGTGAACTTGCCACAACTTTGCCCAATTATATGTCCGTTTGAAAAAAGCGCCTGTTTCAAGTAATCAAAAACTTTTTCATAGTTATGATATTTTGTGTACTTGTATGTATACCCCCTGAATTTTCGACTTTCGCCGTTCACCTTGTGTTTAAAAATAAAATAAATTCAATGCCAATTATATGGAAAGTATCAAACAAAAACGCAAGAGCAATGCGAAGAATTCATGTAAAAACGCTATGTCGCTCTACAATTTTGGCAAAATAAAGTCTATTGTCAACGTAGTAAAAACTATCTGTATTCATTAACGCGGTTTTCAACGTTAATAAACTGCGTTATATTGGGACAATACTTTATATCAGAGGAGAGTATGTATGTTATTTAAAAAACCACTTATGGCCGCAGCACTTGTTTTCTCAAGCCTTTCGGTTGCATCCGCTGCAACACTTGATGTTCCAAGTGGCAAATATGAAAATGATGCGGCACATACCAATGTGCTTTGGAGCGTTACACATATGGGTCTATCCCATTATTATGGCCGTTTTGATTCAATCAAAGCCACTTTGGATCTCAATTCTGATGATGTGGAAAAATCACAATTGCATGTAACGATTGATCCAAAATCAGTTGACACAAATTTCCCCGGTAAGCCAAACAAATTCAATGAAGAAATTGCTGGTGAAAAATTCTTCGATGCTGGTAAATTTAAAAGCATCACATTTCAATCAACGAGCATTGAATTGACAGGTGACAAAACAGGTAAAGTAATGGGTGATTTAACATTTCATGGCGTGACAAAGCCTGTCACACTTGATGTCACTTTAAATGCTGCATTGCCTGAACATCCTATGTCAAAAAAACCTGCCATTGGCTTTTCTGCAACAGGCGTGATCAAACGCAGTGATTTCGGCGTTGATGCTCTTGTTGGTCCTGTTAGCGATGATGTTAATTTGACAATCGAAGCTGAATTTGCACCTAAAAAATAAAGTTTCATCACTTTTATCCTTTTTTTATAATGGATAACGATGCGAGAGATACAAAGCTCCGCCTATCGATACGGATTGGCGGAGTTTTTTTGAGTCAAAGTATTGCCAATGCTTACAGCCATCATCAAAAAATGACAGTGATCGCTTTTGATGGTTTTCAGGACGATGCTCATTTTCGGACATAGGATTTTAAACATAGGACTTATCTATATTTTTATTCAAAAAATGTTCTAAAGCGCTTTTAATAAGATCGCTTGAGCTTTGATGTTTGAGAGTAAAACTATATTTGTAAAAAATTGATCGCTATGCGCAATGATAATGCTTTGGTGAAATCATCAATGAAGATAATCACAGTGGTCATGACCAAAGTGAAAAAGCTTATAGAATAAAAAACACAATTAGAGTTATTGCGAACCTTTCAATCAATCGTTGAAAATAACAAAAACACTCAGCATTCATCAATGAAATGCTAAAATATCATTTGAGGATTTTATCATGTCACAATCTGCACAAAAAACACCTCTTTATGGATATAATTCTGGTGCGATGATCTTACACTGGGTCCTTGCACTTCTCATCATTGTTATGCTGATTATGGGCTTTTCCATGCAGCATATACCACAAATTGATGATGGGATACGCTTTTCAATGATTCAGATACACAAAACCTTAGGTGTGCTAGTTTTAGCACTTACACTTGCAAGGATAGCCTGGCGTTTGATGAATAAACCGCCTGAGCATGCCCCTATGTCTAAAATTGAAGAATTGACCGCCAATCTTGTCGTGGTTTTGTTTTATATATTAATGTTGGCTGTGCCATTAAGCGGCTGGATTATGGTTTCTGTTTCACCAACGGCTATCCCCACATTGTTTTTCAAAATATCAGGGTTGATCTGGCCCAATCTTCCTTTAGACAAAAACGTTATCACGCTCGCTTATATGGAAAAAGCGCATATGGTTCTTGCTTATTCGTTTGTTGTGTTATTGGGTTTGCATGTTGGTGGTGCGCTGAAACATATGATTATTGACCGTGTTCCCGAAATTCAACGTATTGTGCCAAGTAAAACATTGCCGCGCAAAGCCGTTACACCAAAAAGTGTGGCAGTTTCATGGATCATTATCATTGTATTTTTAGGCGCAGGTCTTGGTATTGGACAGCTTGATCTTCACAAAACAGCAAGCCATAGCACACCCCAAAATTTCATTGCCACAAAAACATCTATAAAAGCCAATTGGAGTGTTGATCATGACAATTCAAGCTTAACTTATGGCATGGATTTTTCAGGAAAAACTGAAAATGGCAATATTGGCAATTGGGTCGCAAATATTGCTTTTGACCCTGACCATCTTGAGCAATCACGAGCTGAAATTTTGATTGATAGTGCATCCATCAGCTATAATGATTCTTATGTGTCAGGTTCCATGAAAGATGCTGACGGGTTAGATATTGCCCAATTTCCGCAAATTTCTGTTCTTTTAGACCAATTTGTTCATCAAGAAGATAAACATTATCAAGCAAGTGGTACGATTGCCATACGCGGTGTTGAAAAACCGCTCACATTGGATTTTACTTTTGAAAAAACAGGTGAGAAGGCTCATGTAACAGGACGGACTGATTTGGAACGTCTGGCTTTTGGCATTGGTCAACAAAGCGATTCAAGTGGTCAATGGCTTGGCAAAATAATTCACGTTCAGTTTGATCTGCAAGCACACGCCCAATAAACATAATAAAATAAAAGTATAAGACACCTCAATCTTAGGCTTAAAACCAATGAATTTGAATGAAATAACACCATAAACCGCAAAAAATAGACCCACAAAAAGATGGAAACGGTTTTATGTCCTTTATAGATGAGAAATTTTATTGCTAACTTTATTGAGCCGCATGAAAACTGTCTCTATTTTCTGCGGCTTTTCATTTCATTCTCAAAGGCGTCTTTATCGCATTTAAAAAAAAGAAAAGAGCATTAGCCTTTTTCTTGATTTGGCTTTAAGCTTACATCACATAAATACCAAGATAAGATAAAGAATAAAAAAAACGATCGTTAATAAAACATCTTTGCCTTGATTATAAATAACAAGTTTTAAAATTTAGAAAGTTCCGCATTTTATTCAATATTTTTTAAAAATTTTTGGCTTTCGTTTAGGAATACAAATTGTTTAAAAAACCGTTTTTAATCCATCTTTTTTATGTCCATGCATTGCTATCTGATAGATCCAAAATGAATGAAGATAAAAAGACAAAAGCGATCCATGATAATCAAGCAGGCATGGGCTTTATGAGAGTATTTTGCCGCAATCGTATGATCTCTTTTGAGAGTGGTTTTTATAAGGAATTATTCGATGATTGTTTGTCCATATTTTTGCTGAAACTAAGCATTGCGCGCAATTTCCATCAAAAGCGCCTTTTTATCCTCATCTAAATTGCTGTAAAGCGTGATCAATTCCACCGCTTTATCTGTATCCAATTGAGAGCCTAAAGACAGCTCTTAATCGATAAATGCCATCAAAATCTGTGTAGCAAGGTTTAAAAATGGGGTGGATAATGCAGTGTGATCGACAGAATTATCATGAAAAATTCATATATAGCTGTGTCATAATATTGCGCTTTTTTTTGTAAATTAAAACTGCCAATATGATTTTTTTCTGCTTCCCATTTTTCATTTTTTTTCAAACTACACATTAAGAAAATGTGCCAATTCTAAACGGCTTTCGCCTTTTTGCATACGTATCGCGCAAGCGCTTTGCCAACAGCATCATCTACTTTATGCGCATTGTCATCTGTATCAATCTTGGCAACACATTTTGTCTTGGTGATAGGCTTTGGTTTTAAAACAGCTGATTTTGGTTTTCTAACAGCTTTTGTGTTGTGATCATCATCGCTCATGATCATCTTCCTTTAAAAAATACAGGGCATCCGCCGTATATGACACAAAGATGTCAGAGAGGTGGTAACTCAAGACAAACAGTCCAATTTATTCCGAACCCCGTTAGGGAAACCTTATTCATCGGCATCCCCAACACCATTTCCCCGAAGGGATAAGAAAGGGAGCACGCCATTGTTCCTGAAAAATATAATTTTGCGGGTCAAAAGACGATTTTTCTATATACGTTTTCTAGACTCAAAACAGGACGTCTTGCGCAAAGCTCACCCCTCCAAAAGTCGAGGCTTTATACGCAACTGTTCATTCGCTACAATAGGCAAAGGAATTTTCAAATCAATGAATAAGAAAAAGGCTTTTGCCCTTTCTCATAAAAGGCTTTCGCCTTTTTTATTCAATCATAATAAGAAAGAAGAAAACTGATAATCAACAATTCAATCTATTCCGCTCGTCTTTAAAAGAAAAATCCCTATTCATCGGCATGTTGAATATCTTTTTTTCGAAGGGATAAAAAACTATTAAAAAAGAAGAAAGATCCATACTGGAAAATCAAAACAAAACATGGCTATAATGAGATATTTTGTTGGACATCATTGTTTCCAATGAAAAAAATACAGTAATGATCATACTTATAGCAAGGAAGAAAATTATGGCCATTCAATCACGCACGCTTATTCAAACAGACCACGCGAGCAAATATCTTCAACAACTTGCAAAACATTGGAGCCATAAATTAGCTGATCTAACTTTTGATGAAACCACAGCTCATATTCCTTTTCGTCAAGGGGTTATATTGGATATGTTTGCCAATAAAGACGCACTGGAAGTACAATTTATAACGACTGATGAAGACGATGCACTTAAAATGGAAGGTGTTTTCGATCGTCATTTGGAACGCTTTGCCTTTCGTGAAACCTTGCATATTGATTGGCATCGTAAAACGCTTGCTTAAAAGGCTTGCAGTGTGTGTGTCATGTCATTTTTTATCACACTACCGCACGCCTCTTTATGCCCAAGTGACACCATAGACCTTATCAACACATCTCATAATAGGACACGATATGATCGCGTTAAAAAAGAGGTTAAGTGCGTTTTTTGCATGAAAAGCTGTTTGATATGATGAATAAAAAAGCATGACCCATCACGCAACACAATGAATATGCACGCTCTTTCATGTGACTTTTTAAGTATGAAAAACCGTCATCTCATTATCACTTTTTGTTTCGACTCAGTCCTACTTTATTTTAATCTATTGACACAACAACCGCAAAAAAAGATGAAGAAGAAAGTAAAAAGCGCAACATATATCCTCTTTTTACCTTCTAACAAAGGTGAATTACTACCTCTTGTCACCTTTGCTTAGAAAAAAGGTGATTGGTAACTTTGTTAAGCTGCATTGAAAATATTTTTACTTTTTAAGGCTCCTCTTTTCGTTCTCAAAAAACATTCACATATCATTTCGATAAAATAAAGAAGCACTAAAGCCTAAACTTTTTAAAGACTTCATTGCTTTATTCCATAATCTCTTTTTCTCTTTTTAAAATCGATTGAAGTTGTGATGCAGAATTCATATTGACATTAGGGAGTTATGTCTATTGGATTAAGTCTTTCAAAAGACAATGATTGAAGATGATCATTTTAACTATGATTTAAGTGTTTATTCTTCAATATATACGTTTTATAATGATATATGCTTGTTTTACTGGAGGAGTATCGCAATGAGCAATCACACCGAAGACGCCACACGTTTTGTCACAGCGTTGAGCGAAAAAGTGAACAAACGTTATTATCCCAATTATCACCTCGCACCGCCTGCAGGCTGGATTAATGATCCCAATGGGTTAATCTTATTTAAAGGCGAATATCACGCTTTTTACCAGCATTATCCTTATAGTGGGCAACGTGGTCCCATGCATTGGGGACATGCGGTGAGCAAAGATCTTATCACATGGGAACACAAACCTGTCGCCTTTGCCCCTGGTGAAGGTGATGACCGCGATGGTGTTTTTTCTGGTTCTGCTGTGGATAATAATGGTGTTTTAACCATTCTTTATACTGGCCATGTTTTGCTTGAAGAGACACAAGACAGCAGCACAGCTCGTCAAGTACAAATGCTCGCCACAAGTGAAGATGGTATTCATTTTACCAAACATGGCACGGTGATTGAGCCGCCAGAACATGTCTATCATTTTCGCGATCCTAAAGTTTGGTGGGACGGCAAACAATGGAAAATGATTGTTGGTGCCAGCGAAGACAATCGCGGACAGGTTTGGATTTACCATTCTGATGATTTGCGCAATTGGCAGTTTGAACAGGTGCTTTTAAAAGCCAAAGACAATCAAGGTTGGATGTGGGAATGCCCTGATTTTGTTCAAATTGGTGATCGTTGGGTGTTGATTGTTTCGCCTATGGGCATGGAACGTGAAGGCTTTAAATATAACAATAAAATGCAGGTGGGCTATTTTGTTGGTCATTTTGAAAATAACACATTTGTAGTCGATCAAGATTTTACAGAATTAGATAATGGGCTTGATTTTTATGCGCCGCAATCTTTTTCTGGCACAGATGAGCCTATCATGTTTGGCTGGTTTTCCATGCCTGAAACACTCATTCCTGAACAAGAAGACCATTGGGCAAGCTGTTTCACCCTGCCACGCGTTTTAAGGCGTGATGGCAATGCATTATTGCAAGTACCACTACCTGCATTAAAAACATTGCGCCAAGACCACACACATTTTTCCAATATTGAATTGCGCAATCAAAATCTTCTCACGTCACTTCAAACACAAAGCTGCGAAATTTCCTTGCGTCTTAATCTTGTTGAAAGCAATGCCGAACGATACGGTATCATTGTCGGCAATAATGAAAAAACAGGCGAAGGTTTACGTATTTTGGTCAACAATCAAGATCGCCGCCTTTATCTTGACCGTAGCCTGATGAAAACTGGCTCTTTAGGGCAAAGAAGTATTCCACTTGAGGCGGGAGAGATATTGGATCTCACCATTTATGTCGATCAATCAACGTGCGAGATTTATGTCAATGGAGGAAAACACGTCTTAAGCTGCCGTTTTTATGGGCAAGATATTGGTCATTTGGCGCTTTTAGCGGAAAATGGCACGATGAAGGTTGAAACGCTCGATCATTGGAAAATGCGCAATATCTGGTTGCCTTATTTTACCAATATTTAAAGATCCATGACACGCTTATGCCCGTCCACAGCCTTCTGGCGATTAAAATTTATCCATCATATCTATTGATCGCCAGTTTGCATTTATAAGTCATATGCCAGTTGTGGCTAAGCGAGCATAACAGACTCGTCAAATATGGCAACATACATATACCAGTAATGGCAGCATACCATATGCCAATTCATAAGAGTGGGGAGGACTCGATGATAAACGTTACGCAAAGTCTAAGCTATTTTAAAAACAGGTATTACCGCTACGCATCGGGATATTCTGGTCTATTTTTTATTGCTTGGTCACTATGGTGGTCTCTTTATGCCATTTGGCTTAAAAATACAATCGGATTAACAGGTACCCAAGTGGGCATGCTTTATTCGGTCAATCAATTTACCAGCATTATTGTTATGATTGCTTATGGTATTTTACAAGATAAACTTGGTCTTCGCAAAAATCTGGTGTGGCTGATTGGCATAGTCATTGCGCTGACGGGCCCTTTTTTGATTTATATTTATGAACCGCTTTTACGTAATAATTTTATGATTGGTCTTATTATTGGCTCAATATTTTTTGGCTTAGGTTATTTGGCGGCGTCGGGGCTTCTTGAAAGCTTTACGGAAAAAATGGCTCGAGCTTTTAATTTTGAATATGGAACATCAAGGGCTTGGGGCTCATTTGGCTATGCTGTTGGTGCCTTATTTGCAGGAATATTTTTTACTATTAATCCGCATATCAATTTTTGGCTTGTTTCACTTTTTGGTGTCATATTTCTTATCATCAATACACGCTTTAAAAGCCAAGACGCCGTTGAAGTCACAAAAAATGCACAAAAAATTTCTGGTGAAGACTTCTTTGCCGTTTTTAAAAATCTCAAATTTTGGATTTTTGTTATTTTCATCACGGGAACTTGGTCTTTTTATAATGTTTACGATCAGCAAATGTTTCCACCCTTTTATCAAGGCTTGTTTGATTCAGAAGAAAAAGGCATACAGGTTTATGGCTATTTAAACTCGTTTCAAGTGGTTTTAGAAGCCATGGTTATGGCGACCATTCCTTTTTTCGTCAACAAAGTCGGGGCAAAATCAGCCCTTTTAACAGGCGGCGTAATTATGATCTGCCGTATTTTTGTTTCTGCCTCATCAGAAAGTATTTCTATCATTTCTTTTGTCAAACTTTTTCATGCTATTGAAGTGCCACTCTTTGTCATTGCGGTTTTTAAATATATCGTGTCAAATTTTGACTCTCGATTATCCGCCACGATTTATCTTATCGGCTTTCAAATTGCTAGCTCACTTGGTATTGTCATCCTATCAACACCTGTTGGCATGATGTTTGACGAATATGGTTATCACACTGTATTTTATTCATTTTCAGCGATTGTGGTTGTCATGTTGATTTTTGGATTTTTATTCTTAAGCAATGCCGATGATAAAAAACTGAATAAAGATCCTATAATTGAAAAAGGCTCCTAACCCAAACGGTCTCAAATCTCTTCCATCTTTTGTAGAGATTTGAGACACTTGCTCTTTAAAAGTTTTTTAGAATTTTATCATAACCACTTAAGACACGTTTTAATGATCATTCGACATGTTGCGATATAGCTTAAAAATACTGAAAATTTAATATTTTTTTGAAAAATATTTTTCAAAAATTAGTGTGATTGTCCTGCATTTTCCCGCGTAGAACGACGCTCTTCATAGGCTTTAACATGGGTATAAGCCAGTTCCAAAATAGGATGGTTTAAGCCATATTTTACAGCTCTTTGAACCATGTCACCCAAAATTTGATCCCCTTCTGTTGGTTTTCCAGATTCAATATCACGCAACATTGATGCGGTTGTTTTAGAGTGTGGATTAACTAAAAAAGTTTTGGTTTCATCAATTTTTTCAAGATCAAGCGGATACCCTTCCGCAGTGGCAACCAGATTATTACAGCGCAAGCATTCCATCATTTGCGCTTCGCCACCTTGAACACGCGTAATCTCGCCAACATTGGCGCGCATCAAACATGTCATACCAGCAAGTGTTGCAAGGCGGACCCATTTATCCCACATGCGCTGCATGGCATTATCCACAGCGCGCACTTTGAGCCCTTTTGCCCCTTCAAATAAATTGGCAAAAGAAGATGCACGCCCATCAACGCCCCCATCTTGGGCGCCAAAAAATCCCAAAGCATCAGAATTAAGATGGTGCACTACGCCATCAGCACCAAGCGTTGCTTGAATAACCACACAGCCTGCCATCACCTGATTGCGGCCAAATACAGCATTAAGCCGCTCCATATGCGCCATACCATTTAAGATTGGAAAAATAACCGTATCCGCTCCACAAGCGGGGCGGATAGATTCAATCGCACTGTCAAGATCATATGCTTTTGGTGTCAAAAATACAAAATCATAAAACTCTTTAAGCTGATCTTGTGTCATTGCGCGCACTTTAAGTTTTGCTTGTCCTGAAGGACTTTCAATAAGCAGACCATCACGCTCTAATTGTGCTTGACGGTTTTGGCGTACTAAAAAGGTAACATCATGGCCGTTTTCAGCCAGCCTACCTCCAAAATATCCGCCCACTGCTCCTGCCCCCAGAACCAAAATACGTGCCATAAAATATTACTCTCCATCGTAAAAAATCACGAGCAAGCATAAATGAAAATCATTTGCAAGAAAAGACGATTAATAAAGAAAAACCTGAAAGTATAAGCCATCAGGTTTCTATATCATAGCAAAAAGAAAACTGACTTATTACAGCGTGCGAGCAAACCACCGTCAAGATTGTGCATTTCCTGATAGCTCTCACCATGTTAGGAAACAGGAGAGTTCACAGGATGCCTCAACAATGTTGTGTTTTCAACCGAACCATCACCATAATAAAACCCTGCAGTTTTTGTGCTATGATCATAAGATGCCACACCCGCACGGACATATTGGTTTTTGAGACCCATTTTCAGGCGAACCATCGCCAAATGCATTGCCAGCAAAAGCCCTACCAACACTCATAAAAACAAGACTTGCTACAAGGACCTTTTTTTCATTTTTTTCTTTTTTTATAAAGCCGAAACAAAACATATCGCTAGCGTTTCAAGTTAGGATATCTTCATAACCTAGTGATTTCATCACTTTGACTTAAAAGTGATTTTGTCATCTCGACTTAAAATATATATGGAGAGGTCTTTGATTTCATGCCAATCATATCCTTGTTTATTGCTCACGCTTTTGTAATCTTTCAAACATGGTTTTGCATGACGATATAAAACATCAAAATGAATGAAGATAAAAAGACAAAAGCGATCCATGATAATCAAGCAGGCATGGGCTTTATGAGAGTATTTTGCCGCAATCGTATGATCTCTTTTGAGAGTGGTTTTTATAAGGAATTATTCGATGATTGTTTGTCCATATTTTTGCTGAAACTAAGCATTGCGCGCAATTTCCATCAAAAGCGCCTTTTTATCCTCATCTAAATTGCTGTAAAGCGTGATCAATTCCACCGCTTTATCTGTATCCAATTGAGAGCCTAAAGACAGCTCTTAATCGATAAATGCCATCAAAATCTGTGTAGCAAGGTTTAAAAATGGGGTGGATAATGCAGTGTGATCGACAGAATTATCATGAAAAATTCATATATAGCTGTGTCATAATATTGCGCTTTTTTTTGTAAATTAAAACTGCCAATATGATTTTTTTCTGCTTCCCATTTTTCATTTTTTTTCAAACTACACATTAAGAAAATGTGCCAATTCTAAACGGCTTTCGCCTTTTTGCATACGTATCGCGCAAGCGCTTTGCCAACAGCATCATCTACTTTATGCGCATTGTCATCTGTATCAATCTTGGCAACACATTTTGTCTTGGTGATAGGCTTTGGTTTTAAAACAGCTGATTTTGGTTTTCTAACAGCTTTTGTGTTGTGATCATCATCGCTCATGATCATCTTCCTTTAAAAAATACAGGGCATCCGCCGTATATGACACAAAGATGTCAGAGAGGTGGTAACTCAAGACAAACAGTCCAATTTATTCCGAACCCCGTTAGGGAAACCTTATTCATCGGCATCCCCAACACCATTTCCCCGAAGGGATAAGAAAGGGAGCACGCCATTGTTCCTGAAAAATATAATTTTGCGGGTCAAAAGACGATTTTTCTATATACGTTTTCTAGACTCAAAACAGGACGTCTTGCGCAAAGCTCACCCCTCCAAAAGTCGAGGCTTTATACGCAACTGTTCATTCGCTACAATAGGCAAAGGAATTTTCAAATCAATGAATAAGAAAAAGGCTTTTGCCCTTTCTCATAAAAGGCTTTCGCCTTTTTTATTCAATCATAATAAGAAAGAAGAAAACTGATAATCAACAATTCAATCTATTCCGCTCGTCTTTAAAAGAAAAATCCCTATTCATCGGCATGTTGAATATCTTTTTTTCATAAGGAAACAGTAAATTCTGTTTTTATAATCATTCTATTAACATCTCATGAGGCATATTTCTTCATGCTGGTCATAGGTTTGTTTGATTAATTTATCAAAGTATTAATAAACGCCTATGAAAACTGGGGATAGCCTTTAAAGAGCGTTAAATGCCCTTCTTCTGCCTTTATTTACAGTAAAATCAACCCAAGGTAGACTTGCATCTCGTATGGTAATACTGGAGTTGTAAAATGGACGAAATAACACTCAAGCCGAGAGATGTTCTCGATTTTTGGCTTGCGGCTGGTCGTGATCAATGGTTTGCTAAAAATGAAGCTTTTGATCAAACCATCACACAACGTTTTAAAAAATTATGGCAAAAAGCTTTGGCGGGACGCTTAAACCACTGGAGTGATGATGATGAGGGCCTTATGGCATTAATCTTAATCCTTGATCAATTTCCTCGCAATATGTTTCGTGATGATGCGCGAGCTTTTTGCAGCGATAAGCAAGCAAAAAAGTTTACAGAAAAAGCCTTAAATATTTCTCTTGATAAACGCGTCGATCCATCCTTACGCGGTTTTATCTATCTTCCGCTTGAGCATTCTGAACATATTGACGATCAAACAAGAAGTCTTGAACTGTTTCAAAAATTAGGCAATGACTCTATGTTGAGTTATGCGCAACTGCATTATGATATTATTGCAAAATTTGGTCGTTTTCCCCATCGTAACAAAGCCTTAGGACGGATCACAACGCCACAAGAACAAGACTTTCTCGATAATGGCGGTTTTAAAGGCTAAAAACCGTTGCATTTGATAAATCGTTATTTTGCCAAAACTATTATATTTTTTTAGTTTTTCGTTCTGTTTTGCATTAACAATTTTACGTTTTATGAACTTTCAAAGTCTTCTCGCGTCAGGTTTTTACATGCACACGAGTGCAAGCTTTTCTTAAAAAAGCGCTATACAGCTTACATCGAAACTCGCTAAAAAATGACAAAGTTTATTTATCGCAAGACAATCTTGTAATCGAATATGTTATGACAAATTGGCTTTTTCCAAACCATAAAGCTTATCGAAAGATCCCGGCTTAATTTTCGATGCAATCATAATACGGTTCCAACTATTGATAATCACGATGAGGTAAATGAGCTGACCAATTTCATCTGCTGAAAAATGATGTGTCAATTTTTCATAAAGTGAATCCGAAATGCCCTCTTCACCAAGTTTTGTCAAAACATGGGTTAATTCAAAAACAAGTTTTTCATTTTCAGTAAACAACTGGGATTCACGCCATACAGGAATGTGCATCATGCGCAATTCACGCTCACCATCAATTTTTGCTTCCTTCACATGCATATCTAAGCAAAATGCACATTTATTCAAATAAGAACTATAAATAAAAACCAAATGCTTTAATGTCTTATCGAGACTTAATGCATCAGCTTGATGAGAAAAATCACTCATCGCTTTGGCCAATGCAGGTTGTGTTTTAAATAAATCTACGCGACGTGTCATCATCAACTCCTCTTTATCCATTATTTCTAACAATATAGGGCTTAAAGAAATGTCATCCAATTAATGTTTTATCTTGATTATCTGCATTCATAGGTACGTTTCATAGGCATGTTTTATTTAATAAACGTGCCTTTAGCCAGATCAGTCGTTTTAATAAAGTGTGAGACGATCGAACGAATTTATGTTTTAAAGCTTTATAACACATCATGCCTTTTAAGCCGATTTTGAACAATATAGGGATCTTCGCTATACTCAAAATCCCATTCTTCAAATACACGAGCTTGAAAACTGTCGCTATTTTGTGCCTGATCGCGAATAATGGCGGCCAAACGCTGCACAAACGGGTCTAAACTGGCATCAGCGTCAATATAGCTATCGTCCATTTTATAATTGCGCAAAAAAACCGTATCAATACTGACATGATTGCGATAAATGCTGGCCAGCAAACGCGTTTCTAAATCTGGCACCAAAAGCGCCTCGCTATCACCATCAACAATCTGAGCTGTAAAATCAAATGTAGAAAAAGGAAGGGACATCGTTCTCTCCGCCTGAGGCTTACCTCTTAACAAGAAGGTTTTAACTATACGCATAATGCGTAAAAATACAAGGGTAAAAAATGCATAATGCGTATAAAACCTTGACAAATGATTCTTTTATGCGTATAGGAGTTTTCAGCAGTGACAGGGTGCAATTCCCTGCTGATACAAACTGCAAGCGCGGGTATCGAAAGTCCTCCGGTGCTGTCAGAAACAGAGGACGGGTTCGCCGAGAGGCACTCTGGCTTTGTCCCCTTTCTTTTTATTTTGGGACGGATTGGTTTTTATAAAACCAATGCCAAGGATACTCCTTACTTCATGGGATTTTGATTATTCCTATGGGGTAGGGGGTATCTGTGGCTTTTTTCCCCTTTTAGTCACCATAAAACCAATTTTCAGCTTCACTCAAAAGCGATCACATTCTTAAAAATAAAAGACCTTGATTTAAAAAAAAGAAAAGTGCCATTGTTAAAATGGAAAAACGTTTGATGCTTCTCACCACTCAAAATATCTTTCTTAAAAAAGATATTTAAAAATAACAGCAACGCGAGAAAATAAAAAAACGACCAAAGCTTATCCAAAACTCTAAACCATTATGCCAAGACACTCAAAAGTCGCAACCATAAACAGAACACTCAATATACATTTACCTCTTTAAAAATATGTGTGCGTCGATACAGTAAGCTTCAATAAAGCTAGAGTTGATAAAAGCACGTCTGATGAAATCAGTAATGAAATCGTGCCTGATGAAATCAGTGATCGAGTGAAATCAAAAAAGGGTTTAAAAAGTCAATTTTAAAAGCATTTTCAAGGAATTATCAGAAAAAGATCATAAAATTATTTTTTAAAAAGAACTATATCTGCCTCACTTGTCAGTCTTTACAGATTTTTTCTTTCCATATTACTTTTACATTCAGTCTCAATTTTAAAACTTCATAAAAGATTTGAACGAAAAGGGTCGTCAAAAGCTGTTTTTTACCTTTTTTACACACAGAGTGACCATTGATCACACTAATGCATGAAAATAAAGCACCATCAAAATTACAAAGAATACAATAAAGGAAAATTGTAAATATACTTATATTTATCAGCTATTTAAAAGAAAATAATGACTCATTTTCATAACAAACCATCAAAATATTTTTTTTAAAAAAAGAATCTAAAATCAAAGACTTCTGATAAAAAGCGGATTCTTTTTCTCAAAGCCCCCTCTCCTTTCTTATCGTCACTTAAAAGCTTAAAAAAGCGCGCATAGTCTATCAACACAAGTCTTATTGTTTAATAAAGATCGTTTATCACGACCATTCTTAGGCTTTTAGTGCTTAAAGAATCGGCTTAAAAGTGTTTTCAACCCTATTCACATTGCATCACCAGAAAGGGCAATATAATGAACCGATATCACCCTTTCATGATCAAAACACAATTTTTCACCGGGATTAAACTGTTCCAAAACCAATTCTTGCGCATTATGGCGTAAAAACATTTTAATAAAGGCTTGTGGTGCGCTGGCATGTTCATCCACCATAATTTGTGCCACGACAAAATCACCTTTTTTAACCCGCCTTGTCGGGTCACAATAGACAATTTCACCATCTCGATAACGCGGCCACATCGATTCACCCGACACCTGCACAGCATAAGCCTCATTGACATCACAAAGTTGCGGTGGGCACAAAACATCAAACAAAACATCACCATTAAACTCAAATTCACCATTCACGCCTGCAACGGCCTTTCCATAAACGGGCAAGCGACGGTCTCTATTAAATGAAACATTGCCCGCAATGCGGGCATTTGAAACAGGAATAAAATCACTTTCAGTGGATTCGGCAAATCCTGAATATTGTACGCCATTTTTGGAACTTAAGGAATGACGATCTTCTTTTTGCCACTTGCTTAAAAGTCGCAAACGCACATCGGGCAGACTTAAAGCCCAAACCTCATCTGCTTCAATCGGTGGATGCCCTTTACCCAAAAGCACACGCGCTAATTTTTCCGTCAAATCAATGGAAAAATATTCTTTATTAAACTCATCACTATTCTCATAACGCTGAATGCTAGAAGCCCGTTTATAGCCCATTGCTCGTGCCAATTCATCCATTGATAAGCCAGCACGCTCACGCAAATGCCGCATCTGTGTTGTGACTGAAAACATTGTTTTATCCATAAGCCTTTAAAATCCTGTGTTATTATACGCAAAATGCGTTTACGTTTTCCACGTTGACTTCTATACGCAATTTGCGTATAAAGGGTCAACTGAGTCGTCAACGCCACACATGAAGAAAAGTGCCATGCCAAATCATCACACTGCTGTGATCAAACATTCTCAATGCGCATCACAAAAAAAGCCTCGCAGGCAAAAACCAAAAAACTTTCCACTGAGGTGGGTCAAAAACCACACTGATAAAAACTTGTACTATAAAACCTATTGGCGCGCTGACGATACTAGTGATGATCTTGCCGCTACTAGGTAACCCCTTCGCTTAATCATACTATGCAAATAATAAAAACGGCTTTAAGAACCAAACTCAAAAAATGATTCATAGTCAATAATTTAGACACTCTTCATGACTCACTTTCTTAAACACTTCATGTCACGTATAAACTGCATTAAAAGAGTGAAAAAACAATTCAGCTGTGCAAGAGTACCTAAATTTTTGCCTTACTGCTTTAATCAATGAACGATCCATTATTCAAAAAAATAATCTTTTAAACAACACAAACACCCGTTTTTTTAAGTCATATGGACCAATATTTTAACGATGTATTGAGCTATTGTTAACGTCAAAAGTCATTAATGACGTTGATTGGCAGTATTGACATCAATTTCTTTTTCATTTGCGTTGGCTTTTAGAGCTTATGCTTAAACACAGGGGATGAATTTTAAAAAATGAAGATGTTCAGATTTTGCATGCATTTTTGAAAAACACGCTCACTCTTTCCATATTTACTCAATCACACCACACGCAAAGCGCGCCCCACCACCACCTAATGGTTTTGGTTTATCAGAATAATTGTCATGACCAACATGCACCATAAGAGCATGTCCATGTGTGACATCAAGTGTTTTTAGTTTTGGTGCCAAAACAGGCAATGTTGCATTGCCTTCACGGTCAACATAAAGAGATGGAAGATCACCTAAATGACCATTGTCATCCCACGGAGTAGAATGGCGCGATGTTTTCTTGGGATCAAGATGCCCTCCAGCTGCTCCTGCTGGTGTCACTTTGCCATCGCTTGTGGTCGGACCACAATCTGGATTTTCATGAATGTGAAAACCATAACTTCCTTGACGAAGCCCATGCAATTTTGGTGTAAAAACCAAACCATAAGGACTTTGGGTGATGCGTACATGACCAATTTCTGCACCTTGCCCTTTTTCAGTCGCTTCATGCAAAGTCACGTCAATTGATTGTGCTTGTGCTTGATAGGCTGGCAAAAAATATGGCACTGACATAAAAAAAATAGCAAAATAACGTTTCATTGAAAAACTCCTTTTCACGTAAACCAAATGTTTAAGAAACCAATAAGTTGCACATATACTCATAGGCTCATACATTTGAATGATAGAGCATGAGCTTAACACGGAAAAAGTAAATTTGAGTCTGATATTAAGAGCTTATAACGAAAACTTGATTCTTTATTGAAAGAGAAGTCTTATTTCATTCACCCATGCCAAATGCCTCTTCTACAGAATGATTTTGACAATGTTATGCTATGTGATGTGATTTTTTATTATGATATGTCTAACACGACAATTAACAAAAGATATCACCATTTTATTGGCAAAGCACCCCCTACATCTCACAAGCGATAAACGTCCCCTAGTCTCATCAAAATAGAGTCAATAAGCCGAAAGAAATTAAACTGTCTTTATAAAGAAAAAAACACTTTAAAGTCATGGGCGCATAAGACGAAAAAGCGTGATAAACAATGATGCGACATTCTCATCATACCATCGAACAAAAGCGTCATTAGTATTTTAAAAGCTACTCTTTTTTTATAAATTTGATGAGGACACTTCAAATCAAAACCTTCATCTTTGATAGTACAAATTATATTTTCCTTACTCACAATATAAAAAACCCCGCCTAAGCGGGGTTATTCTTAACCAATCCAAAAAGATTAGCTGTTTTGATTTAGAGGTGAGCCATCTCCAAAATGACGACCATCATTCATATGATGATATTGCGCTTTTGGAGTGTAAATATGACGGCTTTGGACATAGCTATCTTCACGGCTACCATCACCAAAATGGCCTGCAATATTTAACTGGGATTTTATTTCATGCTGAACCGCGCCTTGCTGACCTGCAACATAATTATTAGATGGTGAACCATCGCCAAATACAGGGCTTGCAAATGCAGAACCACCTGAAAGAACAACAAGACTTAGAGCTACGATTAATTTTTTCATTTTTATGACTCCTTTTTTTTGGCATATCACCAATCAATTTTTGCTTATTATACGGTGATAAGCGATATATAATCTTTTTAATTGTCAATGATAGATGGTGTTTGGTTTATAGATTGTCAATAATAAACTAACAATAAAATTGAAAATCTGAATAATTTTTCATCACCATCCTAGTTTTAATAGTTCTTAACTTATATGGCGATGAAGTTTAGAAAATTCAACCGTTCATAGAATAATTATAAAAAAAGGATAATTAAGCACAGTATCGACGGATAAAGCCTTTTCTCTTGCCCTTTGAAATTCTAGGGTTTTAGCAAAAACTCTGTCACAATACAAAAATATGACATCCTTGTTACAAAAATAACTGTCGCAATTTATGCCTTTTTATGCTAGACATTTTGCTATCGTGAAAACAGTTCTATCCACACTGATTTTTTTCAAGCAAAGAGTTTAATAAACATAAAAGATTATAAGAAAAAAACGACTTTGTCGTATGGCAAAAGCTTTTAGCCTTTTAAAGTGGATATAAAATTTAAAGAAGCTTTACACTCTTATAGAGGCAAATTTATCATCGACCTTTTCAATACATTAGGTATATGGAATGAAAAAAACACTTATACCAGATGAGGAGATTTTAGCGCTTGTCAAAAGCCTAGGAGAAGCGCAAGCGACCAAACGTGAAATGGCACAATATTTAACTCTCTCGCCCGCAGTTTTGGAAAGCGCATTTAAACGCCATAAAATTTTGCAAGAAACCTATGATAAAGCAAAAATAAGTGGACTGATCGCCCTTAAAAAAGCACAGCTTAAACTTGCCCAAACCAATGCAACCATGGCCATTTGGCTTGGCAAGCAATATCTAAAACAAAAAGATAAACATGACATTAGCGCATCTGAAGCAACACCTTTCATCTTAGAGCGGATTGAACATATTATTATTGACCCTCAAAACGATAAAAACTTGAAAGAAGATCATCACACAACAAAAATATCAAAAGAAAAATCTACATAATAATAGTATTGTGAAGCCTTCTTGTGGCATAAAGAAACTTCTAAAAAGAAACGTGTTGCGGTCAAAAAACGAGATATTTAAGCGCAAGACAGTCAAAAAAGTGTTCTAGTTCTAAAAAATGGTATGGTCTTTGGTAAAAAGACGTGTGAAAGCTCTGCTAAGACCCCATTCAATGCGTTAAAATTCTATAATAAGCAGTAAAAATATGAAAGAAAGCGATAACTGGATAAACGATCCATTTTACCTTTTCTGACAAAGCCCATTGAAGCGGTTTATGTGCTTTGTATATGGAAAATTTTAGCGTTTTTACTTGTCAAGAATCTTTAAAATTAGTCATAATTTCTTCAGCTCTTTCTTTGTTCTTGCATAAATTTTTTCCATAGCATTTGTTAAAATGAATGGGGCTTGAAGCTAAAAATTTAGATAATCAGATTGATGCAAAATTTTGATAAAATTTATCAGTAAGAGTATTCAAAATATATTTTTTAAAAAAATACACGACTCCATTTCGACTTTAATCCCAATTCAATGTTGCTCATAATATAGGAATAGAAAAACACACTGATCACAAATGTTATAATAAAAAAGACCACACCCAATAAAAGGCGTGGTCATTGATAACAACAAACATGTCAATCAAAAGACAACACTTTGTCTTATGGACTAGATTTAAAAAAGTAAGATTTATAAAATTTAGCCCATCAATGTTTTAAAATTTTGGTGTAAAACCACTTTCTTTTAAGATGTTATAATAGGTGCCATAACGGGCAGAGTCTTTTAAAGAAATATAAACATCAGCGACCGATTGACCATTGGCATTCATGGTTAAAACCGCGCGCATGATGACACCACAATCCTTATCAGGTTCTTGACCTACTGGTTTATAACATTGTTCAGATGTTTTGGAAGAATTTTCAATCCAATCCATGCTATGTGCTTGAGTACCAATTTGCGCTTCATGTGCATTGCCAAATTGACGGATCAAGTTTTGCTTGACCTCTTCAAGGCTCGGCTGTGGCGCACCATTCGAATAGACAATATTGCGCAAAATGAGTAAAGGCAGCTCATTTTCAGAATCTGTTTGCGTAAAAAAAGCAATATCATCCAAAGGTTTTTGTGAATCATAACCCACATTATTAGGATTATTTATGCTAAAGGCTGTAACAATTGCATCAGACCCCATAGGCAAGATATCTTGTTTTGCATTGGAAAATTTTTCTTGGACTTGCTTTTTAAAAGCACCAAGAGTGGTATTTGTTGTAAATCCTTCGATATCCATTTTGTTTTGCGCATGATCACGCATAAAAAAGAAAACAGCAACGGCGGCTACAATAACAATGATAACACTGATAAGAATTAAAATTTTGCGCATGAATGCTCTCCAAGCATAAAATAAATTTAAATTGCGATAGCCTTATACGTCTGTTATAGCAAACGTCAAGAATAAGCGCTTTGTTATAGACAAGAATTCATTCTTATTCCTTTATGGTAAAATAAAAATTATTTATGTTTTATAATGTTTTTGCTTCTGAATTGTTTTAAATGAGCCACAAAGATTGGCTTTTTATTGACTGCATGGATGCCTTCATTCGTCAACAGCACATTATTGCTTTTTTTATTAACGCAAATTATTGCTGGGATTGTTGTGCGTGAGGATGCAATTGTAATTTTGGTGCTTCTTTTTGACGCATCGCAGCAAATTCAGCAACCCGTTTTGGATCTTCAATAAAAATTTGTATCTCGCTCACATTATGCCAGTTATTTTCTGTATTAATCACCATAGTTAAAATATTGCCGCATTTATTTAACGGTGACACATCTTGCAAACGCGTGCATTGATCAGGTGTTTTATCTTTGTTTTCCACCCATTGCATACGATTTTGATAGCCAAAGGCTTGTGTTTCATAAGCGGGTCCCAATTGCTCGATTAACTTTTGGCGCAAATTATCAAATAAGGGTTTATCAGGATTGCCATGGTAGGTCGTTGAGCGACCAATAAAATTGGGCTTTTCTTGAGGTTGTCCACGCACAGAGGCGAAAAACACCACACTCTCTGCAGCAATTTCACCATTTTGAAAGCGATCCACCATGGTAAAGCCCGTCATAAACTCACCAGAGTCGTTGCGAAAGTCGTAAGTGGATTTGTTGGCTGACAAAGTTTTGCCTTTTTCAATAAATTCAGCCAAGCTGGTTTCAGTGGTAAAACCTAAAATATTCATGGGACTTGCACTATAGACAGGTCGCAATGCCATGATAAAAAACGCCATAAAGAAAAAAACAGGCAAACGAAAAAGAGTAAAATATATGCGCATTTTTAGTCCTATAAGGGCAACCACTTTTTAATTCACTCAAAAAATTTGGCAAAATTATTGCCATAAATGTTGAAAATCATTCTCTAAATATTCAAAATCTTTTTTTCGAGTCTTTTTTCATAAAACTTCATTTAGCTGTAGAGGATCAACAACGTCAAGAAATGTCATGCAAAAAGCGCATTTTCTTGATGCTAAGTGATATTTTAAAGTCTTTTATCACTTAAATACGGCTCATAAAATGTCAAAACACCAAAAAAATCTTTTTTCAAAAAAACTTTTGTGAAACATTTTAATAAAAACATCTGTTCATCAAAACTTATCGCTCACAATAGTTTTTTTAAAAACTCAAAAGCTTAAAACGATAAAGCGCTTTCGTTTTTTCAAACGATAAAAATAAAATGCATTTTACACATTTTATACAGAGGAAATGAGGCTCTTTAAAACAAAACGTTTTTCTTTTGACGATAAGATAAACATATTTCTAGATTTTAATGAAAGACGTGACGCTTTGAAACAAATTTTACAATTTGCCACGCCGCGTGTTTTCAAACCCTTGCTGAAACCCTCACGCTATAAGGGGGCTTATGGAGGGCGCGGTTCAGGCAAGTCACACCATTTTGCCGAAAAAACTTTGGCTGCAGCCTTAATTGCGCCCATGCGCATTGTCTGCATTCGTGAAGTGCAAAAATCCATTCGTGAATCGGTGAAAAGATTGCTGGAAGATAAGATCAAGCAATTAGGACTTGGCGCTCATTTTGATATTTTAGATCAGCAAATTCGTGGCAAAAACGGCTCGCTGATTATTTTTCAAGGCATGCAAGACCACACTGCCGAAAGCATCAAATCGCTTGAAGGATATGATATTGCATGGGTTGAAGAAGCCCAATCTCTTTCAGCGCGCTCACTCAGACTTTTGCGTCCGACACTTCGTAAAGAAGGCTCAGAAATTTGGTTTACTTGGAACCCAACAAATGCGGATGATGCGGTGGACGCTTTTTGCGGCAAGATAATCCCCCACCTGACGCCATAATTGTGGCGGCCAATTGGTTTGACAATCCATGGTTTCCAAAAACCTTGGAAGCTGAACGCTGTTTTGATTCCAGCAGGCAGCGATGATCGCAATATGGAAATTTTAGTGGAAGCCAATCGTGTTGGCCGCAATAAGTTTTCGGCAAAAGACATCATCACCTTGACAGGTATTTATCCTGATGGGCGCACAATCACACTTTCAAATGGTGTGATTACGGATGGTACAGTGGCAAAATCTGTGTCTTCATCGGCACGCATTAAATCAACCTCCTATGTTTTTGCCTTTGAGGCGATGGCACGGACGGGGGTGTAAACCATGCTATTGGAACCCAAAGAAATTGTTATAAAAACACAAGACCAAGAAGGAAAAGTCTTTGTCATATCAAAATTTCCGGCTGTACAAGGTCGTGTAATTATCGCCAAATATCCCACAAGCAATATTCCAAAAGTGGGTGACTATGCGACATCTGAAGAAACAATGTTGAAACTGATGGCTTTTGTTGGTGTCAAAGATGACAATGGAAATATTTTGCCCCTTAACACAAAAGAGCTTTTGAATAATCACGTGCCTGATTGGGAAGCACTGGCGAGATTAGAATGGTCAATGATGGAGTATAATTGCTCTTTTTTCGGCAAAGGGCTGAACTCCGCTTTCTTCGAGAGTATCAGCCAGAAGGCCGTTCCGTGGATTTCACGAATATTGACCCTTTTATCGGCACAATTGTCGAAGCCGGCAAAGCAACCCTCTACGAACTCAAAACCATCTACACACTCGAAGACGCATTTATGATGTGGGAGGTCATCCAGACCTCTCGCTTTAATGAATGGCTTGCTATTAAAAATCAAAAGTGAAAACACCGCTATGAATTTTCTTGAAAGAGTAAGCTGCTTATTTGAAATTGATATCAAAGAAGCAGAAGAAGCGCTAAATCAACTGGGCAAACAGTTTATAAATTTCAGCGAGACTGTTAAAGATGGTGCCATCAAGGCTGCACAAGCCGCGAAAGAGGGAGCGATAAAAGCGACACGTGCTGCAAACGGCATTGCGCAAAAAACGACACAAGCCGCTTATAAAAATTTTCAAAGTTTAAAAACCCGTGCGCAAGAAACAGCAGGAGTTCTTGGGCGCTCTTTTATGCGCACACTCAACGCCATTAAAGAGGCTGTTTCTCAAGGAAAAAACAGCTTTATTCAGGCCTTTAAAACAGCCACAAATCAAGCCAATCCGCATGTACAAAAATTTATTGAAAAAGCAAAAAAAGGCTTTTCCAATCTGGCTCAAAGCATCAAAGGACAAATGCAGTCAGCCTTTTCCATTCAAAACATGTTTAACAATGCGCTAGCGCGCATTGATAGTTTGGCAGATTTTGGCAAAGTCGCCCAAAAAGCACGCATAGGTGTTGAAAGTCTTGATATTTTATCAAAATCGGCACGTAGTCTTTCTGGCGATGTTGGAGCGGCGCAAAATGACATTCAATCATTTGCTGATAGTGTAAGCTCAGCCTTAGCTGATAAAGGCAGCCAAGCAGCTGCTATTTTTAAAGATCTTGGCAAATCACTGACAGATTCTAACGGTGACATTGAAGATACAGCTGTTTTGATTGAAAAACTAGCTGATAAAATGGGCACGCTGAACAAGGTTGAGCAAGAAACAACACTCAAAAATCTTGGCATTCGCGATCCGGGGATGCGCAGCTATATCCAATCTGATGCTGAAACGCGCAAAGGTCTTGGCGAAACGCATAAAAAAAATGGCGCGGTCACTACACAACAGGTTGATGTAGCAATCAAAGCACAAAAAGCTATGAATGAGCTTAATGATGCATTTCAAGGTGTGTCGAATGAATTAACAACTGCAGTAGCCCCTGCCCTAAGCTTTGTCTCCAATAAATTAAAGGAATTTATTGTTTTTGCCAAAGAGAATAAGCCTGTCATGGTTGGTGTTTTTGCCGCTCTTGCCCTTGGTGCTGGCACTTATGCCATGGCTATGGCCAGCGCTGCTCTGGCTACCATTGTTGCAGCTGCCCCCTTTTTAGCCATCGTCGCCGTGGTGACCGCCCTTGGGCTTGCCATCTATGATGTAACCAAATTTTTGCGCGGACAACCCTCAGTATTGGGGGATCTGGCCAAAAAATATCCCGCTCTTGGCAAAGCAATTGAAATTATTGGAGATGCTTGGGAGGCGGTAAAAACACGCATTCAACCTGTGATTGATCTTATCAAATCAATCGGAAAAATGATTATCTCAATCTTTTCAGGTGATATGGAAGGTGCAAAAGAAGCTGCTTTTGAAGCCTTGAATGCGATAAAACAATATTTTCAAAATGCCTGGGATGATATTAAAAATGTTGTTAGTACTATTGTTAACTGGGTGAAAAAGAAATTATGGGAATTATTGCCCAATTGGGCAAAACGCTGGCTTGGTGGTGAGGGAGAAGAAAAACGCGCCGAAGTCGAAGCACAATCAAGCGGTGATGATGATCTTCGCCCCCCTGATGAGAGTGTTGCGACAGCGCAAATCCATTTGGAAACAACGAATACCCATGCAGTACCTGAAAATGCAGCTGAAATAGCCAAAGCGCAAAAATATGAAGACAATAAACAGACCAATGTCACCGTCGGACCAACAACGGTGACCGTCCATACAAATGAAACCGCTAAAGAACTTGAAAATATTGCTAAAAAAACAACAAATAAAGCTTTTAAACAAAGTTCATCGATCTCATCTTCTGGCTTTGATGATAGTAGACAAAATTAAGGATTAAGAAAGGGCGGTAAATTTAATTTTTCACGTGCATCTTCATAGGCTTGTTCAAATTCTGAACTATCAAACCAATTTTCAGACATAAAATCATTTAAATCACATTTGACAGCTGTTGAAACATCAAGACAAGGTGAATTATCAGGTGCAAAGCCCGCAGCATATTTATATCCAAAAAATAGCAAATAGGGCGTGATACCATTAAAATCTTGAACCATAGAACTTATATCCTCCCCCGCTAAAAAAGCACGCGCAATCTTTTGAGCTATTGGAAAGGCAGCTTTTATAACTTCAGAACGTACAATACAATCCTTAAACGTCGGCAGTAAATCATCTACAGCGCCACCATAGCAAATGAGCCGTATTTCTTCACCAACATCATAATCTGCTAAAACATCCTCCATATCATCACGCAGCAACGCCTCACTATCTCCATGACGAAAATTAGACGTATCAAACACAATCGTCAATCCAGAATAAGGTGTTTTTTGAATTGATGCAATTTTACCATCAACTGCGATAATTTTATTTTTATAAGTACGTTCAGCCTTTAACACATTGCTATCAAATTCATCAGCAACCGTCTGTGCGACAGCACGTAATTCCACACGTTTTAAATCTGGAAAAATATAATAAATATCATCATCACCGCGGGCATATTTAATAGCAAGCCCAGTTGTAAGAATCGTGATAAATTTTTCCTCTTTTTCTTCTAAAGGCATTTGTGCTTTTGCATGATAAATCCATGACAATGAAAGCACCATAAAGACAAACAGCGACAAAACTGATTTTGATAAAATTGGGATGGTCAAATGTATCTTACTGAATGATAAATCAGGGTGTGCTTTTTATATCATAAACCTCTCCTTCGTTTTTAATAGCTCATCTTGCCATTTTAAGACACTATTGAGCCAATGCAAATTTCCTTAAATACAATGATGAAAAGCAATCATTTTCTGTGTGTTTTAATAACGGCATCTGCGTTCATAAAAATGGACTCCTCAAACACGTTTTTAATTTAAATATTCATTATTAACACATGGCATACTGCAAAGCGTGTTTCTTCTTCCAAATCATCCATAATGCGTTTCAATTTATCTGAGCGGTCATCATAGTGAGATACATTATAAGGTTTGGCTTGATAATTGCCTTTATGCAAAAGATAAATCATTGTATAAAAATAAGCACTCATACTGTGCTTGGTAAATTCAACCTTGCGTTTTTCATCAAGCGAAAGAATAAGGCGATGCGCATTTATTCCACAATTTTGAACTCCACTCCATAAATTATTAACACCAAAATCATTATCATAAAAACTTACCCCCTTAACAAAAGCAAAAAGCCGCCCATAACGTGTTTTATTATAAAAATTGCAAGAAGGAAGTTTAAGTTGATGCGTGAAGGTTACAGCTTTTTTGAAACGTCATCAACCGCAATAAAAAAGGCGTCAGTATCTGCTTTTTCCATTGGATCACAACTTTTTATCACTTCAAAAAACTGCCGTGTCTTGTAGAATCTGTGAAGGTGTCGTGGCTTCTTGCACGACAATATTTATTTGCCCACGTCGAAAAACACCATAGCAAAATGTAACAAAACCACCAATGATCCCTAGAAAAGCACCAAAATAATTATCATAAACGTTGAAAAACCTTAATTTTGCAACGTTAACGCAAAACGGTAATTTTACTGCCTAAACGCAAAATAACATTTCCTTATTTTATTAAAATCCACCTTTCCTTTATAAGAGGACATCACCATGCCCACCTCCCTTGCACGGCTTGAAGAAGCGGCTTTGAATTTACGCGGCCCCTCTTCTGCCGCTGATCGTGTTTTTATTATGGAAGCCAATTCTTATGAGCAATCATTTCCTGATGCACGCCCTTTAAATTTACGTGTTGATGATAAAGCCCGCATGGCACAACACCCTTTAGAAGACGGTTCAACCATAACGGATCATTTCGTGATTGAGCCAATTTCCATTTAATTGTCTTTGATTTTCATCGCAGGTTATCGTGATACGCATGCTCGTATCAAAGCGGCTTATGAAGAGGCACGTCTTTTAACCATTCAAACCAAAACAAGCACCTATCCCAACATGGTGATAACGGCACTGCCGCATGAAGAAACCACTGATTATTGGGATGTCATCCTTGTCAATCTCAAGCTTGAAGAAGCCCGCTTCATTCAACCTCAAAAGGGCACATTAAGCATTCAAGATGTGTTAAATAGTGCGGATGCCTCAACACTTAATCGCGGATCACAGCAGTCCATCTTGAGCACTATCAACGAAGTCGCACGTGTTGTCGACTATTTTAAAACCTATCGTTAGGTCAATCATGCGCACAATCAATCTTATTTCTGTACCCGCTCAAACCTTTTCTCTACGCCTTGATAATAAACGTTTTCGCTTACGTATCAATGAAGGTTTGGGGACAATGCTTGCCGACATTGATGTTGACGGAACAAAAATTATCAATGCCACCCGTATACTCGCTGGTCAACCACTTATACCTTATCAATGGTTAGAACATGGCAATTTTATTATGTTAACGGAAAAAGGCGATCTCCCAGATTGGCATCTATTTAATAAAGATCAAACACTTATTTATCTTACAAAAGAAGAAATGGCAGATTTTTATCATGGATAAATTAGATTTTCGCCGTTTGCGTGTTTCTATTGAAGTTGACGGGGTGATGCAAAATTTTGAAGGAATGCATATCAATGTTTCTGGCGAAAAAACTGCCAATGCAACAGAAAATTCCTGCACGATAGAAATATTTAATCTGGCACGTGACACACGCAATTATCTTCTAACCGAAACAAGCCCTTTTAATCAAAATCGAACACGCAAACGCGTTATTGTTGAAGCTGGTCGTGAATCAAGTGGTTTAACGCAAGTTTTTATGGGCGATATTACTGCTGCAACGCCCTCCCAACCACCCGATATTGGGTTAAAACTGGAAGCACGCACGGGCTCTTACATCAAAGGCAATTTGGTTGCCCGTTCTGGCGAGCCACAACAGCTTTTGTCCGAAATTTCTAAAATTATTTCTGATGATGCGGAGGTCAGTTTAGAGTTTGAGGCAACAGATCGAAAAATTTCCAATTATGCTTTTACTGGTGGCGCATTAAAACAAGTCAACGAACTTGCTGAATTGGGAATGATCAACTCATTTATTGATGATGATGTGCTCGTTGTCAAAGATATGGAACAACCGCGCCTGCAACGCCGCCGTTTTTTTAAGCAAAGAAACTGGCATGATCGGTATTCCTGAAATTACCGAACAAGGCATAAATGTGCAAATGCTGTTTGATAATCAAACAGCCATTGGCGGGGCAATTGATGTTCAAAGCACTTTAAACCCTGCGCTCAATGGCGCTTATGAAATTTATAAGTTGGCATATGAATTATCCTCACATGAAACACAATGGTATTACAGGGCAGAAGCAAAGAGGCTTTCATGACATATAAAAACACAAAACCTTCCATTGATCCTGCCGACAATGGTTCGCTTGAAGGTTTATTGCGCCATGCAATGAAAAAACAAGCACAAAATACTGATGGCATGATGCCTGCACGCGTCATCGATTACGATCGCAAAACAAACCGTGTTAAAATACAACCCTTGGCAAAAATCCAAGGAACAGATGGGCAAACCCTATCACGCGCGCCCATTGCTAGCATACCTGCCTATCGCTTTGGCAATAATGGTGCGCTGATTTCCTTTCCCATTCAAAAAGGTGATCTAGGCTGGGTCATGGCTGGTGATCGTGACATCAGCTTGATTGAGCAAAGCGGCTATGACGAACAACCACCTAATACCAATCGTTTTCACTCATTTTCAAATGGCATGTTTTTTCCAGACTCTCTTAAAGAATGGGCCATTGACGATGAAGATCTTGATAATACAGTGATCGGTACAACTGATGGGGAGGTCAAAATTTCCTTTGGCAAAGGTGAAATGAAAATTGTTAGCGCGCAAAAAATTACCATTGAAGCGCCCAAAACCGAAATTATCGGCGATCTTAAAGTACAAGGCCGTCTAGAAGCCCAAGGGGGCATATATGGCATGAATGGATTATCTTTTGAACGACACCGCCATGAAAAAGTAAAGGCAGGCAATGAATATTCAGGAAAACCAAACGGAGAAAGCGCATAATGACACGTTCTTTTGCCGTTGACGACCATAATGATTTAACACTTGGGGGATTGGCAAAAAGATCTCAATAAACATGCAGATCATACCCTTAAAAACAGCCCCCAAACCCATTTAAAAAGGCTTGGACAAAATCTTCAATTCGTCGATGATTTACAAGCAGTTTTAAACATTTGCGCCCATGCCGCCAAAGCCATTCGCCATGAAATGATCTATGCGCAAACACAAGGCTTGCCTGATTTTCAATTTATATGGATCGGCAGTGTTAATCTTGCCGCATGGGAGGTTGCATTTCGCGCGCGTATCAAAAACATAAAAGAGGTTACTTCTTTAGAACATCTTTCTATTTGGTGTGAAGGCGACATCATGCGCTACAGCGCAACAATCAAAACAATTTATGGCACAGGAGATCTTCATGGCTGATTACCGCTATCTTGTCAATAATGGCACGATTGTGCCTGACACAGCTGAAACACTTGAAGAGGTGCGTGAAGAATTTCGCAACGCATTTGGCTCTGACCTTGATGTCTCACCTGAAACACCACAAGGCGTGCTCATCACCGCTGAAACAAAAGCACGTGATAGTGTTATTAAACAAAATGCCGCGCTTGCCAATCAAATCAACCCCAATCTTGCCGGCGGTATTTTTTTGGATAGTATATGGGCTTTAACAGGAGGAAAGCGCGTTGCTGCAACCCCTTCTATTTTACGCGCTGTCCGCCTATACGGACAGCCAGGAACATTGATTGCTTCTGGCACACAGGCACGTATTGGTCATGACGGTCCTCTTTTTGAACTTATACAGAGTGTTATGCTTGATGAAAAAGGTGAGGCTGATGGCACATTCCAAGCTTTGGAAAATGGCCCAATTAGCGTTGCACCAAAAGCACTTGATACCATTGTCACGCCAATTTTAGGCTTAGAAAATATTTCCAATCCATTGGCTGCAGAAATCGGTCAAGCACTCAAAAGCGATCAAGAAGCACGCTTGCGACGACGCAAAACTTTGGCCTTACAAGGGGTTGCTTTACCTGAAGCCATTATTTCAGGTCTTTATGATAAAAAAAATTTAAAAGGTGTCAAATCGCTATCCTTTTTAGAAAACACCTCAAATCAGCCTTTAAAAATTGATGGCGTGACACTTGCACCTCATTCCATTTATGCCTGTGTTGATGGTGGACGTGATGATGAAATTGCCGCCCAACTTTTGCATAAAAAAAGTCTTGGTTGTGGATGGAATGGTGCGATCACAGTTGATGTTAAAGATCCAATCGGTGGGCAAATTTACCCTGTTTCTTTTGATCGTCCTGAACGCATCAAAATTTGGGCAAAAGTCAGCCTGCGTAATACGAAGGCAAGCATTGACCCTTTCCGCATTGTACGTGATGCCATGCTTCAATATGCAAGAGGTGAATTAGAGGGCGAAGAAGGATTTCTTGTCGGTTCAAATGTTTCTTCTTTTGAACTTGCAAGTGCCATTAATGCCAAAATGCCTGCGATTTATGTCAGTAATTTGCTAATTTCGAAAGACGGTCGTACCTATACAACAGAAGAAATTCCTATTGCTATTAACCAAATTGCCTTTCTTACCGCTGGCACAATTGAGGTAATCGCTTCATGACAAATGTTCAAAAATTTGATTTTTCAGTTCAATTGCTCAAAGCTTTATTATGGCAATATGAAGATGCTAAGCATCTGCAATCTCTCCTTTCACAAAAAAATCAATGGTATGAAGAGTTTCAAAGTCAATTTTGGCAAAACTGGTATCATGATGTCTTTCATCTTGATACAGCCAATGAATTCGGTTTAAGTGTCTGGTCTATTATTCTAGATGTTCCTTTGACAGTCGGCATAGCTGGTACGGGCGCACGCCCTGTTTGGGGCGTTGGATCCTATAATGGCAATTTTTCAAAATGGGATAATCATGAAGGCACTTATGGCACAAATTTTGGTCGTAATGGGGATGCCGTTTTTGGAGTTTCACCTGAACAAAAACGGCTTATTTTAAAACTACGCTACTATCAATTAATCTCACGTGGTTCTGTTTTAGAAGTTAATCAAATCCTTTCAAGCCTTTTTGGCAAAGGCGCTTATGTCCTTGATGGTTTAGATATGACATTTCGCTATATTTTTACCTTCAAACCACCTGCGAAAACTTTATTTGTTCTGGAACAATTTGACATTTTACCGCGCCCTGCAGGTGTTCAACATGACATCTTAATTATGCCTCACAATAGTTTCGGTCACGATCCTTATTACCTCAATTATAATACAAGCAACTTCCACCATTAATCAATCACATTTAAGGATAACACATGAATAATCCTAAATTTTTTCGGTTCCCCTTTGCGGCCACCGGTGACAAAACGCCCTTGCCTGATGAAGGTCAAGAAAACGGCACAATCAGCTATGCTGAAGGCTATGGTTTTGATTATGAACGCAACCCCGCAACGGATCCACAAGCTAAGCGTATCGAACGCGATAAAATGAACCAGCTTTATTATGACATTACGCATAATATTCGCCAATATCAATTACAAGGCGTTCCGCAATGGATCGACCAGAGCTCAAATGGCAATATGCCTGTCACCTATCAAAAAAATGCCATGGTGCGTTTTAAAATAAACGATCAACAAGAAGACATTTATATCTCGCTGAAAGATTTCAATACAGATACGCCCACTGATGTAAAATCTTGATATCGCTTTAGTCCGTATGAAGCACACCCCACAGTTCAGCTCACAACACCGCCCTTTGTGCCTGTCGTAAGCATGACAACCACCGCCCCTTCTACAGAACCCGAAAAAGGGAAAATATTTCTCATTCCAGACTCTGCTTTAGATGTTTGGAAAAACAAGATCGGGCAATTGGCTGAGTGGGATGGTAAACAATGGAAATATACTCAAACACAAGATGGTCATTGCATTGGCTTACCCAACGGCGATGTGTATATTCGTGTCAATGGTAAATACCAGCCTAAAATTGCATTGGATAGCCAATCAGGACAATGGAATTATGCTGAAGCGAGTGGCACTGAGAATGTATTGACTGCTAGACTTACCCCGTCTCCTCAAGCTCTTATTGACGGCATGGTTATTTTTCTAAAAGTGCGATCAAATAATACAGGGACTGCAACACTTAACATAAATGGCTTAGGCGCACTGCTATTCATTCATTTTACGGCACAGCCCTCCAAGGCGGTGAATTGATTGAAAATACAATTACTGAACTTGTTTATCAGCAAAAAAGTTGGAAAATTACAAGTCCAACAAAAAATTTAAGCTTTGGTTATGGTCAAGTCTATTTTTCAAACCCAGGTCAAATAAACTGGACTGTGCCAAAAGGTGTCACAAGTATTGAAATTGCAATTTGGGGCGGCGGCGGCGGTGCTGGTGGTGTTGGCGCACCTGGTGCAGCTTCGGGCGGCGGCGGATCAGGGGCATATGCACTAAAGCGGTTTAATGTCACGCCCGGCACAACATTATCAGGCGTTGTCGGTAGCGGCGGTACGCGTGGAAATTTTGGCTGGCATGGAGGAAATGGTGGCACAACGTCATTTGCTTCCACCATATCAGCCACGGGTGGCATTGGTGGAAGACCAAATCCAGCAGGTAATGGCGGTAATGGCGGTATTGCATCAGGTGGTGATATCAATGCCAACGGTTGTAATGCTAGCGCTGGTGGTTATGGCAATGGATCAACTGGTGGAGCTGGTGCATCGGCTCCTTTCGGCGGCGGCGGTGGTGGTGCAGGTGCGCCTGGCGCAATCTTTATTAAATGGTGATAATCATGAAAAAACAAACCTATGTAAGACTCCTAAACAATAGTGTTGATGAAGTTGTGCAACTTACAATCGACATAACCCCTCACGATATTTATGTACCTGAAATAGCAAAAGAGTTTATCAAAGCGCCTGACGGTGTTGAGCATGGTTGGACATTTCTTAATAATAAATGGGAAAAACCAAATTCTATTATAATAGCAATAGATGATATGAGAACAAATTTTAAAAATCTCGTTGATCAGGATGCTGAACAAGAACGTCTTAAATATATCACCAATGGCGTTGGCCAAAGCATGACTTACCAAGAAAAAATTGCACAAGCGGCAAGTTATTCCAAACAATATGCAACATTTCTAGCGGATACCGATAAAAGCCCTCATCCCAATGAGGAAGACTATCCGCTATTAAAAGCAAGCCTTGGCATTGATGGCGACACACTTTTGGAAGTGGCTGAAAAGGTTACATCTGCTTATAGGCAATGGCAAAAAGTGGGTGCAGCCATTGAGGAAACATGCCTTAAAACAAAACAACAGATCGACCAAGCTTCTCAAATTAGTGAAGTGGAGATCATTTACAATACACTTCTTTGGCCACAACTGAATTAAAGATGTTTTTAATTGTTTTCATTTTCAGTAACAATGCTAAGTCTTTAATTGCCACGATACGTTGAATAACCAAACGGGCTCAAAAGCAACGGAATATGATAGTGGTTCAAAGTGCCATCGACTTGAAAAATAACCGGTATTTCAGGAAAAAAAGTTTTTTCTTTTTGTGCTTTGAACCAATCTCCTGTTTTAAAAACCACACGATACATACCCTTCGTTAAGGGTTCATTTTTTGGAAAAAGCGCTCCAATACGACCTTGTTCATTAGTGGTTGCTTCATTGAGCTTTTTCCAGCTATCACCTTCTTGCTTTTCCAGCGTGACCACCACATTTTGAGAAGGCAAACCACTTTGCAAATTCAAAACATGAACACTGAGCGGATTGTCTTCGGCCAAAACGCTTGTAGACACTGTGATTGGCAATAAAAGAAAAAAAATTCCTACCAAGGACAAATATAGTTTTTTCATATCTTTTCCTTTAAAAAACTGTATGTGCATGCACTATAATTCAAAACATTTTATATTCATATTTAGCATTGACTGCCTATCATGAAAGATCGTTTCATAATAATCAATCAAAATGATCATGCTCTCAAAAAGAGATAAGACATTATACTCTTTTTATCGGATAACGTAATAACTCATCTTATAAGGCTAAAAAAAACGCAAGAGTTTCGTTTTAGTCACAAACCACACACCCCAAAATCATGAAAGAAAGTGACACGAGCAATAGTCTTTATACATCATGAATGTATCAGACACTCAATGCACATTTATGTGTCATGAAAGTCAATGCTTATCACTATTTGTCAATAAACAACACAACCTTCACTATAAGCGTAATGAAAGACAAACACACATTTATTATTCAAAAGAAAAGCAATTTTTAAAATAACACCAAAATTATAAAAGGTTTTGAAAAAACGTCCATGAGACTTTTTTAACGGTGATTTTTAATTTTTTTAACCCGCTTTTGCGGTTTTTTTTATGCCCGAAAGGAAAACCAATGACACGTAAAATCAATCAAACAAGTCTTGACCATATCAAACAATGGGAAGGCTTGCGTTTAAACGCCTATCGCGATGTCGCAGGTGTTTGGACGATCGGTTATGGCTACACAGCCGCTGCTGGTGAACCAAAACCAAAAGCTGGCATGAAGATGAGTGAAAAAGAAGCAGAAACTATTTTGATCCAAGATTTGACACAATATGAACAAACAGTCGAAAATGCTGTCACTGTAACACTCAACGATCATCAATTTGCCACTCTTGTTTCCTTTACCTATAATGTTGGTATCGGTGCTTTTAGGCGCTCAACATTGTTGAAAAAACTCAATGAAGGCGACTATGATGCTGTGCCTTCAGAATTGATGAAATGGGTCAATGCTGGCGGGCGTAAAATTAAAGGCTTGGTGAATCGTCGTCGTGCAGAAGGCGCATTATGGATTAAGGGCGATTTTGTCTCTTCCAATTATATCACGCCAGAAACGGATCAAAGCCATGTAGTTTTAAAACCAGAAGTGGTTGCTCCTCTTCTTGGTGCGGCGTCTGGATTAACGGGTTTTGCAACAGGGCATGGTCCATTCCAATGGGCACTTGCTGGCGTTATGGTCATCGGCGCATGTGTTGGTGTTTTCCATTTTGTCAAACGTATGAAAAATGCAACGCAATAGACGTGAGTATATTTTATGATGCGCTCTATCCGTTTGAGACTCATTGCTCTCATAGCAATGTGTTTTTTTTTGATCGCCGCTTTTTTAAGTGGCTTTTTTTATGGCCGCCTATCAGCACAAAAAGCAAGCTTACAACAAGCTGTTGAAGCCTTTCAAAAAAGGGAAACGATTGACCATGAAATATCCAATCTTAATGCTGTTGATTTGTGCATTGCCCTTGGCGGCATGTCAGACCAATGTACCGCCGTCTTGCAGCGGTTGGAAAAAACCACCGAAAGTCAATAATCCTGCGTATCTCGCCAATCATGAAACGGAAATATCACGTTGGATACTAGCAACAGACCGCTTTGGAAAAATAAAAAAATGTTGGACATAATGGAACTTTTGCGCCTTAAATAAACTTGGTGAAGAGAACGGAGATAAATTGAAAGAAAGGTTACAACAATGGCCAACCAAAATATCGCATTCTTAACCGCCAATGACGGTATCGAACAAGTTGAACTCACCTCCCCATGGAAAGCTGTTAAAGAGGCTGGTTATGAACCCCATTTGATTGCCATTCAGTCTGGCACTGTACAAGGACGCGATGGTTTGGATCGACAAGATACATTTGACGCCGATAAAACCTTAGACCAAGCGAATCCCAAAGACTATCTTGCCCTCGTTTTGCCTGGCGGCGTTGCTAATCCAGACACTTTACGGGCAGAAAAAAAGGCCCTTAAATTTGTTCAAGACATGCTGCATGATGAAAAAGTCGTTGCCGCGATTTGTCATGCCCCTTGGACTTTAGCCGAAGCCGATGTGATAAAGGGACGTCAATTGACCTCAGTGCATAATATCAAAACTGATCTTATCAATGCAGGTGGTGAGTGGAAAGATAAAGACGTTGTTGTCTGCAAAGGTGGACCCGGAATCCTTATAACCAGTCGTACGCCAGATGATCTTGAAATATTTAATAAAACACTTCTTGATTATTTAAAAAACAAAAAAGACTAATTGTCGAAACCTTCTAAGCTAAAACATTATTGCCCGCCATTTTGGCGGGCTTTTTTTATGGAAAAGATTATGCCTGATAAGAATATACCGCCCGACTGGTTTAGTGCTATCATTTATACAGCTATTACCGCCCTTGCCGGAGCATTGGGGGCGTTTGTAACACAAATAAATGGACCATCCCGCAATTGGGCAAAACGTGTCACAGAATGGATTGGCGGTGCTTTATGCGCCATATATGGTGCAGAACTTGTTGCCCAAACCATTCATCATCTTCTTGATAAATATGATTTTATCCATCCTGATTATGTGCTGCTTGAAAAAATTATAGGTTTGGCTGGTTTTTTATGTGGTGCGCTTGGCATATCTATTATTGATGGGCTAATATTTCTTATTAAAAAATATGGTCAACATCATTAAGAATGCCTATATTCTCAATGTATATAACACACACTTTTTATATGAAATATTTATGGTTCCATGCAAGCCTAATACCAGATAAGATAAGAATTATTGTCTTTAAGCCAAATCGTTTTGCCGAGCTATTAAGATTGCTTTAAATCTTTCATATTATAATATATTATGATAACGTTTTTATCGAAAAACCATTGACTAAAAAACTTTAGCTAAGTTTTCATTTTTTAAGGCTTCTTTTTTCTCATCCTATACTTGTTTTTTCCAATAATTAGGGATGTGCAATCCTCCTTAGATACTTTCTAATACATCTTATTATAATGATGCCCCCATCAATGAATGGTGAAGCGCATTGGCTTTTCCCGGAATGGCAGAAATCAACATACGGGTATAGGCATGGTGTGGTTTTGTAAAAATATCTTCAACATAGCCTGTCTCAAGTGCAATGCCATCTTTTAAAACGCTTACTGTATCGGCAATTTGGCGAATAACTGAAAGATCATGACTCACAAAGAGATAGGTGAGTGCGTGTTCTTTTTGCAATCGCTCAAGCAATGCCAAAATTTGTGCTTGTACGCTTACATCAAGTGCAGAAACGGCTTCATCAAGAACAAGAATTTCAGGTTCTAAAATAAGCGCACGGGCAATCGCCACTCGCTGTCTCTGTCCACCTGAAAGGGCATGAGGCTTACGCTCTAAACTAGATTGCGGCAATTCAACCTGATCAAGCAAAGTCAAAACACGTTGCCGACGCTCAAATTTATCGTGATGGTCAAAATTCCATAAAGGCTCTTCTATAATTTGACCAATAGTATAATGCGGATCAAGAGAACCAAAAGGATTTTGATACACCATTTGTAAGTGACGGCGAAAAGCACGCAATTCTTTAGGCTTTAAATGAGTGACATCCATCCCGTTTATCTTTATTTTGCCACTTGTTGGCGTTATAAAGCCGCATAAAGCACGTATAGTGCTTGTTTTTCCTGACCCAGACTCCCCCACAAGCGCATGCGTTGTACCATGTGCCACCTGAAAAGAGACATCATTAACCGCACGAAAAACTGTTTTTTTTTCTTTATCATTGCCTTTATAATCGACCATTAAATTGTCAACAGAAATGACGATATCGTCTGAAATAGTTTTTTTTCGAAACTTAATAGGGCTTAATGCTGGATCATGAGCGACAAGATTTTTTGTGTAATCTGACTGAGGCGATGAAAGCACGATCTGACTTTTCCCCACCTCTTGTATCCGCCCATTTTGTAAAATAATAATGCGCTCAGCCCGATCTGATGCAACACCCAAATCATGTGTCACCATAAGAAGAGATGCGCCATGCTCACGCTTTAAGCCATCAATCAAATCAAGAATACGTTTTTGCACCGTGACATCAAGGGCTGATGTGGGTTCATCGGCAATAATAAGATCAGGCTTTAATGCAATCGCCATGGCTATTAACACACGCTGTTTCATACCACCTGATAATTCATGAGGATATTGATTGGCGCGCTTTTCAGCTTCTGAAAATCCAACTTCTTCCAACAGTTCAATAACACGGCTTTTAATGTGATGTTTTGCTAAAGTTTTATGAATATGGAAAATTTCTGCTATTTGGTGACCAATTTTCATCAAAGGATCAAGAGAAGATGAAGGATCTTGTGGTATCAAAGAAATAATTTTGCCACGTAAAAATCGCAAACGCCTTGAAGACCATCGAGAAATATCATGACCATTAATGAAAATATGCCCCGTTTCTATTCGAGCATTTTTGGGCAAAAGTCCAAGAATGGATTGTGCTGTCGTTGTTTTTCCCGAGCCTGATTCTCCAACCAATGCCAGAGCTTCACCCTTTTGCATGTCAAAACCAATATGATGCGTAACCCGTCTCCACTGATGATGATCTTGATAAGCAATAGACAAATCTTCAATTCGTAAAAGTGGTGCTGTCATAAAGCCCCCCTTGCTGTGATAAAATGGCTTAATCGATTAGTTGAAATCACCACAGCAATAACAAAAAGCCCCGGCATGATTGTAAGCCACCACGCTGTTGCCACATAATTGCGTCCTTCAGCAATCAACAATCCCCATTCAGGTGTTGGCGGTTGCACACTATAGCCCAAAAAACCCAAAGTCGCGATTTGTAAAAGCGCATGCCCAAATTGCAATGCGCTATATCCAATAAGTGTATAAAAAGCATTAGGCAAAACATGACGATAAAGCACTTGAAAAAATGAAGCGCCAGAACCAAAAGCAGCCTCAATAAAATCAGCTGTTCGAATGCGCGCCACTTCCGCCCGTGACAAACGTGTAAAACCTGCAATGGAAGGCACACCAACCGCGACGGCAATTTGCAATGTTCCAGAACCTAAAAGCGTGATAAGACTCAAAGATAAAAGAAGCGATGGTATCGATAAAAGCATATCAATAAAACGCATCACCACCACATCAAAAAGACCGCCAACAAAACCAGAAAAAAGTCCCAACAGACCACCAATCATAAAACCAAAAATAACCGCTGCCATGGCACCACTTAGAGAATAAACCGCACCGTAAACAATACGCGAATAAAGATCGCGACCCAGTTCATCCGTACCGAGCCAATGTGCAAAACTGGGCGCACTCAAATGAGGCCCCACCTCTTCTATCGGATTATAAGCACTAAAAACCCAAGGCATCATAATAAATCCAAGAGCCAAAAAAAGCACCAAAAGACAAACAAGAAGATCTGGTTTTTTAAACACAACGCCAAAATGTTTGATACGTGGCTTCAAAATGTTTGTTTCAAATAAACGATCCATTAGAGTGCCCCTCTTTTTGTCCGAATTTTTAAGCGCGGATCAATCAGCGGAAAAATAAGATCGATCACCAAATTAATAATAACAAAGGCAAAAACTGACAGTACAACAATGGCTTGCAATACAGTAACATCTTGTGAACGCACCGCCTGTTCCGTCATTTTACCAATACCATTTAAGCCAAAAACAGTTTCTGTTACCACGGCTCCACTTATCAATTCACCAAAAAGAAGGCCCGCAATTGTCAAAACTGGCAAAGCGCAATTGCGTAGGCTGTGAAACCATAAAATACGAAAGCGTGACGCGCCTTTGGCTTCAACAACTGGAATAAAGGGGCGTGTTTCGATCTCATCAAGGGCGCGCATTAAAATTTGTGCCAAAGGCGCAGAAATGGGTATTGCAAGTGCACAAACAGGTAAAATCATTGCTTCTATGGGACCAGGTATAATGACTGAAACCCAACCAAGATAAAAAGAAAATATTTGTATAAAAAGAATACCTAACCAAAAAAGTGGTATGGCTGTAAATAATCCCGGCAAAGACAAAAAGATATTTTTAAGCCAATCAAAACGAGAAAACGACGAAAGAAACGCGATTAAAAAAGCTAAAACAACTGCCAGAAGGAAAGCAAGACCCGCAAGTTTTAATGTTGGAGGTATATTGGTTGCCAATTGTTGTGACACCGACACGCCTGCTTGTATGGAATAGCCAAAATCACCTTTTAAAAAATTGCTCAGACTTGTCAAATATTGATGGATAAGCGGCGCATCGACACCATAACTTTTGCGTAATTGCTCAATTTCTTCACCATTAAGACCATATTCTGGATTTAAAAATTTTAAAAGAACACCATCCCCCGGCAAGATTTGCAGCAAAAGAAAAGAAAAAGTAAAAGCTGCCCAAAGCACGATGAGTGATTGGGCTAAACGCGCAATAACGTATCGAAGCATCGATCATTTCCTTTTTTTATTCAAATTCGATATACGGTCTTGGTTTGGTCGATCTTTAAGCAGAGTAAAAAATAAATCGAAAATTCATCCCCTTTCTTTCAATAATATGAAGATCTTTCTTGACTTTATAAACGCACAAACACTTTATAAAAAAGCTGCACAAAAACAGGACAAGATTGAAACTTTCATTCAATTTTGTGTCCTTTTATGGTGGCGTTATTATTGATATTGTCTCTTTTCACTTGCATTTATTTTTTAAATTTACTGAGCAATCCAGCTATTATAAAAGCTTGGACGTCCAACAGCTTCAAAACCAACGCCTTTCACAAAAGCCGCGCCACCATAAACTTGCGGTTCTTCAAAAATTGGGATGACATAAGCTTTTTGAAGCATGTGATTGGTGGCTTCAATCAATAATTCATTGCGCTTTTGCGGGTCGGATTCTTTCGCAATATCTTCAAGTTCTTTGTTCAATTTTTCATCAACAAAGTTTTGGACCTTATCGCTTATACCGCCCTTTTGTAACAATGAATCTCGATTTTTAGGATAATATAGACTTTTAAGAACATCTGGATCAGCTCGCCCCACCATTGATGTCGCCACAGGGGTTTTTTCAGGATCAAGATTATCAATCACACTATTTGTGCCATCATAATTTTTCACATTCAAAACAACACCCACACGTTTCCATTGTTGCGCAATTAATTGCAACATTGCCTTACTTTGAGGTTGTTGTGCGGCTTCATAAGCAGTTAAAATAAGTTTTTTCCCATTCTTTTCCCGTTTACCATCATGCGCCATTATCCAACCCGCTTCATCAAGAAGGCGATTGGACAAATCCTCATCAAATTTTAATTTTTCACTTTGATCAGAATAACCAAAAGCATTATGCGCCATAATAGACGTTGCAAGCGGATAATGGTCGGAATAAAGGGTTTTCAGAATTTCTGGTCGATCTGTGGCATGAAGCAATGCCTGACGCACTTTCACATCACGAACAAGTGGATTATCAGGGCGAAAAATTACTGAATTATTGACCCCACGTGTTGAGACTGAATACACAATATTGCCTGCATCTTCGACGCGTTTTTCATCATAAGCCTGCAATTGACGAATAAAATGGGCTTGACCTGCTATCAAAGCACCAATACGCACACTGTCTTCAGGTACGGTTAAAAATTTCATTTCATCTAGATAAGCACGTCCTTGATGGGGAGATTTTTGTGGGGCCCAATCATAATCTTTACGAACGCTTAAAAGAATTTGTTTGCCTAATGTTTCACTTTCAATCACAAAAGGGCCTGATCCAATAATTTTTGTTGCATCGCCCATCTGATCAAACGGTAAATCCAACGTCTTTTGAGCAATAATGCCTGAATTTATCGTCGATGTTGCCTGCAAAAAACCCGGAGATGGTGCTTTAAAATAAAAGCGCACTGTCAACGGATCAACCACCTCACTACGCTCATAATTGTTCACAACCTCTGAAATGGGCTGGCGCAATTGTGTATTTCCAAGACCATAAACATCAAAATTATTGGCAACAATCTGTGCATCTAGTGGCGTTTGATCAGAAAAAGTCACATTTGGACGCAAGTGGAATGTATATTCACTGGCATCATCATTGACTTCCCACGACGTAGCAAGCCAAGGCTCAATTTCAAGCGTTTTAGGATTTTGATAGGTAAGACGATCAATAATCTGATTTAAAATTCCGCCATTAGTATATGTACCAGCAAGTGGTGGATAAAGATTGGTATGCACCTGCTTATCAAGATAAATAAGCGTGCCCCCTTCAATAGGTGCTTCAGCACTTTTTGTCTCTTGTGCCTTTGCACCAACAAACGAAAAATTCATAGCACTAAAAAGTGCACTGACCACTAAAAAAGATTTTAAAAAAGGTCGCATATCATCGTGTCCTTATCCTTCATTTAAAGAATAAGGATAGTATTTTCCATTGAGTTTTGAACGGATAACTCCACCTTGAAAAGGGTATTATTAAAAAAATATTCTTTTAAAATTGAATTTAATAAAATATTTGACTATAAGCATTCAAAATACAGCAGTAACATCATTGATTAATCATCAAAAAACAGCCCTCCTCTTATAGAAGAAGATTATTGCATATGAGCATGAAGATAATGCATGTGCATCCTTTTATGGAGATCAACAGATTTTAAAAATTCGCATTCTAACACATATAAAGCCTCATTAAAAAAATTTCTTTAAATATGCGTTTTAATCAGAAAATTTATTTCTTTTTCACACTCACTGCAAAAAGCTTATACTGGTTTCATATCGTCGTGTTCTCTATACTTAAAAGACTAAATTTGCTCTGAAATGATATTTTTCATGCAAAATGAAAAAGGTATACTGTCAATGCATAAAAAATAATGCACAAAAACTTTTGAAGATTTTTGCATCTATTTCATGTCATATTTTCAGCAAAACCTATCAACTGTATTTTGCTTAAGAAAAGAGCACATACACATTTCATATGTCTTTATGAAGACATGATAAGAACTGGAAAAAGACTGATGAACCATCCTGTAAAAGGCATTGATCATTGTTATCTTCTTGTTGACGACTTGGAAGAAAGTGCTGAGAGATATCGCCGCTTAGGTTTTCAGCTTTCACCGCTTGGACGCCATAGCGCACATATGGGAACGGCGAATTACACAATCATCTTTTATAATGATTATATTGAATTGTTAGGCATTATTGAAGACACACCGCTCAGCACCATTCAACGCCAAAAACTTGAGAATTTAGGCCAAGGGCTCCACGCCGTTGCTGCACGTATTGACGATGCAGAAAAAGCAAAAAAATCTTTAAACGCATTTGGTTTCAATGTCGATAATGTTCAGAAATTTTCTCGTCCTTTGCAAACCGCGAACGGACATGAAGAAACGGCTCATTTTGAAACGCTAGATTTTAATATAAGCGAAATTCCACAAGGTCGCTTATTTATGTGCGCACACAAAACACCTCACCTCATATGGCAAAATCATTTAAGTCGCCATCAAAATGGAGCTTTGGCTCTCGGTGGTATTTTCATTGTTGCCGATCATCCAGAAGAAACGGCAAAACGCTTCGGTCGTTTGTTTCAGCGTCAAAAAATTATTACAAATTCAGATCATACAATCATGAATGAGAGCCTCATTCTTGAAACGGGCATTGACACCGCATCCTTTTATATCATGTCAATAAACGCTTTAAAACGCCGTTTTCCAACACTTTTACAAACTGAAATAGCCCAAGAACACTATGCAGGGCTTTCCATTCACGTTGATCAGCTTGAAAAGACGAAAAAAGCATTGGATGAACGTCATGTTTCATGGGCGCAAACACCCCAAGGCAGTATCGTTGTTTCACCACAAAATGCCGCAGGTGCCTTTATCGAATTTTGTGTATAAAATACTCTTTTTTTTGTCGCTTTCTTAAAACAAGAAACTATCTTGTTAAACATTCAGTATGGTTTTATCAGACTCTTTAAAATCTTCATAAAAAGGACATATGTAGAAGGGCGGCAAATCCTCATCACAAAATTTTTTTATAAGCATTTTTCAATGCACATCATCTCATATGAGTCAAAATTATCAACGAAAGATAGAATCACTTTAACGAATAATTAGATCTTTTTGTTTCTCGTAAACACCAGTTTAGTGCATAAATGCCACACTCCCATTAAAACCTTCTATTTTTACTCATATTTAGTTTGGAACGTCTCTTAACTCAATCTTTTTTCTAAAGATAAAAATGATATAACCAACTGAATTATATTCATAAATATAATATCTTCTTAAGAAAGATCTCTTTCTCACATGCCTTGACAAGAGGAACAAAATATTTAATGTGACCAAAATTATCAAGTATTTGGAGAGTGGGATGAACAATCATTTGATGGGGCTGATGAAATGTCTTCTATTATCAAGCTGTGTATTAATGGTTACGCCAGTATTGGCTCAGCAATTACCAGCTGATGAAATGCTACAACAAACGCCACAAGAGGCAGCAGCGATAAGTCAAATCGACCAAAATGCCGATATTGGCACAATGCCAATTGAAAGTATGGCTGGCACGCTTCAAGATACAAATTTATCAGTAAGCAATAATGCGGTATTAGACCGTGTGGTTGTCACAGGCACATCCGTTGCCACCAATATCCGTAATGCACCTGCCAGTATTTCTGTGCTTGATCAAGAGCAATTGCAGCAAAAAGCAGCGCCTGATTTGACAGAAATGTTACGAACAGTTCCCGGTGTCAATGTTGGCTTTGGTAGTGATGGTACGCGTGGTATTTCTATGCGCGGTATGGGGTCTGGCTATACGCTGATTTTGGTTGATGGCAAACGTGTCAATGCTGGCTTATCAACCATGCGCCATTACCGCAGTGATCTTGACTGGGTGCCCATTGATGCGATTGATCGTATTGAAGTGGTGCGTGGACCCATGTCAACTCTTTATGGCTCTGATGCTTTGGGCGGTGTAATCAATATTATTACAAAAAAAGCGACAGATCGTTGGCATGGTTCGATCACGGGTGAATGGATCCAGCCTGAAAGTGACCGCACCGGTGTCACAAAACGCGTCAATGGATATATTAGTGGTCCAATTGTGCCTGATGAATTAAGCGTTGCGGCTTATGCCAGTGGCACACGCCAAAAACCGAGTGAACCTGGACAAAATGAAGATATCCAGCTTCCTATTGGTTCAGATAATTATGACTTTAACACAACCTTCACATGGACACCGACAATTGGCCAAATGTTTGAATTTTCAGCTGGCAAAGGCCGTGATAAATATAAACCAGTTTTGGGTGAAGGCGAAATTGACACATCCAAAACTCAAATTATCCGTACGACATTTTCTGCTCGCCATGTTGGGGATTGGGATTTTGGGACATCCACCATCAATGCTTATGTTGAACGGGCAGAAAACAAACACAATACAACAAATCGTGCAGGACAGATCACAGGTGATACAGAAATCACTTTAGATACCTATACGGTTGATGGTCATTTAACAATGCCCTTTACACTTGGTTTTGATCAAGATCTGACAGTTGGTGCTGAATACCGACTTGAAGAAATGAGCGATCCAGAAAATCTTGGTAAGTTTAACACTGTCACTCAAAGCGAGGGTTCAAGTGACACCAGTATGTGGACTGCCGCTGTTTTTATGGAAGATCAGATAAAGCTAACCGAAATGTTAAAAATGACGGCTGGCGTGCGTGTTGATCAACATGAAGAATTTGGCACGCATACCAGCCCACGTATTTATTTCAATTACGATGTCAATGAAAACTTGACCTTTAAGGCTGGTTGGGCGCAAGCTTTCAAAGCTCCAAATTTGCGTCAGCTTAACCCCAATTGGGTACAAACGTCACGTGGACGTGGGTGTGGTGCTGTTGGCGGCCCGTGTGAAATGGTCGGTAACCCAGATTTAAAACCAGAAACAAGCAACAGCTATGAGTTTGGCGCGCTTTACACAAACACACTGTTTGATGCTGGTCTTACCTATTTCTATAATGAAATTGATGATAAAATCACCTCAGCCCGCACAGCAACCTTGATTACAGATGCAGGCACGAAATTTGTTGAACAAGTCAATGTTGATCGTGCCCGCACACAAGGTTTGGAAGGCAGTTTCATACTTTATCCGCATCCTGACTGGACATGGACAAATACAGCAACCTATCTGATTGAATCTAAAAATTTAGAAACAGGTATGCCGCTTTCTGCTGATCCTGAATATTCTGTTCACACAGAAGTTTCATGGAAAGCACGCGAAGATCTACATTTGACAGGGTCTTGGGATTTTTATGGCAAGCAAGTGGACTATGTTTCAAATCCAGAAACGCTTGTTGCACAGAATGTTTCAGCTTATAATATGGCAGGTTTTTCAGTCAAATATGACCCAACACAAAATTTTTCCATGCGTGCGGGGATTAATAATCTTTTTGATAAAACACCAAAATCAGAATCCAATTATACAGAATATGGGCGCAGTTACTTCATCGCTCTTACATCTAAATTTTAAAGTTGGTGACAAAAAGAGAAAACAACAACACTCGGATGATGCTCATTTTTCAATAGATATCATCCGACCATTCAAAACAACAATAGGTTCATGTATACATGCATGAAAACGCAATTAATAGAAAACAATGACTTAAACCTAAAAGGATAAAACTTAATCACGTTTTTTTAAAAGATAAATTAAGGAATTCTTCCATTGAAAAGTCAAAATTTTATCTTTTAATAAAGAATGAAACTGGTTGATACGGTCAATATGTTTTAAGACATGTTTCAACGAAGAGTAAAGATCAATATATTAAGACAATGCTCATAAAAAAGACAGCGCCAAAACAAATTCTTGCATGGAGTAGTGCCGCTTTAATCGTGGTTAGCATGCATGTTGGCGTCGGATATTTGGCTTTATCATTAGCAAAAAATAACAATACAGTCATGGGTGGACAAGAAGCCATCATGCTTGAATTTGCTGAAGAGCCTATGGCACCTGATGTTGATGAAGTTTCGGAAACAATACAGGAAGAAACCGTTGCAGATGTGCCAAAGGAAATCACCCAAATTGAAGAAAAACCTAAGGAAGTTGCACAGGCGGAGCCACAGTTTTTAAAACCAGAAAACATCACTCAACCTGATACACCAGAGCAAGAATTGAAAGATTCTGATATGGTAGAAGAGGTTAAAAAACCTGAAGAAGTTCCAATCCCTCTTAAAAAACCAGAAGAGGTTAAAAAGGTTGTAAAAAAACCAAAATCAGAACAAAAAAAAGCAGCACCAAAACGTCCAGTAAAAAAGGCTGAAAAAACACAAAAAGCCAAAGGACCTCAAATTGTTGCCAAAAAAGGTTCGACTTTTGCAGCTCCAAATAATAACCGACAATTTGGGGATAATGGTCGTCTTGTCGCATCATGGCAAAACAAAGTACAACGACGCATTGCCTTTATGGCATCTCGTTCTTCAAGTATAAAATCGGCCCGTGGCAAATCGACTTATGTGACATTTAGCTTTGACCAAAAAGGCAATATTTTAGGTGCGAGAACATCGCGCTCATCAGGGGATTCCACTGTAGATTCATTGGCTTTGCAAATTATCCAAAAATCAAGTCCAATTCCATCTCCACCAGAAGGATGGAGTGGTCCATTAACCGTACCCGTGGAAATGCGCTAAGTTTTTCTTAAATCATACGAAACATTTGATCTTAAAGGTGAAATTATTTCAATATTATTGAGATAATTTTGATTGTTTTATTTTTAAAATTATAAGAAAGAATAGTGGGTAATGTAAAATTAAATTTTTATAAAGTATTTATTTTATGAATTAATAATGATAAATTCTGTTTATTTCTTAAAAAGATAGGAATAAAAGAGTGAATAAACATCTATTTAAGCTTGTTTATTTGGGTTCTTTTATGACATCTTTTTCCTATGGAGTGATGTTAACTCTTCCTTTATTTTTATCAACAACATTAAATCTCTCATTGATAAAATCAGGGCAGATTATATCTATGGGAATAATTGGGGTTATTGTCTCAATCACTTCAATTCCGTATTTTTTAAAATATATAAGTACGAGTGTCATGGCCAGCATGGGTTCTTTCATCTATACAATTGCTATCGTACTTATTTTATACACAAATAGTATTTTTCTTTATTTAGCAGAATTGTTACTTGGGGCTGGATGGGGAATTATTTATACTTTGGGACCAATCATCGTATCGTCCATAAGTCTGGAAAAAGAATTAAGTAAAAATTTTATGTTTCTCTCTGCATTCAATATGCTTGGTGCTGGTTTATCCCCAGTCATCGTGAAAATAGTGATAGATCAAGATAGTGCGATTGAAAACATCTTTATTTTTGCGGCTTTGTTAAGTTTTTTGGCAAGCATTATTTTTTTGAGTGTAAATATTCAAAAAAACAAAAATAACAAAAGCTTACCTATTTTACCCATCATTAAAATAATTTTTACTTCAAGATCTATCATCCCATTATTTATGGTATTTCTTGGTGCATGTATTTATATTTCAATGATGAATTTTCAATTTGTTTTTGCAACAAATAATAATTTAAATTTTTCTGTATTTTATATCTCTTATACGATTGCGTTATTATTTGGACGCTTTTTCCTATCTGAGTTTATTTTAAAAATTTCACCCCCTACAGCAATATTAAGTTTGCTGTTATTGATGCTTGTATCCTTATGTCTTTTTCTTATAACAACGAACAATATTTTTTATGCCTTGCCTTCATCCTTATTAGGAATAAGTTATGGTCTTGTTTATCCTTTAATACAAACACAAATGGTTAATAACATCTCCTCAGAAAAAAGAAGTACATATTTGACTATTTTTAGTTTGAGCTATTTTTTAGGAGTATTTGGCTATCCCTATATATACACTTTAAGTGTCGATACAGGCGGCATTTTAGTCTCTTTTTCAGTTTTAATTTTTCTTTGTATATTGGATATTGTATTTGGTCTTTTCTTATTTAAAAAATAGCTTTTATAAGAAAATTTAAATTTTAGATAATTCAATAAAGGTGTGATTTGAAAGATGTTTGAAACACCGCTTCATTGTTTATGTAATAGCGTCATTTAATTATTAGGAAAATGACGTACTTTTGGAAACAGAAACTTGAACCCCTGTTACAGCTTTTCCAATAAGATATAAGAGCGCAGTGTGTTTCACAAGTATATATCAAATTCTATTATAATTGTTAAATTGTTTTAAGAGTATTCAAAGCTTGCAAAAACATCATTCTAAATTTTCCAAATATCATTTTTAAAATGACGTTTGTTTCATTTTTACCTCATTATATCATGCCATTATAATACATTTCATTACACTCAAATGCCATGAGCTCGATTTGATGTCGTATGCGTGGTTCAACATACAATAATAATAGGTCACATGTCATATCAAATTAAGAAAAACGTCATCGCGCTGTCATGTAAAAATGAAAAGAATACCCCTGACATTTTTAAAAAATGCGTGAATAACTTTAAAGGGGCTATTATGGCAAAATCTAAATTTAAAAACATGCTTCTTATCGGTGTCAGTGCTTTTTTCCTGCATCATAGCCAAGCATGGGCAGAAAAATTCACAATAGGTGTTATTTCTGATACACAAAATTATACAGATGTAACTTATGAACAACCGCGCGGTGTCAATGCTTTCATACAGCAAATGCGTTATATTGTTGATCATAAAGAAGATAAAAACATTGTTTTTGTAACTCATGTTGGTGATATTGTCCAACATGGTGATGGCCGTTTTAAAACAGGTATCGTTGGTCAATATACTTATTGGGATACACGTGCTGAATGGGAATATGCCAACCTTGCTCTTTCCATTTTATCTAAAAGCAACATTCCATTTTCAGTGGTGCCTGGCAATCATGATTATGATAATTATTCATGGTATGAAGAACCAAATGGTCCTGGTAAAAACCGACCACTCAAAGGCGGCAGTGTTTTTAATCATTATTTTGGACCCAATTCACAACATTTTTATAAAAAAGACTGGTATGGTGGCACGTATTGGGGTGGTTTAAACAGTTTCCAAATTTTTGAAGCTGCTGGAAAAAAATTCCTTCATTTAGGATTGGAACAACAACCAAACATGCCCGTGCTTAATTGGGCTCAAAATGTTCTTGATAATAATCCAGGTCTGCCTGTCATTATAACCACACATGAATGGTTAACACCTGATTCAGACAACACACACAATTTGGGTGGTCGAGATTCACGCGGTGTTATGGCTCGCTCTAACGATCATGCCTCATATTTTAGTGGAACCGATCATTTAACACCAGACGAAATATGGGAACGTTTTGTCAAGAAAAATGCCCGCATTTTCTTAATCCTTAGCGGTCATTCCTTCACTGTTCCAGTCTCAGGTGTATCAAGTGGTGAAAATTTACGCATTGACACCAATGATGCTGGCTATCCAGTTTACCAATCATTGCAGGACTATCAAGGCAACACTGTTGGAAAAGACGGTAAAGCAAATTCTGATAATGGTGGTGCAGGTTGGATGCGCTTTATAGAATTTGATACAGATAAGCAAAAAATGCACTTCTATACTTATTCTACGCTTCTGAATAAATATGCTGGAAGAAATGGAGAAAGAACATTTGGAGTTGATCCTAAATATTCGGATTTTGTTCTTGATTTTCCACCGCAATTATCAAATTAGTAAATTTTTTTAAACATTGAACTATCCATTGAATCCCACCATGATCTTAAAAAAGCTCATGGTGGATTTCATAAAAGTGATGTTATGACATGACAGGGACTTATGTGTTATCTATTTTCTTTTAGACACGATAAATTTTCTTTGCCATATTTTTATAAGAATAATATTGAGGTATTGAACATCTCTTGCATGTTGGATTTTATCCAAACAGCATTTAAAACATAAATCTAAAATATCTTATATGTGTTTTTTCACGCGTGTTGTTTCATTAAAAATTATGTCTTACCCACTCTTGTTTGAAATCTTTCATGCAATGAACAATAAAACATTTGCACTATTGAAATGCAAAGAAAGAGAAATATTCTTAAGACATCTTAAGCATGAAGTAATAACGACACTATCAATCAAACAAACTCTTTTAATGCAAAAAAGGATAAAAAAACATTGATCAAAGCGTTAATGAGATTGCCTATTGCGCCATTGTCTAAGTTTTAAGCAAATACATATAGAAAAAGCCCGCATCATAACGATGCGGGCTTTTTATTCGTTTTGCGAACGAACTTTATTTTAAATAATATTTTTTGCGTACAAATAAGAAAAAACATCCTGCAAGAAAGACAAACCAGAGCGGTGTAAATGTTAAAGCCATACGTGTTTCTTCTTGAAGTGAAAGCAAGACAAGAATAAAGACGAAAAACGCCATAACAACAAAACACATCGGCACACCACCCGGCATTTTATAGACTGAGCGATCATGCAATTCAGGACGTTTTTGCCGATAAGCGATATAACTGATTAAAATAATCGTCCATACAAACATAAACAAAATTGCCGAGATCGTTGTTATCACCACAAAGGCTCCCATAACAGTGGGAATAAACGACAAGACAGAATAACCAATTAAGATACATAAACAAGAAAACAATAATCCATTAGCGGGGACATGTTTCTTGGATAAGATCCCTAAAATTTTCGGGGCGCCTTTTTTTTCTGCCAAACCATAAACCATTCGACTTGTAGAAAATACACCACTATTGGCAGATGATGCGGCTGATGTCAGCACAACAAAATTCACAAGGCTTGCCGCAATAGGAACACCAATAAGCACAAACATATCAACAAATGGGCTTTTTTCAGGATCCACATCATACCAAGGGGTAACGGACATAATGACAATCAGCGACAAAATATAAAAGAAGATAATACGGATTGGAATGGAATTAATGGCCTTAGGCAATGTCTGTTCAGGATGTTTGACTTCAGCGGCCGCTGTACCAGCCAGTTCAATACCAACAAAAGCAAAAACAGCGATTTGAAATCCTGCAAAAAATCCCATAAGCCCTTTAGGAAAAAGATCACCACCATTCCAAACATTGCCAAGAGATGTAACCGTACCATTGGGAGAGGTAAAACCTGTGATGATCATATAAAAACCCACAAGAATAAGAGCAACAATGGCGATAATTTTGATTAAGGCAAACCAAAATTCCATTTCGCCAAAAAGTTTAACAGCAACAATATTTAATACAAAAAAGGCTGCAACACATAAAAGAACGGGTATCCATGCATTCAAATCAGGCCACCAAAAATGCGCATATCCTGCAATGGCAATAACGTCGGCAACACCTGTTACAATCCAGCATAGCCAATAAGTCCAGCCAATAAAAAAACCAGCCCAAGGCCCTAAAAGATCTGCCGAAAAATCGATAAAAGATTTATATTGCGTATTGGCAAGCAACAATTCACCCATTGCGCGCATAACAAAAAACAACATAAAACCAATAATCGCATAAACAAAAACGATAGAAGGGCCAGCAACACTAATTGTCCTACCAGAGCCCATAAAAAGTCCTGTTCCAATAGCACCACCAATGGCAATAAGTTGAATATGTCTGTTTTCTAACCCCCGATACAAATGCTTATCGGAAAAATTATTTAAGTCTTTTTGTTTAATATCTCTTTGATATCCCATAACTTTATGTCCCTCCCCATTCATATAACAAGCCAAATGCGATGCTTGCCAAATGCGATGCTTGTATGCCAAAATCTTTAAGCGTAAAAACTAGCAAGCACGCTTTACGATGTAAATTGCTTTTATTTTATAAATTCCGTTTTATGAAAACAAAATTCAGAGTTTTGAAATTTTTTACGGCTAAAATTTTAAATTTTAACCTTTAAATATATGGCTATTTTACTTTGATATTGTCTTCACATCTTGTTTTTTAATAGGCATTCAATTTCATAACATGCTTGCAAAAGATTTCTATCATTTCCAGAAACGCCAGAAACGAGCAGGCCACTAGGCAGAGTTTTTTTTCTGAAACGATTTGGTAATGTTACGCTCGGCATATCTAAAAAACTGCCCGGCATCGCTAATCGCAATGTTTTTAAATTTGTTTCGTAATAAAGCGCTTCATTTTCAAGCGGTTTTATCAATGGTGCCATATGCGCAACTGTCGGTGTCAAAAGAAAATAACCTCTTAGCTGGTTTCTTAATTGTGAACGCAGCTTCGTCATTTTTTGGTAGAGTGTGATTTGTGTGCTCGCCAAAATAGTTTGCGCATCATCAAGACGTTTGCGCACACGCGGATCAAGAAATGCGGACTGATCACTTTCTAATAAAGGTTTATGCAGTGTATAAGCTTCAGCTAAAGCCGGCCAACCAAAATAATCAATAACATCTAACGCGTCAGAAAATGCAAAAATGGTTTTTTCTACAATATTCACCCCACACTCTTTAAGATGATCAATACACTGATTAAATTGTGTCATCACCTCAGCTTGAATATTTTGAGCGGTGATAAAATCCCAATCAACAATCAATTTCATGTCCTCAACATCATGCATAAGACAAGTGTCTTCTTCATTTGAAGAACGCAACAACTGGTCAAGTATTATGCAGTCTTTGACACTTTTTGCCAAAGGTCCAATTGTATCCAAAGAGCTTGCCAAAGGATAAACGCCTTGTTGTGCATAGCGCTTCATACTGCTGCGATATCCAATCACGCCATTAAAACAGGCAGGAATGCAAATAGAACCTGCAGTGTCTGTTCCAAAAGATAAGGGAACAATATTTTTTGCTACACAAACTGCTGCTCCACTTAATGAACCACCAGGAATATAATCTTCATCACACGCATTTGAAGGTGTGCCAAAATATTTATTAAGACCTAAGCCAGAATAGGCAAATTCGGTTAGATTGGTTTTACCAATACATACCATGCCAAATTGCGCCAATTTGGCAACGACGCTTGCATCATTTTGTGCTTTTGGTGCCTTTAAGCACGTGGCTGCCCCTGCTGTTGTGAGAGTACCTGCAACATCAAATAAATCTTTATAGGCGATTGGCACCCCATCAAAAGGCGATAAAGGTGTCATTGTTTGCCATCTTTTTGTCGAAGCTTCAGCCTCTCGATAGGCTCTCTCATATGTTGTTGAAATGAAAACATATGGATTTGCTTTTATCATTTCAGCAATCGGCTCCAAAAGTGCAATTGGGGTCAGAGATCCCTCCTCATATTTTTTAGACATCTCTAACGCATTCATTTCTCTCATCCTTGTCAAATTTGATGATAATTTCATACTATTGAAACACTATTTTCTTATTAGATAAATGACTTATTGTTAGAATATTTCTTTGATTCTTTTATATGAAATAAAAAGAAGATAAGTTCGGTTCTTTTGTGTTTGGTTAAAATAACTCTTTTTAAATATTAAGTTCAAAATTTCATATAAAACGTGTGATCTTTATCAAATCTTTTAAAAAACGCACTTAACATCTAAAAATTCATATATAGAGAATTTAACACTAAGAAAAAAAATTTTCAAAGTTTATAAAGTGATCAATTCTCACCCACAACCAAAGTATTTTAGGCTTTAAAATAAGCGTTCACTTTTCACGAGTTTAAAAAATTTCCTAATATGACACGAAAAAAAACATACTAGTCTAAAACAACCAAAAGATCTTTTGCATCAATTTGATCGCCTTGAGTAACCAGAACATCAACAATTGTTGCATCTTTTTCAGCATGTAAGACAGTTTCCATTTTCATCGCTTCAATCGCAATAAGAACATCCCCCGCTTTCACTTTTTGTCCCACTTTCACATCAACGCTTGATATAATGCCGGGCATCGGCGCTCCAATATGCGAAACATTGCCATTCTCAATTTTAGGGCGCGTTTTTGTGGGCAAATTATGAATGCGATCAGGCACCTTAATGCGTCTTGGCTGACCATTCAATTCGAAAAAGACACTAACCATGCCCTGATCATCGGCTTCTGTTACACTGAGATTACGAACAACCAAAGATTTGCCCTTTTCAATGTCAATAACCACCTCTTGTTCTAGTGGCAAACCATAAAAATATACATGTGTGGGCAAAACACTCACAGGTCCATAAAGACTAGAAGCGGCACTGTAATCTACAAAGACTTTCGGATACATAAGATAAGATGCAAATTCATGGTCTTGCATCTCATGCCCGATTTTTTCAACAGCTTGGGTTCGCTCAATGACAAGATCTGCAGGCTCCAACAAAGAACCCGGACGAACTGTAAAGGGTTTTTGTCCTTTTAGTGCTTTTTCTTGTAAAGCTTTTGGCCAGCCTCCTTCTGGTTGTCCAAGCTCACCCCGCAACATAGAAACAACCGATTCAGGAAAGGCAATATCTACATTGGGGCTTTCAACATCGGCAACAGTTAAATTTTGGCTAACCATCATCAATGCCATATCCCCCACCACTTTTGATGAGGGTGTGACCTTAACAATATCACCAAACATTTTATTCACATCAGCATAAGCTTGTGCCACTTCATGCCAACGACTTTCCAATCCCAGCGCGCGTGCTTGCTCTTTTAAATTGGTAAACTGACCCCCGGGCATTTCATGCAAATAGACCTCTGATGCTGGTCCTTTCAAATCACTTTCAAAAGCAGCATATTGATGACGTACAGTCTCAAAGTAAAAAGAAATACGTCGTATCCATTCCCGATCAAGTTCTGTATCGCGCTCTGTACCAACCAAGGCTTCCACAATCGAACCAAGACAAGGTTGTGAAGTATTGCCAGAAAACGCATCCATCGCTGCATCGACAATATCCACACCTGATGCAACAGCTGCCAAAACAGTTGCAGCCCCAATGCCTGAAGTATCATGAGTGTGAAAATGAATAGGCAAATCCGTTGTTTGTCTTAATGCTTTAAACAGAACTTCTGCTGCACGCGGTTTCATAAGACCGGCCATATCTTTAACTGCAAGAATATGCGCGCCTGCTTTCTCCATTTCTTGTGCAAGTTTCAAATAATAATCAAGATTATATTTATCTCTTTGAGGATCAAGAAGATCCCCCGTATAGCACATCGCCGCTTCACATATTTTTCCCTCTTCCAAAACAGTATCAATAGATACACGCATATTTTCAACCCAATTAAGGCTATCAAAAACACGAAAAACATCGATACCATTTTGTGCGGCTTGGCGGATAAAATATTGAACAACATTATCAGGATAGCTTTTATAGCCTACCCCATTGGCACCTCTTAAAAGCATTTGTGTTAAAATATTGGGAGCAGCTTCACGAATTTTATGAAGCCGCTCCCACGGATCTTCGGTTAAAAATCGCATCGCAACATCAAACGTTGCACCACCCCAACATTCTAATGAAAAAAGAGAAGGCAACGCTTGTGCATAAGTACCTGCAATAGCGGCAATATCAAAAGTACGCATGCGCGTTGCCAAAAGCGACTGATGCCCATCACGCATCGTTGTATCGGTGATTAAGGCACGTTTTTGGTCTCTAATCCATTGGCTGAATTTTTGCGCGCCTAAAGCATCAAATGTCTGTTTTGTCCCTGCGAGAATTTCGGTATTTTCTCTATAAGGAAGAGCTGGTGCCATTGCAGAAGCTGGAGGACGCGGACGCTCTTTAACATCTGGATGGCCATTAACTGTGACATCAGCAATATAAGTCAACAATTTGGTTGCTCTATCTTGACGTTTTACATGCGCAAAAAGTTCTGGCGTTGCGTCAATAAAGCGTGTTGTGTATGTGTTATCTGCAAATTTTGGATGGGTCACAATCGCTTCAAGAAACGTCAGATTTGTGGCCACGCCACGAATACGAAACTCTCGCAATGCCCGCTCCATACGCGCAATAACTTCATTTGTTGTTGGCGCCCAAGCTGTGACTTTTTCCAAAAGTGGATCATAAAAACGCGTAATGATCGCGCCTGAATACGCTGTGCCGCCATCTAATCTTATCCCAAAACCTGTCGCTCCACGATAAGCCGTGATGCGGCCATAATCAGGAATAAAATTATATTCAGGATCTTCTGTCGTAATACGGCATTGTAAAGCATGGCCGCGCAACACAATATCGTCTTGTTTGGGTACACCAGATTGAGCCGTGCCAATCACATCCCCTTCTAAAAGATGAATTTGCGCTTTGACAATATCAATACCCGTTACTTCTTCTGTAACAGTATGTTCAACCTGTATTCGGGGATTAACTTCAATAAAATAAAATTTTCCCGTATCGACATCCATTAAAAATTCGACTGTTCCTGCACCAATATACTGTGTTGCTTTGGCAATTTTTAATCCATAATTGGCCAGTTCTTGACGTTGCTCATTATTGAGATAAGGAGCGGGGGCACGTTCCACCACTTTTTGGTTACGACGCTGAATGGAACAATCCCGCTCAAAAAGATGTACAATATTGCCATGTGTATCCCCTAAAATTTGAAGTTCAACATGGCGAGCACGTTCGACCAATTTCTCAAGATACACTTCATCTTTTCCAAAGGCTGCTTTTGCTTCACGCTTGGCTTCTGTTACTTCCCGTTCAATATCCTCGGCACTACGGATCACCCGCATACCGCGTCCCCCCCCACCCCATGATGCCTTCAACATTAAGGGATAGCCAATAGCATCAGCACTTTTTTTCACACTGTTAAGATCATCAGGCAAAGGATCACTCGCTGGCACAACAGGAACCCCGACCTCTACTGCCAAATGACGTGCAGCCACTTTATTGCCAAGACGACGCATGGTTTCGCCTTTAGGACCAATAAAAATTAAACCGTTATCAAGACAAGCATCAGCAAATTCAGGACTTTCAGACAAAAGCCCATAACCGGGGTGAATAGCATCAGCCCCTGACAATTTAGCGATACGCATAATTTCATCAATGGATAAATAGGCTTCAATTGGTCCCATATCGTGCTGAAGATGAGCACCGCTACCGATAAGATAACTTTCATCGGCTTTAAAACGGTGCAACGCCAATTTGTCTTGCTGAGCATAAACAGCTACGGTTTGAATATTTAATTCATTGGCCGCGCGAAAAATACGGATAGCAATTTCTGAACGGTTAGCAACAAGAAGTTTATGAATAGCCATGAAAAATTCTCCCTCGAAACTTTCTTATGCCACAGTCTCAAAGAATCTTGCACTCTTTTTTTTATTTTTTTACTGGTTGTCGTTTAGCCACGTTTTCTAATATGCTATGATCAAATGAAAAATTTTAATAAACAAAGAATAAAAAAAATTAAATAAATATTTTTTTAAAAAAAGAGGTGAAGAAAATGTATGATAAACTAATTGTTATTTTTATGATTCTAAGTATAGTCTCTATTATTCCAATGTTTTTTATAAAAGATCATACATTTTTCTTTGGTCTTGCTCTTTTCACTAATATCATTCAACAAATTTAGAAATATTTTTAATGGAAAAAAATGACAATCGAAACTAAAATATATGAATTGGCAAAAAAATTTAATGTTACGGCTTATGTTACTGAATTAGATAAACTTGCCGATAAATATAGTGAATTGTCAGATGCAGAAGTTGAATTTTCAGTAACAGAACAACTTATATTAAATTTGTGTCGTGAAGGCTATATAACTGGAGATGAAATGAGAGATTACCATCTTCAATATCTTAAAGAGTCAAGAAACGCTGAGGTAGCGAATGGCGTTTGATCCGTTTAATGATTTTGAAAATAATGGTTATTTACAAAATAAACAAAAATTAAAAGATTCTTCAGCTGTCAAGTTAGCAGAAGTACGAGAGGTTAAATCTAACTTAGAAAAAGCGTTAATCAATTTACATGCAAAAAAGAGTATATCTTATGAAGACAGAGGATTTGTGATATTTTAAACTAAAATTATGGAATTACCACTCAGTCTAAAATGACGTTAAAAGAGTTATAAAATTAGTGTCAAAAAGAAAAAGCCAAAAGTGCATATGAACTAAGAGCGCAAAAACGCACAAATAATTTTCATAGAGATTGAAAAACAAACTACATTATGAATTTTAAAAATATGGTGGGCCCGGAGGGACTCGAACCCCCAACCAAGCGGTTATGAGCCGCTGGCTCTAACCAAATTGAGCTACAGGCCCCACGGAAGTCTTCGATCTAAACTAAAAAAACAAAGATATCAAGTCCTCAATATAAAGTTATTGTTGTTTTTTAATGATTGCCACATATTCCTAAGGTTGCCCTAATTTTTGCATCTTCTAAATTTAAAAACGGGTCAGTTTAAAAAAATAGGAGTTTTCATGACAACGACACGTTTACCTCTTGCCCCATTTGCCGCAACCTCTATGTTAGCCTTGGCAACATTAACCACTTTGACAACCACACAAGCTGTGAAAGCAAAGGAAGCAACACAATCTCAACCAACAATCGTTGTGAGTGCAACAGGTCAAACACAAACAGCACCTGATATGGCCGTAATTCATCTTGCTGTTGTTACCAATGGCAAAACGGCTCAAGATGCATTGATTGAAAACAATGAATCCATGAATAATGTGCTAGAGGCATTTAAAAAAAGCGGTATTGAAGAAGCAGATCTTCAAACATCTGGTTTGTCGATTTATCCTGTCGCTGTTGATACCACAACACCTTCTGAAGCTGAACAAACGTATCGTGTATCCAATTCATTGACAGTGCGCATTCGCGATCTCGATAACGCTGGAAAAATGTTTGATCAAGCGATGAATCTTGGCATTAATGCCGTTAATGGTATTTCTTTCACCAATGCGGATCAAAAACCTTTTTATGTGGTCGCACGCAAAAATGCCGTTGCAGAAGCAATGGAAAAAGCTAAAACACTCGCAGAAGCTGCTCATGTTAAACTTGGCTCTGTGCTTTCAATACATGAAGAAAATTACAGCACTGGCGTGACACCGCGATTGATGAGTGCTTCTGCAAAAAGCGATTCTGCTAATACGAATTTTACCAATGGTGAGCTTGATTATAGCGTCAACGTCACAGTAAAATTTGCTATCGAAAACTAAAAGTCATGTCTTTTTTTGCAAAAGACTAAAAAGACACGCATTGTTTTCTTAAAAGCAATGCGTGTTTTATACAAAAGAAGTCTTGTCAAACTTACTTCTTATTGAGTGGTTCGGAATTTATATAAAGTTAAAAAAGGATCATTTTGTCTAAAACAAGATGTTTCCAACACATTACAAAGCAATGCTTTTTATTATAAAATTGAAAATAGATTATTTTTCACAAGTGAAAACTTAACGCCCTTCATCAATTGGACCTATTATATAATCCAAATAGTCTTCAGGCGTTTTAAGTGTATTTTCATGCACGCACACGCTGCCGCGCGCTGATACACGGGCTTCATGAACGCTTTCTCGTCGACCAGAAATTAAAGGATGCCATGGTTCAAGGTCGCGTCCTTCATCAATCAACCGATATGCACATGTTTTCGGTAACCAACGCACCGTACGCACCGTCTTTATATCCAATAATATACAATCAGGCACGATAGATTTGCGTTTGGTATAATTGCTGCATTGACAAGAATGGGCATCTAACAATTGACAGGCAACACTGGTAGCATAAATATCACCAGTATCTTCATCTTCTAATTTATGCATGCAGCATCGACCACAACCATCACAAAGACTTTCCCATTCTTCAACGGACATTTCTTCAAGTGTTTTATATTTCCAAAAGGGGACTGTAGAGTTCATTCTTATAATTTAGCGGTTTTATCCAAAAAAATCCAGCAATCGAAACTATTGATTTTTCATAAGGCATATATGATTGTCATGTTTTTTAACTTTTGTTTGCTTTTAAGCCTATTTCACACGAATGTGACCAAATATCGATATCATTTTTGTTTTAACATCTCAAAAAATCAAATTTTGAAACTTACATAATCTAGAAAGAAAACTCATAATATCAGCTCTTCTTTGTTTTTATAAACAAAAAAAGAGTTAAAATAAACACATCATATAATACCTTGCAAACCAATCCTGTCATAAAAGACAGAGTTATCATTAAAATTTGGGTCGTTACTTTAAAGTAACGATCCTTTAATAAAATTATAAAAACCATCAATAAGGAAAAAAATGATGGAAATTTTACGATCAGGAACGCGTCCTTCTTTAAAAGGTCCACAAGAATGGTTTACTGGCACAGTGCGTATTGATCCAATTATTGATCAGCATCAGGATTCAAATATCACATCTGCACATGTGACCTTTGAACCTGGAGCACGAACAAATTGGCACACGCATCCCATGGGTCAATCTTTAATCATCACATTTGGCCATGGTTGGGTCCAAAAAGAAGGAGGTCCAATTGAAAATGTCAAAGCGGGTGACGTGGTGTGGTTTCTTCCGCATGAAAAACATTGGCATGGGGCCTCTGCGACAACGGCTATGTCTCACATTGCCGTTCAGGAAATGAAAGATGGAAAAAATGTGGATTGGTTAGAACCTGTTTCTGACAAAGACTATCATCACGAATAATCATAAATTTAGGCTAAGGATCACTTCAATTTAACTAGGATCGCACAATAAACAGCATAAAAGGCGAGGAAGAAAGTAAAAAGAGGAGGATATATCCTCCTCTTAGCTTTTTCGGCAAAGCAGATGGAAACGATTTTTGTGTCCTTTGGATATGGAAATTGTATTGGTAACTTTGTTAAGCCGCCTTGGAAATATTCATATTTCCTGCGGCTTTGCTTCCCTTTACCCAAAACCTTATATCATGTAAAAAATGAAATGGTCATGAGCCTCAAGCGCTAAATGTAGAACTGATCCATTTGCGCGTATTGTCAAGAAACTACATTACAAAGCCATTTACCTCACACGACATTACTTGTTTTGATCTTACGCACTGCATAAAATTACGCTTATATATTGTGACGTGAGATAAAATGATGTCATGCATTTTGCTATAAAACCATCATTTTATTCTATGATGACTTAAAAAGCGCATCACCTTGTTCATCAATGATTTGACGCGCTTTAATATGAATCATTTTTACAGCATCTTCTCTGCTTGAAAACTTATCAGCCCTGACAAAGCGATGTTCTTGACGCTCATGATTGGTATTTTTTGAGATAACACCACAGCTTTGCAATTGTCCTTCATTCATATAAGGCGTTGCAAGAATGGTAAATCCATTATAATCAATTTCATCACCAACATTGCTTTGTGTTTTTTCAGTTTTTTGTTTTTCTCTTCCAAAAATTTTCTGAAGTAAAGACATAAACATAAGGCCTTTTGCAAAAAACGCCGCAATATTTTGTGCGGCGTTAAGTTTTAGGAATCAAGGAAACTGCGCAATTTGCGTGAACGACTTGGATGCTTCAACTTACGCAATGCTTTTGCTTCAATTTGGCGAATACGTTCACGCGTGACAGAAAATTGTTGTCCAACTTCTTCCAATGTATGATCCGTATTCATACCAATACCAAAACGCATACGCAAAACCCGTTCTTCACGCGGTGTGAGGGAGGCCAAAACACGTGTCGTGGTATCACGCAAATTGGCTTGAATAGCCGCATCAATCGGCAATAGCGCATTCTTATCTTCAATAAATTCACCCAAATGAGAATCTTCTTCATCGCCAACAGGTGTTTCCAGAGAGATAGGTTCTTTTGCAATTTTCAGCACTTTGCGTACTTTTTCAAGCTGCATAGAAAGTTTTTCCGATAATTCTTCTGGTGTTGGTTCACGACCAATTTCATGCAGCATTTGTCGCGATGTGCGAACAATCTTATTGATCGTCTCGATCATGTGAACAGGAATACGAATAGTACGCGCCTGATCGGCAATTGAGCGTGTAATGGCTTGTCTGATCCACCATGTGGCATAAGTCGAAAATTTATAGCCACGGCGATATTCAAACTTATCAACCGCTTTCATCAAGCCTATATTGCCTTCTTGAATAAGATCAAGAAATTGCAAACCACGATTTGTATATTTTTTTGCAATTGAGATCACCAGACGCAAATTGGCTTCCACCATTTCTTTTTTAGCAATGGTGGCTTCTCTCTCACCTTTTTGCACCTGATTCACAATACGGCGAAATTCACCAATTGAAATCGCAGTTTCTTGCGCCAACATTTGAATTTCACTACGCAATTGATGAATAGCTTTGGCCTCACGCGTTGAAAATTCCTTCCACCCACGACCAGACAACGTTGCAATATAATTGACCCAATCCGCGTCAAGCTCATGCCCTTGATATTCTTTCAAAAACTCTTCATGACGTACGCCGTAAGAGTCTGCAAGCCGCTTTAATTTGCCTTCATTTTGGACAAGCCGCTTATTAATATCGTATAATTGTTCAACAAGTGCCTCAATACGATTTTGGTTCAAAGATAAAGACTTAACGGCTTTAACCAAATCATCTTTCAACTGCTTATATTTTTTCTTTTGACCTGACGATAAAGCACCTTCATCATGATCAGCTAAACTGCTTTCAACATGTTGATCTTGCAATTTGCGTAATTTCACATAGACATCGGCGATAAAATCAAGCGTTTCCATAACTTGTGGACGCAATTCATTTTCCATCGCAGCAAGTGATAAATTGGCTTCATCATCCTCGTCATCATCATCTTCACTGATTGTTTCACCACCAACATTGGTAATGTCATCATCATCACGTGAAGGACGACGCGGGGTTTCTTCTTTAGGCTTTACTGGCTCAACCCGTTCAACAACAGGCGCTTGTTTTGCTTCAGGCCCCGCATATGTTGTTTCAAGATCAATGATTTCGCGCAATAAAATACGCTCTTCATTCAATTCTTCACGCCAAATAATTAAAGCTTGGAAGGTGAGCGGACTTTCACATAAGCCCGCAATCATCGTTTCACGACCAGCCTCTATGCGTTTGGCAATGGCAATCTCACCCTCACGCGAGAGGAGCTCAACCGCACCCATTTCTCGTAAATACATACGCACAGGATCATCTGTACGATCACCTGCTTCGCGCTTTGTTGTGGTCGCTACAGAACGTCCAGATGCCTCAACAAGATCTCCACCTTCAACGCCTGAATTATCATCATTGTCGGCTTCACCTTCTTCATCATCTTCAACAACATTAATGCCCATATCAGAAAGCATCGCCATGATGTCTTCTATCTGTTCAGATGAAACTTGACCTGATGGTAGGACAGCATTCAACTCATCCATAGTGACATAACAGCGCTTTTTCGCATCTTTAATCATTTTTTTGACAGCGCTATCAGATAGGTCAAGAAGGGGACCATCCGAACTTACATCGCGTTCGATCTCAACATTGTCTTTCTGTTTCGCCTTTGTTGCCATTTAATTCCAACTCCACTTAGTCATGGCTCATACCTACATGACCAGTCATTTCAAAATTCTTAACCCAATACACCATAAATATGGCTTATCCGCTTTACATCATTATTTCGACATCGCATTTTAAATGCGATAGATGATAATTACATTCTTAAAAAAACACTTAAATTTGTCATTCCATTAAATTTTATAACCACCACTGCCTCTATTATATGTTTTATAATGTTTTGACAGGTTTATCGTTCATTTCTAATGAGTTCTATAATGGCCTTTATTACGCTAATGATCTTTAATTAAGCTTTTTTGCAAACCAATTGCTTTCATTCAAACCAGAAATCCGACAGATTCTTTATATCTTTCACTTCATAAAACTGTAAAAATCATTGGCAGAATGTCATTTATTCACTGTCAACAAAACTACAATAAAATCTAAGTGGCTGATTCTCGTCAAAAAAGCGAATCATTTCTTTTGATTCGTATCAAACTCATTTGATTCGTCATCTTTTCAACGCCCAAATCCTTCAATCAGCGCTTGTGTTGCTTCAGCTTGTTCCAATTCTTGTTTTATATCGCGCAACAAAACAAAAATATCACTTTGTGGATTTTCCATCAGTTGCGTTTCTATATCGCGCAATCTTTCATTTAGGTTATACGCACGAAAATGCAAGTATATCGCCTGCTTTAAAGCTTCTCTCGCATCCTCTATTGGAGCATCTTCAAAGGCACTGCGCATTCCTGATTTATGTAAGAGAGCATGAATTTGATTAAATATTTTACCCTGCCCTTTTTGCTCAAGCAATAAGCGCATTGCTTGAGCATCATCAGGTTGCCATTCTCCCATAATTTCAAGCATAGAACGATGAAAGGTAATTAAGTCACGATTGTCTAATTTAAGCTTTGCAAGCGTTTCAAAATCTTCATGCCATAAATCTGGGTGCGTTGCTAAAGTCATCAAAATCGCACCTTCACGCAAAGGAATTCTTTCCGAAGGTGCCCGCACCAAATTTGATTTTGCAAGGGATGAATGATTGCCATTTTGCATAGGAGCAAATTGTGTTTTATGACGATGCAAAGAGGCTTTATAAGTATTTTTATAAGCAAAATTATTTTGATATGCTGGTCGGAAAAATTGACGTAATCTTTCGCGCATATCTTGTAAATAATAATGGCGTAAACTTTCATCTTTAATTTTAAAAATAGCCTGTTTTAAAGTCCGTTCTAAACCTGCACGCTCTTCGGGTGTTTGAAACTGTCCTAAAGAGGTATATCGAAACCATAAAAGTTCTGCCAAAGAAATCGCTTTATCGAGCTCTGCTTGAAATGCGTTTGCCCCTCCTTGTTTAACGATATCATCTGGATCTTTTCCTTGTGGTAGCAAAACAAAACGAGCTGAAACGCCGGCTTTCAGTAATGGAAATATCCTTTCGGCTGTTCGAAAAGCGGCATGGATACCAGCTTGATCTCCATCAAAACAAAAAATGGGATCATGGTTCATACGCCATAAAAGTAAAATTTGCGCCTCTCCCAAAGCTGTCCCTAATGGCGCGAGTGCTGTAGGAAATCCAGCTTGATAAAGCGCAATAACATCCATATACCCCTCAACCACTATGAGCGCGCGTGATGCAGTGCCGTTTTGTGACTGGCACGCCTGACGCGCATTGCGTGCATTATAAAGTATATCACCTTTATGAAAGAGAACTGTTTCAGGACTATTGAGATATTTGGCCCGAGCATTTTTGTCGAGCGCACGCCCACCAAAGGCAACAATGCGCCCACGCAAATCTTCTATTGGATACATAATGCGATTACGAAATCGGTCATACGTCGACGTTTTATCCTCACTTGATGCAATCAAGCCACAGGCTTCCATTTGCTCTAAGCTGATATTTTTTGCAGTCAAAGCATCTTTTAGCGCGTTGTGACTATTTGGCGCAAATCCAAGACGAAAATGTTGTCGCGTTTTAAGCTCAAGGGCGCGTTGATCAAGATAAAGCCGTGCTGAACGCCCTTGCTCAACATTAAGTTGTTGTGAAAAAAACTGTGCCGCCATTTCCATAACATCATAAAGATTCGCTTTTGTTTTTTGTCGTTTTTCACTTTCAAGATCCCGTTCAGGTAACTTCAAACCCGCTTGATCAGCCAAACGTTCAATAGATTCGGGAAAGGACACCCCATCCAATTCACATATGAAACGAAAGACATCTCCGCTTCGTCCACAACCAAAACAATGATAGCGACCTTTAGGGTCTACACAATGAAAACTAGGGGTTTTTTCACCGTGAAATGGGCAACATCCCCAAAAGTCTCCACGTGAAGGGTTGCTTTTTTTGGCATCAAATGCCACTCTTTGGCCAACCACCGTTGAAATTGGAAGTCGGGCACGGATCTCATCAAGGAAATCAGGCGGGTAACGCATTAGCTCTCACATTTTTGTAAAGTGTTAAATGTTATGTAACCACTCTTGTGAGGGATTCCAACACTTGTCTTTGACCGATTATCAGTTTTACATTATGAAACTAAACAATACGGATATTCAATATGGATACGATTAATGATTTCTTAGCGCAACATGCATGGTTGGAAACTGCACTATGGCTTGTTGGACTGATCATATTGGCGATCATTGTCAAAGTTATTTTTCGCGCAATTCTAACGCGGGCTGTGCAGAAAATAGCGCTTTTACTGCATTCAGACAAATCGACAGATGTTGATCAAACCATTCGTCATATCACCAATGTGGCTCCAGCACTCATTTTCACTGTTGGTGTGCGGTTTGTACCCTCTATGCCACCTGCACTAACGGCTATTATTCAAAACGTTTCAAATGCATTTATAATTTTGACCATAATGTTGGCGATCTCGTCAATGCTTAACGTTGTAAATCGCATTTATGAAAGACGTCCAGAAGCGAAACTTAAGCCAATTAAAGGACTTATTCAGATTGTCAAATTAGCAATGTTTGCTATTGGGGCGATCTTAATCTTAGCAACATTGATTGATCGCTCACCACTTATCCTGCTTTCAGGTCTCGGTGCCATGGCCGCCGTCTTGATCTTGGTTTTCCAAGATACACTTCTTTCACTCGTTGCGGGTATTCAAATTTCATCCACTGATATGGTTCGTGTTGGTGACTGGATTGAGATCCCACATTTAAGTGCCGATGGTGAGGTAACGGAAATTGCTCTTCATACGGTTAAAGTGCAAAATTTTGATAATACTGTTTCAACTGTCCCTATTCGCAAACTTGTAACAGATCCCTTCAAAAATTGGCGTGCAATGCAAGAATCTGGTGGACGACGTATCAAACGTTCCCTTAACATTGACCAGGCAAGCATTAATTTTCTAAAAGATGAAGAGCGTCAACATCTTTCCCATCTCAATCTTCTTGAAGATTATTTCAAGACAAAAGATGAAGAAATTAAAAGCTGGAATTCTAAAGTTCAAAAAAATATTGAAAATGCCGACAACACAAGACGTATGACGAATATTGGGACTTTCCGCGCTTACGTCATGGCCTATTTAGAAAACCATCCGGGCATCAATCAAACTATGACACTACTTGTGCGACAATTGGAACCAAGCCCTGAAGGTTTACCAATTGAGATTTATTGCTTTACCAATACAGTGGCATGGGCAGGTTACGAAACCATCCAATCTGATATTTTTGATCATCTTTATTCCATTTTACCAAGTTTTGGTTTGCGCGTTTTCCAAAATCCAAGTGGTAATGATTTTAATGGTGTGGTCATTGAGGCAGAGCCAAAACACATCACTCATAAACAAACTGAAAAAAAGAAATAATAATTCTTGCAATTGAAAACAGCGTGAACACTTTTCATGATGACATGAGGTTTGCGCTGTTTTTCAACCACCATATCTAATGGTTATATTTTGCATCAAGATGATCTCAATTTTATTTATTTCAACCAATTGATTAAAAGCTGATTGTTTGAGACGAAACAGAAGAAGAAATGTAGGATACAATGCCATTATTCTTAAAAAATAATGACATTGTTTTTGTCATAAACGTGAACATGTAACATGAATATATGTTGTGTATGATTGTAGAAAAAATTATCCTTAAACGGTTGATCTTTTTAAATTAGTTAAGGCTATAAAAAGTTTAACATCATTAAATAGTATTTATAAAAATCTCTTTCAAAATATATTGGTAAAAAAAATCATAGATTTTTATATCTTGATTTTAGTGAAAAGAGCCTATCTTTAACATTTAGGCGTAATAATAGGAGACGAATATGGAAAATGCAGGCATTGGTTGGATTGCAGCAATCATCATTGGCGGCTTAGCGGGATGGGCAGCTCAAATGTTTATGAAAAGTAACACGGGCATGCTCTTAAATATTATTTTAGGCATTGTTGGTGCTTCACTTTCAAGCTTTTTATTTCAATTTTTTGGCGTCAGTTTTGGTGGTCAATTTGGATATCTCATTTCAGGATTTATTGGCGCTTGCATTCTTTTATGGCTTGCCCGTTCAATCCGACGTTAATTTTGGTGATCAGACATAAAGTCACACAAAATACTTATAATATTTTGTTCAGTTAATATATGCACTGCGTTAAAAAGACAACGTTTTGAATAAGACGTCTTATTCTTTAAGCGGTGGTCTTTTTAGAGTTTCACAATGAATATATTTTAATCAGCAAATTTTCCTATCAGGTCTTTATTACGTTTATCCATTCAATCAGTTTGCTTAAAAGCTCAAAAATTCATATTAGCTAAAACACCATAAAAACAAGTATTTATGTCAGTGACTGTAACTTTGAACGAATAAAACCACTTGCCTTTGCAAAATCCATTTGTCCTGTAAAACGCTCTTTAAGCCAAGCCATAACTTTTCCCATATCACGCAAACCTTCTGCATATGTTTGCGAAATAGCATCTTCTATGGCTTGCTGCATATCCTCATCACTCAATTGAGGAGGCAAATAGTCTTGAATAATTGCAATTTCATCCCGTTCTGCCTTTGCGAGTTCTGCCCGTCCACCCTCGTCATAAAGGCGTGCTGATTCTTCACGTTGTTTAATCATACGCGCTAAAATAGCCTGCAAAGCAGTTTCATCCGCTACTGGTTTTCCCTCACCACGATTGGCGATATCACGATCTTTAAAGGCAGCATTGATGAGACGCAATGTTGCCAAACGCTCTTTATTTTGCGCTTTCATCGCCGTTTTTAATGCATTTTCTATCTGTTCGCGAAGCATAGCTACCATCCAATTGTTTGTTTTAAACTTCTCTAACCACTCAATACGAAGCCTGCAACGAATTTATTAGCTTTTATCAACAATGGAGCTTAATAAAGGAAAAAACATCTTAACCTCTTTACCTTATCAACTAATCGTCCTATATCTTAAATCTTAGCAGAACATTGAAAACAACAACGCCAAGTGGATCTTTATCCACCGCTTGTGCCTGAGTTCAATATTGCGCCTTTTGAAATCCACTTGATAATGGAAAGTTGGCCATGACACATATCGAACAAACATCCTCACCTTGGAGTATAAGCAAACCCACAGCGGTTTTGGTTTTGGCAAATGGCACTGTTATTGAAGGAAAAGGATTGGGCGCAACAGGTGCAATTGAAGCCGAAGTGTGCTTTAACACTGCATTGACTGGCTATGAAGAAATTCTCACCGATCCTTCTTACACAGGACAGATTGTTACCTTTACATTTCCACATATTGGTAATGTTGGGACCAATCAAGATGATATTGAAGATTTACACCCTGCAAATCGCCACGGCGCGGTTGGTGCTGTATTAAAAGCCGACATCACCCACCCGTCAAATTACCGTGCCTCGCAAGATTTGGGGCAATGGCTCAAAAATCGTGGCATTATTGCTCTTTCTGGTATCGACACACGTGCATTAACCGCCCTCATTCGTGAAAAAGGATTGGCAAATGCTGTCATTGCTCATGATCCTTCAGGGGTTTTTGATTTTGAGGCATTGAAAAAACGCGCTCAAGATTGGTCGGGTCTTATTGGACTTGATCTTGCAAAAGAAGTGACATCAGGACAATCAAGCGAATGGAAACAAACAACATGGGTGTGGAATGAAGGTTATGGTGAAGACAATCATCACGATCTCCATATTGTCGCCGTTGATTATGGTCTTAAGCGCAACATTTTGCGTCTTTTAGCCAGTCTTCATGCTCGTGTCACGATTGTGTCTGCAACAACAAGTGCCGAAGATATTATAGCATTACAACCTGATGGTATTTTTCTATCAAATGGTCCGGGCGATCCAGCAGCAACGGGTGAATATGCTGTACCGATTATTAAAAAACTTATTGAAAGCGGTCTTCCTATTTTTGGCATTTGTCTTGGTCACCAAATGCTAGCCATTGCAACAGGTGGAAATACAGTAAAAATGCATCAAGGACATCATGGTGCCAATCATCCTGTGAAAGATTTTACAACTGGAAAAGTTGAAATTGTTTCTATGAATCATGGATTTGCAGTGGATTCAAACACATTGCCAAAAGGTGTTGAAGAAACCCATGTGTCGCTTTTTGATGGTACAAATTGCGGCATTCGTCTTACAGACAAACCTGTTTTTTCTGTGCAACACCATCCTGAAGCTTCTCCAGGCCCCCAAGATAGCCACTATTTGTTTCAACGTTTTGGAGACATGATCCGCGCTCATAAGAAAACTGCTTAAGAACACATGCATCACATATGTTGTTTTAAACTTGCATAAGGTATGAGCAAAATTTTTAAACTGGATGAAAGTTTAGATTTCTGAGTTAAATGATTACTCTTTGAAGCCACCTATAGATATATTTATATCTTATCTTTGATAAACGAAGTTCAGTATATTTTTAAAATGTTGCATAAAAAACGAATCTATAAATGTTTTATGATTTATGCACACAAGCTTGGATACACTCAATTATATTATTATACATTTTAATTTGATTAGACGCGTTTTCTTCATGCACATTTATCATGTAAAAGATAATAGAATACCTGCTTTGCTTTATACAATTTGTTAAAATTCATAAAAGAGTATTTTTGGCGTGTATGCTTTTAAGGACAAATTTGACTGAATATAACATTTAGGAGGCACTGTTTAACTCTTTCTATTCATGATGTTTTATGGAAGAGATCTGTGATTAATTTTAAAAAAATTTTGGTAAGCGTATTTTTGGGGTTACTTTCGTCAAGATTATACCTATAAAGCAAGCTTAGCCTTAAAATTTTATTCTTTAACCTGCCGGGTTTCCGCGTGGGTGTTTGCTATAGGAAATGTCATGCCAAAACGCACAGATATTCAATCCATTCTCATCATCGGTGCAGGTCCCATTATCATTGGTCAGGCATGCGAATTTGATTATTCAGGCACGCAAGCCTGTAAAGCCCTTAAAGAAGAAGGCTATCGCATCATTTTAGTCAATTCCAATCCAGCCACTATTATGACGGATCCTGATTTAGCAGATGCCACTTATATTGAACCGATCACACCTGAAGTGGTTGCTAAAATTATTGCCCGAGAAAAGCCTGATGCCCTTCTTCCTACGATGGGTGGGCAAACTGCACTTAACACAGCGCTTTCATTGAAACGTATGGGCATTCTTGATCGTTACAATGTTGAAATGATCGGTGCCGATGCAACCGCCATTGATAAGGCTGAAGATCGCGCATTATTCCGCGAAGCTATGGAAAAAATTGGTTTAGATACACCTCGTTCAATGTTAGCAAATGCTACAGAAATAAAAGAAGAAGATCGAAACCGCTATGAAGAAATGCGCAAGGCGCTCCAAGCTGAGCATTCAAACGAAGAAGCACAACTTGCCCTTGATCGGCTAGAGCATGAATGGCAATTAGGTGAAGCGGATCGCAAGCAGCGTTATATGGCACATGCGATCGGAAAAGCTGGGCAAGCTCTCGACCATGTGGGACTGCCTGCCATTATTCGCCCCTCCTTTACTTTAGGCGGCACAGGTGGCGGCATTGCTTATAACCGCTCAGAATTTTATGATATTATTGAACGCGGTCTTGATGCCTCTCCCACCACAGAAGTTCTTATTGAAGAAAGCGTTTTGGGGTGGAAAGAATATGAGATGGAAGTGGTTCGTGACAAAAAAGACAATTGCATCATTATTTGCTCCATTGAAAATATTGATCCAATGGGTGTTCATACGGGTGATTCCATTACGGTGGCACCCGCACTGACATTAACGGATAAAGAATATCAAATCATGCGAAATGCTTCTATTGCCGTTTTGCGTGAAATAGGTGTTGAAACAGGTGGATCAAATGTTCAATTTGCCGTCAATCCAGAAAATGGACGCTTGATCGTCATTGAAATGAATCCTCGCGTGTCGCGTTCTTCAGCGCTTGCATCAAAAGCCACAGGCTTTCCCATCGCGAAAGTGGCGGCCAAACTCGCCGTTGGCTATACACTCGATGAGTTGGAAAATGATATAACAGGTGGCGCAACACCAGCGTCTTTTGAGCCTTCAATTGATTACGTCGTCACAAAAATTCCTCGTTTTGCCTTTGAGAAATTTCCCGGCGCATCGCCTGTTTTAACAACGGCGATGAAATCAGTTGGTGAAGTTATGGCAATTGGACGGACATTTCAAGAATCCTTGCAAAAGGCGCTTCGTGGATTGGAAACAGGATTAACAGGTCTTGATGAAATCACTATTCCCGAGCATGCTGAAGGTGACGAAAAAAATGCCATCCGCTCTGCGATTGGAACACCAACACCAGACAGGTTACGTTATGTAGCTCAAGCCATGCGTATGGGATTATCGGTGAATGAAATTCATCAAGTTAGCAAAATTGATCCATGGTTTTTAGAACAAATTGCATCTCTCATAGATATGGAAAAACGTATCCGTGAACATGGTCTACCAAATGATCCTGACAATTTACGACTTTTAAAATCCATGGGTTTTTCAGACAGCCGTCTTGCCTATTTAACTCAACAAGACAGTCAAGATGTTGCACTTGCCCGTCACCGTCTTGGTGTGAAACCTGTCTTCAAACGAATTGACACATGCGCGGCTGAATTTTCTTCACCAACGGCCTATATGTATTCCACCTATGAGGTTCCCTTTGCAGGTCAATTGCGCTCTGAAGCGAATGTCTCCAACCGTAAAAAGGTTGTAATTTTAGGTGGTGGGCCTAACCGTATAGGTCAAGGCATAGAATTTGATTATTGCTGTTGCCATGCCGCTTTTGCTTTACGTGATGCAGGTTATGAAGCCATTATGATCAATTGCAACCCTGAAACTGTTTCAACCGATTATGATACATCAGATCGGCTCTATTTCGAGCCACTAACAGATGAGGATGTGTTAGAGATTTTAGAAGCCGAAAAAGCGCAAGGAGAACTGGTGGGCGTTATTGTGCAATTTGGCGGACAAACACCACTAAAACTTGCCCAATCGCTTGAAAAAGCAGGAATACCTATTTTAGGCACCTCACCAGATGCGATCGATCTTGCAGAAGATCGTGATCGTTTTCAAAAATTGCTTATTAAACTGAACTTAACCCAACCTAAAAACGGCATAGCCTATTCAGTTGAACAGGCACGTTTAATCGCTAATGATCTTGGATTTCCGCTTGTTGTGCGCCCTTCTTATGTTTTAGGAGGTCGGGCAATGCAAATCATTCACGATGAGCGTGGACTTCAAACTTATCTTTTAGATACAGTTCCCGAATTGGTGCCAGAAGAAATAAAAGCGCGCTATCCAAATGATAAAACAGGACAAATTAATACGCTTTTAGGTAAAAATCCTCTTTTATTTGATACATATTTAACAGATGCTATAGAGGTTGATGTGGATTGCCTTTGCGATGGCCAAGACACTTTGGTTGCTGGTATTATGGAACATATTGAAGAAGCCGGCATTCACTCTGGCGATTCTGCGTGTTCACTTCCCGTAAACACATTAACAAAAGATATTGTACAAGAACTTGAACGCCAAACCCAAGCTTTAGCAAAAGCCTTGAATGTTGGTGGTTTAATGAATGTTCAATATGCCATTAAAGATGGTATTATCTATGTTTTAGAAGTCAATCCACGTGCCTCGCGCACCGTTCCGTTTGTGGCAAAAACCATTGGTCGTCCAATTGCCAAAGTTGCAGCGCGTATTATGTCCGGTGAGGCTCTAAAAGGTGCTATGAATGCTTATGGCGGCATTATTGAAACACACCAAAAACCACATATTGCTGTTAAAGAAGCAGTTTTTCCTTTTGCACGTTTTACAGGTGTGGACACATTACTTGGGCCTGAAATGCGTTCAACGGGAGAAGTCATGGGGCTTGATTATGATTTTGCGCTGGCTTTTGCCAAAGCACAAATTGGGGCGGGAGCTGATTTGCCTCGTGAAGGCACTTTATTTGTCTCTGTACGTGATAAGGATAAAGCGCGCGTTTTAAAACCTGTCAAACGTCTTGCTCAACTTGGTTTTTTGATTTTAGCGTCTGAAGGAACACAAAAATATTTAGTTGAAAATGGTGTTGAAGCAAATAAAATAAATAAAGTTCTTGAAGGTCATCCGCATATTGAAGATGCTATTCGCAATCGTCAGGTTCATATTGTCTTTAACACGACAGATACGGCAAGCTCGATTTCTGATTCTAAATCACTGCGCCGTGCAGCTTTAATGCAAAAAGTCCCCTATTATACCACAATGTCTGGGGCAGAATCTGTTGCAGAAGCAATTGAAGCTTTGCGTGCAGACACGTTACAAGTCCGTCCTTTGCAAGACTATTTTTCTTAAAAAGAATAACGTCCATGAGCAGGTTTTAAAATTATTTAAAATGTGCTCATGAGACGAGAAATGAATAAATATTCAAACGCACAAATACTCTTTAGTCTTATCTTCTTACACTAAGATCAAACTCATAGCATAATTTTAAATACAATAGGCGTATTTCATTAACTCTAGGCAAATGAGTATTCATACAAAAATGGTGTAATGATAAGAAAAATAGACATATTAATTATCTTTTTCAGATACAAAATCATCCATTCATTAATCGCTATTGATTTTATCAAATAGTCCCATAATGACCGATTAATCTTTATCCACGATGAAATAAACTTGATTTTTTTAAAAAGACACTTTAAGTGCTAAATTATCGATTTTTCGGTTGCGCGACTTTCTTTTCCTGTGCAAAAGCACTTTTTACGAAGCTCCCCTTTCTAAACATCGATCTAACCCAGTATGAGGGCATTTTGCTCTTATACTATATACTATTATTTTTTTAGGAGTTTCCTATGTCTACAGGAACAGTTAAGTGGTTCAACACAACTAAAGGCTTTGGCTTTATTCAACCTGATGATGGCGGTGCGGACGTATTCGTTCACATTTCTGCTGTTGAACGTTCAGGCATGAGCAGCTTGAATGAAGGTCAAAAAATTTCTTATGAAGTTTTACAAGACCGTCGCTCAGGCAAATCAGCTGCTGGCAACCTTGCAGCTGTCTAAGATCTTTTATCAATACTAAGGTAAAATTACATTTTACTTTGTATCGTTAAAAGTTGTGTTAAAAGAGATCATTTTATACAAACTTTTTTAAAAGAATGTTTATTACTTAAGCCCCGCTTTATAGTGGGGCTTTTTCTTTAAAAATGCTTATTATACTTTTCCTTTACTTGTAATTTTTTTTCAAAAAAAACACATTTTCTTTGATAGTAACATTAAGAAGAAAAATTCAGCGTGCCTTGCGCTCAATAAAAATCTCTGTATAAATATTTATGACGGTTTCCCCTGAAGAAGGCTCTAGAGGGGAAATAATAGGGAACACGGAAAAATTGACCTTAAAAGGAATTAATGCCGTGGCTGCCCCCGCAACTGTATGCGGTAGTATTTTGTCACAAAACAGTCTTTTGACAAAAATCAATATGACTGTTTAAGCCACTGTGAAAATGGGAAGGCTGATAAAAGATTATGATCCGCAAGCCAGGAGACCTGCCGTTGCAAATTAAGGATATGCGTCCTTTATATAAACTCAAATGCACGGTGGGTGCACAGGAGATGCGATATGCAAGAGAAAATACGCAGGGCATTTTTATGTCCTCAATACGCACAGTGCGGCCTAAAGTTTTATAAATCTTTATTTCACTATTTAATTTTCTTGAAAAGAAAGAAACAAATACAAAAGCAATTGGCAGGTTTTTTATTATTAGCGGCTATTTACAGTCTGTCGTTAATACAAGCCAAGGCACTTGAAACACATTATCCATTAAAAATGTTAAATTGCGATCGGGAAATTATTATCGAAAAAAAACCTGAACGTGTTGTTTCTGTTGGACAAAACACAACAGAAATTCTTTATTCTTTAGGTCTTGGTGACAAAGTTAAAGGGACAGCTCTTTGGTATTCTCCCGTACTTTCTCAGTTTGAAGAACTCAATAAAAAAGTCAAAGTTTTATCGCCCGATATTCCAAGTTTTGAAAGCATCATGGCTGAAAAACCAGATATCGTTGCCAGTCATCAAGAATGGGTTATTGGCCCTACCGGCAGTTCGGCAACTTATGCGCAATTTGAAGATTTTAATATTCCTGTCTATACCGCACCTTCTGATTGCATTGGCAAGGACAATTTGGCTGGTGGTGATGGTTTGCGCACTCAAGCTTTTACCATGGATATGATTTATCAAGAAATTGCAGAATTAGCCGCAATTTTTAATGTGCAAGAACGGGGAAATATTTTAATTTCTGATCTCAAGAAACGTGAAAAAGCAGCTATTGATAAAGTAAAAAATGCGACAAAGCATAAGAACAGTTCGGTTTTATTTTGGTATTCAAGTGCTGATCTTGATATCGACCCTTATGTTGCGGGGCAACTTGGCGCGCCTGGATATATTGTGTCTATTTTATGCATTAAGAATATTATCAAATCCAATCATGAATGGCCAACAGTCAGTTGGGAAACAATCGTCAAATCTGATCCAACCATTATCGTTTTGGCAGAAATGAACCGAAGACGTTTTCCTGCGGACGATATTGATGTAAAACGTAAATTTTTGAATACGGATCCCCTCACCAAACTAATGTCTGCTGTTACAAATGATCATCTCGTTATTATGGATGCTCAGTCTATGAATACAACAATGCGGACCATTGATGGGATTGAAGTGCTCGCAAATGCATTTGAAACAATGAATATTGATTGAGTTCAAACAAATTAATCGATTATTGGGGAATTTTCACAATGAAAACAACAATATATCCTATCCATCCTATTTTCATAGGCTTATATCTCTTTTTAGCTTTTATTGGGCTAGCCAAAGCTGAGCCGACACATTATCCGCTAACACTCAAAAATTGTAATCGAGACATCACTTTTAATAAACCACCAGAACGAGTGGTAGCTGTTGGGCAAAATACAACGGAAATTCTTTATTCCTTAGGTCTTGGAAATAAGGTCAAAGGCACAGCCCTTTGGTTTCAACAAGTTATGCCTGAATTTACCGCCATTAATGAGACAATTGATGTTCTTTCAAATGACACACCAAGTCTTGAATCTATCGTTTCTAAAAAACCTGATTTCGTCACCAATCAATATGAGGTCATTATTGGACCAGCGGGTGCGGCAACAACCTATCAACAATTGGATGATCTTGATATTCCCGTTTACACATCTCCATCAGATTGTTTAGGAAAAGACAATTTGGCCGGTGGCGATGGTTTGCGTTCCATACCCTTTTCTATGGAAATGGTTTATCAAGAAATTCAAGAACTTTCGCAAATTTTTGATATTGAAGAGCGTGGGCACACCCTTATTACACAGCTTAAAGAAAGAGAAAATAAGGCACGTGAAAAAGCGGCGCGATTTTCTGATCAAAAAATATCTGCCGTCGCATGGTTTTCAAGTGCTGAATTAAAAATGGATCCTTTTGTAGCAGGTCAATTGGGCGCACCAGGATATCTGTTTAAAACATTAAACATCCACAATATCGTTGCCTCGGATCATGATTGGCCTATGGTAAGCTGGGAAACAATTGCCAAAAAAAATCCATCTATCATTATTTTAGCTGAAATGAAAAGACGACGTTATCCTGGCGATGATGTTCATATCAAACGTCAATTTTTAAAAAATGATCCTGTTTTAAGTCTCATGGATGCCGTCAAACAAGATCATTTGGTGGTTTTGGATGCACAAGCTCTTAACGGCTCACTTCATACAATGGATGCTTTGGAGTTACTTGCAAATAAAATTGAGCAATTTGGTTTGGTGCGTAAAAACAAATGAAAGTTGTGATTAGCCGTGTTTTTATCGTAATTGTTGCGCTTTTTCTCATAGTTATCGCCATTGGTTTTGGCACAGCCATTGGTGAAATATCGATACCTTTTTCGACAATGTTAAAAGCACTCGCCAATGGTTTTTTTAATGCCAATTATGCAATTGATAAAATTGATGAAGGTATTATTTGGAATTATCGTCTCAACCGTGCAATTGTTGGCGCGTGTTGTGGGGCGAGCCTGTCTCTTTGTGGTGTCATTTTGCAATCTTTATTGCGTAATCCTTTAGCTGATCCCTATATCCTCGGACTGTCCGCAGGGGCTTCAACTGGTGCTGTTGCTGTCACAATATGGGGGTTGGGTGCAGGTTTTATCTCTATGTCATTTGGTGCTTTTACCGGCGCAATCTTGGCGTTTTTATGTGTTGCATTATTAGCTTTAAAATCAGGACGCAGCCCAACAGCCATTATTCTTTCCGGTGTGGCTGGTGCACAATTATTTAATGCCCTTACTGCCCTTATTGTAACAAAATGGGCAGATGCTGAAGCTGCTCGCGGTATCATGTTTTGGCTTTTAGGAAATCTTTCTGCTGTAAGGTGGTCGGATGCTTATATTGCGCTGCCAGCCACATTGGTCGCTTTTTTCATCTGTCTTTTCCATACAAGAGCGCTTGATGCTTTTACCTTTGGCTCTCAATCGGCGGGGTCACTTGGTGTTTCAATCATGCGTATTTACATTATCTTGATCGGAATTTGTGCTTTTTTAACAGCAATCATGGTATCAATGGTCGGGGCTATAGGTTTTGTTGGTCTGGTTATTCCCCATGTTGCACGTTTTTTGGTTGGTGTCCGTCATGGTGTTTTAATTCCGATGTCGGCTTTTATAGGCGCGATTTTCATGATTATTTGTGACATCGTCTCAAGAACACTCGTTACAGGACAAGTTATTCCCATTGGTGTCATCACCGCACTCATCGGCGCTCCAGCTTTTGCGATCATTCTTGCGCGTAAAAATGGGAATATGACATGATTAGAGTTAAAAATCTTGAGTGGAAAACTGGTGATAAGCATATTCTCAATGATATTTCTTTGCATGTTGAAAAAAAAGAATTTCTAGGTTTAATTGGCCCTAATGGATGCGGAAAAACATCACTTTTAAATATTATTGCAGGTCTCAAACACCCCACCAAAGGGCAAGTAGAGCTTGAAGGAGAACCTTTAACAAATCTCACGAGACGCACAATTGCCCGCAAAATGGCGCTTGTTGAACAACATGCCGATACAGGTGAGGCTATTAACGCAAAACAAACAGTTGAACTTGGAAGGACACCGCATTTAACAGCATGGACACCATGGTCGAAAGAAGATCATCATTATGTTGATGAAGCACTAAAAAAAGTAAATATGTCAGAGTTTGCAACGAGAAAATGGCAAACCCTCTCTGGTGGAGAAAAACAACGATTGCATTTTGCCCGTGCCTTGGCACAAAATCCATCCGTCATGTTGCTTGATGAACCAACCAATCATCTTGATATTCGCCATCAACTTGGCTTGTTACAATTGATTAAAGGTGAATCTTTGACCATTATAAGCGCCCTTCATGATCTCAATCATGCAGCATTTTTTTGTGATCGAATTGCTGTTTTACATAATGGGCATTTAATCACCATCGGCACTCCACGCGATGTTTTAACCCAGGAGCTTATTCGTGATGTCTTTCAAGTTGATGCTGAAATAAATTATAGTGGAGAAAAACAAATGCATATACGTTTTTTTCCACTATCCAATTCTATCATAACATAATCAGTCCAACACTCTATTATAGAAAGTCATGTCCATGCGTCTTTATATATTGATATTTATTCTTTTTGGTCTTTTTTCTACAAGCGCTTATGCAGAAACCTTTGAGGTTAAGATGCTTAATCGTGGAGAAAAAGGCAGCATGGTTTTTGAACCTGATTATCTTGAAATAAAACCAGGTGATAAGATCCATTTCATTGCCACTCAAAAAAGTCACAATGCTGCGACTATAGATCATATGATTCCACAGGGTGCATCCCCATTTAAGAGTAAAATTGATGAAGAATTGGTTGTGACATTTGATAAAAGTGGTTTTTACGGCATCAAATGTACCCCCCATTATGCTATGGGCATGGTGATGCTCGTAAAAGTTGGACAAGCAACATTTCCGCAAACTTATCGTGATATAAAATTTCCTGGACTTGCTAAAAAACGCTTTCAAGTCATATTTAATGATGCAAATCTATAAAATAAACGCGTATGTAATGCCAAAAAACTTCTTATAAATAATGAAGCATTGTCAAATTTATTTTTAACTGCAATGTGATTTAAGAGATTTCTTGCTTTTTTTTAACACTTACGACATAGCTAAAACATCTTATAAAACTATCTGTTTCTTAAGATTTATAATTCTGAATATCATCCATTCTAGGAGATAATATTATGGCTTTTATTGCCGATACGCTTTCTCGTATTAAACCCTCAGCGACGATTGCTGTTTCACAAAAAGCACGCGAGCTTAAAGCAGCTGGGCGTGATGTTATTGCGCTAAGTGCTGGTGAACCTGATTTAGATACACCTGATAACGTTAAAAATGCCGCAATTGAAGCTATAAAAGCTGGCAAAACTAAATATACACCTGTGCCGGGCATACCTGAATTGCGTCAAGCGATTGTTAACAAGTTTAAACGCGAAAATGGCCTTGATTATAAACCCGAACAAATTATTGTCGGAACAGGTGGCAAACAAATCTTATTTAATGCTTTTATGGCAACTCTGAATGAAGGTGATGAGGTCATTATCCCCGCCCCCTATTGGGTGAGTTATCCTGAAATGGTTGCTGTTAATAATGGAACGCCCATTTTTGTCGATACGCATGCTGAATTTAACTATAAATTGCAATCGAAAGACCTTGAAGCGGCAATTACACCAAAAACCAAATGGTTTATGTTTAACTCCCCTTCCAATCCCTCAGGGGCAGCTTATACACATGATGAATTAAAGAATCTTACAGATGTTTTGCTCAAATATCCTCATGTTTATATTTTAACAGATGATATTTATGAACATCTGACTTATGATAATTTTGAATTTGCCACGCCTGCAAGTGTTGAGCCAAAACTTTATGAACGCACATTGACCATGAATGGTCTTTCAAAAGCCTATGCGATGACAGGATGGCGCATTGGCTATGCAGGCGGTCCTATTGAACTCATTAAGGCTATGGATACAATTCAGGGACAACAAACATCTGGTACAAGCAGCATTTCACAATGGGCAGCAGTAGAAGCGTTAAATGGTTCACAAGATTTTATTCAACGCAATAAAAAGATTTTTCAAAAACGGCGTGATTTAGTCGTTTCCATGTTAAATCAAGCCAGCGGTCTTGAATGTCCAAGGCCAGAAGGTGCATTTTATGTTTTTCCTTCTTGTGCAGCTTTAATTGGCAAAAAAACTATTGATGGTACACTCATTAAAACAGATGAGGATTTTGTCACAGAACTCTTAAAAGCAGAAGCTGTTGCTGTTGTTCATGGTTCAGCATTTGGCGCAGGCCCTGCTTTTCGTGTATCTTATGCAACCTCTGAAAAGATTTTAGAAGAAGCATGCAAACGGATTCAACGATTTTGCGCAAGCCTAAAATGATAAACCACATCAATGATGAAACATCGTGTTTCATCATTTGGTAGGAAAATTCAGGTGACAAAAAAATTAAGAATCCATTTAATAATAGTCTTATAATTACTTTTTAAGGCTATTACAATTATAAATAAAAAGTCATGGATTAATCATTGCAATCTTCATTGAGTTTGTTCTTTTCGTGTTCGTATTTTATGCATAAATAAAAGTAGTGTATTTATGCTTGTGCATATTGATAATTTTAAAAAAACTTAAATGATATTTCCAATTTTTTATAAACGCATTTTGAATCGTATTTGATCAATATGAATTGAGTAAGAAAAAAGTGAAGGGAAAACATTAAATTGACTTTTTATTTTCGCATTTCTCTTTAAAACTTAGCAACAAATCATAACAGTTAAAGTATTTGAGAGAAAAAATGACAGAAGACATAAAACCACAAGGACAGTTAAGCTTAAAGGTATCGGCTATGCCTAAAGATGCCAATGCCGCAGGTGATATTTTTGGCGGTTGGGTCATGTCACAAATGGATTCAGCAGCCAGTCTATGTGCTTCAGAAGTTGCCCATAGCCGAGTAGTCACTGCTGGTGTGAATGCCATGTCATTTGAGCGCCCTGTAAAAGTCGGAGATACTTTAGCCATTTACACAGATGATATTCGTGTTGGCACGACCTCCATTCGCTTTCGTGTTGAAGCGTGGGCTATTCGTTATTTAAGTCATGAACTTGAACGCGTTACAGTATCTGAATTTGTTATGGTCGCTTTAGACGAATATGGCAAACCTAAACCTGTAAAAGATAAATGATAAGTTTAAACTTATCATACGAAAATACATCTTCAGGAAAAAATAATCATATTCTAAAGCTCTAAGAAAAATGAAAATAAATTCGATGTATTCTGCATGCAGTCTTTGTTTTTATTTGTATATATGACATATCACTGTCAAAGCTTTATGAATTATACAAAACAATCACTATATTTATAAGAGATTTTTATGATCTGATTATCTTTTAAAGATTATAATGCATAAATATTTAAAATTTTTACTTAAGATGAGCATTTTGTCATTTGCTTTTTCTTATAAAAATGAACGCTTTATCTAAATTTAAATGTGGCAAACACTAAAAGTCGCATATTTTATTCAAATGACTTGATAAGCTGGCCACAAATAATAACGGGTGATGAAAGAACACATATCTTACACTTAAAATTTACCTAAAATAGTACCATATCATCACAATATACTCACATCATGACATGTCATTTTAGCTATTTGAAATCATAAAAAAAAAGCCGGACAATTGTCCGGCTAAAGTTTGAAGATCTCGGCGATAATATCAGCCATGAAAATCTTCAGAGGGGAACACTCAAGAAACGCAATGGGAGGAGACGTAATCTTGAGACAGTCTTTTTATGCATCGATTAAATAAAATTTACAATAAAGTATTAAGCAAGGCAGCCATGCGTTAAACGCATGGCTAAAAGTTTTGTAAAACTAAAAAGGGTGTATAAATTTTCATAGGCAATGAAAACAAGACAGTTTGTGAATACACTTAATAAGACCATTTTCTAGCTTTTGCAAAAATATAGTCTCTAAAAGCCTTTAATTTTGCCGAATTTTTTAAAGCATCAGGATAACAAAAGAATGTATCGAATGAAGGTATTGTTGTCATTTCTGGAAAAAGACGAATAAGGTCCGTATCGCTATCAACAATATAATCAGGCAAAACCGCAATACCAAGATGACGCATAGCAGCCTTTTTAATAGAAATAACATTATTTATTCGCAAAGAAGGAACTCTCAAAGAGCCATCGCTTCGCCCTGCTGTTTCAAGCCAATTTAATCCTGCCAGATAGGTTGGCACAGGTTCACCGAAGGAAATGATCCGATGCTCATCTAGATCTTCAAGACGTTCAGGTTTTCCATGTGTTGCGATATATCCCGACGACGCATAAACATGCATATGAACAGTGAATAAACGTCGTTGAATTAAATCTGGTTGCTGTGGCTGACGCAAACGCACGGCACAATCAGCATGGCGCATAGTCAAATCCAACTCCTCATCATCAAGAAGAAGCTGAATTTGCACATCGGGATAAAGATCTAAAAATTCAGGCATACGATCAACCAACCAGCCAGAACCCATTCCAAATGTTGTTGTCACACGCAAATGACCCGTAGGTTTTTCTCGACTCTCACTTAACTTAAAGCGCACATTTTCCAGCTTCATCAAAACATCATGTGCCGTACGATAAAGAATTTCCCCTTGTTCGGTTAAAATTAATCCCCGGGCATGCCTTTGGAAAAGAGGAACACCAACATCTTGCTCAAGTGAAGAAACCTGACGCGATATAGCCGATTGAGATAGATGCAATGTTTGCGCAGCATGCGTAAAAGAACCTGCTTCAGCAGCAGCATGAAAAATTCTCAATTTATCCCAGTCTAAAGGCGCAGCCACAATCTCCCCTCCCATTTAAACGCGTTATTGAGATTATTTTAAGCCATATATTTAATATTTAAAGTGGCGCAAAATATATTGCGCCACATCATCATTATTCAGCGGCTTCATTCTGCCTACTATATATATCCAAAAAACGCTCAGCTTCAAGCGCCGCCATACAACCACGTCCAGCGGCTGTTACAGCTTGACGAAACACATCATCAGAAACATCCCCCGCCGCAAAAACGCCTGGTATATTTGTGGCTGTGGAATCAGGCGCTGTCCATAAATAGCCACCTGGTTTTTGACGCAACTGATCGCCAAAAATTTCTACGGCTGGCGCATGTCCAATCGCAATAAAAATTCCATCGGCATCAAGAAGCATTTCTCCATCTGTTTTTGTATTCTTTAAACGTGCACCTGTCACGATAGGACCAGCAGGTGGTTGTGCTGGCGTTCCAATAATTTCTTCGACCTCGTGGTTCCAAATGATACGAACATTGTCACGAGCCAGCAAACGATCTTGCATTATTTTTTCTGCTCTAAATTGATCGCGACGATGCACTATCGTGACCGTTTTTGCCAGATGCGAAAGGTAAAGTGCCTCCTCCACAGCTGTGTTACCACCACCGACAACAATAACGTCTTTACCACGATAAAAGAAACCATCACATGTCGCACAGGCAGAAACCCCACCTCCCATAAATGTTTGTTCACTTTCAAGACCAAGCCAACGCGCTTGTGCGCCTGTCGCAATAATCAAAGCATCACATGTATAAACTGTTCCAGAATCGCCATGTAAAATGAAAGGACTTTTTGTAAGGTCTGCTTTAGTTATAATATCATAAACAAATTCAGTCCCTACATGCTGTGCCTGTTTTGCCATTTGTTCAACCAGCCACGGCCCTTGAATAGGATCTGCAAATCCCGGATAATTTTCGACATCGGTAGTAATGGTCAATTGTCCACCTTGTTGCAATCCTGTCAATAAAACAGGCTTTAACATGGCGCGCGCTGCATAAATAGCAGCCGTATAACCTGCAGGTCCAGAGCCAATAATGAGTACGGGAATATGACGATCTGACATAAATTTACTTTCTCATACACCATTTCCATGCATCATTATGCATGGTGTAATAATCAATTATGATTTAAAACTTATGGCTTAGCATCTGTTTTTGCAAGGCTCGACCACTATCATATTATTTTTTGTCACAACTTGATTTAAAGAGAGTCAATATAAATATTGTCAGCGGCATAAAAGCTCGTATAAATAGAAGGTGTTATCATCACATTTTAAAAGCCAATGAACGTTAGTCTCGAGGTTTGTTATTTTTCTTTTTGTAAGCAATGTATGTGCGCGCTTTGCCCTCATTATGGGCGCAACAATGATTTTGCCAGCTTTGGTAGATCTGCGTGTTGGTAATAGTGACTGGATTGTTTTTTTACGTGCAAGTACTCTAACATTGATGTTGGCGACATTAGTATTTTTAGCAACACGTGGGAGCTCATATCGCTTTAGTGCTCGTTTAGGTTTTTTACTCACTGTCAGTCTTTGGGTCACTGGTTGCTTACTTGGTGCTTTGCCTCTTTATTTTTCTCATATTCCTTTATCATTTGCATCCGCAATTTTTGAATCCGTCTCAGGGATCACAACAACTGGAGCGACAGTTTTAAAGCAATTGGATGACTTACCACCGGGTATATTACTTTGGCGCTCACTGTTATGCTGGATAGGTGGCATTGGATTTATCGCACTTGCTCTTCTTATTTTACCTTCCCTTCGTATTGGTGGAGTACGGCTGTTTCACATGGAATCATCTGATAAATCAGAAAAAATATTTCCGCGGATCAATCAAATTGCCAATGGGATCATCGTTGCCTATGTAAGTCTAACCATACTTTGCCTTATTTGCTATTTTGCCGCGGGCATGTCACTCTTTGACGCAGCAAACCATGCAATGACAACTGTCGCTACAGCTGGATTTTCTACACATGATGCATCTCTTGGTTTTTTTTCCCAAACACCGTTAGTGCTTATTATTGCCACAATTTTTATGGTGCTTTCTGCTTTACCTTTTGCGCTTTATGTTAAACTCGTCCTTCCAGGAAAGACGAGAAAGCTCCTTGATCCGCAAATAATTCTTTTTTTTCTGATCATTGCATTTGCTAGCATAAGCTTGAGCAGTTGGCTTTATTTTCAAAACACAATGACATTTCGTCATGCTTTTTTGACATCACTCTTTCATTTTGTTTCCATCATAACAACAACTGGTTATACGTCTGAAAATTATTTACTATGGGGTCCTTTAGCGATTGGCTTTTTCTTTATCGCTTCTTTCATAGGAGGCTGCGCTGGTTCGACAGCAGGTGGCATAAAAATTAACCGCCTCATTATTTTTTGGGGTGTTTTAAAAGCCGCTTTCACTCAACTATTGTCTCCCAATAGTATCGTCAAAGTGCGTTATGGTCATTTTGATGTTTCACAAAACATTATAATGACAGTATTATTATTTTTATGCCTATATATCTTCTCACTTATTGTAGGTGCAACACTATTAATGATAACAGGGCTTGATATCATCTCAGCTTTTACAGGTGCATTAACTGCATTGTCCAATATTGGACCGGGATTTGGTTCAAAAATCGGGCCAGTCGGAAACTTTTCAACAATTGAAGACCCTGCATTATGGGTCTTAAGTTTTCTTATGTTGATTGGCAGACTAGAAATTGTAACAGTTTTCATCCTTTTCACACCAGCTTTTTGGCAAAAATAGTTTTATTGCGTGACGTTTGTGTCTGGCAATGATAGAGCATAAGGAACCATAACAGAAATAAAGCTAGAATTGATGAAGATAAACGCCGATCTTGATTCCATCGACTGGAAGATTCTTAAAGAATTACAAAATGATGGACGCATTACAAATGTCGAACTGGCTTCAAAAGTCGGCATGTCTGCACCGCCATGCTTACGTAGGGTCAAACGCTTGGAACAAGAAGGAATTATTAAAAGTTATCAAGCTATTTTAAACGGCGCTATTATTGGTCAGGATCTTGTTGCTTTTTGTTTTGTTGGACTTCACCGACAATCTGAAGCTGATTTGCGTGGCTTTGCAGCAATGGCCTATAAATGGCCACTGGTTCGCAAAGCGTGGATGGTTTCAGGCGAATCTGATTTTCTATTGCATTGCGTGGCGTCTGATTTAAAAAGCTTTCAAAGTTTTGTTATTGAGCAATTAACGGCGGCATCGAATGTAGGATCTGTACGCACGGCTTTGACTATACGTGTAATTAAAGACGACCCACTGTTTATTTTATAGTGTATCTTCGAAAGAATTTTAAAATATAGTGTCAATATAAAGCTTATACTTTTTATCATTATGAGAGAATAAACTCTAAAACAACTGCCCTTTCTAACAATGTCTTTTAAATTTTTATCGCAAATCTATATTTTATGATGTTTTTTTGCACCATCTTCTGTGAAAATGGTTTCATAAACTTCATTAATGGCACGTGCTTCTTTTTCCAAAGGAAAATGTTTGCGCACATGTTCAAGTGCATATTCACCAGCAGCAAGAGTGGCAACAGGATTTGCTAAATAAGGCTCAATCGCAGCTGTCAATGCTGCACCATCTCCCGCTTCAACTACACTTCCTGCACCCTCTACCACAAGTTCACTATATGCACCCGCATCACTTGCGACAATTGCAGTTTTTGATGCCATGGCCTCAAGTGGTGTCAAACCAAAACCTTCATTACGCGACGGGGCAACATAAAGACTGACCCTTTTATACCAAATACTCACATCATCCACTTCACCAAGAATAAAGATACGATCTGCCAAACCTGCTGCAGCAACTTTTACGCGCAAATTTTGTTCAAATTTTTGATGCTCAGATGTTGTTCGCCCTGTAATAACAGCTGTCCATTCAGGATATTTGGGTAAAAGCGCAATCATTGCATCAACAAACAGATCCGTTCCCTTTTGATGACGAACACGCCCAAAACATCCCACTGCAAATTTTCCAGGCATTTTAGTCGCATTAAAATAATCGTTTGTATTTTTCGGTGGTGCAAATTTTTCTAAATCAATGCCATGCATAATCACTTGATGATGCACTTCTAAATAAGAACCTGAACGTTTGCTCGTGGCAATGACTTTATCCATCCGCCGAATGAGCCATTTTGTGTAAGCTTTGTGATGGCGTTGAGCTGCAGAGGTAAAAACCAAACGTAATTTCATCCGTAAAACATCCCGCATAAGGATGCCTGCCAGCATTTCAACATTACGACGTGCATGCCAAATGCGAAATGTCCGATTTTGTGGTTTTTGCCAAAAAGATAAAAGATTTCCCCACCCTATTGAAGCCAAAGAATGGGGAAGACCAGGTCCAAGCGTAGCAATATGTTGACCCATTTTTCTTTGAAGAGGAATCAATTGCACAATAGTCGATGTGACACCTGACAACCGTTTTTTAAAGTTAGGCGCAATAATTTCTGTTTCTTCAACAGGCACACGCATAGTAAGACCGATTATTTATAAATAATTGTCAGAATTTCAAAACCGCGAGCACCACCTGGTGCATTCACTTCGATTGTATCACCTTCTGCTTTTCCAATAAGCGCGCGCGCAATCGGAGAAGATATGGAAATTTTCCCTTTTTTGACATCAGCTTCCTGATCACCAACAATTTGATACGTTTTTTCTTCTTCAGTATCTTCATCGATTAATTTAACGGTTGCACCAAATTTAATTTTATCCCCAGTCAATTTAGAAACATCAATCACTTCAGCACGCGCAATATAATCCTCAACTTCATTAATGCGTCCTTCATTAAGACTCTGAGCCTCTTTAGCTGCATGATATTCCGCATTTTCAGACAAATCACCATGGGCACGCGCTTCAGCGATAGCCTCAATAATACGAGGACGCTCATCTTGCTGACGCCAGCGCAATTCTTCTTTTAATTGCTCATATCCACCCGTTGTCATGGGAACTTTTTCCATTATTTGTCCCTTTCTTTTCCTCGCAAGATTCTTAAAGCACAAAAAGAAACGGCTTCTGAAATTGCTCTCAGAACCCGTCTTATTACCTATAATCTTATCACCTTACCACAAGTAAAATGATTTATCATCTAAAAAATGCACTGTTGCTTAAATGCTTTCCAAAGAGTTGGAAAAATCGTATAAAATTTTGAAGCATACTTTTGTAATATAATTTTTTTAGTTAAATACTCATAATGCAATTTCGCTATAATCTATATTGAAAAGCGCACAAAATGCCAAAATTGTTGATTTTTACTTTTCTCTCTTGTTTTTTAGTTGTATTTTCTTTTTTGGGTGAAAATAAATTACATGCCCAAAATACTTTTACACCAAAATTATCGTCAGAAAATAGAATTTCTGCACTTGTAACCGCACCTCTTAATCTTCGAAGCGGTCCAGGAATAAAGTATCATCGTATAACATTGATCCCTTTACACTCAAAAATTAACGTTCGCACTTGTTCACAAAATTGGTGCCAAGTGACTTACGGTGAATATTTAGGGTGGTCATCTGTGCGTTATCTTGCTTTTTTAAACAGTAATGATCTTTATAAAAGCTACCAAATAGATGAAAATGAATAATTTCAATCACTCTGTTTAAAAACATGCTTTTTTCAAGAATCTTTTCTATAAATGTAAAAAAGCAATAAAGGTGAGATGATTAAGACAGGTTTCCTCTTTTTTTTCAAAGAAAAGATCCCATATTTAATAAGTCATGGTAAAATCGACGAAAAAAATAAAACAACCACATGTAAAATCTGGGTTTTCAGAGGGACCTCAAACTCCCTTTGAAGCAATGCCCTTATCATCGTCTATTGCTGATTGGGCTCATACTCTTCACTCTGAAGAAAATACCCCAAAAGAAGAAAAAACTGCAATAACAAAGTCGGTTAAAAAACAAACAAAAACTGGGGCTAAAAAAACCAAAACCAAACCTATAAAAACAGCGCGCGGAACCTCTATTGGAGAAGCCACGAGTGCCAAACAACGTGCAGCCGCAGGTCTTAATCCTGTCGCAGGATTAGATATTGGCCTTGAAGAGGCACAAGGGATTTCATCAGGTGGTGCGACAGCAACAGTGGAAGCTCTTTCTTCATTGATAGAATCTGGCAATCCATTGTTTAAAAATGGCAAATTATGGACACCACATCGTCCTGAGCGTCCTCAAAAATCTGAAGGCGGCATTCCTTTTAAAATGGAAACGCCTTTTTCGCCCTCTGGTGACCAACCAACAGCCATAAAAGATTTGGTTGAGGGCATTCAAAATAATGATCGTACACAAGTCTTACTGGGTGTAACAGGCTCTGGTAAAACCTATACAATGGCTAAAGTCATTGAAGCAACGCAGCGCCCTGCCCTTATTTTAGCACCAAACAAAACGCTTGCTGCACAATTATATGGTGAGTTTAAAAGTTTTTTTCCTCATAACGCCGTTGAATATTTTGTCTCTTATTATGACTATTATCAACCAGAGGCCTATGTTGCGCGCTCTGATACCTATATTGAAAAGGATTCTTCCGTTAATGAACAGATTGACCGTATGCGCCATGCCGCAACACGTGCCGTGCTTGAACGCGATGATGTTATCATCGTTGCTTCTGTATCTTGTATTTATGGTATAGGATCGGTTGAAACCTATACTGCGATGACATTTCAAATGCAGGTAGGCGATCGTCTTGACCAACGACAATTGCTTACAGATCTTGTTGCTCAACAATATAAGCGTCAAGATTTAAACTTTATACGCGGTTCCTTTCGCGTGCGTGGTGATACGATTGAAATATTTCCTGCCCATTTAGAGGATAGGGCATGGCGTATTTCATTATTTGGCGATGAAATTGATGCCATCGTTGAATTTGATCCATTAACAGGCAAAAAAACGGGTGATTTACAATCTGTAAAGATTTACGCCAATTCACACTATGTGACACCGCGCCCAACACTTAATCAAGCCATTAAATCCATCAAAGATGAATTACGTCATCGCCTTGACGAATTAAACCGTGCAGGACGCTTACTTGAAGCCCAAAGGCTTGAACAGCGAACAACATTTGATCTTGAAATGCTTGAAGCAACAGGCTCCTGTGCTAGTATTGAAAATTATTCACGCTATTTAACAGGCAGAAAACCAGGCGAACCGCCGCCAACAATGTTTGAATATATACCAGATAATGCGTTAATATTTGCAGATGAAAGCCATGTCACAATACCACAAATTGGTGGCATGTATCGTGGTGACTTTCGCCGAAAAGCAACACTAGCCGAATATGGTTTTCGTCTACCTTCATGCATGGATAACCGTCCTTTGCGTTTTGAAGAATGGGATGCCATGCGCCCACAAACAATAGCTGTGTCAGCAACACCTGGTCGTTGGGAATTGGAAGCTGCAGGCGGTGTTTTTGCGGAACAAGTTATCCGCCCAACGGGATTGATTGACCCTCCAGTTGAAATCAGACCAGCACGTACACAAGTTGATGATGTTTTAGGCGAAATTCGAAAAACAACAAAACAGGGCTATCGTACACTTGTTACAGTGTTAACAAAACGCATGGCAGAAGATTTAACAGAATATCTGCACGAACAGGGAATCCGAGTACGTTATATGCATTCGGATATTGATACATTAGAACGCATTGAAATAATTAGAGACTTACGTCTTGGAGCGTTTGATGTTTTGATTGGTATTAACCTTTTGCGAGAAGGTTTGGATATTCCAGAATGTGGATTTGTTGCCATACTTGATGCTGATAAGGAAGGTTTTTTGCGCTCTGAGACCTCTCTTATTCAAACAATTGGACGTGCAGCTCGTAATGTTGATGGACGCGTCATTCTTTATGCAGATAACAAAACGGGATCCATGGAAAGAGCATTACTTGAGACCGGTCGCAGACGCGAAAAACAAATAGCTTACAATCAAGAGCACCACATAACACCTTCCAGTGTGAAAAAGAATATCGCTGACATATTAGATTCTGTTTATGAACGCGATCATGTACGCGCAGATATTTCAAATTTTGCGGCTGATGGAAATATGGTCGGAAATAATCTTGAAACCCATATCCAACATATGGAAAAATGCATGCGCGACGCAGCAGCTGATCTTGATTTTGAAGAAGCTGCCCGCTTACGCGATGAAATCAAACGCTTACAAGAAAAGCAATTGGCAATTTCAGATGACCCTTTATCACGCGATATTGAAAAATCGATTGAAAAAAGTGAAAAAAATAAGGGACTCTTTATAAAGCCAGACATTGAAAATATGGGTCCCAGTATGGATGTCGGGATTTTACGCAATAAAGAAAAAAAGACGAAATTTCATAAAAACTCATTAGATGAAATGTCGATCAAACGCACGGAACTTCCCAAAAGCAGTACGGATGATCTAAAACCGCTCAAACGAGAACGTGCAGGAATAGGTTCTTATGAAGATCCAGCTGAGACGTTAAAAAAACGTTATCGTCCGAATAAAACAGGACGACCACGCCGTTAATAAAAGATAAAAAAACATACGCAATTGTCGTCATAACATTTATAAAAAGAACATCATTGTCTTTTAAATGAGTGTCTTTTTTCATGAAGGAAGAACCTTCAACATCAATCCTATTTAAATTTTTTTATGAGTGAAAAAAGATCACCAATCAAAAGACAAGGCACTTTTTTTAACTTTTACATTACATTATTTTAATGAAAAATAAATTCTAGATAGAAATAGTTTTATGTAATTTTATATTTAAATATTATAATTCAAGAAAGACGTTTCTTATATTTTCTATAAATTATTCCATAATGAAGTTAACACAATAATAAAGAAAAGAAAAAGACTTGCCAAAACGAAGAATTTAAAGCAATCTAATTATGTTCGGGCATTTTACGAACATTGGAAGACCATTAACAGGCGCACCATAACCGCTATAAGTTATGGGCCAGTAAAAAACTGGTAAATAGAGTGCTTTCCAGACTTCAAGAACTGCCTGCATAATGCCGTTTGCGCATGGTGCGTGTTGCGGTTTTTCAATTGACCTGTTTTTCAGGTGGTCAGATGAGGAAAGATTCTATGGCTCAAACTGGTGAAGTAAAGTTCTTCAATAATGATAAAGGTTTTGGATTTATAAAACCTGATGATGGAGGTGCAGATATTTTTGTGCATATTTCTGCTGTGCAGGAATCCGGATTAACTGGATTGAATGATGCGCAAAAAGTTTCCTTCGATACAGAACCTGATCGTCGCGGAAAAGGCCCAAAAGCCGTTAATATCAGTGTTATCAACGCGTAAGTCATTCATACGCTTATAAAGAAGGCTTTTTCATTCAGCTTTTATATTTACTTTATAAACCCGTTAATTCTTAACGGGTTTATTTTTATTGTATCAACTGATCAAACTTTTCACACATGAAAACATCAACATTACAAATAATACTCAATAATCAAGGTCAGCGTGCTCTTTTTGTAAGTCACTAAATGATTTTATAGTCTAAAACAAAACAAAGTATGAAAAGTCGTTTTTATAAAAAAATAACCGATTTAATATGCCTGATTATTTTTAATTTTACCCCTTCAGCTTGGGTTCAGCTTTTACCATATATTATTTAAGCATAAACCATAGAAAAGGAATAAGGCCATGACATCACTCTTTAAAATGGCTATACTTTCAACCCTCACAATTGCAACCATTGCTACTCCATTAGCCAATGCGCAAGCACGAAGCCACCATCATCATCGTTGGGACGGCCCACGCTATTATGACCACCATCATCGTCATCGACATAATAATGGTGGCAATGCACTTGCCGCTGGCGTGATCGGACTGGCTGCAGGCGCAATTATAGCAAGCACTTTATCACGAACGTCCCCTCAACCAAGTGTTATTTATCGGCAATCACCACACGTTATTTATCAAGAACCACGTGCGATTTATCCTGCTCGACCAAGCTATTATCCAGCACCTCCTGGTTATTACCCACCACCGCCTGCAGCATATCGTCCCATCTATCAGCCATGGTCACCTGCATGGTATCAAAGATGTGCAAGTAAATATCGTTCATTTAATCCACAAACAGGAACCTATCGCGGATATGATGGTCGCGATCATCTTTGTCGTGCAAATTAAAACTTTAATCAGATGACCAGCATTTTAAAATGCTGGTCGAATATCATAAAATAAGAATTTTACTGTAAAAACATGAAATTTAAAAAAGAACAAACAAGAATTTTCACAAAGACTGAAGAAATGGATTGTTTTGTCGCTCATATCCAATTGTACTGCTGGGTCCGTGACCACATATAAAGGCTATATCGTCACCAAGTGGCAAGATTTTTTCTCGAATGGAATGCATTAATACATCGTAATCAGCATAAGGTAAATCTGTACGTCCTATCGATCCACGAAATAAATCATCGCCTAATAAAGCAAATTTCGCATTTTTATTTACAAATATAACATGTCCTGGAGCATGTCCTGGTGTATGATAAATATGAAAATCATGCCCAGAAAAATGCAACTGATCCCCCTCTTCAAGCCAACGATCTGGAATACAATTGCGCACTTTTGGCAAATTATAATTTCTATTTATTTCAACAATAGTGTCCATCCAAACTTTATCATCAATATGAGAACCAATAATGCGAACATTAAGCGCTTCTTTGGCTTCCATAGCTGCACCCACGTGGTCAATATGACCATGGGTTATCCATATTTCTTCAATATGAACGTCCATTTCAGTGATCACATTATTTATTTTTAACCAATCCCCACCAGGATCAACGAGCACGCCTTTTTGACTTTCGTCATCATATAAAATCGTACAATTTTGCTGAAAGGGAGTCACGATGATTGTTTTTGTTTTTAAGTTTCCCATAAGATACCTTCATGAAGGAGAGGCAAAAGCCAAAATTATCACAAAGTGATAATTTTCTTGAATAATATTTGTCATTTTCCTCAATAATTTTTCAAGAAAACGCTTCAATAATAACGCAAAGTTTCATAAATTAATCATCAAGAAACAACATGCCACATTGTTTTGCCGTCTTTATATATAATAAATGCTTATTGAAATTTTAATATATCACAAATGAATTTTTTGGATTTTATAAATGATGCAAGAACCCCAAACACTTAGTGATGACGCTCCCCATCTTTTGGTTATTGATGATGATACGCGTATTCGCAATCTTTTGTCACAATTTCTTTTAAAAAATGGTTTTCGTGTATCCGTTGCCGCTAGTGCGGATGAAGCGAGAAGACAATTAACGGGTCTTGATTTTGATCTTCTTATTGTTGATGTCATGATGCCAGGAGAAAACGGCATTTCACTGACACGTTCATTAAGAGAAACAAAGATTGTTCCAATTTTAATGCTCACCGCATTATCAGAAACAGGAAACCGCATTGAAGGGCTTGAAGCAGGTGCAGACGATTATCTGCCAAAACCATTTGATCCGCGAGAACTTTTATTACGCGTCAATGCAATTTTGAGGCGCGGCACTCCAAATGATCAGCTAAAAATTGAACAAATTGTCTTTGGTCCTTATACATTTTCGATACTCCGCCGTGAATTAAAAAAATCAGGGGAAGTGATTAAATTAACGGATCGTGAACAAGAAATCATGGTCATTTTTGCTGAAAATGCTGGCGAAACAATAGCGCGACACGCTCTTTCCATTGGTGAAGAAGAAGTTGGAGAACGTACAATTGACGTTCAGATCAATCGCTTGCGTAGAAAAATAGAAAAAGATCCTGCTAATCCAGTTTGGCTACAAACTGTGCGTGGTATTGGTTATAAACTTTCAATTGAGTAAATAAAATGGCCGAACCCATAAGCAGTTTTGGACGATGGTTGGCAAAAAAAATGCCAAAACGCCTCTATGCGCGTTCGCTTATCATTATTATTGCCCCCATGGTTTTGCTACAATCTGTTATTGCTTATGTCTTTATGGAGCGTCACTGGCAAATGGTTACAGAGCGCTTATCCATGGCTGTTGTTCGGGATATTTCTGCAATCATTGATATTATTGAAACATATCCCCAAGACGATAATTATGCCAATATTACACGTATTGCGCAACAGCGTATGGGGCTTAATATTTCAATCTTACCGCCTGATCCTTTGCCTGCACCCGGGCCCAAACCGTTTTTTGCTATTCTTGATTATTTTTTAGGTGAGGAAATAACACGCCAAATCAACCGCCCTTTCTGGATTGATACTGTGGGAGATTCAAATCTTGTTGAAATTCGTATCAGACTTGACACTGCTGTTTTACGAGTTTTTGCCACCAGATCACAAACATATGCTTCGAATACTGGTATTTTCTTAAGTTGGATGATTGGCACCGCTTTGGTTTTGTTAATTATTTCAATTTTCTTTTTACGTAGCCAAATCAAACCTATTCAACAATTAGCAGCAGCCGCTGAAAGTTTTGGCCGTGGGCGTTCACTTCCAGAAGGATTTCAACCTCGCGGTGCAGATGAAGTTCGCCGTGCTGGTCGAGCATTTATACGTATGAGAGAGCGTATAGAACGACAGATTGAACAACGCACTATGATGCTTTCAGGTGTCAGCCATGATCTGCGTACTATTTTAACACGCTTTAAACTTCAACTTGCTCTAAACAATGGAGATTTTGATACTGCCCCCTTAGAACGCGATATATCCGACATGCAAGATATGCTTGAAGGATATTTAACCTTCGCACGTGGTGATGGGCCTGAAGATAGCAAAACAATGGATTTTAAAGCACTTATGCAAAAATTAAGAGCAGACGCAAATCTTAGAGAGCGCGGATTTCATTATAAACTTTTAGGTAAGCTTGATATAGAATTACGACCAAAAGCATTTTCTCGTCTTATCAATAATCTCGTTTTTAACGCATTTCGGTATGCAAAAAATGTTCATGTCACAATCAATCAAAATGAAACCACCCTTCAAATGTTTATTGATGATGATGGTCCAGGCATTCCTAAAGACATGCGCGATAATGTCTTTAAACCTTTTTTCCGTTTAGATGAAGCACGCAATCAAGATGCAAGCGGAACGGGTCTTGGCTTGTCAATTGCATTAGATATTGCAAGAAGCCATGGTGGTAACATCACTTTAGATGATAGCCCACAAGGTGGCTTACGGGTAAAGGTTGATATACCTGTATAAATGTGGGAATTAAAACCATAACATAAAATGACGCTTACCTATTATGATCTTTTCATTATATCCTTTGAGGAGTAAAGAAATTCATTATGCCGCAAATGATGAGAAAACATTGAGCATGTTAATTAAAGTGCTAAAAAAGGCGACTGCCATTTGGCACATACGCATTGGGTGAAACCAGAATAACATCACCTTTTTCATCTGCAACACCAAGTGTTAAAACTTCAGACACAAAAGGACCAATTTGACGAGGTGGAAAATTAACGACCGCCATAATTTTAACACCAACAAGTTTATCTACCGAATAACACGCCGTAATTTGAGCAGATGATTTTTTAATCCCAATATCATCACCAGAATCGATTTTTAATTCATAGGCTGGTTTATGTGCTTCGGGGAAAGCGGCAGCCTCAATAATCTCCCCAACACGAATATCTATTTTTAAAAAATCATCAAAACGTGCATCAACCATATTTTCAAGCATTCCCAACTGTGTCAAATAAAGCATATTGCAGGGCATTTTCAGCAGATGTATCAGACCATGCAACCATTTGAAAAGCGCTATAATGACTTTCGCATATTTCAATCGCATTAAGCAGTAAAGTTTGAAGTTGTATATCTGAAGGATGGGCACCACCTGTCAAAAGCAAAGCTTGCCGATAAATAATAGAGGCAGATCGTTCCCAATAATCAAAATGCCCCATTAACAATTTTTCATTGATTGCAAGGACAAGTGAACGACTTTCAGCTTGTCGATTAGGAAAAACGACAAAATTAAACCCACAAGCCAAATGAAGTGCTTCTTGATCTTCCATCCATGAAAAGGCAATATTATAGTTCGTCCAATGCCCTTCAATACAAACAGTAATTTCATCCTCGCCAGTACGTTCAAAAGACCAATCATGGCCAAAAGCCATTTGTTCAATTAAATCGACAGGATGTTGATCCCGTTGCGTTTGGCCAAAAGCAAGGCTCATATTATTCCTCAATTTGCAAAGCGCGTCACTGCAAAGCACAAAGTTTTCCTTACAAGGTGAAAACACCCTGTCCAAACCCGCACCAAGCTGTAAACGCATAAAACACTGACTAGATGAATGAAATGAAATACAAACACATTATATTTCACAACAAGATGCTTGAAGCAATCAAAACGAATCATCAAGCAAATTCAGTGTATTGATCCAGAGTCTGAACGCTAGCCCCATGATTCAAAAAAAAACAAAGACGTAAAAAAACGAACCAAAAATTCTATCTCAGTTCGCTGTAAGAGACTCTGGATTAACGATTTTTTTTAGTTATTCACAGATGTGAAAAACTGGGGATTATTTTTTTGTTTCATCTTTTGCAGGCTTCGATGACGCAGCTGAGGAAGAATTTTTATTCTTGGCTTCTTTTTCTCGTTCCAATGCATCAAGACGAACTTTCAATGCCTGACATTCAGAACGTGCTTTCATGGCGATTTCTTTTACCACTTCAAACTCTTCACGTTGGACAAGATCCAACTTATTTAAAACACGTTCAGCCTGCGCACGAAAGACTGTTTCAGCTTCTTGACGAACACCTTGCGCTGCACCAGCAGCATCAGTCATCAATTTAGCAAGTTCATCTAATACTCGATTGGGTCCGTTACTCATTGCGCTTATCCTTTTTGGTTTCTTTAATTATGTCATAAATTTATTCATCAAGCCATAGTGTTAAATTTTTAAGAATTCTCAATAAAATAAAAAGATGATTTGAAAAATCAGTATGGTATCATTTATTATTTTAAAATCTCAATTATAGAGTTTCCCTTGACGCTGACACTATCCTCCGTCAAGTTCATAAAAAAAGAAACATTGGAATGACTATGAATGAATTGCCGTTTTGTCCTGCTATTGCCTTTCCCGCTTATCTTAATCCCGTCATTGTTCAATTAGGTCCTATTGGTCTTCATTGGTATGGTTTAGGATATGTCATAGGCATTTTATTTGCTTGGTGGTATGGCACCCAACTTTTGAAAAAAAAGACATTATGGCACAATGATTGCCCGCCCATGACACCAGAAAAATTAGGTGATTTTGTTATATGGGCTGCCATTGGCGTCGTCGTTGGTGGACGTTTAGGACAAGTTTTATTCTGGGATCCATATTATTATTTCACGCAACCAGCCGAAATTATTGCTGTTTGGGATGGTGGTATGGCTTTTCACGGTGGTCTCATTGGCACGATCATTGCTATGATTCTCTTTGCTCGCAAAAATCATATTGGTATTTGGACAACATTTGATACGATTGCCGCAGGTGTACCTGTTGGGCTTGGTATTGTACGTATTTGTAATTTTATCAATCAAGAACTTTGGGGTAATGTTACACATGTATCATGGGCGGTTTGTTTCCCAAATGATCCAAAATATCTTCCACGACACCCCAGTCAACTCTACGAAGCCTTTATGGAAGGCTTGGTCTTATTTATTCTTTTAGCCCTTGCCATTTTTGTTTTCAAAGCATTACGCAAACCTGGAATTGTTTCTGGCCTCTTTATTTTTGGATATGGTGTTGCACGTATGATTTCCGAAATTTTTCGCGTGCCGGGAGAAGATCCACAATGGTTCAGCACACTTATGCATAACACTGGTTTCACTTACGGTATGGCGCTTTCACTGCCCATGGTTTTATTTGGAATTTACGCAATGTATCGTGCGATAAAATATCAATCATCATAATTCATGTTGGAAACAACCGAGTGGATCATGTCAGAGCTTAAACAAAAAATAAAAGCGCTTATCCAAGAAAAAGGAGCCATAACTGTCAGTGATTATATGGCTTTAGCACTTGCAGATACTCAAGGGGGATATTATCACACACAAAATCCTTTTGGACGAGAAGGAGATTTTATCACTGCCCCTGAAATCAGTCAGATGTTTGGTGAATTAATTGGCGTGTGGGTTTTAACCAGTTGGAAAATGCTCGGCAAACCAGAAAAAATTATTTTGTGTGAAATGGGGCCTGGACGCGGAACATTGATGAAAGATGTTTTGCGCACACTCCATCAACTTTCTCCTGAGTTTATGCGTGCTGCTGAAATTTTTATGATTGAAACCAGCCTTCGACTTCAACACATACAAAAAATAACTCTTGAGAACAATGCCGATCGGATAAATTGGGTTGAAACATTTGATCACATTGCGCATGGTCCTTTAATTTTTTATGCCAATGAATTGCTTGATGCCCTACCTATACATCAATTTATCAAACAAGATGGAAAATGGAGAGAACGTCTTATTCATATGGATACTCAAAACAATTTTTCTTTTATAGTAGGAACAAATGAACTAGATTCCAGCTCATTGCCAAACGCTTATTCCAAACTTCACAATGGCGCCATTCTTGAACTATCCCCACAACGCAATCACATTTGTGAAATGGTAGCAAAACGTCTATATGACACACATGGCTGTGCGCTTTTTATTGATTATGGCAGTGATCATTTTCCTCATGGCGATACATTACAAGCCATTTCTAAACATAGCTATCGTGATATTTTTCAAGCACCTGGACAAGATGATTTAACCAGTCATGTTGATTTTTCTTCACTTCTTGCCATAGCAAAACAAAACAACTGCGAAGCAGCACTTTTAACTCAAGGGGATTTTTTACTCCGTATGGGGCTCTTGGAACGTGCAGGCCATCTTGGCGCAAATAAAGATATCCACATGCAAGAAAAAATCAAAGCCCAAGTTGAAAGGCTCGCAGCCACAGATCAAATGGGAACGCTGTTTAAAGTATTAAGTTTGAGTGATAAAAAGACACAACTCAATCCTATCTTTTTAGCTGATCATCATGATCATGATTGACAAGTGCTTTTGTCTCACGCACCATAAGAGTACGATCACTCAATGTCGGAATTTTTATGGCAACGCCTCTTCGCCCAATTTTTGCTTCTCAACTTTTAAATTTGCAACGCTTCGGTGTTCATCATGGTTTTTTCACTCGCCAAGGGGGGGTTTCCGATGGAATTTTTAACAGCTTAAATGTTGGATTAGGATCAAACGACAATCGCGATAATATCCTTAAAAATCGCGAACGCATTACTAATTTTTTTCATCTTAAACCACAAAATCTTGTAACACCCTATCAAATTCATTCAAATAAAGTACATATTATCGATAGCTCAAATATTGCAAAACAATTAGAAGGCGATGGTCTCATAACTTTAGAAAAAGGTATTGCCATTGGCATTTTAACAGCTGATTGTGGGCCCATACTTTTTGCCGATCCCAATAAAAAAATTATTGCCTGTGCTCATGCTGGTTGGCGCGGAGCCTTAAATGGTATTATAGAAAATACCATTCAAAACATGGAAAAACTTGGCTCAAAACGCGCCAATATAATTGCAATATTAGGACCATGTATTGGACCTAAAAATTATGAAATCAACGAAGAATTTCGTCAAAACTTTCTAGAGGAAAGAACAACAAATACAAAATTTTTTGTTGGCACTTCATCTCCAACGCACTATCTGTTTAATTTATGGGCATTTATCTTAGAGCGTCTAAAAGAAGCAGGCGTACAAGCAGAATGTGTTGAAATGTGTACCTATGAAGATGAAACACGGTTTTATTCTTATCGACGCAAAACCCATCGCAATGAAAGTGATTATGGTAGGCAAATGTCCGTCATTATGTTGGAGAATTATTTATGAGCCTTTTTTTTTCTCAAGAAGAATATCAAAGTCGTCGCGCCAAATTATTGGCAAAAATGCAAGAAGAAAAATTGGATGCTGTCATATTATTTGCACAAGAAAGTATGTATTGGCTAACAGGTTATGACACATTTGGGTTTTGTTTTTTTCAATCTCTCATTGTCACGAGCGATGGAAAAACTGTTCTCTTGACAAGGCTTCCTGATTTAAGACAAGCACAAGCAACATCTAATATTCAAGAGATTGTTCTTTGGCGTGATAGAGAACAGGTAAACCCCGCACTTGATTTACGCAATCTTCTTAATGACATGGAATTGCTCGGCTGTAAAATTGGTGTAGAATATCAAACGCACGGTCTTACTGCTGCCAATGGTCGATTGGTGGATGAGCAATTGACAAGTTTTGGTAAGATTAGTGATATTTCTGGTCTTGTTGACACTTTGCGCCTAATTAAAAGTGCTGATGAAATTACCTATATTCGAAAAGCTGCAGAATTAAGTGATCAAGCGTTAGATGAGGCTTTAGATTGCATTCATGCAGGCGCAAATGAAGCAGATATTCTTGCTCAAATGATGAAAACCAATCTTGCAGGTGATGGAGATTTTCCTGCCAATGAATATGTCATAGGCTCTGGTAAAGATGCTCTATTATGCCGATATAAATCAGGCCGAAATATATTAAATGATCAAGATCAACTGACTTTGGAATGGTCTGGTGCTTATCGCCATTATCACGCTCCTATGATGCGGACAATTTGTATCGGAAAGTCTACCTCGCGTCATGAAGAGCTTTATACTGCCTGCTATGAAGCGATGGAAGCGATGGAAACAACACTCATTCCTGGTGCAACATTTTCAGATGTTTTTGATGCCAATACGCGTGTATTAGAAAATCATGATCTAACACGCCACCGTTTTAATGCATGCGGTTATTCAATCGGTGCGCGATTTGCTCCATCATGGATGGAAATGCAACAATTTCACGCAGGCAATACCACGTTGATCGAGTCAAGTATGACAGTTTTTGCGCATGTGATGGTTTTTGATTCAGACAGCCAAACTGCAATGACACTTGCGCGGAGCTATCTTATTACACCTAATGGCAATGAAAGCCTTTCACGTCATTCACTTGATTTAATAATTCGACCGTAAAGACGATGCGTAAAATTTTTATTTTTTATTGTATCATTCTTACTTTGTTGCTCAGCGCTTGTGCAAACAAAATAAAAGATACTCCGGTTCATGACGGTTCATTACCCGCCATAGAAAATAGATTTTCTTTAAATACAATTGAGGGTTTATCGGCGCTTCATAAAGATACGTTTTATAAAACAATCGAGAATTTGGCACCCACTTATCATCTTATTGTCACACAATATCCTGCTAATATTTTGTTACGTGGTTATGTTTCAAACGAAATGGAAGACACTCATCTTTCATTCTATTATGTTTTTGATGTTATTGATCAAAAAGGACAGCGTTTGCATCGTATCAACGGAATCATTACAACGAAGGAAAAAAATAAAGATCAACTTGATAAAAAGTTTTATGAGAACATGTCTAAAGACATTCTTATAAAGTTGCAAAATTGGCTTAAAACAATGAAAGAATAATAAATCTTCATAGAAGACGTCCTGTTTATAGTGCTTATCACTATACAACTAAGATTTTGCCTATCAAGCATTATAGACATCATATTTTGAGCTTATAAATTTTTTTACTAAAATGACAGAGAAAGATTATTATCAAAAATAGAAAACTAATCTTTTATTGGTCGATTTGCCCAATATCCTGCCAATAATGATCCACTTAAATTATGCCAAACACTAAATATAGCAGCAGGTATAGCAGCAATAGGATTAAGAGTGACAGCAGAAACCAAAACAATCGCAAGCCCTGAGTTTTCCATACCAATTTCAAAACTCACCGCACGGCTATGTTTTTGAGACAGCCCAAATAATCGGCTTAATCCATATCCCGATGCTAAACCAATGCCATTATGCAAAACAACAGAAACAAAAGCAATAATCGCCATATTCGCGAGATTATTTGCATTAGCCGCAACAACAGCCATAATGATAAGAATAATGGCGACAATTGAAATGAGAGGGACAATAGACTGAATATAAGCAACAAATTTTCTCATAACACTATGCAAGAAAACACCAATAGCAACAGGTAAAATAACAACGGTTAAAATATTGAACATCATGATCCAAACATCCACGTGAATATATGAACCTGCCAAAACGTAAAAACTTATTGGTGTTAAAATTGGTGATAAAAGCGTGATCACACTTGTTAATGTGACAGAAAGAGCTATATCGCCGCGTGCAATGAATGTCATCACATTTGAGGCCGTGCCACTTGGGCAACATCCAACAAGGATAAGCCCAACGGCCAAGGCATCAGGTAATTTTAAAAGATGTGCGAGACCAAAGGCAATGAAAGGCATAAGTAAACAGCGCATAAGAACGCCAAAACCAATTATTGCAGGACGTGTCAAAACCATTTTAAAATCTTTCGGCGACATGGTTAGACCCATTCCAAGCATGATAAGACCGAGGAGCCAAGACACATAAGATCCTAAATGAAACGACAAAACGATTTCAGATTGAAAAAAAGCAAAACCTGCAAATAAAATAACCCATAAGGGAAAAAAGCGTGTCAATGTTTGCACGATTATTTGCATGACTTGTCCTTCTTAAAATATTTCTTAAAAGAAGTTTCATTACAAATCATAGTTCTATATAAAAGTTAAGAAAATTATTTTAAATAAAGTCCTATTTTATAATTAAAAACGCCATAAAACCGCAAAGATTTATTTTAAAATTATAAAGCCCCTTCACGATAAGCGATTAAAGATATGATCATGGAATAATGAAATCAACAAGCCAAGGGACAAAGATGACTCATTTTTGAGTTTTTTTTAAAAATATTTTTGATTAAACCGTTACATTAATAAAATATGTTTCCTATTCGATTAAACGTAGAAAGAGAAAAATTAAAATAATCTTGATGACTCTCTTGCAATCTTCTCTTAAAAAGTTCAAAACGCAAAAGATACTCCTTTACTCCATAATTTGAGGACCAGCCATGAAACTTTTCTGCGGCAATTCAAACCCACGCCTTGCCAAAGATGTTGCAAAATATCTTAATATTCCATTAGGTAAAGCAACGGTCCGACGTTTTAACGATCAAGAAGTCTTCGTTGAATTGCATGAAAATGTACGCGGAAAGGATGTTTTTTTGCTTCAGTCAACATCTTATCCTGCTAATGACCACCTTATGGAACTGCTCATCATGATTGATGCTTTGCGCCGTTCTTCAGCCCGACGTATCACTGCAGTGATTCCTTATTTTGGTTACGCACGTCAAGACAGAAAGCCTGGACCACGTACCCCCATATCGGCAAAGCTTGTTTCTAATCTCGTTACAACAGCAGGAGCCAATCGCGTTTTAACGCTTGATTTACATGCAGGTCAAATTCAAGGTTTTTTTGATATACCGACTGATAATTTATACGCTGTTCCAGTCATAGCACGGGATATTAAGGCACATTATTCGCTTGAAAATGTTATGGTTGTTTCCCCAGATGTTGGCGGTGTTGTGCGTGCCCGTTCACTTGCAAAACGCCTTGATAGTTTGCTTGCCATAGTTGATAAACGTCGTGAACGCCCAGGTGAATCTGAAGTGATGAATGTTATCGGAGATGTAAGCGGTAAAGATTGTATTTTGTTGGATGATATCGTCGATTCAGGTGGCACATTATGTAATGCTGCTGAAGCTCTTTTAAATAAAGGAGCAAAAAGTGTCACAGCATATATAACACATGGCGTTCTTTCAGGTGATGCTGTGGCACGTGTTGCTGGATCAAAGTTAAAAGAGTTGGTCATTACTGATTCAATTATGCCAACTTCTGCTTGTGAACAAGCACCAAACATTCGAATTTTGTCCATCGCTGATCTTATTGGAGAAGCGATTTCAAGAACAGCCGCTGAACAGTCAGTTTCAAGTTTGTTTGATTGAATATTTTACGACAACTCGTTAAGATATCGCATCATTACTTTTTTGTTGCGATATTTTAAAAATTTAAGTTGATGATAAATGCATTTCATTTCTTAAAATGAAGACTGTCATTAAATTTTAAAGTTTAAAAAATTAAATATATAAAACTTAATCCAATGTATGTGATTATAGTTTTACGTTTAATCACTTTAACATAGAAGTTGATTGTTCATTTCATAGGACCACGTTGAAAATATTATCACACATACCTCCCTTATTATAAAGACGTTTTATGTAACATTAGCGCTTTTAAAAAACGGTTTCTTTACACTCAATTTTCAAAATTAATGAAGAAAATTTAGTTGATCACACAAAATGCATTATTCTGCTGCATCATAATTATTTGTTAAGATATCAGGCTCGTCAGGATTGCCCGGCAAAGTTTCAATGCCTAGTTCTGGAAAAACAGCGATGCGTTTGCCATCAAAATCTGTACGCATCACCAAAAGACCACGTTCTTCAAAATACGTTAAAAGCCGACGTGCACGACTGAGTGAATGTGTGCCATAAAGTCTTGCAAGCATAGCATCTGATGGACATTGTTTGTGAGTAACGGCTGCTTGTGCGACACTTAAAAACACACCTTGAATATCATCTGTTAAACTTTCTGACAATTTTAATGCCATTTTCCAGCTATCGCTTGAGGCCGATGTTTCATCAATTGAAGCTTGGGCAACAGCAAGTTTACGTCGAAATTGTGCCAAATCAAGAGGCGCTCCTGAAACACGATGAATACGACACCGTACCAAAAAATCTTGATAAAGCACAGCCACTGAACGATACGACGCTTCTGGATCATTAACAATATCGCGCATAATCTCATTAAGTTTTGCATCACGTTCTGCCTCAGTAATTTCAGGGAAAAGCGTGTTATCTTCTATCGTAAGATCGTCTTTCTGACGCACAACATCTTCCAAAATTTCATTGGTCGATTTTGATGGAGGCGAAGCCATACGACGAAGCGGAAGTGCAATTTCATCAGATGAAGGCGTAAAAATAAGATCTTGTGCATCAATTGGTACCGAAGGCAATGGCATAAGCTTAGGACTTGTTGAGCGTGCTTGTGTTTCAACACTTCCAATAATAAGAGGCAAAGGTCGACGGGACAAAGCAGGCCCCAATGCAACAAAATTGCCCCGTTCCAGATCTCGAAACATTTCAGCTTGCCGACGATCCATACCTAAAAGATCGGCAGCACGAGCCATATCAATATCAAGAAATGTGCGCCCCATTAAAAAGTTGGATGCTTCTGCTGCAACGTTTTTTGCTAATTTTGCCAATCTTTGCGTGGCTATCACTCCAGCCAAACCACGTTTACGCCCACGACACATAAGATTGGTCATAGCACCAAGTGAAACTTTTCTCGCTTCATCAGCCACTTCCCCTGCGGCTGCGGGTGCAAATAATTGTGCTTCATCAACAACAACCAACATGGGATACCAATGATCACGCTCAGCATCAAACAGCCCGCCTAAAAAAGCGGCCGCAGCACGCATTTGTTGTTCAGTATCTAATCCTTCCAAATTAAGTATGACTGAAACGCGATGATGTCTTATACGATTCGCAATGCGTGTTAATTCTTGTTCACTGCGTCTTGCTTCAACCACGACATGATCGAATTTATCCGCCAATGTGACAAAATCACCTTCAGGGTCAATGACACATTGTTGTACCCATTGTGCACTTTGCTCAAGCAATCGGCGCAACAAATGGGATTTACCTGAACCAGAATTACCTTGAACCAATAAACGCGTTGCCAAAAGCTCCTCAAGATCCACCATAGCAGGCGTTGAGGCACTGAGTTTTGTCCGTTCAAGAACCGTTCCTAGATCAACCTCTACTTTCATATCTTGCCCATATTCTTACTTGTGCCTAATGCACATTTAATAATCATGTGCATTAGGCACATAAAATTATATCAACGACAGATCTCATAATCATTGACGTCACACTTATATGACTGTGAAAGACTATAAATTCATAAGAATAAAAGCTTAAACAACTCTAATCGATTCTGTGCTTGACATTCTTTTAGCATTTATGAAGCAGGAGAGGGAAATAACATCGTTTTTCCCACAACTCTTGCATATAATGATCATTTAACGTATAGAAACGCATCCGTGTAGACACCCTTGGAGGCAACACGGAATGGATATTCATAGACATGATGATGAAAGTCCATATTCATACACAATTTTTGTGATGAATCTCCAATTTTAAAAAGGACTAAAGCCATGAGTAAAGGTTATACACTCAAGGCCGAAGCACGCGAACGGGTTGGTAAGGGGTCCTCCCGTGAACTTCGCCGCAACGGTCTTATTCCAGCTGTCATTTATGGTGACAAGCAAGCCCCAATAGCAATCGCCGTTCCTTATAAGGAAGTTTTTTATAAAATTCATGGCGGTGGTTTTCGCACAACGGTTGCTACAATCGAAATTAACAACCAAAAAATTCAAGTGTTGCCAAAAGATTATCAACTTGATCCTGTGCGAGATTTTCCTATGCATGTGGATTTTTTACGCGTATCTGCAAAATCCGTTGTGACTGTAGAAATTCCAGTACGCTTCTTAAACGAAGAAGCAGCTCCCGGTATTAAGCTTGGTGGTGTTTTGAATATTGTACGCCATGAAGTCGAAGTGACTGCTCCTGCAAATTCAATTCCAGATTCGATCGAAATTGATTTGACAGGTTATGAAGTAGGTGATTCCATTCATATTTCAGCAGTTAAACTACCTAACGGCGTTGAACCTGTCATTCAAGATCGTGACTTTACAATCGCCACGATCGCCCCACCAGCAACCATGGGTGCTGAAGACAACGATGGTGAAGGTGAAACAGAATCTGAAGACGGTGAAAAGTCCGAATAATAACGATTTGGCGGGCTTTGTCCCGCCTTTCTTTTTTAAAAAGGCTCAAAGTGTATGCTGCTCATCGTTGGACTTGGAAATCCTGGTTCTCAATACCAAAACAATCGACATAATATAGGTTTTATGGCGGTCGATAGCATTCAACAAAAATCGTCCTTTTCGCCATGGACAAAAAAATTTCACGCTGAGGTGTCCACTGGGTTCATTGAAAATGAAAAGATTTTTCTTTTAAAACCGCAAACTTTTATGAATTTGTCTGGACAGGCGGTCGGTGAGGCTATGCGCTTTTACAAATTACAGCCTGAAAATATTATTGTATTTTACGATGAGCTTGATTTAATCCCAGGTAAAATGCGCATTAAAGTTGGTGGAGGAAGTGGCGGTCATAATGGGATCAAATCCATTGATGCACATTGTGGACTAAATTATAAACGCGTGCGTTTGGGCATAGGTCATCCCGGCTCAAAAGATAAAGTTACACCATATGTATTGGGTGATTTTTCACAAGCAGACAATCAATGGCGTGATCCCGTTTTAAACGCAATTGCGACGCATATTTCCATGCTTGTCCAAAAGGATGATAATAGTTTTATGAATATTGTATCGCGTTCGATAAATGATAATACAACAAAACTAAATAAAAATAGTTATGCGATTCAAAAAGCATCGGATCTAAAAGAAAAAAGTCATATTCATCAGGCTCGTCAAACAAAAAAACTGAGCAAGCCTGTTGCAGGACCAATGGCTGATATGCTTAAAAAGCTTTTTTCTAAAGATGATACTTAATTAAGTTTTTCTTCTCACAATATATGCACGAACCATTTCACCAAAGGCGATTATTAGAGTGCAAATGGCAACAAGGACGAGCGAAACTGCACCCGCTCCCGGCATATCTGTTCCAGTTTCTGATATTTTTGAATAAAGCAGTAATGGCAGTATATTCACCTGTGTCCCAGCCAAAGCAAGTGCTGTTCCGTATGCGCCTGTTGCAACGGAAGCTGTCAAACAAAATGAAGCCACGACACTAGGCATTATTTGTGGAAAAACAATATCAAGAAACGCTCGCGAAAAACGTGCTCCAAGTGATCTGGCGGCTAGAAATTGATTTTGATCAAAATTAATAAAAGACGGAAGCATGATAAGGATAACTCGTGGCGTTAAATAATAAGAATACGCAAGTGCTAACCCGTAAGGCGAGTAAATAAAACCACCTGTTATTGCAGGATCAAATCCGATTTTTTCTAACATCATGACAATAAAACCAGATCGACCAAGAAGAAGGATAAAACCATAGGCAACGATTAAACCTGAAAATGTAAGGGGCAAAGAGATTGCCATAAGTGCCATTGATCTTTGGTAGGGTTTCAGCCGTGACAGAACCATTGCTATGCAAACACCAAGACAAACCGACATCAAAGATGCTGAGAAAGCAAGAATAATCGTACCGTAAAGCCCATTCCAAAAGATACGATCTGCCCATAATTGAGAAAACGCACGGCTACCTCCTTCAAAAGCAGACCACAAAACGGTTGTCACAGGAATAAGAAAAAAAAGAATAAAGGCGATGATGGCTGGCAGGGTAAAACCAATTAAAATTATTTTTGATGTACGCACAGAACGAACAACCTTTTTTGCTAATTATGTAACAAACATTAGACAAATAGGACAGGTCTTGAACCTATCCTATCAATATTTATTGACCCAGAACAGCTTCTGCCCAACCTTTATCGATTTCAGCTTTTTTTTCTGTGGCTTTAATAATATCCAATGGCTGAACTTGAGGTACGGAAGGCATTTTATGTGCAACATTTTCAGGTAATTTTATACCTGGCACTGATGGACGAACATATCCTTCAGCAAAGATTTTCTGTCCCATATCACTCATAACAAAATTCAACCATAATTGTCCTGCTTCTGGGTTAGGACTATTTTTTACTAAAGACATGGCATAAGGTGCAGCAGCGGAGGCTTCTTTTGGAATGACAACGGCAATATCATCACCCATACCATCAGTATATTTTGCTCTCAAACCGTCATTTTCATATCCAATCCAAATAGGAATTTCACCTTTGAGAAATTGAGCATAAGGTGTTGTGCCAACAGTACGTAAAATATTGCCGCGTTTTGAAAGTTCCCCTAAATATTTAATACCAGGATTTATATCATCCATTGTGCCACCAGCACCAAAATTTGCTGCAAAAGCAACAACCTGCCCTTGCCCTGTTGACCGCGGATCTAAATAAACAATCGAGTTTTTATATTCCTCTTTCAGTAAATCACCCCAACCTTCTGGTATATTTTTGACGAGCTTTTTATTGACCAAAAATGCAACAGACAACGTATGAACACTAAACCAATCCTCGTTTTGTCCTCGCAATTGTGACGGCAGTTTATCATAATTGACAGGCTGAAAAGACTGAACAATGCCAGCTTTTGATGCATCAAGTGCAGAGCTTGCAAAATAATAGGCAGTATCAGCTTGTGGACGATTACGCGCTTTATCTAAAGCAACTACTGTAGCAGCAGAGCCAATATCATTATAAACGATTTCAATACCCTGATATCGTTCTTGGAAGGCTTTAAATTGACCCGCCCAGTTAGCCCATGTTGGACCTGTATCAAATGATACAACCATACCATAGTCTAAAGCCTTTTTATAAAGTATCTCTTCACCCTCATATAGCTCTGGCCCAGGTAAATTTTGAGCAAAAGTAAAACCGCTTAAAGATATAAAGGCTGTCCCTATGATCGTCATTAAAAAGTGCCGTCTTAACATGCTATTTTTCTCCGTCATTTTTATCGATTGGTAATAGACAAACTGCTTCTGGTGGTATGATGAAATGATTGATGTTTTCATGAAGATGCGTTTCGATCTTCACGACCTCGTTTGCCATCTGAATATCTAATCTGCGAAGGGAGCCTAAATATCGATCGGCCAGAATGTTTCCTGAAAAAGAATTCACTCTATCTGGTACTTTAATGGGTAAAATACGTTCAGGACGTACAAGTACCATGACTCGACTACCTAGATTAAAAGAGCCTGTTTTACAGCTTAGAATCCCAAAACCCGTTTGAACAACATTATGCGCGTGCACAGTGGCATACCATAAATTTGATTGACCAACAAAAGCAGCAACTTTCGCATTACAAGGAGATTCATATAATTCTTTCGGTGTCGCAATTTGTAAAATGTGACCACCACTCATAACGGCTACTTTATCTGAAATCGAAAAGGCTTCTTCCTGATCGTGCGTAACTAATAAAGTTGCAATATTTTGTGAGCGCTGCACCTTGAGGATTTCATCGCGCATTTCTTGGCGCAAGCTCGAATCAAGTGCAGAAAGTGGTTCATCTAACAATAATCCAACTGGATTAAAAATCAAAGCACGTGCTAAGGCTACACGCTGTTGTTGCCCACCAGAAAGAGCAGATGGATATGCATCACACCTATGCCCCATTCCCACACGCTCAAGCATCTCCATTGCCCGCACACGTCTTTCTTCTCTTTCCTTTCCTCGAACTTTAAGAGGATAAGCCACATTTTCCCATAAGCGCATATGAGGAAATAAAGAATAAGATTGAAAAACAACACCCAATTCGCGTTTTTCAGATGGAAGTGCGGTAACGTCTTTACCATCTATGCAAACAAGCCCAGCATTAGCTTTTATAAAACCAACAATAAGACGTAAAATGGTCGATTTTCCAGATCCTGATGCACCAATAATACTAACCAATTCCCCACGCTTAATATGCAAAGAAATATCACTTACACCTGTAGCAGTTCCCGGATAATTATATGTAATATTTTTAAGGCGAAGCATCCTTAATACCTTCAAACAGATGAAACACGTGAAAAGCGGTTAACCAGATTGCTTAAAGCTGACGCAATAGCAGCCAAAAGAAGTAAAATAACTGTGGCAGCACAAGCAAAGCCCGTAGCGCCGTAAAATGCTTGCAAAAGTACAACAGGATAGGTTCGTGACATAAAACCTGCAATGAGATTCGAAAGTTGAAACTCTCCAATAGATAAAGCTGCAACCGTTAAACTTGTTGAAAGCAAACTAGGTCCAAGCAAGGGTATAGTTATAAACCATAATCGATGGAAAAACCTTGCCCCCAAAGATGCAGCAGCCAATTCATAAACATCCAAATGAAGTTGATCCATATCGGCTAAAAGTGCAGACACCGTATAAGGTAAAGTTAGAATAAGATGACCAGCAACCAAAAGCCAAAAGCTCCCCAACCATGGTAAACCATCAGAAGAAAAGACAAGAATGAAACCAAATGCCAAAACCAATTCAGGCACCGCTATAGGCAACAATGTTACTAATCGCACGAAAAATTTTATCCCCCCTTTTGCTCCACTATGAATAGCATAAGCAAAAGGAACACCTATAAAAATATTCAAAATACAGGTAGCAGAGACAATCTTTAGACTTGTTATAAAAGCTCGACGAAATGACGGATCGTTTAATATCTCCTTATACCAATGTAATGTAAATCCATTGGGAAGAATAGAGTTAGTCCAAACTTGACCAAAAGAACCAATGAGCAAAAGCCCAACAGGCGCAATAAGGAAAATACCATATATGACGGCGACGTAATTCAACAGATTGCCATTTCTTATAAATATTAGTGCTTCGTAAATAAAAACGATTTTGAGCGTTTGTTCTCAGTCGAAAACAGGCTCTACATGCTCTAGAAAAATGACAATTATATTACAAAAATCTAAAATCCAGACAGATCGAATATTTTATTTGCAATGTGCAAGATCGCTTCCTCAACTGTTTCAACATAGATAACTCCATTGAGTTGAGGTGCATCCTTCATTGCTAAAATTTTCCTTTCAAACTGTAAACCCAATGCCATTTCTGAAATCGTTCCAACACCCCCGCCAACGGCAACTAGTACTAAAGCAGCCCTTGCAATCAAGGCATTGCGAGCAGGACCTATGCCTGTGGCAATAGGAATAGAAACATACGGATTTGCACATTCAAAATCTCCATCCGGCAAAAGCCCAATGGGCGTTCCACCCGCCTCCAAATGCCCTTTACATGCAGCTTCCATGACGCCGTTTTTTCCTCCGCATATAAGTTGTAGTCCGTATAAAGCATAAGCACGCCCAAGGTCTTCAGCCAATTTATATTGCAGTTTTGTGGCGTCCCTAGGGCCAATAATTGCTATTGGAACACGACGCAAACTATTACCTTCGGCAAGTTTTTTGAGCGCTTGTAAAGGGTTAACATTGGTTAACTTTCCAGATATTACTTCTGATAATTCTTTCCATTTTAAACTATGCCCGTCAAAAAACTGATTTCCTTTTATAAGAATGCTAGTTTCCTCAGACCATTTTAATATATCCATAAATAATTTCTTTCTGTAAAAAAGTAGATCTTTATATTAAGAATAAAATAATGCGTTCAAGTGACACATAGTATTCAATCATTGATTATAGTATAAAAATGTAATAAATATTTTTCTAAAACATCAGGAATACTATCGTAATGAATATGATATATTATTTATATAAAAATCACGATCAGTCACTATAAATAAATAATTACGTTTAATAATTTTATCACAAAAAGTATGCTGAGCACTCTATAATATGACGAACAGACATATTTACAAAAATCGAACCCTGATTATTATACTGTATTTTTTATAAATAATATACATATGGCTAATCAAGTGAAAAAAAATCTAATAAATTTCCATTACTTTATGAAAAAGATTTTCGTTACGATCGCTTATCCTGACAAATCAAATTTTCAATTAAGTGTTTTTATTATTAATTCTAACTTAGTTAATTGACTTTAAGTGATTTCATTGGTCAAAAGGTATCATTATTGATGTTTTTTATCACATGTCTTATTTCTACTTTGGATGAAATGATTTTGACATTAAATGAGTATTAATTACTTTTGATAATTTTTATCTTATGAATTTGTCCATTACATATGATTTGAAAAATAGCTGTTGAAAGGCCAATTTAGATACGCAATTCAGTCTAAGGCACCAAAATTGTGATATGATTTGAGAAAAATAATTTAAAAAACTAAGAAAACACTCATACATTTAACGACACCTAATAAAAAAGGCAGGATCAAGATACCCTGCCTCGGTTTCTTAAAATGGAAAATTAAACCATATTTGGGCTACCATGCTGTAAAACAACAACACGACTTGCATTAGGCACTCGACCATAAAGATCGATAATATCCTGATTCAGCAAACGGATGCAACCACTGGATACGGCTTTACCGATAGACCAAGCTTCATGTGAACCATGAATACGAAAGAGTGTATCTTTACCATTTCGGAAAAGATAAAGCGCACGCGCACCAAGCGGGTTATCAGGACCTGGTTCCATTCCTTGACCCAAATGACCATAACGTTCAGGCTCACGCTCCATCATTGATTGTGTTGGTGTCCAACGCGGCCATTGACGTTTATATTGTACGACCGCTTCACCTTCCAGCTCTAAGCCTTGTTTACCAACTCCAATACCATAACGCAAAGCACGAGCGTTAACACCAACGAGATAAAGAAAACGCGCTTGTGTATCGACAACAAGTGTTCCTGGCGTATAAGGTGAATTGTAAGTGACTTCCTGGCGCCAAAATTGTGGATTGATTTTACTCATATCAACTGCTGGCAGTGGATATGGTTCATCAGTAATTGGTCCATAAAGCGCACGAATTTCAGCAGGAACAGGCCAGCTTTGTGGCTGCTGTCTCACTGTTTGCTTAGGTCTATTTGTTGCACAACCAGCAAGCACGAGTGGTGCTGCAATTAAAAATGAACGGCGAGACAAGTGTCCCATAACTTCTCCAATTATTTTTTTCTCAAGATCACTATTAGTATAAAAAACTTAGCACTCAGTTAATTCCAATTAGGGCGATTTTATGCATATAAATCATAAATGATTAAAACTTTATCAATTGTATCTTTTTAGCATCACATAAAAGCCCATACTGGCGTGTTTGAAAAAACATGATATAGGACTTATTTAACGTTTCTGCATCGACAAACAAGAATAGCGAGAAAATTTATGGGATTTAAATGTGGTATTGTTGGCTTACCAAATGTTGGTAAATCAACTCTTTTTAACGCTTTAACAAAAACCGCAGCAGCACAGGCGGCTAATTATCCGTTTTGTACTATAGAGCCCAATACGGGCGAAGTTGCCGTTCCTGATCAAAGAATGAAAAAAATTGCCGCTATTGCAGGTTCTAAAGAAATCATACCAACGCGTATTAGCTTTGTCGATATTGCTGGTCTTGTACGCGGCGCCTCTAAAGGGGAAGGACTCGGCAATCAATTTCTTGCCAATATTCGCGAAGTTGATGCAATAGCGCATGTACTACGTTGTTTTGTAGATGATGACATCACACATGTTGAAGGAAATATTAATCCTGTATCAGATGCGGCTACGGTTGAAACAGAACTGATGATTTCGGATTTGGAAAGTTTAGAACGTCGCATTGCTCAATTACGCAAACGCGCTATAGGTAAAGACAAAGAAGCCCAAAGTATTCTTCCTATGATGGAGGTATGTTTAAAACTTCTTCAGGACGGCAAACCTGTGCGCATGTTATTAAAAGACATTTCTCAAGATGATCGTCTTATTCTTGATAGTCTCAACCTTCTCACGTCAAAGCCTGTTTTATATGTTTGCAATGTCTCAGAAAGCGATACGGTTGAGGGCAATACATTTACAAAAGATGTCGCTCTTATGGCCAAAGAACAAGGTGCCGAGATTGTCATCATATCAGCCGCTATTGAGGCGGAATTATCGCAATTACAAGATGAAGAAGCCGCCGAATATCTAGAAACTATGGGATTACACGAACCTGGTCTTGATCGACTGATACGCGCAGGTTATCATCTTTTAGATCTGATCACTTATTTTACTTGCGGACCAAAAGAAACACGCGCATGGACAATAAAAAGAGGCACAAAAGCACCACAAGCTGCTGGTGTCATTCATTCAGATTTTGAAAGAGGCTTTATTCGCGCACAAACTATTGGATACGAGGATTATCTCACACTTGGCGGCGAAGTGGCTGCCAAAGAAGCTGGAAAAGCACGTGATGAAGGTAAAGAATATGTGGTACAAGATGGCGATGTAATGTTGTTTAAACATAATACATAACCCAATCATAGATGAATTCAATCATATCTTTTTGATAATATGTGTTATTTGTTTTAAAAGGTACAACTACTTTAAAGTAGAGCTCAATCTAATGAAACCCTTTTTAAAGAGATTGTACCTTTTAAAGATAGAGATATTAGATTAACAGGTAAAATTTATATTAACTGTTGAACTACATAAATAGGTTTATAAATCCCAGCGTCCTTCATACTTAAATTCAGGTGCGCTTTCTAAACTTGCTTTCGTTGCATTCGTGATTACTTTCCAAGAACCGTTGTCATTGGTCATGCGGATCGTTGACGGATCAACCACAACATAGCGTTCACCGACACCAAGAAAACCACCGACACCAATAACAATGCCTTCGATTTCATTTTTTTGAATGACGACGTCTTTAATCTCTCCAATTGTTTCATCTTGTAGATTTAAGACTTTGGTATTGATAAGGCTCGAAGCAACAAAATCGGTCTTTGTTGGCGTGACATATAGCGCTGCCATATCATTTGTTGCGTGATCAGTTTGTGCTGTAGAATATGCTGTGGATGGGGTTGTAGGCGCCGTTGGTGCCTGAGCAAAAGCGACCCCTGCACATGCAGTCGTCATCATTGCTATAAGAGCGATTTTTTTCATAAGTTTTGCCTCCTTTTGTTACCACCATTAAATGATTAGGCAAAAGAATCGTTCCATCGCTTTTTATTTGTTAAAAAAATAAGAAAAGGCTTATCTTTGATTTTTATTAAAAAATTAATAGCTTACAAGGCTCAAGCTAAATTATAAAAAAAACTTATAAAGAATACAAAGAGTTTAAGCCTACCAAAAAAAACTAAATATAATGAACATAAACAATTATGACTATGCATTTTCTTCGAAGATGAAACGATTGTATGAAAGGATACACTAATGCCAAATCAACAATTTTTCTGATCATCACAAAGTAAATTAATGACCATCATAAGAAATAAGTGTTCGAACATCGACACCAAGATCACGCAATTTTTGTGCGCCACCAAGATCGGGAAGATTAACAATAAAACAAGCAGCCACAATATCCGCATCCATTTGTTTTAATAATTCTGCCGCAGCAACAGCCGTTCCACCCGTGGCAATTAAATCATCAATGAGAACCACCTTCTCCCCAGGCTTAATAGCATCTCGATGCATTTCCATTTCATCAATACCATATTCAAGACTATAGGCAATACGGACGGTATCATAAGGTAATTTGCCTTTTTTTCTTATTGGAACAAATCCCGAGGATAATTGATGGGCAACAGCACCACCTAAGATAAACCCTCGCGCTTCGATACCAGCAATTTTATCCACTTTTAAACCGACATAAGGATAAACCAAAGCATCTATAGAGCGTCGAAAAACACCAGCATTGCCAAGAAGCGTTGAAATATCACGAAATTTGACACCGGTTTTCGGATAATTATCGATTGTACGAATAGCGTTTCTTAAGGTGTTTTCAAGCGTTTCATTGAGCATGAGTTTCAGTATCCAATTCATTCCAAATGCGTCTTTTTACACCATATACTAAGCCAGAAAAGACAATTAAAAATAAAATTACACGAAAACCTGTTTTCTTTCGTGTTTCCATATGAGGATCCGCCGCCCACATTAAAAAAGCTGAGACATCTTTGGCATAATTGTCAACTGTTTGAGCTGTACCATCATCATAAGTGACTATATCATCGCTTAATGGCGGTGGCATAGCAAGGCTTTTTCCTTTTAAAAAATAAGGATTATACCAATTTCCATCTGCAATTATCACATGATCTGAGGCATCTTGATATCCTTGCAAAAGCGCAGCAATATAATCAGAACCAGCAGTTGTGTAATTGGTCAAAAGGTCACCAATAAATCCCGGAAATGGGCGTGGTGCGGCACGCGCCTTTGCCATAAGAGATAAATCACCGGGATTTGCACCATTATGAGCAAATTTTGCAGCTTCATCATTTTCATAAGGTGAAGGAAAATAATCAGATTCCAATGCTTTTCTATGAAACATTTCCCCTTCACTATTGGGACCATCCAAAACCTCATATTCAGCAGCTAGTGTTTTAATCATTTGCGCACTATACCCAAGAGCGCTCAAATCACGAAAAGCTACATATTTTAGTGAATGGCAAACCGAGCAAACTTCTCGATAAATTTTAAAACCACGCTGCAATTGTGCTTTATCATAAGTGCCAAAAGGACCAGAAAAACTCCAAGACTGTTTTTCAGGTAAAAGTAACGGATAATGCTCTTCATGTGTGTTTTGTGAAACATTTTCACTTTGTGCATTAATATCTAAACTTGGTACAAAGCTTAAGATACAGATAAAAAATAATAAAATTCTTTTTTTTACCATAGCTTCCGACCATTATTGTGTTTTGTTTGTATATCCTCCCAGACAGAAGCGGGTATTTTTTTATTTTTTTCAAATTTTCCCAATAGGGGCATGATGATTAAAAAGAAAGAAAAATAATATGCTGTTGCAATCTGTGACCAAAAGACCATCTGACCATCGATCTGTCGTGATCCTAACCAGCCTAGCAAAACAACATCCGAAATAAAAAGCCAAAAACAGACTCTATAAATAGGCCGATAACGTGCTGATCTAACTTTTGAACGATCAAGCCAGGGTACAAACAATAAAACCAGAACCGATCCTACTAAAACAAGCACGCCACCAAAGGTCGAAGAGATGGGTCCAAAATCTGCAGTAATAGCGCGAAGCATCGCATAAAATGGCAAAAAATACCATTCAGGCACAACATGAGTCGAGGTAGTCATTGTATCGCCTACGATATAATTATCTGGATGTCCCATATAATCGGGCATAAAGAACAAAAACCATGCAAAAAATATTAAAAAAACACTGAGTGCAAAGAGATCTTTGACCATTGCAAAGGGCGAAAAACGCACTGTCTCTTTTTTTGATTGGATATCAATTCCTGTGGGATTGTTTTGCCCAACATGATGCACCGCCCAAATATGAAAAACGACTAAAAGAACTAGCACAAAGGGAAAAAGATAATGAAGGGCAAAAAATCGATTGAGTGTTGGCTGTCCCACACTGAAACCACCAAGAAGCGTTTCTTGAAGCCACACACCTATAAAAGGTACAGCTTTAAAAAAACCTGACAGAACAGACGCAGCCGATGTTGACATCATCCCCCAAACTAAAACATAGCCCAAAAAAGCAGTCGCCATCATCACCAGATAAATCAAAACACCGATAATCCATACCAATTCACGAGGTTTTTTATGCGAACCATAATAAAGACCCCGAGCCAAATGAATGTAAGCGGCAATAAAAAAGAAAGAAGAACCTACAGCATGCCATGGTCCAAAAAGCCAACCAAATTGACCATCACGCATAAAACGCTCGCGCGCATCAAAGGCCAAATCAATGTCAGGCACATAATGCATAGCCATCACAATACCTGTTAAAACCTGTGATAAAAGTATAAGTGTTAAAATACCACCAAAAGTATAAAAATAATTTAAATTACGTGGCACAGAAAAAATGATAACAGCATTATAAAGTAAACGTGGAAGCGGCAAACGCTCATCAAACCAGCGTGCAAGACGCCATTTCGGATGATAGGGAGGGTGATTTTTCATATCCATTATCCGATCTGCAATAAAGTATCGGACAAAAATTTATAAGGAGGGATAGCAAGATTTTGATTGGCTGGTCCATTACGCACCCTACCTGCAGTATCATAGGCTGAACCATGGCAAGGACAAAACCAGCCATTATAAGCACCTGATTGGCCAATTGGAACACAGCCAAGATGGGTACAAAGATTGATCATAATCAACCAATTTTCACGCCCCTTTCCAGCTGATCGCGCTTCATCCGTTGCGAAGGCTTCAGGTGTGAGATTGGGATTGCGCGCCCATGGATCTTTTAGCCCATCAATATCAAAATTACGCGCTTCATCCATTTCTTTTTTCGTACGATTACGAATAACAACAGGTTGTCCACGCCATTTAACAGTTACAGACATGCCTTCTTCTATCCCCGTAAGATCAATCTCTACCGAAGCACTTGCAAGAATTGATTGATCAGGACGTAATTGATCAATAAAAGGCCACGCGAGAGCACCCACGCCAATGACACCAGCAGTTCCAGTAGCAAGGAATAAAAAATCGCGTCGGTTTTGTTTTGTCATGATTAAATTCGGACAATATGAGGTTTGTAATTATAAATACAATTAATTGTCTATCATTCTACGTCATTTTGTCTACACCATAAAAGAAAAAAGGCTACCTCTCGGCAGCCTTTTTTATGTTTAGTGTGACGGATTAAGCCGCTTCGCCAAAATCAAGTGTTCCTCTGATTTGTCTTTTCCAAAGACGTGCATAGATCCCACCTTTTTCAAGCAATTCCTGATGCGTACCATCTTCAACGATTTTACCTTTATCCATAACAATCAAACGATCCATCTGAGCAATTGTTGATAAACGATGAGCAATTGCCAAAACAGTCTTATTTTGCATCAAACGCGTAAGATTTTCTTGGATTGCAGCTTCTGCTTCCGAATCAAGCGCAGATGTTGCCTCATCAAGGATCAAAATTGGTGCATCTTTGAGCATAACACGTGAAATCGCAATACGTTGACGCTGTCCACCTGAAAGGCGTGCTCCTCTTTCACCAACATATGCTTCATAACCAACACGGCCTTTATGATCTCGTAAACCGTCAATAAAGTCATCTGCTTTGGCATCACGGACTGCGTACAAAATATCGTTTTCATTTGCATCTGGACGCCCATAAAGGATATTATCGCGAAGCGAACGGTGCAAAAGTGAGGTGTCTTGTGTCACCATACCGATATTGGCGCGCAAACTTTCTTGGCTAACATCGGCAATATTTTGCCCATCAATGAAAATAGCCCCTTTTTCGACATCATAAAAACGCAAGAGCAAATTGACCATTGTTGATTTTCCTGCACCCGAACGTCCTACAATACCTACCTTTTGTCCTGGTTTTATGGTGAGATTTAAATTTTCAAGAACGCCATTCGATTTTCCATAATGAAATCCAATATTTTCAAAACGGATTTCACCGCGACGAACAAGTAATGTCTTTGCATTTGGCTTATCTTCAATCAAACGTTTTTGTGCAATAGAACGCATGCCATCTTCAACAATACCGATATTTTCAAATAAAGCTGACATTTCCCACATAATCCATTGTGCCATACCGTTCAGCCGTAAAACAAGACCAATCCCAACAGCAACAGCTCCAACAAGTATAGAATTTTGTTGCCAAAGAAAAATCCCTAAAGCACCCACTGCAAATAATAAAAGGCTATTGGCAAAATAAACACTTATTGAAAATTTTGAAATGAGACGCATTTGACGATGGACTGTTTTCTGAAAAGCTTCAAAACCCTCACGCGCAAAAGATTCTTCACGCTCATTATGAGAAAAAAGCTTTACTGTTGCGATATTTGTATAAGAATCAACAACGCGTCCTGTCATAAGCGAACGTGCATCTGCTTGAGCTTCTGAAGCAACACGTAATTTAGGAATAAAATATCGTAACAAGCCAATATAGGCCAACATCCATAAAATAAAAGGGATCATTAAACGCCAATCAGAAGAAGCTGCAATGATCAAAGTACCTGCAAAATAAACAATAACGTAATTTAAAACATCAAAAAGTTTCATAACAGATTCACGCACAGATAATGCCGTTTGCATCACCTTAGCCGAGATTCTTCCTGAAAATTCATTCTGGAAATAACTCATGGATTGTCCAAGAAGATAGCGATGGGCTTGCCAGCGAATGCGCATTGGATAATTTCCAAGCAATGTTTGATGCATAACGATGTTATGTAAGGCAACAACCAGAGGTAAAAAAACGATAACAACAACGCCGATCAAAGCAAGTTTCATGCCTTGTGTCTGAAAAAAAGTTGCGCGTGCATCATCGTTTAGCCAATCCACAATTGTGCCTAAAAAACTAAAAAGTGATACCTCCATAATCGCTGTTAAAGCAGTAAAAATGGCCATAACAATAAGCCAAGGCCAAACACCTTTTGTATAATGCAGACAAAAAGCAACCAAGCCCTGTGGTGGGTGTTGGGGTGCCTCTTCTGGAAAAGCTTCTAAACGTCGTTCAAACCATCCAAACATGGTCTATCTCCTTTAAATCTCTTGGAACCCAACCTCGATTTTCGCGTTACCAAAAGATATATCAAACAAAACAGCGTCATGAATCATGACGTAAAAATTGCGTTACTTGCAGACGCATCCGGCCCCGTTAAGAGACAAATGAATGTTGCGGCTCACAAAGTTATGCAAACAATTCGATTATCGAGGAATGATTTAGCATGGTCGATACCAAAACATTTCAGGCGCTTTGACCTGACCAAAGTCGGCTTGATTGTCACTTAATTTATGACATTTTTTTTATCAAAGCAGATAATAAAGAATAAAAACCTACAAAGACCCAAATTTTGAGAAACATTGTAAACCTCCCTTCTCTATTGTTGAAAAATCTTATAACTTATTTTTTCATAAAATTCTATTGCTTTGCCATGCATTTTTTACACATCACCTATTAAAATCGGAATAACAGTCTTTACAAAAAGTGAAAATAAAGACTATCAGCTATAATATGAGCATTCATATCGCCCTTTACCAACCAGATATTGCAGGCAATGCAGGGACAATTTTACGTCTTGGTGCGTGTCTTGGTGTGTCAGTCCATATTATTGAACCTGCAGGCTTCAACTTATCAGACCGTAATCTTAAACGTGCTGGTATGGATTATCTTGAATTGGCAACGCTACAGCGACATCTAGATTGGCAACATTTTGTCGATAGTATGAAAGCCTTAAATCGTCGTATTATTCTTTTAACGACCAAAGCGTCTCAAAGTTATACGGATTTTTCGTATCAAAAAGGCGATATTTTACTCTTTGGGCGAGAATCGGCAGGTGTTCCGCAAACTATTCACAACTGTGTTGATGCAGAAGTCACTATTCCGATGCAATCTGAAGCACGCTCGATAAATATTGCATTAAGTGTCGCAATGTCCACAGGTGAAGCCCTGCGACAATTAAAACTTCCTTCAAATATTGGACAAATGTCTTCTTAATCCGTATGTATGACGAAGATTCACTTTAAACAAACATATGGATCTTTTCAGACATGACCGTTCACTCTATTGCCGACGATATGCCTCTTGATATTGATGACAAGAAAAAAAAAGCAGAAAGCTGGTTTCAATCTTTAAGAGAAACAATTTGCTCATCTTTTGAAAAATTAGAACATGAATTAACAGGTCAATTTCATGATTATCCAGCTGGTCGTTTCATCAAAACACCATGGGAAAAGTCGGAAGGTCTTAACGGTGGCGGCATTATGTCAATTATGAAAGGGCGTGTTTTTGAAAAAGTCGGCATTCATACGTCAACTGTTTTTGGTGAATTTTCTCCTGAATTTCGAAAGCAAATCCCCGGTGCAGAAGAAGACCCACGCTATTGGGCAAGCGGTATTTCACTCATAGCACATCCACAAAATCCTCACGTTCCAGTTGCACATATGAATACACGCATGATCGTTACAACACGACAATGGTTTGGTGGCGGCGCTGATCTTACCCCTATGCTTGCCAAACGGCGCACACAAAGTGATATTGATTCTAAAACATTTCATCAAGCTTTTGAATTTTTATGTGCCAAGCATAAAAAAGTGGCTGATTATGAAAAATTTAAAAAATGGTGTGATGACTATTTTTTTCTCAAACATCGCAATGAACCAAGAGGAATTGGTGGCATATTTTATGATTGGCTCCACAGCACAAAAGAAGCAGGTGGGTGGGATGCCGATTTTAATTTTACACGAGATGTAGGACGCACTTTTAATATTGTCTATCCTCATATTGTCAGACAAAATTTCAATAAACCATGGACAGATAATGAACGTGAAGCGCAATTATTTCAGCGTGGTCGCTATGTAGAATTTAATCTTCTTTATGATCGCGGCACCCTTTTCGGTTTAAAGACAGGAGGTAATGTTGATAGTATATTATCCTCCATGCCACCTGCTGTAAAATGGGCATAAAAGTTACAATTGTTGTGTTTTTAAGTTAAAGATAGAGTGTTGATGAGTTTTTCTTTTGATAGAGAAAATCCACTTTCAAGCCAAATATTTTCAAGCCTTTTCAAGGCGTCCCCTAATAATGGTCCTTTTTCATAGCCAAGTGCTATTAAATCTTCACCATTAACAGGAAAAAGCGGACATTCGAAACTTTCTGCAATGGCGTAAAGGCGTGCATAATGGCCAGCTTCTAGTAAAGCTTGATCATCATTCACGGCACGCGCACGCGCAGCTGACAAAGATAAAGCCAGCCGATCCATAACCGACTGCCGACCATAACGATAAATAATCTTTTTTAAAGCAATATCCGAACAGTCAGCCTTCATTGGCAAACAGTGGCTCCACTGTATAAGTCGTGCTTTTTCAGCATTTGAAAAACGCATTCTTTTTGCCATCATTTTTAAACGATCAGGATCTGGAGGTACCATTGCTTCCAGTCTTAATAAGGGATCATCTTTCCAACCATTGACTGCACCTGTTTCAACAAGAGCGTGTATAGAATCAATCCCCCATTTATCTGTTTCTGGCAAAACAACCGTTAACACCCCTGTTTGGCGCATCCAAAGCAACGCCCTGGATGGATCAGGAGCCTGAAGCAAATTTTTTAATTCCATCCATATGCGCTCGCTCGAAAGGCTTGCTAATCCTTCTTTCAAACGCGAACAAGCTTTCAAACCTTCTGCATCTGGACGTCCTTGTCCGTACCAAGCAAAAAATCTAAAAAATCGTAATATTCGCAAATAATCTTCTTTGATGCGCTCATCTGGATCACCAATAAAACGCAAAAGGCGTTTTTCAATATCTATAATTCCACCAACACTATCATAAAGCGTTCCATGAGCATCAACATAAAGCGCATTCATTGTGAAATCACGGCGTTTGGCATCAATCAGCCAATCACGACCAAATATAACCTTTGCATGGCGACCGTCAGTTTCAACATCTAGACGCAAAGTTGTGACTTCAAAAGCCTGATTTGATCCAACAACTGTAATTGTACCGAATGCATAGCCTGTCGAAATAGCTTTAAAGCCTGCTTGCACAACACGTTTTATGATCTCATCAGGCTTACATGTCGTGGCAATGTCAATATCCTTAATAGGATGCCCTAAAAGATGATTGCGCACAGCACCACCAACAATACGTGCCTCTTCATCATTTTTTGACAAACAATAAAGCACTTTTTGTACTGTTTTATCATTCAACCATTCAATATTTGATCCAATATTTCGTGTTGTTACGTGATCTATCATTCAAAACCATCTCGAATTATTTTTGGGTTACGTTTCATGTTTCATCACTTAATCTTATTATAAAAACATATTAATCTTCTTACTTCCTCATCAAAAAATAAAATTTTGATAAAGATTTAAAAACACATAACATCACAGCAAACAAGACATATCGCTGTTATAGCATAATAAAGCACCGCCAAATATATTAAAATCATTCACCATGATTGATTGTGATGATGGTTGATAATTTTTATCAAGTAATGAGTGGATAGTCCTTCTTTTCTATTGTTTTTTTGTTAAAAGACATGAAATCGTCAATGTTCAAAGACATGAAAGTGTTATGATTATAAGCTCAAAATATATGGAGCATTTTTTCGTCGTAAAATTGTTCACAGTGACAACTGTTATGTGTATAAAATTGCATTCGATTTTTTATCGCTAAAATCTTAAGGAAAAACGATGGAGCGCAAAGCAAAGACATCCCCCTCTGCAAAAATAAACAGCAAAGGTGATGATAAATCATTAAGTGTTGACGATATAGATAGCTTGCATCGTGAACTGTTAGAATTGCGTCAAAGCATTAGTCACGCTGTGTTTGGACAAGAAAGCGTGATTGAACATGCTATCACGGCAATCTTAGCAGGGGGACATGCTTTATTAATTGGCGTTCCGGGTCTAGCAAAAACGCGTCTTGTTGAAACACTGGGAACTGTGTTAGGGCTTGAACAAAAGCGTATTCAATTTACACCTGATCTTATGCCATCAGATATTGTTGGTTCAGAAATCATGGACAGTGATAGCAAAGGAAAACGTTCCTTTCGTTATATTAAGGGGCCGCTTTTTACGCAACTTTTAATGGCAGATGAAATTAACCGTGCGTCTCCACGTACGCAATCAGCTTTGCTACAAGCGATGCAAGAATATCATGTTACCGTGACCGGTGAGCGTTATGATCTCCCCCAACCTTTTCATGTTTTAGCAACACAAAACCCGCTTGAACAGGAGGGAACCTATCCCTTGCCTGAAGCACAACTTGATCGCTTTTTAATGCAAATTGACATTGATTATCCTGATATTGATACCGAACGACGTATCATTATTGAAACAACGGGAAAAAAGGCAGAAAAAGCAAAAGTTGTTTTCTCAAGTGAGCGCTTGCAACTCATTCAAAACGTCGTACGCCAAATGCCTATATCTGAAAATGTTGTGGAAGCAATCTTACGTTTGGTGCGCTCTGCGCGTCCTGATGGCAATAATAATCATGCGCGCAACCACATAGCATGGGGCCCCGGACCACGCGCTTCACAAGCGCTTTCATTATGCGTACGCGCCCGTGCTTTATATCAAGGGCGCTTAGCACCTTCACCTGATGATGTCAAAGCACTCGCATTACCAGTCTTACAGCATCGCATGGCACTTAATTTTAATGCACGTGCGGCAGGTTTAAAAATAAATGATATTATTGCTGATCTCGTGAAAGAAAATATCTAATGGCGATTGGCACATCCACCACTTTGGGTTCTTTGTCTCACGTGTCTGAACAGGCACGTGTGCAAGCCGAAAAACTACCTGACCTTTTATTAGAAGCACGTAAAATTGCCAATCATTTAAGTCTTGGTTTGCATGGTTTGCGCAAACGCGGTCAAGGGGACAATTTTTGGCAATTTCGTCCTTATAATAAGGGTGAAGATATCTCACATATAGACTGGCGTCGCTCAGCGCGTGATGATCAAATATATGTTCGTGATTTTGAATGGCAATCAGCACAAACAATTTGGATCTGGACAGATCAATCTGCTTCCATGGACTATCAATCACAATTTTCAAAAACAAGCAAAATTGAACGCGCGCTTTTAATTGCTTTAACATTAGCAGAAGTTTTTATGGCAAAAGGTGAGCGTATTGGTGTACCTGATCATATTATACCTACCACGTCACGCAATATAAGCGATCGTATTGCTCAAGAGTTTATAAAACCAAAGCAGTTGCAAACAGATCATAACAATCATAAAACTTTGCCAAGTTTTAACGATATGAACCGATTTGCGCATCTCGTACTTATCAGTGATTTTATTGATGATCCTGACATTCTTATCAAAAAGCTTTCGGCATTGACCGATCGAAATCTGCATCTTCATTTTATCGAGATATGCGATCCGGCGGAAGAACGCTTTCCTTATAATGGGCGCACTGAATTTTTCGATCCTGAGACAGGTACCAAACTTCTGACAGAGCGCGCAGAAGATTATCACGATGCTTATCAGCATCTTTATATGGCACGCCGCAGTGAATTTACTCAATTTGCCAGTAAAAATGGTTGGAGTTATCACATAAGTAAAACCAATCGCCCTGTCAGCGATGTTCTTTCTCGTTTGACGCTCACAATGAGTGAGGCAATAGGCTATAGGAAGCGTTTATAATGGCATTTGGTGCGCCTTTTCTTTTACTTGGTCTTTTAATTTTACCAGCAATATGGTGGCTGTCACGCATCACGCCACCACCGCCACAAACAGAAATATTTCCACCTTTGCGGTTACTCCTCAAAGTCACTGGGCGCCATACAACCCCCAGTCAAATTCCTTGGTGGCTTCTTTTATTGCGGCTTATAATGGCTGCTCTTGTGATTATCGCCCTTGCCAATCCCATTTATAGACCAAAGGCGATTGAGATAAATAACAATCACCCATTAGCACTGATTATTGATAACAGTTGGGCTTCAAATCATGATTGGCAAAATCTTATCAAGGAAGCAACGATTTTGATTGATCAAGCCATTCGCGCTCAACAATTGGTTTATTTGGCCACCACAGCTGATGGCAGTAATCAAGATATGCGCCCATTAAGTGGCGAAGCAATAAAAAACCGTTTATTGACACTAAAACCTCAACCAATCGCTCCAAATCGACTTGTTATCATTGAAAAACTGCTTGAAACAGTAGATGCAGAAAAGGTAGATATTGCGTATCTCACCGATGGTTTAAAAACACAACAAGACCAAGAAGCATTTGAAAAAATCAAACAAATAGCAAGTGATTCACTTTTAATTTACACGTCTGATATCTCTAAGCTTTATGGTATAAACACATTGAAAAGCGAAAAAGATGCGCTTGTTGCAACAATCATTCGTAGTGATACAAAAATAGACAAAACGCTCAACCTTGGCATTTATGATCAAAAAAACAGACGTCTTGGCGATGCACAAACTCAATTCAAACAAAGTGAAACACAATCACAAGCTTATTTTTATTTGCCATTAGAATTGCGCAATGATGCCGCTATGATTCGCATTGATCATCAAAATAATGCTGCAAGCACCTATCTTGTTGACCAAAGAGAACGTATTTTTCGCGTTGCGATTTTATCCTCTTCAGCCAATGAAATAACACAACCACTTCTTGCACCGCTTTACTATGTTATAAAAGCATTAGAAGGTCAGGCTGATCTTATAACAGCAAGCGGTGGAGTTTTTAGTGATGATGTTGAAAAATTGCTCAATCAAAATCCATCTATTTTTGTTTTGGGCGATGTTGTTAATATGCCCCAAAATACCGAAGATAAATTGAACCAATTTATTCAAAATGGTGGAACACTTATTCGTTTTGCAGGAAACAATCTTGCCAATGCATCAACACATGATCATTTACTCCCTGTAGAATTACGCCATGGTGAAAGACAATTGGGGGGCATTATGTCTTGGGTAAGTCCTCAAAAACTGGCACCTTTCACTCAAAATAGTCTTTTTTCTGATATTCCATTTCCAGAAGATGTAACAGTTTCACGGCAAATATTGGCTGAACCTTCTCCTACACTTTTTGATAAAACTCTTCTTAGTCTGAATGATGGAACACCACTTGTGACTGCAAGCACACTTGGAAAAGGTAAGCTTATTTTTATTCATACAGCGCCTGAACCTTCATGGACAACATTGCCTTTATCAGGATTCTTCGTTGAAATGCTCAAAAAGCTTGTTCAATTCAGTGCTGTATATGATGAAAACCTACAAGAAGAACACGTTAATCAAAACTCTAGTCGTCAGCCATGGCGCGTACTTAACGGGCAAGGGCAGTTAGAAATGGCTGGATCTCATGTTCTTCCTTTATTATTGACGGATAAAGCCTCATTGCCAAATTATAATCATCCTCCTGGATTTTACGGTCGTGAAAATAATTTATATGCTTTAAATTTGCTCGATCAAACATCAAAATTTTTACCTCTTGATTATGCATCTTTTGGTAAAAACAGCCAAATTCTTGATTATAGTGCTGGTGATGAAATCCGCTTACATGGCCCCCTTCTTATTCTCGCAGCACTTTTATTTGCTCTCGATAGTCTGCTTATTCTTGGTGTCGGACGTTTTTTTAAAAAACGCCGCCATATCCTAAGTCTACTAATTATCGGTATAAGTATTTCTGTTGTATTCCCCCTTTATTATCCAACACCAGTTCATGCTCAAGACTTATCACAAAAGGATCAAATTCTAGTACAATCGGCTGGGAAAACCCATCTGGCCTATGTCATAACAGGTGACAGTCAGATTGATAATATAAGTAAGACAGCACTGGAATCTTTAAGCCAATTTGTCGAAGCGCGCACGACTATAGACTTTGGTGCAGTTTCTGGTCTGGATCTTGATAAGGATGAATTGGCTTTTTATCCACTTATTTATTGGCCAATTGATGCGAAAACAACCATACCGAGTGAAAAAGCCATAGAAAAAATAAATGCCTATATGCTTTATGGCGGTACAGTTTTATTTGACACAAGAGATCAAATAACGGCAGGACTAAATTTGGAGGGATCGGCCACACCAAATACACAAAGATTGCGTGAAATTTTATCAGGTCTTAATATTCCTGCTTTGGAACAAACGCCTCCTGAACATGTCATTTCTCGTTCATTCTACTTAATGCCTGATTTTCCTGGACGCTATCGTGGTTCGCCCTTATGGATTGAATCTTCTGCAATGGCAACAAGAGATGATCGTCCGATTTATTCAGGAGACGGCATAAGCTCAATTTTAATCACGGCAAATGATATGGCAGGTGCATGGTCGCATGATGGGAAAGGGTCATGGACATTTCCTCTTGTACCAGATGACCCAATGCAACGCATTTGGGCGTTTCGTGGTGGTTTAAACATTATTATGTATACACTCACTGGTAACTATAAGGCCGATCAGGTTCATGTGCCTGCACTTTTGGAACGATTAGATCAAGAGAGACAGAAATGAATCAGTCACTCACTTTTCAGCCCGTTCTTCCATTTTTTTGGGCATTTATAATTATTGGTATAGCCGCACTCTTTGTTTTTGTTGCACTCATTATACGTAAAAAAGGTTCATTTCTTAGGTCGTTAGCACTTGTGGCTTTAGGTATTACTCTTTTAAATCCTATTATTATAGGACAGAAAACGGAACCACTCGAAAGTATCGTCGGTGTCGTGATTGATCGTACACCGAGCCAAAATTACGGAACGCGCACAAAAGATACAGATGAAGCATTGGCAGAGCTTAAAGCGGCATTGAAAAATTATCCGCAATTTCATCCCCGTTTCATTGAAGTTCATGGTGAAGCTGATAACAATCAAGCTATTGAGACAAGATTATTTAGTGCTCTTAACCAAGAAATTTCAGACGTACCAAATGCACTTTATGCAGGAACTATTTTGATCACGGATGGGCAAGTCCATGATATTCCCCAAAATGCCACTAGTGTTTTTGCACAACATCCTGTCAATGCGCTCATTACAGGACAAAAAGATGAGTTTGATCGTGAAATAAAATTTGTCGAACCGCCTCGTTTTGGTTTTACAAATCAACCCACAAAATTTACGCTTAAAATCGATGAGAAAGGACAATTTCCGCCTCATAATTCCGTTGTTACGCTTTCCATTACTGTGAATGGCGAACATATCCGAGCTATAAATTTAAACAACCAAACAAATGCTGAATTTTCAATCACACTGCCAAAAGTTGGAAAAAATATTATTCAAGCTTCCGTTTCAAAAATAGACGGTGAATTGACAACTGAAAATAATGAAACGGTTGCCATTGTTGAAGGTATCAAAGAAAATCTTCGCGTTCTTTTGGTCTCAGGCGAGCCTTATAATGGTGCCCGTATATGGCGTGATCTTTTAAAAAGTGACACAAGTGTTGATCTCGTTCACTTTACTATTCTTCGTCCTTCAACCAAATCTGACAACACACCTTTAAATGAATTATCATTGATTGTTTTCCCAACAACAGAGCTGTTTGTTGATAAAATTAATGATTTTGATCTTGTTATTTTTGATCGCTATCAACATTACGATGTCTTACCGTTACTATATTATGATTATGTCGCTCAATATGTTAAAAATGGCGGTGCACTTCTTATGGCAACGGGACCTGAATTTTCTGGTAACACATCTTTAGCACGTACCCCTTTAATAAGTGTATTACCTGCTCTACCAACAGGCGAGGTCATAGAAAAGCCTTATCGACCCCAATTGACACAACAAGGTGAGCGTCATCCTGTTACCAGAGGATTGACAGATTCTGGATCCTCAAATCGAGAATGGGGCCGTTGGATGCGCCAAATCGCTATTCAAAACAATGGCGACAGTACTGTTTTAATGAGTGGTGCTGATGATAAACCCTTAATGCTACTTTCTCATATCGGAAAGGGTCGCGTCGGCATGCTTTTATCCGATGAAGGTTGGCTATGGGCGCGTGGATTCGAGGGTGGTGGTCCTTATGCAACGCTTTATCGACGTTTGGCCCATTGGTTGATGAAGGAGCAAGATTTAGAAGAAGAAGCTTTAACGGCCAATAGTAAAGGTCAAACACTTATGATACGTCGTCAAACAATGGCTGATAAAGCTGATGACGTTGACATTCATTATCCCTCTGGAAAAACCATCACGCTGCCTTTAACAAAAGAACAAGAAGGTGTTTTTGTTGCACGTCTCGACACTGACGAAACGGGACTTTTTGAAATAAAGAATGGCGACAAAACAACCATCGCACATGTCGGTCCCATGAATTCACCCGAATTTTCAGAATTAATTTCAACAAAAGAAAAATTAAAACCATTTGTAAATGAAACGGGTGGAAGTATAAGCCGGCTGCATGAAAGCTCAAAAGATCATATTGATTTACCCCAAATTGATGTCGTCAAAAATGACATAAAAATACAATCAAATATTCAACACACTCTTCGATTACATGAAGCGCAACAAACACGCGTGGTTGATAGCGTACAGTTTTCACTTTTTTCAGGAATGACCGCTCTTCTTGCTTGTATTTTTCTTTTTATGAGTATGTGGTATCGAGAAAGTCATTAGAAAACTTTTTAAGTCTATAATCAATGGTGATAGAGACTGATATTTTTCTTAAAATGACATGCGATGCTTAAGTGTTCCAATAGCCTTTTCAATACTATTTTGTTTGAGTTCTAAAATAAGAAGACGTTCAGGATTTACAGGTGCGGGCATTTTAATATCTTCATATAAAGCTTTTTTAAATCCAAATTTACGATAATAGGGTTCATCACCGACAAGAATAATAAAATCAGCATTGTGATTTTTCGCACTTTCTATACTACGCACAATAAGTTGGCTGCCTAAACCTTCATTTTTAAAATCCTGTGCGATCACAATCGGTCCTAATAGATAACCTTCTAAGTCACTAAGCTTAACGGGTGTCATGCGGATAGTGCCAATGATTTGGCTATTATACTCAACAATGAATGAAAGGTTTAAATCATGCCCACCCTTTTCTCGGAGAAGATGAGCGGCACGTGTAAAACGTGCAGGACCAAATGCCTCAGCATTCAAACGATTAATAGACTCTAGATGAAACTGTGTTTCATTTAAAACAATAAATTCATCTTTATTTTTTATTCCATCGTCATTTGACGAAGCCGCTTGCGATAAAGACACCATAACAACTCCACGAAGCAACACATTAAAAGAAAAATAACCCTTTTTGGGGTTTATAAATTTCTTTCATCGTCGTTGGTTCGTTGCAAACATCAAGCCTTACTTTTATCTTTAGCGTATATTTTATTCTTATTGAAGACGAGAAACACGTCTATATAATTCACTAAAGAAATTTTAAAAAATGTAAACATATAAATTGCAACAAAATCATCACATTTCATGTTGAAAATCTCATTCATGTAAATTGAGCACATTTAAATAAATACCAATCGATAGTTTATTTAGGCCCAAAACTTATTATTTTTTAGATTCTCGTGTTACTTAATTTGTAAATTATTGGTTTTATGGAAGTAAGGCTAATGAATGTTTTATTTTTATTAAGCGATAAGCAAATGGCACGCATATGGTCTTTTTTTCATTGTCACACGGAGTTGCCCGTGTCGATGATCAGTGTGTTGTCAGCGACATCGTCTATGCCATTCAATATAGTTTACAAATGAAAGCCTTCTTACTAGAATTTTAGATTTGTCAAAATAACATCGAAATTATTATTTTAAAATTGATATTTTATCATTGAAAATAAAGCTATGATTCAGTCAAAAATTTAAGATTAAGCTTTTCCACCTTACCCTAACTATTTAAGTGACCAGTATAAAAGATAGTACGCCTTAAACCTCTCGCATTCATAGAAGTCATCAAAATTATCACGATCATAAAGGAGGATCCGATGACGATCTATAGCAATATTGCATCAGGAGCACAAATTATCAATCGTGAAACGGATATATTAACGATTAAAAACTATAATGCTACTGGTGCTAATGTTTCTTATGAAAGTTCAGGCGTTATGCACATTTCAAATAATACGTAGGGCAAGCCATTCTTAGCGATAAAAGTGACGGTGTGGTGTTTGCAGACAATATTACAATGATTGGAATTACAGAACTTATCAGCAAAAATAACATGTCACGTTTTAGGAACAATACAGGCGAAAATATCGACATGAGAGTATGCGCTAAAGAATCAAAGATTTATTCATACGGTAATAAATTTAAAGGTGGACTGGTTACTAATAATGGTACTATAATTTTTGATCGTGAAACATAAAAGAATCTATTTATACTAGTCTAACAATCAATAATAACTCATCAATGTATCTTGCTAGTGCAATAGATTTCAAAAAATCGATAGTAAATAACTCGACGTCTAGTGAAATTATCCTTGATCAAATAAATGTAACAAATGAAACGGTCAATAATTCCGGTAATAATTAATTTGTCTCAAATTCTAGTTTTGGTAATGTAAAAATGCTGGTTTGATCAATTTTTAAGCGAACAGACTCCATCTATAATATTAACAGTGAATGGAAATAATCAAAGAACCTATGGTGTTATCATACTAGGCTTAGTGTTAGGTGATGATACTTCACCGACAGACTTTTTGCACATTACTACAAATAGCTCAGGAAAATCTTACGTCAGGTTGTTAATCGTGGTGGTCTTGGTGCTTTAACCACTGGTGATAGTATCCAAGTCATTAAGATGGACGGTGCATCTTCTAAAGATAGCTTCTCTTTGAAAAGTGATTATAGCTTTGAAGGACAGGGAGCAGTCTTGAGTGGTGCCTATGCTTATTTTCTCTATGCTGATAATAAGGATGGCAATATTTTTTGTGGTTGGTGTCTATGATCATTTTATTAACCCTCAGTAGCACTAAATGGGGTCTATCCTCAAGTCTTGCAACAATTAAACAAGCTTAGCATATTGGAGCCGCACATTGGTAAACTCACATGGATTGGAACAAATTCTGATAGACAAACGACGGCAATCAACAATGAAAATGAAAAACGTGGTTTTTGGATAAAGATAGAAAGCTCTGCTGTTCACATCAATTCCAATGTTAATAAAACCCGCAGCAACTATGATCTTGATATAATCAAAACACAGATTGGCTTTGACGTCGAAGTCACAGTAAACAATGCTGGTAAGCTTATCGGCGTTGCCTCTGTGCAATATGGACATGCTAAGGCGGATGTGTTTTCACCTTATGATCACGGTTCGATTAAAACAGATGGCTATGGACTTGCGGGTACATTAACTTGGTATGGTGCCAATGAATTTATATTGATAGTGTGGCGCAGGTTATGTGGTATGATACAGCTATTAAATTAGATTGGTTAAACCGTCGAGAGCTTATCAATAATGATGATGGAATAGGCTATGCTTTGTCAGTTGTAACGGGCAGGAAGATTACACTTAATCAAGAATGGACGATGACACCGCAGGTAAAGCTTTCCCACAATGCTTTGGGTTTTGATAGTTTTAACGATGCTTATAATGTGCATGTCAGCCGAGATGATGGTGATGCGTAGACTGGTCGTTTAGGCCTTGCATTCAACCAAGAAAAGGCATGGAAGTCTGAAGCAGGAAATACACGCCGTTTAAAAGCCTATGGCATAGGCAATCTTTACTATGAATTCCTGAATGCTACATAAGTTTCGATTACAAATGTTGACTTCCGCAATCGTTCAGATCACTTTTAGCATAGTCTTGGTATGGGAGTTTTCTATAATTGGCAGGATGATTCCTATCCTATCTACGGTGAGATTGATGGCCGCGCCTCATTCACTGACTTCGGTGATAGCTACTCGCTTAATGGGACAATGGGGTTAAGAGCCAAGTTTTAATTTGATCTACTCAGTATTTTGCTACTCTCGTTCATAGTTTAAAAAATTTTGTATTTAACTAAACACTTAATGGTATCTTTCTTTAGAATTTAACATAGAACTTAATATAAACGTAACAGTGTCCTTCAAAAACCTATATTTTTCAAGATATGTAGTTTGCTCGTATAGTAAAGTCGTTTGATATTAACGCTTGGTAATATTGATTTATAATAAGGAGATTCTTATTATAATGCGAAATCAGATTTTGCTTTAAAGATAGGACTCATCGTTTTTAGTAAGAAGGGGCAGGATCTTTAACATCTGCTGGTTCTGGAATACTCGGGAAAATACGGATTCTACAACCAACATTGACTTTACAATATTATGTTACAAATTTGGAAAATTTTAAACCCTATATTGGTGCGAGTGTAAATTACACAATCTTTTACCAAACAGATGCTAATGAAAACAATGCTGGTATCGGTTTAAGTTATCTTTATATTGATAATAGTTGGGGTTATGCATTACAAGCTGGTTTTGATTATATGCTTAAACAGCATTGAGGTTTTAAATTCGATCTAAAAAAATTATATTTGCGCTTCGATTGGCACGGTAAAATCAATAGTGCTACCGCAGACGCACTTGGACTAGATCCTCACATCAGCGCAAAAACTAAACTTAATCCTTGGCTTATCGGTACGAATGTTACTTATCGATTTTAACATCAATAAGGATAATCGATGTAATTAACGATGCAGGTCTTTTTAATTCAAGAAAGAAGGCTAAATAGCCTTCTTTTTTATTGCCTATTTTTAAGAGCCGTTTATGCTGTTATCTATGTTTTATTTAGCACATATATCTGACATACATCTTGCTCCGCTACCAAATCCATCGGTGGCAGAATTGTTTGGTAAACGATTAACTGGCTATATGAATTGGAAAAAAAATCGTCAGACAAATATGGGCATAGAGACACTTAATGCTCTCATGCTAAATTTAAAAGCAAAAAAGCCTCACCATCTTCTCATTTCAGGTGATCTCGTTAATTTGTCACTTGATGATGAATTTTCACAGGCTCGTCAATGGCTTTTAAAACAAGGCAGCCCTAATGATATCTCTTTAACATTTGGTAATCATGATGCATATGTTCGCGGAAGTTTTGATAAGGCCTGCAACATTTTCTCACCATGGATTAAAGGCGATTTACAAACCTCTTGGAATGATGCATTTCCATTTATGAGAATACGTGACAATGTTGCAATCATTAGTGCATCATCTGCTATAGCAACACCACCTTTTCAAGCTTCAGGATATTTTGGCTCGAAGCAAAAAGAGCATCTCGCAACACTTCTCAATGAAGCCACAGAAAAAAAATTCTTCCGTGTTGTTATGATTCATCATCCTCCATTTCGAAAGGCAACATATTGGCATAAAAAACTTTGGGGCATTCAACGTTTTCAAACCACTATTCAAAATCAGGGTGCTGATTTAATTTTACATGGCCATACCCATCTTCCTACATTGCATTATATACAAGGTAAAAAAAGAAAAATACCCGTAGTTGGCGTCTCATCTGCTTCACAAAGTTTTAGTGGGCATAAACCACCTGCCAATTACAATTGGTTTTCTATTTCTCGCCAAAATGATAAATGGAAATGTAAATTACAACGTTATACAATTATCAATACAAATAATGAGATTGAGTGTACTGAAGAAGATATTCTTTATTGATTGGATGCATATCGTATACAAAATCTATGCTATTCAAAAAAATCAAAGTATTAAACAATTCTATGAGACACTAAAAATCCAATTCAACCGCAAGAACCCGTCTTGCGGTTGATTGAGTAAATCTACATTATTTTAAAAGACGATTTGCGGCTGAAATAATTGCAGCTAAAGAAGCATTCGCTATATTGTCATCAATTGCTACACCAAACGCTTTACCTTTAGGCGAATGAATTTCCATATAACAAATCGCTGTTGCATCTGATCCTTGTTGCAGGGAATGTTCGGAGTAATTTATGACAGATAATGGCAGATTGAGATAATGGGATAGTCCATTTATAAAGCCATCGACCAATCCAGTTCCTTGTCCCTCAATATGATGTATGGTGCCAGTATCGGTAATATCAGCACTGACAATGCTTTTATGGCGATCAGCACTATCGGTTTTTGTATAATAATCTACAAAATTTAAACGTGCATCTTTTTGATCAATATAAGCTTTTGTAAATTCATCATAAATACGCTGTGATGAGAGTTCTTTTCCTTCTCTATCGGTAATATCTTGAATGATCGTGCGCAATTCAACCTGTAAGTCACGCGGTAAGTTAAGACCGTAGTCTTGTTGTAAAATATAGGCAATTCCACCTTTTCCAGATTGCGAATTAATACGGATAATCGCTTCATAAGAACGCCCGACATCCTGCGGATCAATCGGCAAATATGGGACTTCCCATAACGATTTATTTGATTTTTTAATCGCTTTCATACCTTTATTAATAGCATCCTGATGGGATCCAGAAAATGCTGTATAAACAAGTTCTCCCACATAAGGGTGGCGTTCTGGTATTACCAATTGATTGCAATATTCGTAAACTTCTTTCATTTTTTCAATGTCTGAGCAGTCAATTTCTGGATCAATCCCTTGTGTAAACATGTTTAAAGCCAATGTTACAATATCAACATTCCCTGTGCGTTCACCATTACCAAATAATGTGCCCTCCACACGATCAGCTCCAGCCATTAGGCCCAGTTCAGTTGCAGCAATACCTGTTCCACGATCATTATGGGGGTGAAGAGAAATGACAACACCATCACGCCGATCAATATTGCGACACATCCATTCTATCTGATCGGCATAGATATTGGGTGTCGACATTTCAACCGTTGATGGAAGATTTAAAATCATTTTATTCTCAGGGGTGGGATTAATAATTTCAATCACAGCATTGGATATTTCCAAAGCCACCTCTAATTCAGTGCCGGTAAAACTCTCTGGAGAATATTGAAATCGATATCCGTTCGATGTTTTTGTAGACATATCCATAATCATTTTGGCTGCATCAGTAGCAATTTGTTTTACACCAGAAACATCTTTACCAAAAACAACACGGCGCTGTAATTCACTTGTTGAGTTATAAAAATGGACGATTGGATGTAGAGCTCCATCTAAAGCCTCAAAAGTTTTGGAGATCAATTCAGGTCGACATTGAACCAAAACCTGTAAACTTAAATAATCAGGCACATCACCATGCTCAACACACCAGCGCGCAAAATCAAAATCTGTCTGAGATGCCGAAGGAAATCCAATTTCAATTTCAGGAAAACCCATTGAAACGAGAAAACGGAACATGCGTTCTTTACGATCTTGTCCCATAGGATCAATCAGAGCCTGGTTGCCATCTCTCAAATCTACAGAGCACCAAATTGGTGCTTTTTCGATTTTTTTATCTGGCCACTGACGATTTTTAAGTTGGACTTGTGGGTAAGGTTGATATTTTAAAGGAGCGTTTCGCATTCCTTTTGATAATTGATTGTGATTTGAATAGGACATAGTTTGCTTCTCTAATGATCCGGCAACACCGGTTTTGAAAATGAATATGAAAGGAGCGTTTATTGCCGGCAGGCTTAACGGCCACCGGGCGCCCCTCACCGGACCCGGCAACCGCACATAAGGTCTAGAAGAAGCGTATTGAAAAAGCACACAAAAACGTAAACGCAATTTTTATTACGCCCTATTAGTAAGCTTTGTGTTTCAAGTTTATCCATACATGAAATATTGCACAAGATCTCTTATCTTGCAAATAATTTTATTTCTCATTCACAGCAGCCCCTTTTTTTAACGTTTTAGAATGAAAAAAATTAATCTTATAAGAAATATTTTTGCCGCAGAATAGTTAATAATAAAGCTGTTTTCATATCATTGATCTGACAATTGTCTAAAAGCATGAAAGCTTTTTCTATTGGCATTTCAATACACTCGATCTCCTCCCCCTCTTCCAAAAGACCACCAAAACCTGTTTTATCTTCCTGTTCATAATGCGCAAGATAAAGAATAAAACGCTCTGTAGCATATCCCGGTGTCACAAATCCTTCAAACACGCGATCAAGATTATGTAATTGAAATCCAAGTTCTTCTTTTGCCTCACGCATTACTGCCTGTTCTTCTGTTTCTTTCTCATCAACCATTCCTGCACATGCTTCTAAAAGTGAGGTTAATCCCTGTTCCAGATAGGCAGGGATACGAAACTGTCTGACAAAAACGACAGTCTTTGTTTTTAGATTAAAAGGAAGAACAACAACGGCTTTCTGACAATGATAAACTTCACGTGTTTGTTTACGCCAATGGCCATCAGCAAATTTTTGTTCATATGATGTTGCCGTTAATTGACGCCATCCATATGATAAGGTTTTATTTTCTACATTCCTAATTTTTGTCATGATTTCTTAAGCAAAAGGAACAGCTTTTGTTCCTAAAGGTAATTTTGCTTCCTTTTCAGGCTCCACATGAATAACAATGCGCGCACTATCAATTTCTTCTTTGATAGCATCTTCAATACGATCACAAATTTCATGCGCTTCACCAACGCTCATTACCGCAGGTACAACCAAATGAAATTCTATAAAAGTTGCCCTTCCTGCTACCCGCGTTCTAAGATCATGGGCTTCAATCGCGCCATCAGCATGAGAAGATATAATATCTCTAATGCGCATTGTTTCTTCAATCTCAACACCAACATCCATTAAACCTTGAACAGAACTGTTGATCACTTTCCATCCTTGCCATAAAATATTAACGGCGACAATAATTGCCAAAATAGGATCTAAAATAGCCCATCCAGTAATCAATGCAGCAATCAAACCAATAAAAACACCAAAAGAAGTGAAGACATCTGTCATTAAATGAACGCCGTCAGCTTTAAGTGCTGGGGAACGATAGAGTTTTGACTGATGAATGAGTAGTAATGCCCATAGACCATTTACAATACTGGCAAAAAGATTAATGCCCAATCCAAGACCCGGTTTTTCTGGCAAATGCGCAGTCGATAATGCAGACCATGATTCATTAAGAATCAAAAGTGCAGCAACTATAATCAATGCCCCTTCAATGACTGCAGAAAAATATTCTGCCTTATGATGACCAAAAGGATGATCTTGATCGGCGGGTTTCATACTGATGTTGATTGCCCACCACGCGGCAAACGCTGCAATGACATTAACAATTGATTCAAGCGCATCCGAATAAAGAGCGACAGAACCTGTTACATGATAAGCAAGATACTTAAGAGCAAAGACAATAATCGAAACTGGAATTGTTAAAATTGCTAAACGTTTGACCCATGACTTCCTATCCATTATGCTGATACCTTGTTCAAAAGTTTGGACACAACATTATTTATCATACGCATTCCTGCATCTTCTCCCAAACTCATAATTGATTCAGGATGAAATTGAACAGCAGCAATCGGCTCTTCTTTATGTTCAATTCCCATAATGACATTGTCATGAGTGCGTGCAGTGATTGTAAAAACATCTGGAAGCGTCGAAGGGTCGGCAAAAATAGAGTGGTAACGCCCTACTGTAATTTCATTGGGCAACCCATCAAAAACACTGCCTGGCACATAAATATGAATGCGTGATGGTTTTCCATGCATTGGAACATCCAATTGATCCAATTGACCACCAAAGGCTTCAACCAAACCTTGTAAACCAAGACAAACACCAAAAATAGGAATGCTGCGTTGTCTGATATGCTGGATTGTTTTCTCCATATTAAAATCTTTAGGCGCACCAGGACCAGGCGATAAAACAACGAGATCTGGTGACAAACGATCCAAGAGCGCTTCTTCAACAGGTGTTCGAACAGTAACGACCTTTGCACCTGTTTGGCGAAAATAATTGGCTAATGTATGAACAAATGAATCCTCATGATCAATCAATAAAAGAGTGCGTCCCTGCCCTAATTTTTGATTGATAATATTGGGCGTTTTTTCATTGTTATTGATACTATCACGAATAGCTGCAATCATTGCAGACGCTTTTAATTCAGTTTCTGCCTCTTCTGCTTCAGGATCAGAATCATAAAGCAATGTTGCGCCTGCGCGTACAGAGGCGATTCCATCTTTGATTCGCACTGTGCGTAAGGTCAGCCCGGTATTCATGTCGCCATTGAAATGCATCATTCCAATAGCACCGCCATACCAAGCACGCGCACTTTTTTCATGATTTTCAATAAATCGCATGGCCCAAATTTTTGGCGCGCCTGTCACTGTTACCGCCCATGTATGCGATAAAAAAGCATCAAAGGCATCCATACCATCACGCAAACGTCCTTCTATATGATCGACAGTATGGATAAGGCGCGAATAAATTTCAATTTGACGCCGCCCGATGACACGCACAGATCCTGCCTCACATACACGACTTTTGTCGTTTCTATCGACATCAGAGCACATGGTGAGTTCTGATTCGTCTTTTTTAGAATTGAGAAGTTTTAAAATTTGTTCCGAATCAGAAATGGCATCTTGACCGCGTTTTATAGTGCCTGAAATTGGGCATGTTTCAACGCGCCTTCCAGAAACTCTGACAAACATTTCAGGTGATGCACCAACCAAATATTCTTGTTCGCCTAAGTTTATGAAGAATGAATAAGGAGAAGGATTGGTTTGTTTAAGACGTTTACTGATAGCAGATGGAGTAGATTGGCAAGGCTCGAAAAACGTCTGTCCCGGTACAACTTCAAACAAATCCCCTTTTTTAAAACTTTCCTTTGCAGCCCTTACCAGTTGTGCATATTCCCCGGGAGTATGATCGCCTTTTGGAGGTAAAGTTGTTGATGGTTGAAAGGGTTCGTCTTGGGTTTTACGCGGCAAATCCTTTGTTGTTTTTCCATCAAACGAAAAGTCATAATGATCAACCCATGCGCGCGCTGAATAATGATCGACAATCAAAACAGAATCTGGCAAATAAAGAACAAGATCGCGATGATCTTCTGGGCGTTTTATTTTATATTCAATAGGCTCAAATTGAAAAGCCAAATCATAACCAAAAGCACCGTAAAGTCCGAGGCTTTTATCTTCTTTAGAAAAAAACAAATCAACAATCGCGCGCAAAACACTAAAAACAGATGACTTATGCGAACGGTCTTCTTCAATAAATTGATCAGATGTTTTTTCAACATCTGCAAGAATCGTTCTTTTTGTAATTTCTAAAAGTGTTATGTTGTTTAAACCTTCAACGACAGGTGCAATTACATGCAATAAAATTTCACCCCGCTGATTTAAAGCTTCAATTTTAATATGATTTTGCTTTGTTGTTATCACAATTGGCGGGTCAACAATCCCTGAGTCCCAACGAGTATAACGACCAGGATATTCATAATTTGATGAAAATATCGCACCACGACGGCTATCCAATGCATCAACAAGATGATCGATTGCTCCTTCATAAGCAATAGCCTCTCGTTGACGCGAAATCGTAATAGCACCTCGTGTTTTATAGTCTAATCGATCATATTCATTCATAGTCTTTATCCTTCGCTCTTTTGGCTTTCTTAGAAACCAGTTCGGAGCAATAGAAAAAGGCCGCCTGGTTTTCCCTTGCGGCCCTTGCAAATTATATCACACATAAAACTATGTCTGGCCGCTATGAACGACACCACCACCAGATTTTCAATGTGCAAATATTTTCCATAATAGTCTCTTACTCCTTCACATCGACCAGTGCAATATTAAAATAGTCTCGAAACACTATCGATCACACTTTTTAAGTGTAATGGAGAGAAACCACACAAAAGAAAAGTCCGAGCATTGGGGACTCGGACTTTTCATTCCTCCATAATGAAGGTTTATACAGGCCTAGGAAATAGCGGGGGACCTAATTGCCTGTAACCGACGCATAGTGAAGATCAGATGCATCAGGTAAAAACAAGCATATACAAAAAATTGTAATAGTCAATTACTTTTACAACCTAAGGTTTATTTTATTTCATCACCCCATTCACATCTGCGTGCTTGATGATAGCGGGATGTCTCCTTTTTGCTCACAATCTCATGTTTTACATCACCATTTGGCAAGCAAAGCTTAAGATCTACACGTCTTCCTGAGCGGAGTGGACGACGAAGAACACGTTGATGGTTGTGATCAATGGGGAATTTAGAAACGGCGATATAATGATATTTTTCATCCTCATAAGGCACATCAGCTTTTTTGGTTTGACGATGAATTCGTGAACGCTCAATACGAACTGAGAAATGACACCAGTCAGGTTTAGCTAATGCACACGGATTTTGATGTGGACAGGGTGCAACCACAAAACCACCCCATGTGATCAAACGTTGCCTTTGCCGCATAAGCCGCCTCCATCCATTTGGTGTACCAGGCTCTACAATAATCAATATGTGTTCAGTTTTTTGCCAAAGCAGTTCTATGAGCTGATCTTGTTCACTTTCTTTCAGTTCATCAAGTACATAGGCAAGTGTCACAAGATCGGCATTATTGAGGTCTTCATTTTTAATTTTCTGTATAGAGGTAAGATGCCATTGCGTTTTATAATCAAAACTCTGGTTAATAAGACATTGAGCAATTTTTTGTATTGGCTCGCTATAATCTGTCATTTCTGCATAATTTATCGATGGAAACAGTGCTTTTGCGGCAAGAACTGCTGTTGCTGGACCAGATCCAACATCAAGTTGAGTGAGTGGTGAAAAATCTGGCAATGCATGGATAACATGATTAAATACTGAAAAGACGGCGCCGTAAGTTGCAGGGAAACGAGCCGCGACATAAGCAAGTGCTGCTTGGGCAGAATTAAGATGAGCGGTGCCATCTAATAATTCTGAGCGATAGCGATGACTTAACCGTAAACTTTCTTCTTCCAACTTGGCAAGTGATATATTTCGTAAAAGCTCATCAATCGCCTTTTTTAAATCTGCTGGAAGTTGCATTGCCTATCCTATAAGTCTTCAATTTTATCAAGTGTTATTCCATTTTTTACCAAAATAGTCTAATTCCTAAGATAATTTTTATATTCTTATCCGAAAGACGCTTAACGATCTTGTCTTATTTAAAAAATATGATGTCCTTTTTTCTTCTTGCTTTGTGTGTTAGCTGTGCGCAAGCAAATGCAAAAGAACAAGATTCTTGCCAAATTGTGCGTTTCGCCGATACAGGTTGGACAGATATTTCTGCAACCACGGGTGTTGCAACAACACTTCTTAATGCGCTTGGCTATAAAACAGAAACACGTATTTTATCTGTGCCTGTAACCTATGCGTCTTTAGCCTCAGGAGATATTGATGTCTTTTTAGGGTATTGGAACCCTTCCATGACACCTAATCTAAAACCTTATCTTGAAAAAGGCAGTGTTGAAACTTTGCGTTATAATTTAACAGGGGCAAAATATACCCTTGCTGTTCCTCGTTTTATTTATGATCAGGGCTTAAAAAGCTTTGATGATATTGCCCGCTTTGGTCCTGCACTTGATTATAAAATTTACGGTATTGAACCAGGAAATGATGGCAATCGTACGATACTTTCAATGCTAGAAGATGGTGCTTATGGGTTGAAAGATTTCCATATTGTAGAAACTTCAGAACAGGCTATGCTTTCAGAAGTTAAAGCCCATATTCGTGAGCAAAAACCCATTGTCTTTTTAGGCTGGGAACCTCATCCTATGAATGTCCGTCTTGAGATGGCATATTTAAGCGGTGGCGATCAATATTTTGGACCTAATTTTGGCGGAGCAAAAGTTGGCACCAATACACGCAAATCCTATCGTCAAGACTGTCCAAATGTTGGACAATTTTTGTCTAATCTTATTTTTACGCTTAACGCTGAAAATGAAATAATGGGGGATATTCTTGATAAGGGCGAAGATCCTTCTTATGCGGCACAAAAATGGCTACAAAAAAATCCCGATGCGATCATTCCATGGCTAGAAAATGTCACAACTTTTGATGGCAATAATGCTTTAGATGCCGTCACAACAACACTCTCAGCAAAACAAAATCAAAACAATCAAGCTTATAAAATTCCTGTTGGCAAATGGGCAGATCATGCAGTTGAATGGCTTATTGATCACGCAAGCATTTTTTTTGATACAATCAGGCTTGGTTTAGATGAAGTTTTAAAAATAACCCTCACCTTACTTTTATGGCCAAATCCACTTATTCTTATCGCCATTTTATGTCTTTTGGCATGGATCATACAACGCAATTGGCGTATAGTCTTATTAACAAGTCTTGGTTTTTTATTTGTTATCAATCAAGGCTATTGGATTGATACGATGGAAACGCTTACGCTGCTTCTTTGGTCGTGTATCTTATGTATGGGTATAGGTGTTCCCATCGGTGTCATGAGTGCACATCACCCTCGTCTTTACCGTTTCATACAACCTATACTCGATCTCATGCAAACTTTGCCCATATTTGTTTATCTCATACCTGCGATTATATTTTTCCGTATCGGTATGGTTCCGGGTTTAATTGCGACAGTCGTTTTCGTTCTTCCTGCCCCCATCCGCCTTTCACAACAAGGTATTGCCTCAACGCCATATTCATTGATTGAAGCAGGAAAAGCATTTGGTGCCAATCGACGTCAAATCTTATGGAAAATCGAATTTCCGCACGCTATGCCGCAAATTCGTGCAGGCATGACTCAAACAATCATGTTGTCGCTTTCTATGGTTGTCATTGCAGCAACTGTTGGAGGCAATGGGCTAGGTGTCAAAGTTTACCGTGCTTTGCAACAACATGATGCAGCAATGGGTTTTGAGGCGGGCTGTGTGATTGTTGTTGTCGCAATCGTTCTTGATCGCTTATTTAGACCAGGAAAGGCGCATTAGATGGCACATATCGTACTTGATGATATAAGTGTATTTTTTGGTAAAAGACAAAAAGAGGCTATTCTTTTAGCCAATGAAGGGGCATCAAGAGCTGACATTAAAGAACGCACCGATACTGTTTTGGGTATTCATCAATGCAATTTAACGGTCGATGAGGGTGAAACACTTGTTCTTATGGGGTTGTCAGGTTCTGGAAAGTCAACTTTATTGCGCACAATTAATCGTCTCATCAAAACTATTCAGGGTCAAATTGTCATTGGAGAAAACGGTCATGACATTGATGTAACAAACGCCACCCCTGACGCGTTACGATTTTTAAGAACACGCCTTGTCTCTATGGTTTTTCAACAATTTGCTTTATTGCCATGGCGTAGTGTTTTCGATAATATTGCTTTTGGCTTAGAAATATCAGGTTTGCCCAAAAGAGATCACCAAAAAGTGGTAGAAGATCAAATAGATATTGTTGGCCTTGGAGACTGGGCATACCGCCCTGTTGGCGAACTTTCCGGTGGCATGCAGCAGCGTGTGGGATTAGCACGCGCCTTTGCTACAGGTGCGCCAATATTATTAATGGACGAACCTTTTTCAGCGCTTGATCCTCTTATTCGCAATCACCTTCAAAACGAAATGCTTAATTTACAGCAAAGATTGAACAAAACACTTGTCTTTGTCAGTCATGATCTGGATGAAGCGCTTAAAATGGGCAATCGTATTGCGATTATGGATGATGGACGAATATTGCAATGTGCAGCTCCTCAAGAGATCGTCACATCACCTGCAAATGAATATGTGGCTAATTTTGTTCGTCATATCAATCCGCTTAACTTTTTGACAGCACGCCATATTATGCGTCCTCTTAATGCACAAAATGCAAAAGAACATGTTGTAGGAATGGCGAAACCTGACACAAGTTTGCGTGATCTTATTCGTTTTTGTGATCGAAAGGATGCCTCCATTGGCATTGGGGAAAATGGACGCGTGATTGGGGTTGTGCATCAAAGTGATATCATTCATCATTTAGCAGAACATCAAAAACGATAATGGATGAGATCTAATGTCCCTCAATCTTGTGGCAATAAATGACGTGCATGATCTGCGTTTAGCTCCTTATCGCAGTATAAAAGAAAAAGATCTTATCGGTCGCCAAAATCAATTCATTGCTGAAGGTAAGGTTGTTTTAAACGTCTTAATGGAATCACAACGATTTGCGCTTCAATCCATGTTGATTGTTGAATCAAAACTTAAAACATTAAAACCGCTCCTTGAGCACTATAAACCCAAATGCCCTATTTATTTTGTACCACAAAATGTCATGGATCATGTCGCAGGTTTTCATGTCCATCGTGGTATTCTTGGCTTAGGAGAGAAAATTCTAGCAACCAATCTTTCCGATTTTTTGCAGAAAGTGACACAAAATGCTCTTCTTATTGTCTTATGTGGAATATCAAATCACGATAATATGGGTGCTATTTTTCGCAATGCAGCTGCCTTTGGGGCCAATGGTATTATCATTGATAAAACAAGTTGTGACCCACTTTATCGTAAAGCCATACGTGTCTCTGTTGGTGCAGCCCTTAAAGTTCCATATACACAGGGTGAAGATATCGAAACAATCGTTTCAGAACTCAAACGCCTCAATTTCGAAATTTACGCACTGTCTCCTTCCGCTTCAACGTCTTTAAACAGTATCAATTCAATTCAAAATAAAGCATTAATTTTGGGAACAGAAGGCGATGGACTTCCACAATCTCTGCTCGCAAAAGTCAATACACTTTCGATCTTAATGGTCAAAGATTTTGATAGCCTCAATGTTGCCACAGCAACTGGTATAGCACTTTCTCATTTCTTTAATCTTAAAGCTGAGCGATAAAATACATATCATCGCAAAATCAAAACAAGATTTTAAAAGCGTATTTATACGCACTTTAAAAAAAAATGATTATTTTGTGCGCTATCCTGATTGCATCTCATAAATAATGAAGCAAAATTAAATATCAAAACAATATTTACTTTTAGCACTTAAGCCGCAGTTTCAGTTTTAAGTTTTTGCATCAATTGTTTTAATTGTGTTTCAGCTTCAACCGAACGTTCAGAACGGGCAATAAAACCACCGCCTAGAACGCGTGCGTCATCATCTTCATGATCATAGAAAACGCAAGCCTGACCAGGGGCCACACCACTTTCACCTTTTATAAGTTCTACTGAAAATGTTTCATTTTCATACCGCAAAAGAGCTGGGCGCGGTGGTCGTGTTGAGCGGATTTTCGCAGCAACTTTTATCCCTTCCTGAGGGAAGTTACCCAAGATGTCATCACCCAGCCAATTCGCATCACGCAAAATTAATTTATAGGTTTCTAATGCTTCTTTCGGTCCAACAATCACACGCGCATTTTCAGCATCAAGATGGATAACATAAAGTGCTTCACCAGTGGCGATGCCGATACCACGTCTTTGACCAATAGTATAATTCACGATACCACTATGATCACCTAAGATACGACCATCAATGTGAACAATAACACCGGGATTTGCAGCTTCTGGACGAAGCTTCGCAATCACATCAGAATATTTTCCTTGCGGTACAAAACAAATATCTTGACTGTCATGTTTATCGGCCACAACAAGACCCATTTCAGCAGCAATTTCGCGCACCCGAGGTTTTGGCATTGATCCAAGCGGAAAACGTAAATAATCAATCTGCTCTTGTGTTGTCGCAAAAAGAAAATAACTTTGATCTCTTTCGGCATCAATTGGACGGTACATAGCACGATGAGCTCCATTGGCACGCGAACGAATATAATGACCCGTTGCTAAAGCATCTGCACCTAATTCTTTCGCAGTTGCCAATAAATCAGCAAATTTTACAGTCTGGTTGCATGCCACACAAGGAATTGGTGTTTCCCCATGAACATAACTTTCAGCAAATGGATTGATAACAGCTTCACGAAAACGCTTTTCATAATCCAAAACATAATGAGGTATGTCTAAAGTTTCACAAACACGTCTCGCATCTTCAATATCTTGTCCAGCACAACATGAACCAACACGATGAGCGGCTTGCCCATGGTCATAAAGCTGCAAGGTTACACCAACAACATTGTATCCTTCGTTTTTTAAAAGCCCTGCAACGACTGACGAATCAACCCCTCCAGACATGGCAACAACCACACGCGTATCTTCAGGCGCATTGGGAAGATCTAAACTGTTGAGAGACATGTATTTACCTTTTAATTGAATAGTATCGTTATGAAAACTTCATCATCAAGTTATATATCGATGTTTTATAGACTTAACGCAACCCGATTTGTAAATCGATTGAAGGTTTATATAAGCGTCTTAAAACCAAAAAAATAATAGACTGAGGAGATAATTTAAAAAAAAATACAAAAAAAATAAAGTAGTCTTTTTTATTCAACTTAAAAAAAATACCAAAAAAAATCATATCTCATTGTATTAATTATATTATTTTATATTTTAAATAATCATTGAAAAAAAAAGAGTTAAATTTTCCTTTCCAGCTTTTTAGGTCTTTTTTAAAGCTCAGCGGATATGGTCACATTGGGTCCTTGAAAAAGAGTAGAGAGTACAATGACCGATTTGGTAAGACCACGAGTAAAATATGTTATTGGCCCTGATGGCAGTCCGCTGACGATCACTGATCTTCCGCCGACCACCACAAGGCGCTGGGTAATCCGCCGCAAGGCGGAAGTTGTTGCTGCTGTAAGAGGTGGCTTGTTAAGCCTTGATGAAGCTTGTCAACGTTATGCATTAACGGTTGAAGAGTTTTTATCATGGCAATGTTCAATTGATGAACATGGGCTTGCAGGTTTACGCACAACACGTATCCAACAATATCGTCATTAATTGGAACAGAAATTTTAAAACAACAAATGCTCACTGTAACTTTTAACAATGAAACCGCATAGATAAAATGGAATGGAAACATTCAGATATCAAAATTTTATCCGTATATTTTAAGATTTCTCTTTCAATACAATTTAATTTAATAATAAAAAATGGTCGGATTTCCGACCATTTTTTATAAATATGCATGAATCATTTTATATTTACGAAGTGATAAACAACACACTGACATCATTAAAAGACGGCATAAAAACACTTATCACTTATCCACGATAAGTGGAACACATTGCACACGACGTTTAAAGCTATAAATCTATAATTTCAGACGTTTTCGATCAGGATATATAGAGTTAATAAACTCAAATGACTCTCTTACAATATTTTTTGCCAAATGAAGCTCATGCCCACTTCATTTGAATGAAATGGAACAATAAATAGCTAAAAAGACAAAGAAGACAGTATAAAGAGAACGATATATTTTCTTTTTAGCTTTTTGACAAAAAAAATTGAAGCGGTTTTTGTATCCTTTGGATATGGGAAATTTTATCGGTAACTTTGTCAAGCTGCCTTGAAAATATCCATATCCCCTGCGGCTTCATTCTTCGTTGTAAAAAAATTCATACCATATTGATAAAATGAAGTGGTCGTGAGCCTCATGGGCAAAATTAAAAATTGCGCTTATTATTTAGCCAATCATTGAACGACGTTGAACAAATACAATTTCATCGTCAGCCAAAATTTTTCCATCACGCTCTTCAAGTGCCTGAGCACGTTTCAATTCTTCTTGTGCATCATGCAAAGCCACTTCAGCATTTGTTTTTTGTATTTGAAGATCTTGTAATGAATTTATTAAATTTTCTCGTCTTAAACGAGCCGCGCGTGCAAAAGTAGGGTAAGCAAAATGATGAACATCTGTATATCCTGATTTGCGTTCTTCATTTAGAATTTGTGTTTCAAGTTCATTTGCCATACGCTCAAACTCGGTCATCATCACATCAAGTTGAGAAATTTGACGGCGCTTTTCACGCACTTGAAACATTTTTAATCGAACAACACTTTCACGCGGCTTCATACGCATTACTCCCTACTCCGCAACTCTATCAGTCACGCCATCACATTATTTATAAAGACCAAAAGTTAAAACTTTATCTAAGATGAGGTCATCTTCATTTTTATTCCAAAGAAACACGATCGAAAAAAAAAATTTTTGATATGACTTTGGTAACACTTTATTTACGGTCTTCACACACTATAGATTAAGAGACTTAAAGCTCGGTAAACAAAACAGCATTTCGATTATAAATTTCACGAGTCAGAAGAGTCAGTTACGATGGTTTCTTAAAGAAATTATTAAGCATAAAAATTAACTATTTATCTGCTTGAATCAATACTATACGCATATTTCTTCATAAAATTTTATTAATAGCTTGCCAAGAAGAATCATAATTTGTTAACCATTTTCCTGCAAAATATAAAAACAGGCAACAATAGTTCTGCGTGCTGCCATATCATAAATCTTCGCTAGCTTATAAAGCGCTGATTTTGTGGTGTTTTTAAATCAACCTAGCAGCCGATATGACGGTTGTTTAAATGGACCATTGTCAAGTCTGATTCGGCTGACAGAAAGGGGATATTCGAATGCGTATATTATTGATTGAAGACGATCGTGCAACAGCAACAAGCATTGAGCTGATGTTGAAGACTGAAAGTTTTAACGTTTATACAACCGACCTGGGCGAAGAAGGTGTCGACCTCGGTAAGCTTTATGATTATGATATTATTTTACTAGATCTTAATTTACCTGATATGTCTGGCTATGAAGTTTTACGCACCTTGCGTTTAGCAAAAATTAAAACGCCAATTCTTATTCTTTCTGGAATGGGTGGTATTGAAGACAAAGTACGCGGGCTTGGATTTGGTGCTGACGATTATATGACAAAACCTTTCCATAAAGACGAACTTATTGCGCGTATTCACGCTATTATCCGTCGATCAAAAGGTCATGCACAATCGGTGATAACAACAGGTGATTTGCTTGTTAATCTCGATGCAAAAACTGTTGAAATTGCAGGATTGCCTGTTCATTTAACAGGTAAAGAATATCAAATGCTTGAATTATTATCACTTCGAAAAGGCACAACATTAACGAAAGAAATGTTTTTGAACCATCTTTATGGCGGCATGGATGAACCTGAATTAAAAATTATAGATGTGTTCATCTGTAAATTACGCAAAAAGCTTGATGCTATATCAGGGGGCATCAACTATATTGAAACTGTTTGGGGCCGTGGTTACGTTTTACGCGATCCGATAACACAAACATTGCGTGAATCTGCATAAGTTTAATTGATAATTATAGATCAATTTAAAGCTCAGTATTTTTAATGCTGAGCTTTTTCTTTATAGATGATCATTAAGGAAATATTGATTATTTATAGAATGCTGTATTTGAATGGATAGTGTTTTATTAAAACATCAATAATTTATGGAAAAATTTATATCTTTTAAAGTCGTACACACTGTCATTAAAGCTCAGCTACACAAAAGGTAAAATTTTTAAATTCGCCGACTCTCAATCAACGTCTAAACACTTAAAATTAACAATCAAAAATCCAGATTTTTTTTACGATTGGGCTGTAAATACAATATAATCAGATTGACTATCGATTGAAAGTGACATTTTGCTCAGTTCAGCCATAAGTAATGTAAAATAGGGTTGAATGGCATGAGCATCAATTGGTTCATCAGGGATTTTGCCTTCATAAAGTTCTAAAAATTTAGATGGAATACGTAAAACTTTTCCCTCTACTTTTATGACAAAAAGGCGACCACTTTCTATCTCATTAATTTTTTTATTTTCAATAGAGACAGAGAGATTTCCACCTCTTGGAATCGTTGCATTGGCAATGAGCAAAAGATTGAGTAAAAATTTAATTTCATTTTTAGGCATAAGAAGCCTTGGTGCATGCCAATCTAAATGTGCTTTTTCATTTTTCATATAATCTTTGGCAACCTGTTCTGCATCGCCTGTATCTATTTCGCTTCCTGCAGAACCTGCAGCACCAAATGCGATACGGGCAAATTGCAAACGTGCAGATGCATTGGCAGCCGATAATCGAATCAAATCAAGAGCAGCTTCTTCCGCTCCACCTTCATCGTAAAGTTCCATCCCATTATTGATGGCCCCAACAGGTGAAACCAAATCGTGGCAAATACGGCTGCATAACAATGCCGCCAAATCAGCAGGGCTTAAAGAAAGTGCAAGCGTCATTATTTTATAACTCCATAGTTTTTATCCTTCTATCTGGCAGGTAACTTCTTAAGATTCCATGCACAAATATGAAAGAAGTTTCATTTGCTTGAATAATTTTTAAACTTTAAGGATTTAAATAACTTTAGCGAATATTATCGCTAAGAATCAAAGCTTATGATTGAATAAGTTTTTTATTGACTATTTTAAATAAGGGGAAACCCATGTTACGTTCTCAACTCTGCAAAAAGCTTCATCTTTCATTGATTATTTTGACATTTCTGTTTGTTCAAACAGGTCAAAGTCATGCGCAAATGGTGCAGCAACATCAAGATTCACGCTATTCCTCACAAGAAATTGTTGATTCAGGCCATCGTTTTTTTGGTGATGCGGCTGGCGGCATCGCAACAGCTGTTGAAAATATTTTTTCAAAATATGGACTACCTAACGGTTATATTCTGGGTGAAGAAGGTTCAGGCGCATTTATTGGCGGCTTAACTTATGGGGAAGGCCAACTTTATACAAAAAATGCAGGCGATTACAAAGTCTTCTGGCAAGGACCATCTGTTGGATGGGATTTTGGTGGACAAGGATCGCGTTTAATGATTTTGGTTTACGATCTTGATTATATCAATAATCTCTGGGGTCGTTACGGTGGTATTTCTGGATCAGCCTATTTTGTAGCAGGTGTTGGTTTTCACGTACTTAAACGCCAAAATGTTCTTTTAGTCCCCATTCGCACAGGTGTCGGTGCAAGACTTGGTATCAATATTGGTTATTTAAAACTCACACCAACTGCAACTTGGAATCCATTTTAAATTATCCACGATAAGCGCGGTGCAAACAATGCTTATACAATCGGTATTATTTTTTATTTTAGGAATAAGCGTTATCTCTTTAATACTGATATTGCTTGCACCAGTTATGTGGCGCCGTGCAGTTTTTATAGCGCGCAAAAATTTGCAATCTGAGCTGCCCCTGTCATTTGAAGATATTGAACATGACATCAATGCTTTACGTGTCTATCACGCAAAAGAAATAGCGCGTGTTCAAAAAAATTACGATAGTCTTTTAGAAAGCTATACTGCACAAAAAATCGCATATGACGAAGCAAAAGAGCAAATATATATTTATCGTGATAAAAAATATCAAAATGATCTTTTAGAAGATGCGCGCATAGAGGCAGAGGAAGTCGATCTGATCACAAAGCTTGATCCACATCAGCAGACTGTAGATGAGGATATACAAAAACCGACGGAAAAGTATAAAATGCCTAAAAAAAAACGCAATAAGATCAAAAATTTACAAAATCTGATTGAACGTATTCAGGCGCTGGAAAATCATCTACAAAAATATTCAAAAAAGGACAAGGTGATTTATCCCGATGCAGATGATCTCGCAAAAATAAGGCAGGAAATGGTTGATGTTACTGCTTTGATGACTGCACAAACGGCATTGAATGAAGGATGCTCTTCACCTATTTATACTCTTGTTAAACAAGTAAAAGATCAAGAGAGTTTAGCCGCATATATCAATCATTATCTTTCAACGGCAAACACAACGCCATCTGAAGGTCTTCTATTATCATCGAGTAAAATAGACAAAAAACTCTAAGATGAGACACAAAAACTGTGAATCATGACAAAACAAACAAGACCGTTGGTTCACAGATACTAGTCAAGATAACACTCTTACGTATAAGATAATAGTTGTTTGAAATGATAAAAACATTGCCTCATCATTCATAAACAGATTGAATTTTTTTCTTACGTATAAGGATCTGCTTTTTTGCTTGAAAAACTTTTTCACTTAAAAGAAAACAAAACACGCATCGGCATTGAGATCGCCTCAGGCTTCACAACTTTTCTGACTATGTCTTATATATTAGCAGTTAATCCGCAAATTTTAGGCGATGCAGGAATGGATAAGGGAGCTGTGTTTGTTGCCACATGTATCGCTGCAGCACTCGGTTCTATCATTATGGCACTTGTTGCCAATTGGCCTGTAGGCATGGCACCCGGCATGGGTTTGAATGCCTTTTTTGCCTATTCAGTGGTCCTCAATATGGGATATAATTGGCAACAAGCCTTAGGTGCTGTTTTTATTTCGGGTATTATTTTCTTTATTTTAACAGCAACAGGCATTAGACGGTGGCTGATCGAAGGTGTACCGCAATCTCTGCGCAGTGCAATTGCTGCAGGTATAGGTATGTTTTTAGCCATTGTTGCCTTTCAAAATGCTGGTATTGTTGTCAAAAATGACGCAACGCTCATCGGCTTAGGGGATGTTACCCAAACAGCACCCATGATGGCTGCACTTGGACTTATGATTATTATTGCCTTGGATAAGTTTAATATTCGTGGTGCTATTTTAATTGGGATTTTTGTCATCACACTTTTATCCTTTTTCTTAACAGAAGAAGGTGCGCGTAATTTTCAAACATTATGGAATACGGGTGGGATTTCAATGCCCCCTTCAATTGCACCTACTTTTTTACAACTTGATATTATGGGGATTTTAAATATTGGAATTATCCATATATTATTGGTTTTTGTTCTGGTTGAAGTATTTGATGCGACTGGCACTCTTATTGGTGTTGGAAAGCGTGCTGGTCTTTTAAGAAACGATAAGCCCAATAATCTAGGAAAAGCACTTTTTGCAGATAGTACAGCTATTCTTGCCGGCTCACTTGTTGGCACAAGTTCAACAACGGCCTATGTGGAAAGTGCATCAGGTGTGGCTGCAGGCGGGCGAACTGGTCTTACCGCCTTAACAGTTGCGGCTTTATTTTTGTTAGCATTATTTTTTGCACCTATTGCATTATCTATTCCAGCTTACGCTACAGCACCAGCGCTCATTTTTGTTGCCTGTTTGATGATGCGTGAATTTACCGAAATTAACTGGTCAAATCTTGTAGAAGCGACCCCAGCTGCTTTAACAGCTCTTCTTATGCCTCTAACATATTCTATCGCAAACGGATTAGCATTTGGCTTTATCAGTTATGCTTTTCTTAAAACTGTTACGGGGCACTGGCGTGAAGTCCATCCAGCTACATGGATTATTGCTTTATTATTTATTTTACGCTTTATAATGGAGGCTGGTATTTTGTAAAATTATAAATTGTAATTATAGTATAGAAAAACACCACTCGTAGAACACAAGTTTAAAATGCAGAAACGCTTAAGTTTAAGTTAGTTATCATTAAAGGATAAAACCTTTTTTCTGATAAATTGTGTTTTTATCTAAAATTAAAAACGACTTTTAAATGATTTATTGTGCGCAATCACAGAAATAAACAATAAATAAAAGATCGGCTTTACCCGACCTTTCATAATCATTATAAAAATTTTATCTTATCTTAAGAAAACAAACAATGCGTTTGCTCTTTACGCCTGTTTCAACATCCCTGCATCATGTATGATAAAACTGTCTAATTGTATGAATAATTTTTTCCTGGTCACTTTGTGCAAGATAGGGATGCATGGGAAGACTTAATACATGATCGGCAGCTCTCTCAGAAACAGATAAACCACCGGGGCATTGAGGATAATGCTTATACGCAATTTGTTGATGCAGTGATTTAACATAATAAATCATGGTTGGAATACCTGCATTATTAAGATGCGCTTTCAAACCATTACGATCTTCAACTTCAATTGTATATTGAGCAAAAGCTGAGCGAAGATTTGGTGCAATTTCCGGTACTTTTACGACGTCTTTTAAACCATCAAAATAACGTTTACCAATCAACGCTCTTTTTTCCATCTCATCTTCAAGAATCGTCAGCTTTTCAAGTAAAATAGCAGCTTGTATCGTATCAAGCCTTGAATTTAGTCCAACATAGATATTGTCATATTGCGTCTCACCTTTACCGTGAAAAAGAATTGACCTTAGTTTTTCTGCCAAAGCATCATCATCTGTAAACATGGCACCGCCATCTCCATAACAACCTAAGGGTTTTGCAGGATAAAAGCTTGTCGATGCCACATCTCCAAAAGCGCCGCACATAGTATTATCGCGTTTACCACCAATAGATTGTGCTGCATCTTCAATGATAAAAAGATTCTCACGAGAAGCAATTGCTGAAATTTCTTGATAATCAGCCGCAAGTCCAAAAAGATCAACAGGAATGATAGCACGTGGAGTTAAGCGTCCCTCTTTCTTAATCATATCGATCGCTTCTGCAAGTCTTTGCGAATCAATATTATAAGTATCCTTATCAATATCAACGAATACAGGCTCTGCACCGACTAAAGCAACAACTTCAGCAGTGGCTGCAAAAGTAAAACTGGGACAAAATACTGCATCACCGGGTCCGATATTTTTGGCCATTAAGGGCATCATTAAAGCATCTGTACCATTCGCACAGGCAATAACATGTTTAACACCGATATAATCGGCAAGACGCGCTTCCAGTTCACCGACTTCAGGACCTAGAATAAATTTTCCACTTTCGATGACATGGGCTATTGCTGTATTGATTTTATCTTCAATACGAGCACGTTGTGCTGCAAGATCAATAAATTGCATATTATCTCCATCATTTTAAATGATAAAACCGCCACCTTAAAGACGAATCATATCAAATTATTTATAAATTATACTGCCATGACTAACGAAAAGATAATCAAAGTTATATGATCTTTGTTATAGGTTTTGAAGTTTATGTAGGAATAGAGTGATCAACACTACCTGCCGTTAGAATGCGCAGCACTGCAATCGCTTCAGCACCATTAGTGCGCGGTTCTTCACGTGTTTCAATACAATGTAAAAAATGTTGTAATTCTCGTGTAAGCGGCATCCCCTCTTCAACAGGGATATATTCAGGTTCGTCGGCAGTAAAAGCCCACTGATTATTATCTTGCCATACATCAAATCGGTAAATTGCCAATTTGCGAATCCAAGGTTCAACATCATCAAAAACAGCCATTGCCTTAGTACCAACAACAGTTAACCGACGCTCACGATAAGGGTTTAATCGAGAAGCAAACAAATGGCTGCGCAAACCATTAGGAAAAGTCATATGGACATGGGCAAAATCTGAAAGCTGATCAATAATGGCAGCCCCCTCACCTCGAATGTTAGATGGCTCGCACCCTGTCAATGCAAGAATCATTGAAAGATCATGGGGTGCCAAGTCCCATAAGGCATCACTTTCAGTATGAAATTTTCCAAGTCCCAAACGATGAGAATGAATATAACGCACCTCGCCAAGTTCACCACGATGAACAAGATCCAACATTTTTTCAAAAGCCGGATGAAAGCGTAAAACATGACCTACCATAAAAATACGCTTATTTTCATGGGCAATTTTTACCTCATGTTCTGCATCCGCAACGTTTAATGCAATGGGTTTTTCAACCAGAACATCTTTACCGTTTTCAACCGCACGAATAGCATTTTCTGCGTGAAACTGTGGAGGCAGAGCTAAAACCAATGCATCAATATCAGTGCGTTTGAACACTTCATCGACTGGTATTGCCTCAACATCATGTTCTGCAGCAAATCCCTCTGCTCGATGTGGATTTGCATCAGCAACAGCTTTTAATACACCTAAATTTTTTAACGTACGAATATGATTACTTCCCCAATAACCACATCCTAAAACTGCTACGCTTGGCGCCATTATCTATGCCTTATCTTGATTGCTCTATCAAAAAGCAATATCTTATCTGTTCAATAACGTTGATAAGTGCGAATGACAAGAGAAAAGCTTAAATTCGATGCTTGACATAATGTCACTCAACGCCTTATATCCGCGCCACGGTTATTTTTTATAATTGACCACATCCTGGCGGAGTAGCTCAGTAGGTTAGAGCAGAGGAATCATAATCCTTGTGTCGGGGGTTCGAATCCCTCCTCCGCTACCATATTTCTTAATTTCATCTTTTTTTATGAAATAATTATTTGTGAAATAGTGGTGAAACGATACAAAATTTTTAAATAAGCGCAGCGCTTTGCCTTCAAATCTAATAATGACGACCTTTGTCTTTTTATAAACGATGCTTTCATCTTTTCTTTTGCGACGCGCAAATCAAACAATGAAACTGTTTTTTTAACGCCTTTCGCCATAAATAAAAACCCCGAAAAACGGGGTTTTTAATCTCTTAAATAAAGATATCTTTATTCTAATTGCTATGTGCTGGCTTATCAGAGGTGGAATGTGACGTCTTCTTTTTCTTTTGATCATCATTTGATGATTGGTCAGCACTACGGTTTGTACCGCCGCCAAACACCCGATAAAACATCGGAACAAAAAACATCGCAATACAAGTTGCAGCCAACATACCACCAATAACTCCTGTACCGATAGAATGACGACTTGCAGAACCTGCACCCGTTGATATTGCCATAGGAACAACACCAAGAATAAATGCGAGAGACGTCATAACAATCGGACGGAAACGCATCCGGGCTGCCGATATAGCCGCATCGATAACAGATTGTCCCCTTTCACGTTCAAGAACCGCAAACTCGACAATCAAAATTGCATTTTTCGCCGCCAAACCAATCAGAGTCACAAGACCAATTTGGAAATAGACGTCATTGGTTAACCCACGCAGATAGGTAAAGGTCAAGGCGCCCAATATTCCAAAAGGAACAGCAGTCACAACAGCAAGTGGCAATGTCCATTTTTCATATTGTGCGGCCAAGATTAAGAATACCATGATTATACCAAAAATCATCGCTTGTGCCCCAGCACCGCTTGTTGCAACTTCTTGATACGCCGATCCAGTCCACTCAATTTGATAAGTATTAGGCAAAATATCATTTGCAATAGCAGTCATGGCAGAAATCGCTTGACCAGATGTAAAACCGTCTGCGGGATTACCCATAATTTTGGTTGCATAAAAAGCATTAAATCTTTCAAGCTGATCTGAACTTGTTATTCTTTCAGTTGTTACAAGCGTATTAAGTGGAATCATATCCCCTGAATTAGAACGAACAAAAACCTGCTTAATATCTTCAGCACTTTTGCGGAACTCACCGTCGGATTGAATCTTAACCTGATAGTTACGACCATAAAGTGTAAAATCATTGATATAAACATTACCAAATGTTGCCGATAAGGCATCATAAATGGTATTGATCGGAACATCCATCGCTCGCGCTTTGACACGATCAACTTCAAAATTATAGGTAGGAACATTTGGATCAAATGTCGTCCGAACAGCTGATAATTCTGGACGTTGATTGGCAGCATTAACCAATTTCATAGTCATCGCATAAAGATCTTCAATCGAACCGCCGCTACGGTCTTGAAGATACATTTCAAATCCACCAGTCGTCGATAATCCGTTAATTGGTGGTGGATTGAAAGCGATTGTCACACCATCTTTAATGCTTGACGTCATACCAGAAACTCTAGGCGCAAAATTACGGGCATCATCTTTAGGATCCGTCCGCTCTTTCCAATCTTTAAACATAACAAACAGTGCACCAGAACTGGTTTTCAAACCGCCTGAAAGCATATCAAATCCAGAAATTTCTGCTACATCTAAAACTGCAGAGTTATCGTGTAAAATGTTTGATGCTTGTTCTACGACAGCTGCAGTACGTTCAAGTGATGAAGCTGATGGTAGTATAGAAACTGCAAGAATGTAGCCCTGATCTTCATCTGGAACAAGTGAACCTGGCACTTTTTCAAACATAACAAATGTTGCAACACAAACTAATACAAAAACAAGAATGCCTGCCCAAATTTTATGAACAAAAAAAGTAACGCCACCTACATACCAATTCGTTATTTTTTCAAAAAAACTATTAAAAATACGAAATGGTTTCATTGGTTCTTTATGCGAAGGTTTCAATAAAATTGCACAAAGTGCCGGTGTTAATGTTAACGCGACAACCCCAGAAATAACAACAGACATAGCGATCGTGATCGCAAATTGTTGATACATGACGCCAGCCATACCGCCCATAAAGGAAACAGGAATAAACACAGCACAAAGCACCAAAACAATTGCAATAACTGGTGCGGTCACCTCACTCATTGACTTTACAGCAGCATCATGGGGAGACAATTTTTCTTCATCCATAACACGTTCGACATTTTCCAGAACAACGATAGCATCATCGACGACAATACCAATGGCCAAGACAAGACCAAACAGTGTTAACATATTTATAGAAAAACCGAGAATATACATACCAGCAAAAGTTCCGATAATGGAAATAGGCACGGCAATAATTGGAATAAGTGTTGCTCGCCAATTTTGTAGGAAAATAAAGACAACAACAATCACCAGTATAATCGCTTCAATAAATGTATGAACAACCTCTTCTACAGACACTTTAATAAATTTAGTTGTGTCGTAAGGTACAGAATATTCAATACCTGAAGGAAAGGATTGGCTGAGCTCCTGCATACGTTGTTCAACTGATTCCATAACCGCAAGAGCATTGGCCCCTGGCTGAAGAAAGATAAGGATCGGAACCATTGGGTTTCCATTGAGTTTTGACTCAACAAAATATTGTTGCGTACCAAGTGTAATACGTGCGACATCTCGCAAACGTAAAGCTGCACCTGTATCATCAGAACGCAAAATGATATTGCCAAACTCTTCTGTTGTCACCAAGCGCCCTTGAGTGGTCGCAGAATAGGTAAACGCGCCGTCAATATCTGGTTTTTCACCAATACGCCCAACTGGATATTGGGCATTTTGTTCACTCACAGCCGAAATAACATCAGTAGGCGTTAAATTATATTGAGCAAGCTTATCAGGACGCAACCAAATACGCATAGAATAATCAACATTACCCAAAACTTGGGCATCACCAACACCCGGGAGACGTTTAAGATCATCAATCACATTAAGCAATGCATAGTTACCAACATACGTTTGATCATATGCACTGGAGGTAGATTGCATTGCAACCATACCAAGAATATTTGATGAACGTTTATCAGCCACAACACCTAAGCGCTGAACTTCCTGTGGCAAAGTTGTTAAAGCTCGCTGAACCCGATTATTGACATTAATCGTAGCCTGATCAGGATCTGTTCCCAATGCAAATGTTACGGTAAGTTGCAATGTACCAGATGCATTACTGGTCGATTGCATGTAAAGCATATCTTCAACACCGTTGATCTGTTGTTCAAGCGGTACAGCCACAGTTTGTGCAACTGTTTCAGCACTAGCGCCAGGATATTGTGCTGTGACAACAACTTCTGGCGGAAGCAAATCGGGATATTGCGCGACAGGCAAGATACGAATACAAACAATCCCAGCCAACACGATCACAATAGAGATCACAGCCGAAAAAATCGGTCGATTAATAAAAAAGCTATAATTCATTGTGCAGATCCTGTTGAGTTGGATGCATCAGAAGCTTGTTGTTCAGGCTTATTTTTAGTTACCTGCACTTTCAAACTTTGACCAGGGGGCACACGTGCCAAACCTTGTTCAATATAAACTTGCCCTTCTGTTACAATTTCATCACCATCTCCAAGACCTTTCACAATTTGAGATTTATCATTGTCATCATATTGTGCAGAGGCAAGCAGCCATTCACCATTATGCAATTGGCGTACGACTTCAACAGGACGTTGTGAAACTTCCATCAAACGTGCCCCTTCTTCAATTTTCGATGCCGACAGTTTAGTATCATTCTCATTATGAGCTTCAGATTTTGGTTCTTTTAAAACATAAACAAACTGTCCATTGCTTGTCTGCATCAAAGCTTTTTCAGGAATTGTTATTGCATCTGCCAAGGTAATACCTGTAACTGTTACACGAACAAACATACCAGGAACCAAACGATGATTAGGATTTGAAATAATGGCGCGCGCACCAAGTGTTCCAGTTTGCTCATCAATTGTTGGTGATGTAAAATCAACTGTTCCCTGTTCTGGATAATCTACACCTTCGCCAAAACGAACAGTGACTTTCAAATTATCAATCTTCTCACCTCTTTTTTGCATCTGACTCATTAAATTACGAATTTGCTCGTATTCACCATCTGCAAAAGAAAAATTAACATATGTTGGATCAAGTTGAGTAATCGTTGTCAAAAGACTAGATGTTGTATCTGTACCAATGAGCGAACCTTCTGAAACAGCTTCTCTGCTGGTTAATCCACTGATAGGCGCAGCGACTTTAGTATATTCAAGATTTAATTCTGCTGCGCGAAGCTCTGCTTGAGCACGCATTAACGTTGCTTTATCTGCATCACGTTTTGCAAAAGCTTGATCACGTTGCGCAGTTGATTGCACACGCTGTATGACCAACTCTTCGGCACGATTTGCATCACGCACAGATTGATCATAATTGGCTTGTGCCTGAGCCACTTGGGCACGCGCTGATGCGACAGTGGCTTCATATTGGTCGGGATCAATTTCAAATAAAATATCCCCTTGTTTAACCTCAGAGCCTTCGACAAAATTACGATGCAATAAGATTCCACCAACACGCGCACGCACTTGTGTTTCGCGATAAGCAACGATGCGTGCCGCATATTCATAATTGATCGGAATTTCAGCCTTATGAATTACTTCTCCACTCACCTTAGATGGCGGCGTAGATTTAGATTCCTCTTTGCCACAAGCAACAAGAGCAAAAGACAATGCACCAATAACAAGTGCGGCTGAAAGTTTCTTTAATATCGTCATATGAAGTCAGACCTTGATTTTTTTCCGTGATTGGTAAAATATACATACACGAATGATTGTAAATAGGCAAAAGATTGTTAATCATTAAATATCAGTAATAATAAAGATTGTTAATCATTAAATATCAGTAATAATAAGGTATCACAACCGATAGAAAATTAAGAATAATGTTTTTCTGTTAAGAAAAAAGTGATCAGAAATGTGAGAAAAAAATGCGTCGAACGAAAGCCGAAGCAGCTGAAACACGTGAAATGATACTTGATGCAGCTGAAATAGCCTTTTGGGAAAAGGGTGTTTCAAGAACTTCGTTGAAAGAGATTGCAATAAAAGCGGGAGTAACACGTGGAGCGATTTATTTTCATTTTCGTGACAAACCAACTATTTATAATGCGATGATTGATCGTATTAAATTTCCTCAAGAAGAATTGATTGATGAAATTCAAAAAAATGATTCGATAAATCCAATCGATATTGTCGAAAAAGCAGCATGTTCTTGTTTGAAAAGATTTGCTGATGATGAACGTCAACAACGTGTTATGACCATCATCACGTTGCGATGTGAGTATGTACATGAATTTTCTGAAATGATAAAGCGTCTCCAACATGCTCATGATAGCATGATCAATCTGTTTGAACGTATGATGCAAGTGGCGCAAAAGCGCAATATGTTAGCGCATGATTGGAGCCCTGAAGATGCTGCTCGCGTAATGGTTTCGGTTGTTAGTGGTATTTTAACAGATTGGCTAAATTCAGAAAAAACTTTTGATTTAAAAAGACTGGGTGAAAAAATGGTGACAACTTATACATCGTCATTTCGTAATGTTGTCGAAAAAGCAGCGTAATTTTACTAAGATGTACCTGCAAATCTGTTTTACACTTTCATTGAACGCATGAACTATGACAAATAAATACCATTAAAAAAATCTGGTAATTCACGGATTGAAGGTAATAAAATATCGCTCATTTGACGCAAACACTCCGCATTACCTGTTCCAGATAAGACAGCAATTGCTAGACCTGCTTGTGCATTGCGTGCAGCTAAAATATCGTGCAGATTATCTCCAACCATTGCGATTTCACTTGAATGAAGTGACATCTTATCGGCAAAAGCTATAATTTGATCTCCCGCTGGTTTTGCATTGAAAACACTATCATAACCTAAATATTCATCTATCAATGACTCACAGCCCAAAAGTTGCATCGCAACAATTACACTATCACGTGAATCATTGGTTGCAATACCCAATTTATACCCCATAGATTGAAGTGTTATGAGAGACTCCTTCATTCCATCGATTGGCACGATGGTGTTTTTCATCTGATCTGAACAGTATTGCTTATAAAACGTGATTTCCGCACTATACCCTTTCTCTTTAAGCTCTGGGTGCCAAAGAGAAACAATGTCTTCAAGTGTTCCTGCTGCAATGACGCTCTCTGGTTGAAAACAATCAGCTTCAAAATCGAATCCTCCTGCTTGTAACAACAAACGCGCTTTTGCTGTATCGCCAGATGCTGCTCTTAGAGCAAGTGCAAAAGAAATATTTTTCCATGTTTGATTAAAATCGATTAAGGTTCCATCCTTATCAAATAAAATGGCTTGAATATTCTGATATTTTTTCTTCATTATTGCTCAATACGCGTGCGAATATGGTTTAACAATCCTAATGTCGACGCATCACGATTGTCTGCTTTGCTTTCGCCTGCGACTAAGGGCAATAATTCATTTGCTAATTCTTTTCCCAATTCAACACCCCATTGATCAAATGAATTAATATTCATCAATACACCTTCAACAAAAACACGATGCTCATAAAGCGCAATCAAACGACCAAGCGTATATGGTGAAAGTTCATCTTGAATAAGAGTAAGACTTGGACGATTACCTTCAAAACTTTTATGCATCGATAAATTTTCAGCACCATTATTTTTCATACCATTTTGTTCCATGATATGTTTTGCCTCTTTTGCTGAACGCCCCTTCATCAAGGCTTCAGACTGGGCGAGACAATTGGCAAGAAGCTTAAAATGCTGATTTTGCAAATGAGGTTCATGACCATTGACAGAAACAATAAATTCAACAGGAATAATATCCGTACCCTGATGAAGTAATTGAAAAAAAGCATGCTGTCCGTTTGTTCCAGGTTCCCCCCATACAACTGGCCCACTTGGTGTTTTTAAAGGCATGCCATCAAGGCTCACATGCTTTCCGTTTGATTCCATATCAAGTTGCTGCAAATAAGCAGGCAAACGTGATAATCTTTGTTCATATGGTATAATCGCTCGTGTAGGATAGCCACAAATAACACGATGCCAATACCCAACAAGCCCCAAAATAATAGGTAAATTTTGACGCATTGGCGCTTCATAAAAATGACGATCCATGGCATTGGCTCCAGCAAGAAAACGCCGAAATTTTTTTGCACCGATTGCCATCATCACAGGCAAGCCAATGGCTGACCAAACAGAATAACGCCCCCCCACCCAATTCCAAAATCCAAAGACGCGTTGGCTATCAATCCCAAAATCTGCAACCTTATCACCTGCTGTTGAAACAGCCGCAAAATGCTTTGATACAGCGAGCTCTCCTAAGCTTTCACTAATCCATTGCCGTGCAACAAATGCGTTCGTAATTGTTTCAGTTGTTGTGAACGTTTTTGATGCAACGATAAACAATGTCGTTGAAGGATTTAAAGTTGATAGAGTGTCCGCAATATGAGCACTATCAACATTTGAAACGAAATGACAACGTGGACCATCATGATAAGGATGAAGTGCTTGTGTCACCATAACAGGGCCTAAATCAGAACCACCAATCCCAATATTGACAATATCGGTGATTTTTTCTCCCTTTTCACCTTTATAACGTCCATCACGTACAGCTTCACAAAAGTCTTCCATACGCTGTAAAACGTCTTGAACAGCGGGAACAACATTCTCATCACCCAAAAGAAAAACGCTATCAGAAGGTGCGCGCAAAGCAACATGCAATACAGAACGATTTTCTGTTACATTTATTGCCTCACCAGCATACATTGCATTGCGACGTTCTTCGACATTGGCCGCTACGGCGAGATCTTCTAATAATTTCATCGTTTTAGAATTTACAGAAGATTTTGAATAATCAAATAAAAGATCATCTACAACTAAAGAAAAATGATCAAACCGATCAGGATCTTTAGCAAATAATTGACGAATATTAAAGGTCTCATCTTCACTGACATGCGCTTTTAAAGCGTTAAATGCTGAGCGAAAATTATTTTCATGACGATGCATTATACAAGTCTCCCTTTTCTCCATTGAAAGAAACTAGGATTAATTGATGCTAAGGGAAAGAAAAAAATAGAAACTTTGATCATTTGTTTAAAATAAAACAAATCTATCAACAATAATTGTCCTATTATGATCCTTTCAATAATTTACACATTTCATTCAAGCTGTTATCTATAAAGTGATAATTCTTGATTCAGACGTTCAGCTTCTTCAGCTTTTGGTTTGATGAATCGTGCAAGCAACATATAAGCGACAGGTGTGACATAAAGTGTCGCAATCGTTGCTAAACCCAACCCTCCAACAATAACCCATCCGAGTGAAATTCGCGCTTCAGCACCAGCGCCACCAGCAAGCACCAAAGGAACACCACCCAAAATTGCACAAATCATTGTCATGCAAACGGGGCGTAATCGAACATTTGATGCATATTCAATCGCATCACGCACAGATTTGCCTTCATCACGCATTTGATCAGCAAATTCAACAATCAAAATACCGTTTTTAGCCATAATTCCAACAAGCATAACAAGCCCAATTTGACTATAAACATTCATACTCGTTCCTGTTACCATCATAGCAATGACAGCGCATCCAAGACCAAGCGGAATTGTTGCCATAACAATAAATCCTGAAATAAAACTCTCAAATTGGGCTGCAAGTACTAATAAAATAATGATGAGAGCAAATCCAAAAACCACAAATATCCCTGTCGATGTTTCATCAAGCGTTGCCGCTTCTGCTAACGGTATAATGTAACTTCCAGGTGGTAACAATGGTTCTGCGATTTCCAAAGCCCTTTGATAAGCATTACCCAGAGCAAAGTCTTGTGCTAAATTAGATGTGATCGCTATAGAACGCATACGCTGTTCCCGAGCCAATTGTGGCGGCACTGGTCGTTCTTCCACATTAGTGATTGTCGACATCGGAACAAAGCGATCATCCCCTGTTTTCAAAAATATACTTTCAAGATCTATGGGATCGTTAACAGGATTGGTATTCGAAACAAGTTTCACATCATAAGAGCGGTCGCCTATATAAACAGAACCTACTTTTCTACCATCCAACATTGATTGAACGGCATTGACTAATCCTGTAATGTCAATATTCAAGTCTGTTGCTCTTTCACGATCAATGTCAATGAATAATTGTGGTTGAGTTGCTTCAACACTCAGACGGGGTTGCATAAATCGTTTATCAGCCTGCATTGCTGCTACGATTTCATCGGCCACAGGCTGCAAAGTCTCATAATCTGTTCCTAAAATTGCAAATTGTAGTCCCTGCCCAGCACCTCTTATCCCTAAAGAATTGCCTTCCGCAGCAAAAACACGCACTGCTGGCAAATGTTCCATTGCCTTATTAATGTCTTGAACAATTGCTTGTTGATTGCGCTTACGTTCATCCCAAGGCGCCAAAGAAAGCATTAAAAACCCATTATTCGACGAACCAAAAGTTCCAGAAACAGAATAGGTATTGATGATTTCCCCATTATCACGTAATGGTTTTAATGCTTTTTCAATGCGATCAATTTGATCGCTTAAGTAATCGACGGAAATACCTTGTGGACCATTAATGCGCAAAAATACTTGAGCGCGGTCTTCAGAAGGTGTTAACTCTTGGCGAAGAGTTGAATATCCACCTGCACATGAAACAACAAATATAAGAGAAGACAAAACAACCATCCACGGATGATTGAGACAAATATGTAGGCTTTTGGCATAAAATCCACCGAGCGTTGCACCTATTTTTTGGAAAACAGCAGGTCCATGTTTTTGATTTTCTTTATCGTCTTTTATCACTTCATTATCACGTGCTTTTAAAAACTTTGATGCAAGCATTGGGCACAAAGTCAGTGCAACAACAGCTGATAAAAGAATGGAAATGGCCAAAACAAACCCAAACTCTCGGAAAAGACCTCCTGCTTGCCCGGGCAAAAATGAAATCGGCACAAAAACCGCGGCTAAAGTTAAAGTTGTTGCTACGACAGCAAAAAAAACTTCTTTTGTGCCTAAAACCGCTGCTGCACGTGCACCCATGCCCATATTGCGTCGTCGAACAATGTTTTCCAAAACGACAATTGCGTCATCAACCACCAAGCCCGTTGCAAGGACTAAAGCTAAAAGCGTTAAAATATTAATTGAAAATCCTGCAAGATAAATTGCAGCCACAGTACCAATTAAAGCAACAGGAATTGTTAAGGCAGGAATAAGCGTTGCACGCGCGTCCCACAAAAATAAGAAAATAACGACGACAACACCAACAATGGCAACAATTAATGCAATCTCAACCTCATGAATAGCGCCATTAATGAAATTCGCATCATCACTTGTGATTGCTACATGAACGCTAGATGGTAAAATAAGATTAAGATTATCAACCGCTGCCCGTACGCCTTTAGAAATATCAAGCGTATTGGATTGTGCTTGACGCACAATGCCCAGACCAATACCTGATTGACCATTAACCCGAACAATAGAAGTTTCAACATCAGGCCCCAATGTTACATTGGCAACGTCACCAATACGCACACGAGGGTTTAGATAAACATTTTCAAACGCTTCAGGCGTTGTAAGATTTGCCGTTGCACGAACGACCAATGCTTGGTCTGAACTACGCAATGAGCCAGCAGGTGCATCAAGCGCCATATCGGAAAGAGTTTTTGTGATGTCTGCAATTGTAAGACCATAGCTTGCCAAACGTTCTTGATTAATATCGATTCTAAAAATTTTATCGCGATCACCATTAACTTGAACATCTGCAACACCGGATACCGCTGATAAGGTGTCAACAATCTGATCTTCTGTCAAAACAGTCAAATCATCAACACTCATTGTTGAAGAGGTAACTGCCAAACGCATAACAGCATCTGCATTAGAATCGGCTTTAATAATACGCGAAGCATCTGCATCATCGGGAAGATCATTTGTTACGCGGGAAAGCGCATCACGAATATCTGCGGACGCCACATTGAGATCAATTCCATCATTAAATTCAACAGTCACACGAGAGCGGGCAAAAGACGACCGAGAAGATATTGTTTTTACGCCAGAAACACGTGCAACTGCATTTTCCAGTGTTTGCGTAATTTCGCGATCAATTGTTTCAGCAGAAGCACCATCAAAATCCGTTGATACAGTAATAATAGGGCGATCCACATCGGGTAGTTCACGCACATCAACGCCAGAAAATGCTGCTAGTCCTGCAACCACGATCAAAGCATTAATTACAAATGCCAAAACAGGACGTCTTATCACAAAAGACATAAGACCACTTGGATCATTCGAAACTGATATGTTTGAATCTTCAGACTGTTCTATCATTGATGTACCTATTGTTCGATAAGATCCAATGTTTTTTTGTCTGAACGATCATTCATGACTGTATCCACGTTTTGATCTTTATTAGCAATAATAACAGAACTTCCTTGACGAATATTTTGAAGACCTTGAATGACAACTTGATCGCCCTGACTAAGCGCACCTTGCACAAGAACATAATTTGTTTCGCGTTGGACAATTGAAACTGCAACACGTTGAACATGATGATCCACAACACGCCATACGTAAGATCCTTCACCACTCCATTGAATTGCAAGCGGATCAACAGCAGAAAAAGGGTCACCGGGAAACTGCAAAGAGACAGCAAATGACATACCAGAACGTAAGACATCATTTTGATTGTCAACTTCAGCCCGAACGCGCAATGTTCTACTTTTTTCGTCAATCATATTATCAATAGCACTAATATGACCTTGATAATCTTCACCAGGGCGCGCAATCGAACTTGCTTTTATTTTATCACCAATATTAATAAGAGGAGCAAATCTTTCTGGCACCCATATATCCACTAAAATTTGTTCACGATTATCAATGCGCGCAATAGTCGTTTCTGATGTCACATAGTTGCCAGCATCAACAGTAAAAATTCCAACAACACCATTTATTGGTGCCCTAATTGTGCGTCGATCCAATGCGATCTCTGCTTCTCGAAGAGCAAGTTTGGCATTATCTAATTCTAATTGAGCGGTTAATTGTTGCACTTCTGTTGCTGTATTTGTAGCACGCAATTTCATTGTTCGTGCTAAAGCAAGCTCCGCATCATGGACCATCACTTTTGAGCGTTCAACAGCAACTTCTTCTGTATCGGAATCAAGCTTTGCAACAGGTTCATCTTGTTTTACTTTATCTCCTGCGACAACAAATATCTCATCCATTAAACCACTTGACCAGGGGGTAAGATGAACTGTGGAAACAGCAACCCCCGTGCCAATTGCACTCAAACGATCATTAATAAATTTCGTATCAACCGGTTTTACAACAACAAGACTTGCAGATACAGGAATAGGTTCAGAACTTATTGGACTACTGTCTGATTGAACCACCTTTTGTCCAATCTCCTTTATAGGTTGGTCGCGTTTCCAACTTATCCATTGATATGCACTAAACAATAAAACCACGAGAAGAATAAATGGAATGGCTTTTTTTAAAAGTTGCATCTTATAGTCCTGATCTTAATATACAAAATCTCTAGCAATTGGAAAAAAAATAATTAAATGAAGAATACCCCAACTGGTCATGCTATCATCGTATGAAATAACACATGTTATTAAGTCCAGTTAAATTTCGGTAATACGACAAAACAAAGCAGATTAAATCGTTTGAATATAGAAATTATTGTCGTTTATATAGGATATGACTCAACTTACTATACACTTAAATACCATTCAAAAAAAAATATCTTCAAAATGGGTTTTGGATGAATAAAGACATTATAAATAAAGAAGAAAATACAGTCTCATCTAAAACGCCAATAACCGGGAAATATTCAACGATTCCATTTTATCGTCGCTTACGTTTTAAACTGTTACTTTTAATTGCTTTGTCTGTTTTTATCACTGAAATCTTAGTGTTTATACCTTCTATTGTCAGTATGAGACAAAGATGGCTAGAAGATCGTCATCAATCCGCTGAAGCCATCAGCCTTATCCTTGCCGCAGTTCCCTATCAATTGTTTGACAAGGAATTAAAAAATAATGTTCTTGTCGCAACTGATGCTTTAGCAATTATGATCACATCTCATGACAAAAAACGTGAACTAATTCTGCAAGATTGCAAACCTCAAATTGATAATATTATTCATTTAGGAGAATTTAGTGAAACAAAAGCAATCCTTGAGTCTTTTTCAACGCTTTTTTGGGGTGGCAATAAAACATTATTATTACGCGAAACAATTGAAGGCACAAACATTGAAATTGATATGATTATTGGCGATGCCCGTCTGCGTGACGCTATGCTACGCTTTACAGGTTTTTTTATATTAATCTCCTTAACTATTGCCATTATTGCTGCAACACTCATCTATTTAATCATTTATGAATTGCTTGTTCGTCCTTTGCAAAATATTTACAATAATATGATTGAATTTGTCATTGAGCCTGATAATCCAAGCCGTATTCTTGTACCAGAATCTCGCCGTGATGAAGTGGGTGCAACACAAAGACGGATTGCGGCAATCGAAATTGAATTACAAAAAAACTTTGTGCGACAGAAACATTTAGCAAATTTGGGTTTAGCGGTTTCTAAAATTAATCATGATATGCGTAACATCTTAGCCTCAGCTCAGCTCATGTCAGACCATCTTTGCAATGCAAAAGAGCCGATGGTACGAAAAATGGCTCCAAAATTGATTAAAGCAATCGACAGAGCTGTAAAATATAGTCATAGCGTTTTAACTTACGGGCGGACGCAAGAAATACCACCCAAATGTGAAATCATTGCTTTAGAAAAATTGGTTGATGATATTTTTGATTCTCTTAAAATGCCGGGCTCTGACCAAATAGAATTTTTGAACTGCGTTTCACCGCATTTCAATATATATGCTGATTATGAGCAATTGCATCGTGCACTTACCAATTTGAGTAGAAATGCCGTACAAGCAATGATTGAAAGGCCTCAGAACGGATACCATATTAATCGTCTTTCCATCAAAGCCTATCATAGCAAGCAGATGGCTCATATCATTGTTGAAGATACAGGCCCTGGCCTTCCAGAAAAAGCCAAAAAACATCTTTATTCACCTTTCGAAGGATCAGTCGGTCATAATGGCTCTGGATTAGGACTTGCCATTTCGAAAGAACTGATCACTGCGCATGGCGGAACATTAAATTTTATAGATGATGGGCAAATTGGTACAAAATTTGAAATAGATTTGCCAGATAAATGAAAAACACCTTTATGACTATTTTCAGGAATACATGAACACGCATTGCAATATAAATATGAAAAACCCTATAAAAAAGTAAATCTTCTCTTGCAATTCATCGCCGAACGCTTTAGTTAGCGCATATCTTAAAACGAAAACTCGTTTGATTGCACCCGTAGCTCAGCTGGATAGAGCACCAGACTACGAATCTGGGGGTCAGGAGTTCGAATCTCTTCGGGTGCGCCACTTGTTTTATATGTATGATTGTTTTGTCTAAATCGGCTATTTTTTGTAAATAACCCTACTTCCTAAAGCCAATTATTTTGCACTCACATATATTTACCCCTCCCATTGATAAAATTAATATCGCTTGAGCCAATATATTAAAATTACTTCATTGTCGAACAGAGAGATAAAAGAAAACTATCATGCATGGCATAATTATGCCATTGTTAATGTCATGCTATAATTTTTAAAACATCACACAATTGATCATTATTTTAACTCACATTATATAATATCACTCTTTTACATATACTGCTACACTTGAGCAAAAGGTCACAGGACATGAATGTCTTTCTGTCCAAGAAATACTAGGTGTGAAGGTTCCATGTGCCATTAAAAAAAGGCCACGACAGTTCTGGTTATTGACTTTCAAAATGAATATTTACCTGAAAATTTCCTTTTCCTAACGCGCAAAATGCTATAAAAATTGCCAATCGTGTTATCAAATTTGCTGATAAAATTGTATTTTAGTAACACATGGGCAACATATTTTTCCTGCCGGTGCGTCAATTTTTGCAAAAAATAGTCCCACTTCTTCATTTCAAAATGATATCCAACCTCATAATAATCAATTGATAATAATAAAAGATCAGGTCAGTGTTTTTGCATCAACAGATATTGATAAACGCTTAAAAGAAAAAGGCATAAATACACTTATCATAACAGGTCTCATGACACACGCTTGTGTTTCAGGTGCAGCAAGAGATGCCGTTCCTAACGGCTACAACGTGATCATTGTTGATGATGCTTGTGCGGCAAGACAACTTAATGTACAGGACCACCAACCTTTATCAGACGTACAGGTTCACGAAGCTTCATTTGCAACCATTAACGAAGGTTTTGTTCAAATTTTCACGACGGACGAAGTCTTAAAATTTGAGCTTATTTAAAGCATTTACTCAATTACGTGATAATTACAAAATTGCCTTAAGTTAGTAAAAATTTTCATATGAGTGATTATAGCAAGAGAATGTTTTATTAAAATTTTGTATGTCATAGAGCAGATCATCTTCGTTTAAGTGCATATGAAACGTGTGAACAGAAATACCTTTAATGGTGTTAAAGTTGACTTTTGCAAATCCTTAAATTTTTTATTGCTATTGATATGAGCACTTCCTAGATGGTTCCAACCGTGAAATGGACAGCCCCATATTCAACCTCATCCGTTATAAACGCGCTATCAATGAAAATTTATGACACAAGCAATATGTAATCTCTTAAATCACGTATGATTAAAATGATTGGCGAAATTGCGATTTAAAATTTTCAGCTGAGATTTTAAAAAATTTATAAAATTGACAAAAATTATGAGCCGCAATGCTCAATTTTTGATTTAAAAATTAAACTATGGATAAACAATATGAATTAAAACGCGTGAGAAGACACTTTTTTAGCAAGACGGTTTTTGATAGCTGAAATACTTGCCGTAGGTGTCGCCGCAAAAAGTTTTTTCGTATAGTCATGTTGCGGATTTAAAAAAATGTCCTCTCGAGATCCATATTCAACGATTTCCCCAAAATACATCACCATAACGCGATCCGCAATATAGCGAACAACAGATAAATCATGACTAATAAACACATATGTTAACTTAAATTCTTCTTGAAGGTCTGCCAGAAGATTGAGAACTTGCGCCTGAACTGAAAGATCAAGTGCTGAAACGGGTTCATCAAGCACCAATATTTTTGGGCGCAACATTAATGCACGTGCTATGGCAATTCTTTGACGTTGACCACCTGAAAACATATGGGGGTAACGATGAAAATATTCTTTTGGTAAACCAACCTTTTCAAGCATTTGCTCTGCTTGATATTGGCGTTCTTTAGAAGATAAATCCGTATTCAACAATAATGGTTCAGTTAAAACATTGCCAATTTTTTGTCGTGGATTAAGCGAGCCATAGGGATTTTGAAACACTATTTGAACTTTTTGACGCATTTGCGTTGTAATGCACTGTTTTGCAATATTCATCTCCTCTCCATCAATGGTTAACTTACCAGATGTTTGAGGATCAATAAGGCTAAGGATACGCGCAAGAGTGGATTTTCCACATCCTGATTCACCCACAATCGCAAGTGTTTCGCCCTTTTCAACTTGAAAGGAAACATGATTGACCGCATGTAAGATATTTTTTTTGCCAAATAAACCCGATGTACTGACATAATCGCGCGTTACATCTTGCGCATCAATCATAATACTTGTCATAAGGCTTCTTCCTGTATGTCCATAAAGTCTGAAACTGTAGACAAACGCGTACCGTTTGCATTTTCTGGAAGTGCAGATAAGAGAGCTTTGGTATATGGATTTTGCGGTGTTTCAAAAAGCGATAAAACATCCGCTTCTTCCATTTTTTGCCCTTTATATTGAACAATGACACGATCAGCCGTTTCAGCAACAACACCCATGTCATGTGTTATCATTATGATCCCCATATTATGACTTTTTTGTAACTCAAGCAATAAATCTAATATTTGTTTTTGTATTGTCACATCAAGCGCGGTTGTTGGCTCATCTGCAATAAGTAATTTAGGATTACAAGCAATAGCCATAGCAATCATAATACGCTGACATTGCCCTCCTGATAATTGATGAGGAAAACTTTTTAATCTTTTTTCAGGTTCAGGCAAACCAACTGAATGCAAAAGCTCAATTGTTCTTATCCGTCTTTCACGTCTTTTTAGATGCAAATGTGCTTTCAATACTTCTTCGATTTGATAACCAATTGTAAAACAAGGATTAAGGCTAGCAATTGGCTCTTGAAAAATCATTGAAATTTCTTTGCCAATAATTGCACGCTTTTGCTTTTTTGTAAGAGCTTTAAGATCAATACCTTCAAACAGCATTTGATCAACTGTAACGGTCGCTGTTTTTGGCAAAAGTCCCATAACAGCCAACATACTCACAGATTTTCCTGAACCAGATTCACCAACAATTGCCAAAATTTCATTATTTTCAACATTTATGTCAATATTTTTAACGGCATAAAAAGGCCCAGCAGCTGTATCAAATGAAACGCTAAGATTGCGTATTTCTAAGAGTGACATCGCTTAGCTCCTTTTCAATTTTGGATCGAGAGCGTCGCGCAATCCATCACCCATTAAATTTATTGCCAAAACCAAAATAAGGATTGATAATCCAGGAAAAGTAACAATCCACCATCCACTTCTTACAAATTCGCGGGCATCTGCAAGCATGGTTCCCCATTCTGGTGTAGGCGCTTGCGCTCCCATTCCAAGAAAACCAAGTGCTGCGACGTCCAGTATCGCTGTTGAAAATGAAAATGTTGCCTGTACAATAATTGGCGCCAAACAATTGGGTAAAATTGTTTTGAACATCAAACGTAAAGAGCCAGCGCCTGCCAGTTTTGATGCCACAACATATTCACGATTTTTTTCAGCTAAAACCGTAGCACGCGCCAAACGCACAAAATGCGGTTGCAGTGCCACAGCTGTAGCAATAATAGCTCCTTGCAGACCATATCCAACAATACTAACCAATACGAGTGCCAATAAAAGCGAAGGAAAAGCCAAAACGATATCCATAATACGCATAATAACTGTTTCAATAACACCGCCAATATAACCAGCAATCACACCAACAATGACCCCAAAAATCATTGCAGCAAGTGAAACCACGACCCCAACCATCAGTGAATAACGTGCACCATATAAAAGACGGGACAAAATATCACGACCAACAGCATCGCTACCAAGAATAAATTGCCAGGAGCCACCTTCTTGCCAAACAGGGGGGCGTTGCAAAGCTTCGCGATATTGCACCTCATAACCATGAGGGGCAATCAGCGGCGCAATGATGGCTAAGATGATAATGGTAATAAAAACGAGCAAACCAACAACAGCACCGCGATTATGTTTAAAACTATACCAAAACTCACGAAATGCTTGCGCACGCACTGAATGCGTTGTTGTGCTCACTGTCTCTATTTTGCTCATCATGAACCTCGATTATGTCTTACACGCGGATTAATCAAGCCATAAAGCACATCAACAACAAGATTAACGAGCATCACTAATAATGCGATTATTAAAAGCCCCCCTTGCACCGCTGCATAATCACGCCGAGAAATGGAATCAATCATCCATTTGCCTATTCCTGGCCATGAAAAAATTGTTTCTGTTAAAATTGCGCCTCCCATCAAAACGCCAACTTGCAAACCAATCGTTGTAATAACTGGAATGAAAGCGTTGCGAAGCGCATGAATACCAATGACACGAAATGAACTTAAACCTTTCGCTTGCGCTGTACGCACATAATCTTCACTCAATACTTCAAGCATTGCAGAACGAGTTTGGCGCGCAATCACTGCCAAAGGAATGGTTGCCAAAACAATCGTTGGCAATATGAGATGAGAAATAGCAGAAGAAAAAGCCCCCTTTTCACCAGATAACCAACTGTCAATTAGCATAAACCCTGTGGGCTGATCGAAAAAATAAAGAAATGATATTCGCCCTGAAACAGGGGTCCATCCTAAAATACCACTAAAAAGCATAATCAGTAGTAAACCCCACCAAAAAATAGGCATGGAATATCCTGTGAGTGCGACGCCCATTGATGTTTGATCAAACCAAGATCCACGTTTTACTGCAGCAAATACACCAGCAGGCACACCTAGAATAATGGCCAGAATAATGGCACAAAGACCTAGTTCTAAAGTTGCTGGAAATAAAGTGAAAAATTCATGTGTGATGCTTTGTTTTGTTGCAAATGATGAGCCAAGATCACCATGAAGCACACCCCACAAATAATCTAAATATTGTTGCCAATAAGGGCGATCAAGCCCCAATTGGGTCATTAATTCAGCATGGCGCTCTGGTGAAACGCCTCTCTCTCCCGCCATTAGTAAAACTGGATCACCAGGAAGCGATCGAACGAAGATGAAAGAGATCAGCGTTATTCCAATAAAAGTAGGAATAATATAGCCTAATTTTTTCAAAATATATGACACCATTAGGCTTAAAACTCCAAATTTTTTATTCTTCTATATCAACCGAGAAAAAATGATTACCCGCTACTGGATAAATTTTAAATCCCGTTACCTTTTTAGACATAGGCATATAAACGGTTGAGTGATCCAAAACCAACCAAGGTGCTTGTTCTTTAAAGATAAGTTGTGCTTCTTCATAGAGTTTTGCACGCGCATTTTGATCATTGGTGATTTTGGCCTGGTTAATCAGCTTTTCAAATGGCTCATAACACCAGTTTGAATAATTATTTGTACCAATAGCCTGACAACTATTTAACACACTCAAAAAATTATCTGGATCACCATTATCACCAGCCCATCCTGCAATCATTGCGCCATCACGGTCTTTTTCACGCCCAAGCTTTAAATATTCCCCCCATTCCATAGAAACAATCTCGGCCTTCACGCCAACAGTATTAAAGTCAGCTTGAATAAGTTCAGCCGCACGGCGCGCATTGGGCATATAAGGACGGCTCACCGGCATCGCCCAGATCTTCATTTGAAGACCCTTTACACCTGCAGCTTCCAACATTTGTTTGGCTTTTTCAGGATTATAAACATCATCCTTAACCGTGTCATTATACCCCCACATGGTAGGCGGTATAGGGTTCTTAGCAACCATTCCACCATCATCAAAAACCGCTTGCAATATAGCCTCTTTATTCACTGCCATATTTAAAGCCTGGCGCACTTCAACCTTATCAAAAGGCGGTTGTAATGTGTTATAAGCCATATAGCCAACATTAAGACCAGCATTTTCTAAAACCTTAAGATTGGCATCTGCTTTTAAATCTTTAACATCAGCAGGTGACGGATAAGACATAATATGGCATTCACCTGCTTTAAGCTTTTGTGCACGCACCGACGGATCAGTCGTAATAGCAAAAACCAAATTATCAATCTTAGGACGATCGCCAAAATAATCATCATTGGCTTTATAGCGAATAACCGCATCTTTTTGATACGCCACAAAAGTAAAAGGACCTGTGCCAATCGGATTCAGATTAAACTGTTCTTTCCTATCTTCTTTTTCAAGCTGATCAGCATATTCTTTCGAATTAATTGAAATAAAGGCCATCGCCAAATCCGCTAGAAATGGTGCCTCTGGTTGATTAAGCGTAATCTTTAGCGTGTAATCATCAAGCTTTTCAACCGTTTTGATCAAATCTTGCAATCCCATACTATCAAAATATTGATAGCCAATGCCTGGAATATAATCATGCCAAGGACTTTGTGGATTCATAGCACGATCAAAGGTAAACAAAACATCATCGGCATTCAATGTGCGGGTTGGGGTAAAATAAGATGTAGTTTGAAATTTAACACCTTCACGCAAATGAAAAATATACTCCAAGCCATCATCAGAAATTTCCCACTTTTCAGCCAAACCTGGCAAAATGCCTGTTGCATCAGGATTAAACTCAACCAAACGATTATAAATTGTTAAAGCCGCAGCATCTACCGTCGTGCCACTGGTATAAAGTGCTGGATCAAACCCTTCAGGCGAAGCCTCCGAACAATAAATCAGTGTCTTTGCCGAAGCAGTACTGGCTAAGCTCATCATTGAACATGCAACCAAGGCAGTTCTTATTATCTTTTTCATCAATGTCATTGTGTTCTTTTCACTCATTTATTTTTTGTAATAAAAACTATTTTTTTCCACGTTACAAGTTTTTCGGATAAATCAAAAGCCATGAAATAGCTTAAGAGACTATTCTTATTGAGAAAATGATACATGCAGACTGTTTGCCTTGAAATGTTTTTTTAAAAAACATCTTTTTTAAAAAAATTATAATACGGAATCAGATTTTCATTTTATTCTTCTATATCAACCGAGAAAAATCGAAAACCACCCACTGGATAAATTTTAAATCCAGTTACTTTTTTAGACATGGGCATATAAACGGTTGAGTGATCCAAAACCAACCAAGGCGCTTGTTCTTTAAAGATAAGCTGTGCTTCTTCATACAATTTTACACGCGCATCCTGATCATTGATGATTTTGGCCTGATTAATCAGCTTTTCAAATGGCTCATAACACCAATTTGAATAATTATTTGTACCAATAGATTGACAGCCATTAAGAACATGAAAAAAATTATCTGGATCACCGTTGGCACCAGTCCAACCTGCAATGATTGCACCATCACGGTCTTTTTCACGACCAAGCTTTAAATATTCCCCCCATTCCATAGAAACAATCTCTGCCTTCACACCAACAGTATTAAAGTCAGCTTGAATAAGTTCAGCCGCTCGACGCGCATTGGGCATATAAGGACGACTTACCGGCATAGCCCAGATCTTCATTTGAAGATCCTTCACACCTGCAGCATCCAACATTTGTTTGGCTTTTTCAGGATCATAAACATCATCCTTAATCGTATCATTATACCCCCACATGGTAGGCGGTATAGGATTTTTAGCAACCATCCCACCATCATCAAAAACCGCTTGCAATATAGCCTCTTTATTCACTGCCATATTTAAAGCCTGGCGCACTTCAACCTTATCAAAAGGCGGTTGTAATGTGTTATAAGCCATATAGCCAACATTCAGACCAGGATTTTCCAAAACCTGAAGATTGGTATCTGCTTTTAACTCTTTAATATCAGCAGGTGACGGATAAGACATAATATGGCATTCGCCTGCTTTAAGCTTTTGTGCACGCACCGATGGATCAGTCGTAATGGCAAAAACCAAATGATCAATCTTAGGGCGATCGCCAAAATAATCATCATTGGCTTTATAACGAATAGCCGCATCTTTTTGATACGCCACAAAAGTAAAAGGACCTGTGCCAATCGGATTCAGATTAAACTGTTCTTTCCTGTCTTCTTTTTCAAGCTGATCTGCATATTCTTTCGAATTAATCGAGATAAAGGCCATCGCCAAATCCGCAAGAAATGGTGCCTCTGGTTGATTAAGCGTAATCTTTATCGTGTAATCATCAAGCTTCTCAACCGTTTTGATCAAATCTTGCAATCCCATACTATCAAAATATTGATAGCCAATGCCGGGAATATAATCATGCCAAGGACTTTGTGGATTCATAGCACGATCAAAGGTAAACAAAACATCATCGGCATTCAATGTGCGGCTTGGGGTAAAGTAAGAGGTGGTTTGAAATTTAACACCTTCACGCAAATGAAAAATATACTCCAATCCATCATCAGAAATTTCCCACTTTTCAGCCAAACTCGGCAAAATGCCTGTTTCATCAGGATTAAATTCAACCAAACGATTATAAATTGTCAAAGCCGCAGCATCTACCGTCGTACCACTGGTATAAAGTGCTGGGTCAAACCCTTCAGGCGAAGCCTCCGAACAATAAATTAATGTCTTTGCCGAAGCAGTACTGGCGAATGCCATCATTGAACCCGCAATCAATGTGGTTCTTATTATCTTTTTCATCAATGTCATTGTGTTCTTTTCATCACCGATCATTATTTTATGATGACATATTCAATAAAAAGGAAGCAAGCTTATTAAAACCAAAAAAATTTTCTCCATTAGAATGATTTTTTGGTTTTCTATTTATCGATAAAAATTCATTTAAAAAAGAGTGTATTATAAATCATCGTCATTTTTACGAAAGTATTATAATAATGAAATAATTGTTTTTAAAAATATAACACAATTATAAAAATTATTTATAAGTGTTACATCATTCTGACATAGAGACTAAAATATCCAACGAATATTATTAAATAAACATTTTGAGATTATGAAAAATGACAATACCCTGCTTTGACGGCCATAACGATGTTTTATTAAAAATTTGGCTTTCCGAAAATTTATCCGTTGAATCATTTATTGATGGTCATGAAGATTTACACGTTGATCTGGTTAAAGCACAAAAAGGCGGGCTGGTTGGTGGGCTTTGCGCAGCATTTCCACCTTCACTTAACAATCACTCCTCTTCAGAGACACCACAACTTTCTCATGATATAGCACGACAAGCAACATTTGCTATGGCTGATCTTTTTAAGAAAATTGAATGTGCCGCACCTGAAAGTTTCCAATGTTGCAAAACCACACAAGACATAAGCGCTGCAATAAGCAATCAAAAATTTGCAGCCGTTTTTCATATTGAAGGTGCAGAAGCGATTAGCGAAGGATTGGATGAATTATATGAACTCCATAATTTAGGATTAAGAAGTCTTGGACCTGTTTGGAGTCGACCCAATATTTTTGGTCATGGTGTTCCTTTTCGTTTTCCTTCATCTCCCGACATTGGGCCTGGCTTGAGCGAAGCTGGAAAGCGATTGATAAAAACATGTGATGAACTTGGTATTATCATAGATCTTTCACATCTTAATGAAAAAGGATTCTGGGATGTGGCAAAATATTCACAAAAACCGCTCGTTGCCACACATTCAAATGCCCATCATATATGTCAACAAAGTCGTAATTTAACCGATAAACAATTACATGCCATTCGCGATAGCGATGGTTTAGTTGGGGTGAATTTCGGAGTAAAATTTTTGCGTCCAGATGGTGAAAGAATCGAAAAAACACCGTTAAAAATTATTACGGATCATATGCGTTATATGGTTGACATTATGGGTATTGACCATGTTGCTTTTGGATCAGATTTTAATGGTACAACACTTCCTTATGAATTAAGAGATTGCTCACTTTTACCCAATCTTATTATAACGATGAAAGAAGCAGGCTTTCATAATGACGAAATCGAAAAAATTGCTTTGAAAAATTTTCTGTCGCTTTTAAAGCGTAGTTGGAATGACTGATTTTTTTGGATTTTGACATAGTCCTTTCATAAGCAAAGAAAAAGCTTGCCATGCATGCTCGAAAGTTTGCTTAGGATTATCAGAGTTTGCGATACCAAAAGCAGCACTATAAAGAGCACCATTTATTTGACGCGTCAAAGCAGCAGGATCGCAACAATATATGACATTATGATCCATTAAAGACTTAATTTTTGCTATTGTTTGATCAAGATATTTATTTTGGCTTGGCCAACTTGAAATATCACCTAAAATTGCTGGACCATCACGCATAAGAATTTGCTGAATTTCTGGGTCCAGCATACAAAGCAAATACATGCGTGATTCCATAATAAAACACTCCCACTCAGAGTGCATATCTTTGGTAACCGCCATAATTTTTTCGTCAATCTCTGCGTCAATTTGGTCAATCACTGCAAGAAACAAACCAATTTTATTGCCAAAATGATGATAAAGAGCCCCGCGTGTCAAACCAACTGCTGCGGTAAAATCATCCATAGAAGCATTCGCATAACCCTCACGTGCAAATGCCTCACGCGCCGCAGAAATTAATTTAGAACGCGTTTCAGCAATCATTTCAGCACGACTTTTACGCAAAATTTTTATCCTTCAATTTTTTTTGACAATGCTATTGACATACGAAGCGTATGTCAATAAATATCTACATACGTTTCGTATGTTAATGGAAAATAACAATGGCAAATGCATATCGTGAAATTTTTAAAGCACCGGGCGCAATCGCTTTTTCAACGACAGGTTTTATTGCACGCGCACCAATTTCGATGATTTCTATCGGATTAATGACCATGTTTGCAGCAAGGGGTGATAGTTATGGAAATGCTGGATATGTAGCGGCAAGCTATGTTCTTGCCAATGCCATTATTACACCGCAAATTTCTCGTCTTGCCGATCGTTATGGGCAAGCGCGTGTTGCACGTCCTGCAACGCTTATTTCTGTTGCTTCGCTTTGTGGTCTTCTTATCGCATCGCATTATGGCGCGCCCCTTTATGTGCTCATTTTCACTGCAATTATGACAGGATTTATGCCAAGTTTTGGTTCTTTTGTAAGAACGCGTTGGTCAAATCTTTATCGTGGTTCACCTTTATTGCGATCAGCTTTTGCTTACGAATCCATCGTAGACGAACTGATCTTCATGGTCGGCCCTATCATTGCAATTGAATTAACAACTCGGTTTTTCCCTTCCGCTGGACCGTTAGCTGCTGCAATAATCTTACTGATTGGTTGTTGGTTATTTACATCACAAAAAACAACAGAACCTACGCCTCATCCTGAAAAAATTGAAGGATCAACCTCTGTCATTCGTCTTTTTTCTATCCAAATTCTGGCAATTATGTTGTTTTGTATTGGGACAATTTTTGGCACAGCTGAAATTACAGCTGTTGCACTTGCAAAATCTTTGGATTTATCACATTATACCGCATTACCATTAGTGGCGTATGCACTAGGATCTTTTATTGCGGGCATCACATATGGTGCTTTACAAACCAGTATGCCACTCCAAAAACAATTGCTTATTTCAGTGACTATTGCCGCAATCACAACTTTACCCCTCTTGCTTGTTATTGATCTATGGAGCTTAACAATTGTCTTATTTATAGCAGGTGCTGCATGTTCTCCAACAATCATTATCTGTATGTCATTAGTTGAAAACATCGTACCTAATGAAAAGTTAACTGAAGGCATGTCATGGGCAATCACAGGAATGGCCGTTGGTGTTGCCGCTGGTGCTGCTATGTCTGGTCAACTCATTGATACATATAAACCTGAAAGTGGTTTTTATATTTCAATGATCGGTGGTTTTTTAGCATTTTTAATTGCTCTTATTGGTCAGCACTATCTTAAACCAAAAACGCTCATGCGAGAATTGAACAATCTTTAAAATTCAATTATGCATTGGGCCTCGTGCGTGCAAGGGGTTCAGCTGATGCTTCAACCCCTTCCCGCGAGGCTTCAAAATTTGGTGCTGTTAACTGTTTTCTTTTTTTCCAATGACCAAAACGATAGTAAACAATAGCCATCAATAAAAGTGCAAAAGCACCAACTGGAAAACTTATCCAAATTGCGTCCGCTCCAATATATCCATAAAAAACGTAATAAAAACCAAGGCGAATAGGATACATAGCAATAAACAAACACATCAAAGGTACAAGAACCACACCGTTAGCACGCATCGTTGCATAAATAATCATTGAAATACCAAAAAACAAAAAACTCCAACTGGCAAGAAGCTGAATATGGCGTGCATAAGTGGCAGCTTCACTTTCTCGTCCTAAGAAAAGAACCATGACAGATTTATCAAAAATGAGAATAATCATAAGCAGAATTGCTGTCATAACAAAGGTTGTAATACATCCAATTTTCGTAATTTTACCTATTCTATTCCATTTTCCAGCCCCAATATTTTGTGCAGCCATGGCACTCACTGCAGCACCGACCGCCATGGCTGGCATTTGAATATATGTCCATAATTGTTGCGTAACATTATAAGCAGCTGTATTCATAATTCCTTCTCTATTGACCAGACCAATCATAACAAGACCTGCTGTGGCCATAACAACCATCTGAAGGCTCATCGGAAAACCTTTAAAAACAATAATGCGCAATAATCTTAAGGGAGGTAAAATATATAAAATTTCATTCCCCTTTAAACGCAACGGCAATTTTTTAACGTAAATATAAATTATTAAACTGATAAGAGCCATATAGCTAGAAAGTGCTGTGGCAAGTGCTGCCCCCGCAATCCCCATCTGCGGAAAAGGTCCAATCCCTAAAATCATTAAAGGATTAAGAATGATATCGAGAACAACATTTACACCCATAAACATTAAGGGCGTTATGGAATCCCCTGATCCACGCAATCCCATCATGATCATAACGATGAGCAATATGGCCGGCATAGCAACAAATATAAAACGTAAATAATCTTTCGCCAAAGAAAACGCTTCCGAGGGTGTTTTCAAAAATTCTAAAATTTCAGATGAAAATATCCAACCACCTATTGAAACAAAGAAAGATAAAAGAATACAAAATCCTATAGAAGCACCAAATGCTTGGCGTGCATCGTTAATATTATGACGACCATAAGCTTGCCCAATAAGAACTGTCGCAGACATCCCAAAACCAAAAACGAGCGAAAACAATAAAAACATTATGATATTTGCATTAGCTGTCGCAGCAAGTGCATTTTCTCCTAAAAAACGCCCTACCCAAATTGTATTAATCGATCCATTCAAAGATTGTAAAACATTCGACAACAATGTTGGAATAGCAAAAATTAGCAGTGTTTGTGTAATCGGTCCATCAACTAAATTTTGCGATTTGGTCAATTTTATCTGCGCCAAAATAATACTCCAAACATTTTATAATTTTTTTAATATGATACATAAAATATCGTCATAGAGTTAAAACAGGCTTTATATTTTACAAGTTGTTAGCGTAAAAAAAACAAAAAAATCAATGATTATATAACTTAGATTTGCTAAAATTTACTATCTTTATTCCATAAATTCAGTTCCTTCACATCAAATGAAACATCGAAAAAATAACAAAATTACAAAAAAAAGATATTTACGAAGTGAAATCCGATAGCGTCAATAAAACAGACACATTGTTATACTTATTGTGAAAGAAGCAGATATGAACAATAAAATATTTTTTTTCAATGTCACATAATGACAGTATTAAAAAATACTTAAAGCTTTGGACCACTTCATTTTGTTAATATTGTATGAGGATTTGTTTAAGAACAAGGAGAGAACTCGTAAAAAATGTGGAATTTTCAGAGTGGCTCGACACAGTTACTAACGAAATGTCCTTATCTAAAACGCACAAACACAGCTTTAATCCGCTATATAGCAAGCGCAACGGATCATTCATCCACTTATCGTTTTTTTCTAACAGATTATGGCTGTTTATCATGCTATTTTAACAAAATTAACGCGACCTGAACTTTAAGCATTAAATTATAAAATATACATTTTTATTAAAAGATAACGTCCTTGCTTGGTTAAGCAGATATGCTTTGTCGACCTAACCATTCTGACCGAGCGAGAGCGTAAAGATCACTAAAAACCAAACCCGAAACTTTTGAATAGCGTTCAGCCGTTGCAATAAGCCTAAATCCCGCCTTTACTAAGACCCGCCGTGAAGCCACATTTGCACAAAAGGAAGAAACATACAATGTTTCAATCGTGGTCGCACGAAAGACAACATCAATGAGTGCACTCGAAGCTTCACTGGCAAAACCTTTATTCCAAAAAGGTTGACCAATCCAATAATTAATTTCTAAGCCATTATTTTCTGAGCAATCTTTGATACTACCGATACCAATAAACTGACCACTATCCGCTAATGTAATAGCATAGACACAATGACCCAGCTCGCCTGCAACTGCACGGAGAATAAATTCCGCTGCATGTTTTCGTGTATAAGGATAAGGCATATTTTCTAACATCGATGATATGCGGCGATTGTTGGCGAGTTCGGTAATTGTGTCCATGTCTTCAACATGGGGTGGTCTTAAAACCAATCTATCTGTAACAAGAACAGGACAATGAATTTGCCGTGACCTTATTTCAGTGTGTATAAAAGTTTCCGCGCTCATATCGTCCTCCTGAGCAAAAGAAAAAGGGAAAGATGATGTTCCATCTTTCCCTTTACAATTTTGCCAAGAAGCGTATGAGCCGGGTTCAATGGAACACCGGCTAATTTTTAAGAGCTCCGGCTTACTCTGCTGCCTCTGCCATTGGAATGACAGAGACGTAAGAACGGTTATTCGCTTTCGTACGAAACGAAACCTTACCGTCTGAAATTGCAAAAAGTGTATGGTCTTTACCCATGCCGACATTATCGCCAGGATGCCATTTTGTACCGCGTTGACGAACAATAATATTGCCGGCAACAACAGCCTCACCACCAAATTTTTTAACGCCTAAACGTTTTGATTCTGAATCGCGACCATTACGCGAGGAACCACCAGCTTTTTTATGTGCCATAGCTGTTCTCCTTTAAACTCTTACTTCTCTGTTTTATCAGCTGCAGCCTTTTTGGGCGCGGCTTTTTTAGGTGTTGCTTTTTTTTCTACTGTTTCTATTTTTTCAGCAGATGCTGTTTTTTCTTTTGTTAGTGGAGCTTCTTTTTTTTCTGCTGATTTTTCAGAGGCTTTTTTCGGCTTTGCTCCACCAGTAAGAATCTCTGAAATACGAATTGTTGTCAATTCCTGACGATGTCCCCGTGTTCTTTTTGAATTTTGGCGACGACGCTTTTTAAACGCGATAACCTTACGCGCACGTCCCTGCTCAACCACTTCTGCAGTTACCAAAGCATCCGAAACAATCGGTGCACCAATTGTGGCGTTATCACCTTCACCCACCATAAGCACTTCATTAAATTCAATACGATCACCCGCATTGCCGGTAATTTTTTCAACTTTAATCAGTTGATCAGCAGTAACACGATATTGTTTACCACCTGTTTTTATGACTGCGAACATTATTTATCCTTCCGTTCATTCCAGCTCTTAAACAATGCTTTTAAAAAAACATGATGTTTTGGCTGTCTTTTTATCAGTCGTTATACTTAATAATTGTGGGATTAAATTCTATACCACAAACGAAATATGCGCAGTATACACCACGCCTCAAACAGTGCTTATGAAGAAAATTCTTATAAGAGTCAAGAAACAGAACAAAAAAACATAAAAAAAGCTTGTCAGAAAAGCGATTGAAAGCTATTTAGCCGCTAGCCTTTTAATTTGTACTCTTTATGTGAAAAAATTAAGCATAAGGCATATTAAGTGATCATGGATCATTTAATGAGGAGAAGTGGCTGAGTGGTTGAAAGCACCGCACTCGAAATGCGGCATAGGGGAAACTCTATCGGGGGTTCAAATCCCTCCTTCTCCGCCAAACACTCTTTAGCGACAACACCTCATCACAGCCATTCATTCATAAAATTTAGGAAACTTCATCATTGAAGACAATTCCCTATAAAATTTTCATGAGTATGACATAATTTAAAAAGCACGCATGATTCCTTGTACTATTCGTGTTTAAGTTTTTCATTAATTGTTCTCATTCGCCGTGAGCCTGACACCAATTCATTGGTAGACCCGCTTCATCTGACATATAAGAATTTGATTGAAATAAATTGCAACATTACAATTGTTATCATGGTTTCGATATACATGAAACAATCATCAAAAATCATTTAAATTTTTATGGTATCATGCTTTATTATAAGCCATCAAAGACACAAAAGTTTATAAGACTATACTAAAGCTAAATGCTCGTAATCGTATAATTTTGCTTTTTCGCGAAAACATAATAGATTTTGCGAAAAAGCATTTAAAAATAATTTATGCAGCTTGAGCCGCAATTGGTTTACGAAGAATACCCAATGCAATTGTAGATGCCGCCGTTCCAGCAATTATTGCCAAGAAATAGCCGACATAATTAATAACAACACCTGGTATAAAGACCAAGAAAATACCGCCGTGTGGTGCACGCAAACCTGTTCCCATTCCCATAGCAATTGCACCAGCAATTGCCGAGCCAATAACCAAAGCAGGGATAACACGGAAGGGATCACGTGCTGCAAATGGAATTGCACCCTCACTAATAAAAGCAAGACCTAAAACAAAAGTTGAAACTTTAGAATTGCGTTCTTCAGCAGTAAATTTATTCGGAAAAAACCAACATGATAGTGCAAGTGCCATAGGTGGTGTCATACCCGCAATAATCGCCGCACCGATTGGTCCGTAAATACCTGCAGAAATTAAAGCGACAGATGTTGCATAGGCAGCCTTATTCACGGGGCCTCCCATATCTAAAGCCATCATGCCACCAATTAAAGCGCCTAAAATTACTGCATTGGTTCCTTGTAAACCTTTGAGCCATTCAGTAAGAAAATTTAAAATGGCAGCAACTGGTGTTCCAACAGCATAAACCATTAAAAGCCCCGTTATGGCTGTTGCTACCAAAGGCAGCACCAAGACAGGCATGAGACCCTGTAAACTTTTTGGTAAAATAATAAAGCGGATTGCAAGACGCACGGCATAACCTGCAATAAAACCTGCAACAATTCCGCCTAGAAAACCTGCACCAATTTGTTGTGCTATCAAACCACCAATCATACCTGGTGCAATGCCTGGCCTATCAGCCATGGAATAAGCAATAAAACCTGCTAGGGCTGGCACCATTAACGCAAAGCCGCCCTGTGAACCAATCACATTAAGTGTATATCCAAGCGTTCCTTCTGTATCCATGACATGAATACCGCCTATGGCAAAAGAAAGAGCAATCAATAGCCCGCCAGCCACAACAAACGGTAACATATAAGACACACCGGTCATCAAATGCTTATACACACCACCAATTGAATCTTCACTTGTTTCGTTAGAAGCATTATCTGATGTTTTAGCAGACTGAAGTTTTGCTTTAGAGACCGCCTCTTTAATGAGCGCTTGACCATCACTGATTGCCAATTTCGTGCCAGTGGAATAAACGCGTTTCCCTGCAAAACGACTACGATCCACTTCTCTATCTGCTGCAATAACAACCAAATCTGACGCTGCTATTTCTTCCGAGGACAAAGGCGTTCCTGCACCGACAGATCCTTGCGTTTCAACTCGGATATTATAACCAAGTTCACCAGCTGCAACACTTAAACCTTCAGCAGCCATAAATGTATGGGCTATACCTGTAGGACAAGATGTTACTGCAACGATTCGCTTCACTTCATTATTTTCATCCGTTGATTCTTTTTGTGAAGATGATCCTTGCGCTTCATTGGGAATAGCAGCCGTTGGGTTATCAAAAAGCGTTTTAAAACTTATACGTTTGAAGTTTCCGCTATATTGCTGAATATTATCATCTTGCCATTGATCATCGTCACTTATCAAAAGCAATTGTGTTTGATCACTTGCATCAACTGGAATTTTAACTTTGCCATCCTGTTCAATAATTTCAACACTTAATTTAAGATGAGCCGCCTCACCTGCCTTCGTTAAAACTTCTTTTGCGAGTAATGCGTGAACCTCCCCTATTCGCGCATCTATCTGAGCGATAAAATTCATCATTTCCTCCTCTTCCTCTCTTTTATATTGAAGATATTAAACGACATTCTACAGAAGATGCCAAAGATTCTATTGTGTCACGACTTGGAAGCGCTGGTCCATTTTTGCCAAGCTTACCAACTGCAAAAGCTGTGCCCAATCGTGCAATACGTTCCAAAGGTTGTCCAGTTGATAAAGCTGCTGATATGCCTGCCACCATTGCATCCCCTGCACCAACAGTACTTTCGACGCGTGATGCCTTAAGTTGTGCATGGATTGCTTGTTCTTTTGATACAAAAACGGCACCCTTTGCCCCCATAGATACCGTTACAAGAGATAAGCCGCGTGATATTAAGTCTTGTGCAACTTGTAAAATATGAGAAATATCAGTCAATTTTTGATGACAAAATTGCGACAATTCGTCAATATTCGGTTTAATCGCATAAGGCAATATTTTTGCATTTAAAACCGACTGTAATGCATCACCACTACAGTCAACAATAATTTTTGTTTTTGCGGCCATATCTTCGACACGACGGGCATAATATTGACAATCCATTTGAGGTAAAAGGCTACCCGCCATCACAATCAAAGCATTAGAAGATGCAAATGAGTGCAAAATATCATCAAGCTCTTGTTCCAGTTCATCACTTAACGGATCTCCAGAAAGATTAATATCCGTCGTCCCTTGCTGATCAACAAGTTTAATATTGGTGCGTGTTTGCCCTTTACGGCGAATAAAACGATCCTCAATATGACTTGCTTCAAAAAGAGCTTCAAATATATCACTATTATCAGCGCCCAAATAGCCAGTCACAGCGGTTTTTATGCCAAAATCTGCAAGGCATGCAGCAACGTTGATACCCTTCCCGCCGACATTAAAACGCACAGAAGAAGCCCTGTGGACCTCTCCTGGAACAAGTCGATCGAGCATAATCGTTTCATCAATAGCAGGATTGAGAGTAAGTGTTGCAACTTGCATCATTGACCATCCAGCGCACGAACATCAGGAGCAGTTTCACAAGCAAGAGCTTTCTTTGCCATTGCTTGCATTTTTTCCAAAGTCATTGATCTTAAACGTGCTTTAACGGCCGGAATATCACGCGGTGTCATTGACAGTTCATCGACACCAAGGCCGGTCAAAATCATTGCACCAAATGGGTCTCCTGCAATACCACCGCATACACCAACCCATCTTTTATGACGGGCTGCACCTGAAACAGTTTGATGAATCATGCGCAAAACAGAAGGATTAAGACTATCAGCTTCCGCCGCCAAATCAGGATTTTGACGATCCACAGCCATGGTGTATTGCGTTAAATCATTGGTTCCAATGGAAAAGAAATCAACATGTTTTGCCAATGCATCCGCCATAATGGCGGCTGCTGGAACCTCGATCATTATACCGAGTTTTAAGACAGGGGCATCAAGATCAGAACGTATTTCTTCAGCAATATTTTTTAATGATAATACTTCCGAAACTGACATAATCATAGGAAACATAATCCATGGTTCTCCGCCTTCTTTGGCAGCACGATAAATAGCGCGCAATTGCGGCACAAGAAGATCTTTACGACGCAAAAGCAAACGCGCACCACGAACTCCCAAGAAAGGGTTATCTTCCTTAGGCAATTGCAAATGGGCAACCTGTTTATCACCACCAATATCCAGTGCACGTATGATTAAAGGTTTACCTTTTAAAGCAACAATCATGTCACGATATATTTTATATTGCTGATCTTCGTCAGGCGTTTCATTGCTTTCAAGGAACAAAAATTCTGTCCTCATAAGTCCAACGCCCTCGCCACCTTGCTCTAATGCAAAAGGTACCTGATCGGCACGGTTAATATTGGCTGCAACATCAATTTTATGTCCATCAGATGTTTCAGCAGGAAGTGCGCGAGCCGCCGCCTGTTTTTCACGTTCTTTTGCTAATTTTTCAATTTGCTTTTTTGCCGCTGTCAAATCATCATCAGTTGGGTTTAAATAAATTATACCATTGTCACCGTCGACAATGGCTTTGCTTTCATCTTCGGTTTTTAAAATGTCTTGACCAGCAGCAACAATCGCAGGAATGCCTAAAGTACGTGCTAAAATAGCTGTATGCGATGTAGGGCCTCCAACAGCTGTCACCAATCCTCTTACTTTTTGTGGATCAAGATTAGCTGTATCTGAAGGCGTTAAATCTTCAGCAACAATAATAGCACCATCCTTAATGCCTTCAAATGAACCTTTGGCATACGCAGGATCAATTTCAGCCAAAACTCGCCCCCCAACATCGCGCAAATCAACAGCACGTGCAGCAAGCATTGGATTATCCATACTGGCCAAACGATCAGCCAATTGTTCAACCGCTTGATGCCATGACCATGCCGCACCATGACCTTCAGCCATGAATTGACAAGCGGCTGCAATCAAATTTTCATCGTCAAGCAAATTGGCCTGTGCAGAAAAAATGGCTGCATCACTAGCACCAATACGTCTTGTCACATCATCAACGATTGCTTTCATTTTATGTTTGGTATGTAATAATGCTTCTTCTAAAAGTTGCGCACCTTCATTAAGACCTTGGCTAACATCGTCAACTTTTATCTCTCCCGACTGTAAAACAAATATTTCACCAATTGAAAGTCCTGGACTTGCAGCAATAGCAGATTGACCTTTTTGACCTGATGGCGGTGTCCAACCATGAACCGGCTTTGCTTTAATCTGTGCTTTTTCGGCTGAAGCTTTTTCGCTTGCTGTTATTTTTTTAGCGTATTTTATCGCCTCTTCCAGCAATGTTTCACCTTTATCTGAATCTGTAGAAAAAATAAGTGTATCGCCTTTTTTTGCACCTAATTGTAACAATTCAGCCAAATTTTTCATATCAGCACTTTGCTGATCATTACGTATTTGAATGGTTGCACCACAATTTTTTGCAAAGTCAACCCACATTGAAGCAGGGCGTGCATGCAAGCCTGAAGGATAATCCAAGACCCAATCCACCTTAGATGACAAATCTGTCACCGCTTTTTGTGGTGCACTTACACTATTATCCTCTAAAAGTGCTGCAAGGATCTGATCTTTATCTTTCGTTGTTGCCAGATCATCAAGTTTTTTAGTATCTGATAAAAGACGGGTTAATTTTTTTAAAATTTCAATATGTCCATCAGAATTTGCGGCAATTGCAAAAATAAGACGCGCTTTTTGTCCATCTTGCCATTCAACGCCTTGTGGCACTTGTAAAACTGCAACACCATCATGTTTGACTTGGCCTCGATCTTCTACCATACCGTGAGGAATCGCCACACCATGACCAAGCCAAGTATTGGCAACCTTTTCTCGTGCCAGCATACTCTCTACATAGTTCGGATCAATAGCACCTTCTTTGACCAAAAGCGCGCCTGCAGCGCGAATAGCTTCTTCTTTATTATCAAAGCTTGCCGCCAAACCAATACCATCTTTAGACACAATCGCAGTCTTTGCCGATACTTCTGTCACGATGTCCTCCCTTAATACTTGTCTCATCGGATTGAAAACGTTTTCTTGAAAAAAGTCAAGCAATAGGCTAAGCTTAAATATTGATTATCGGCATGAGAGGAAAACGTTTTTATAAAAACGTTATGGGTGCCTATGGCTATCGGAATAAAAGATGTTGCGCGTTTAGCAGGTGTTTCTCCTGCAACGGTTTCTCGCGTTCTTTCAGGTGGCATTGTCAGTGAAAAATTACAACAACGCGTTTGTGCGGTAATTGAAGAAATTGGTTATAGACCTAATTTATCAGCCAGACGTTTGCGCGCACAAAAAAATGACACTATTGGTTTAATAATTGCAGATATTCGCAATCCTTTTTTTACAGCTTTTGCGCGTAAAATTGATGATGAAGCACAAAAAAACGCTCAACGTGTAATTTTATGTAATACAGATGAAAATCCAGAACAAGAATTAGCCTGTCTGCGCCTTATGGAAGAAGAAAATGTTGCAGGTGTTATTCTTGCACCAACATTATCAACACTCAAAAACCCGCAAATACTTCCATCACGAAGACCCATCATGTTTATTGATCGACCCCCCATACAAAAAATACACGACGCTGTTATTATTGATAATGAAGAGGCAAGTGCAAAACTTGTTAACCATTTGTATGGGAAAGGATATAAAAATATTCTTTGCCTTTACGGCGCTTCAAGCGCGACAGGATTTGAACGTGAAAAGGGATATGGTAAAGCCGTCAAAAAACTTGGGCTTCCTTCTTTTTCAATACCTGTCAAACATGCTATTGGTGAAGTTGAACGCGCACTCCAACCTCTTTTATCAGGGATCATTTCGCCTGATGCTCTTATTGTAACAAACGGCGTTTTGGCACTTAAAGTTGCTTCACTTTTACTAAAAGAAAAAATACAAGTTCCAGATCACCTTGCTTTAGCGTGTTTTGATGATGAGCCTTGGATGCAACTTATATTTAATGGAATAACAACTATTGCACAGCCCATAAAACAAATTGCTGAATTGGCACATAAAGGTTTAACACGACGCATGCGCGAAACAAAAAATCCAATAAATCATGTTGTTTTAAAAGGTAAACTGATTATTCGTGGCTCCACACAGAACATTAAAGACAAACATCCCCGACCATATGATTTGAAAATATTATAAATATGTTTGTAATCGTTCCACTCTATGCAACTCTTACTTCACTTTAATATAAGAATGACAGCATATTTTATAATGAACCACTCTGTTTCATAAAACATTCATTAAAGTGACCAAGGTCGCAACATTCTTTAACGAGAATGCGGCAAACGTTTTATAAGACTCGACGCATCTAAACGTCCTCCACCTTGTGACTGGATATCACCTAAAAATTGATCAATTAATGATGTAGAAGGCAAAACAGATCCATTGCTCTTTGCCTCTGCAATACACATTCCTAAATCCTTGCGGATCAAATCGACCGCAAAACCATAATCAAATTTATCAGCAAGCATATTAAAACCACGATTATCCATCTGCCATGAGCCAGCCGATCCCTTTGAAATAACGTCGAGAACTGTTTGCATATCAAGACCTGCATTAACACCAAATGCCAGCCCTTCAGAAAGCCCTTGAACAACACCAATTAAGCAAATTTGATTAACCATTTTGCACAATTGACCGCTCCCACTTTCACCTAGGCGGCGTACTGAAACTGCATAGACATTAACGATTTTTTCAATTTTTTCATAAACCGATTGAACGCCCCCACACATAATGGTCAATTTTCCCTCTTCAGCACCTGACTGTCCCCCAGAAACTGGTGCATCAATAAAACCAATATCGACTTTTTTTGCTTTTTCAGAAAGCTCTCGCGCTAATTTAGCAGATGCTGTGGTATGATCGACAAAAATACTTTTTTCATGCATAGCTTGAAAAGCACCTTCTGCACCTAGTGTAATTTCTCTGACGTCATCATCATTACCAACACAAGCAAAAACAATATCTTGTCCTTTGACAGCTTTTGCAGGTGTCGTTTCATAATGTCCACCAAATTGCGCCACCCATTTTTTGGCTTTTGCAACTGTCCTATTATAAACTGTCACGTCATGGCCAGCCGTTGCTAAGTGACCTGCCATTGGAAAACCCATAACACCCAATCCTAAAAATGCGACTTTTGCCATTTTTTACTCCTTTATGAAATGTTCCAAATTTACAAAACGCTTTTTAAACATCTCTTTCAATACATTTATACGTGATAAAAGAAACATAGCTATAATTTAAGACCAGCGTGTAAAGGGAGTGATGAATTTACGTTAAAAAAAATTGAATGAAAGCGTATTTAAATAAAAAAACATATTTAAATTCTTTAAAGTTATACCTACATAAAATAAATCAGTGATACTTTTTTAAAAACAATCAACACATTATAAAAAAGATGATCAGAGCAAAATCGTATTTTAGTTTAAAGATACTCCAAACCTATCACAATAAAATACAATCAATGGATAAAATACTCATTCAAGTTTAATACATACTTATTTCATTTTAAATGCGGGATATTCAAAAGGAGACTGTTACATGTTTACATGTGAAGCATTTGCCGTTAGTGGCCCTGAACAAAAATTTGAACCCTTTTCGTTTGAACGCCGTGATCCTCTTGATCATGATGTTGACATTGACATTCTATACTGTGGTGTTTGTCACTCTGATTTACACACAGCTCGCGGTGAATGGGCAGGAACACAATATCCTTGTGTACCCGGTCACGAAATCGTAGGTAAGGTCAAACGTGTGGGCGCGAAGGTTAAAAAATTTAAAATTGGTGACAAAGTTGGTGTAGGTTGTATGGTAAATTCTTGCCGCACTTGTGAAAGTTGTCTCAATGGACTTGAGCAATATTGCTTAAATGGTAGCACGCAAACATATAATAGTCCCGATCCTGAAACAGGGCCACAGCGTTATACATTTGGTGGATATTCAAAACGTGTCGTTGTCAATGAAGACTTTGTTTTAAAAATTCCTGATAATCTTGATCTTGCTGCTGCAGCTCCGTTACTTTGTGCTGGCATAACAACCTATTCACCCTTGCGTCATTGGGGCGCCAAAAAGGGAACAAAAGTTGGCATTGCTGGTTTAGGAGGACTTGGTCATATGGCCGTTAAAATTGCTCATGCTATGGGATGTGACGTTTCTATGCTGACGACCTCGCCTTCAAAAGCAGATGATGCAAAACATTTAGGTGCTGATCACATTGTTCTTACACGCGATAACAAAGAAATGGAAAAAGCCGCAAAGTCACTTGATTTAATAATCGATACGATTGCTGCTGAACATAATATTGATTCCTATCTTAATCTCTTAAAAGTAGACGGAACTTTGGTTCAAGTTGGCGCGCCCGTAGATCCCCTTCCTGTCCAAGCTTTTTCACTTATTGCCACACGCAGAACATTTGCTGGTTCAATGATAGGTGGAATTGCCGAAACCCAGGAAATGCTTGATTTTTGTGGCCAACATAACATTATAGCCGATGTTGAAATGATTAAAGCACAAGACATTGATCATGCCTATGAGCGCATGTTAAAAAGCGATGTAAAATATCGTTTTGTTATTGATATGGCCTCATTTTAACCCATATAGAACGGACATTTTTATCCGCATCACAGATTATTAAAAATAAGCCGATAATTTTATCGGCTTATTTTTTGATCTTTTTATGCATAAAGCAACAATATTGTAATTTTTATGCAATTTGCTCAATAAGGGTGTTGACAGATCTTCATAATTACTCTTTTTTAACTGGACAACTTCTATCAACTTTAAATTTGTAAAAGTTTCAATAAAATTTTAAGTCATGTTGAAGCAAAAGTCATACCGATGCCTGTGTAGCCTAGATTAAAAATGTCTTGTCACAAATATAAAAAGATAGAATATTGAGTTTAACCAAACCGAGAGGGTAAAATGATCACAAGACGCAAGACTTTAACCGCATTGCTTTTGGGTGCATTAACAGCTGCTGTTTCGTTTACTACACCAGTCTTAGCAGATACAACGATTAAACATGTTTCGGGTGAAACAACAATTACTGATCATCCAAAAAAAGTTGTTGTTTTTGATCTCGCCAGTTTAGATAATCTTACCCGTTTAGGTGTTCATGATATTATTGCTGTTCCGGAAGGGGTAAAACCAAAATATTTAGAAAGCTATAATGATGATAAATATATCAAAGTTGGTACACTTTTTGAGCCTAATTATGAAACAGTTGCAAGTCTAAAGCCAGACCTCATCATAGTTGGCGGTCGTTCTCAACCAAAATATAATGATCTTTCAAAAATTGCACCAACGATAGATCTCACCGTAAGCAATGACAAATATTTAAGTGACGTTGATCGCAATGTTACTATTCTTGGCGATATTTTTGATAAACAAAATGAAGCCAAAACTGAAATCGAAAAACTTAATGCAAGACTGGCACAAGTTAGCAATGATGCCAAAGATAAAGGCAAAGGTCTTCTTATTCTCACAACAGGCGGAAAAATAAGTGCTTTTGGACCAGGCTCACGATTTGGTCTGTTGCATTCAGGTTTCGGAGTTATTCCAGCAAATGATCATTTGAAAATTGGTAATCATGGACAACCCATTTCGCCAGAATTTATTTTAGAAACCAATCCAGACTGGTTATTTGTTATCGATCGAGATGCGGCGATTGGTCGTGAGGGAGAATCAGCCGCTCAACTGCTCGATAATGCTTTGGTCGACAAAACCATCGCTGGTGAAAAAAAACAAATACTCTATCTTGATCCACAAAACTGGTACCTTATTGGTGGTGGTTTAACAGGTCTTAATGAAACAGCAGATCAATTAGAAAATGCTTTTTCTAAAGAAAAATAATACTGCGTATTCTTGACAAAAATTATTGAGACATGACTTGATTGTCTTATCAATAAACACTTAAACACCAGCGGCCATACTTTTGCTTGGCCGCTGAATTTTTGAGAGATGTTAATGGTACGAAACTATATTATTGGAATAGCATTTATAATTTTCTTTTCTGTCATCAGTATCTTTCTTGGTTTTTCAAATGTGACACTTTCACGGTTGATAGAGGGAGATCCAAACGCCTGGCTTGTCTTTTGGCAAACACGTATGCCAAGGACAATTTCCCTTATCCTTGCTGGTATGTCGCTTGCATTGGCTGGCATGATTATGCAAATGCTTGTGCGCAATCGTTTTGTTGAGCCTTCAACAGCTGGAACTGTTGAGTCAGCCTCACTGGGTATTTTATGTGTTATGATGTTTGCACCAGGCATACCAGTGATTGGAAAAATGATAGTTGCAGCTATATTTGCCCTTATGGGTTCTCTTTTGTTTATGTTTATAATCCGTAAAATTCCATTACGATCAGTGTTAATTGTGCCATTAACAGGAATTATGCTTGGATATATTATTGGTGCCTTTACCAATGGTGTTGCAGATAATGAAATGTTGCTCCCCTCATTACAAGCTTATCTTTTTGGGAGTTTTTCTATGGTTATTGATGGAAAATACGAATTATTATGGCTATCTGTTCCTTTGTGTATCATTGCTTATATTGCTGCAGACCGTTTTACCGTTGCAGGACTTGGAGAAGATTTTGCCAATAATCTTGGACTTAACTATCGTAATATAATGATTTTGGGACTGCTCATTATTGCCATGATCACAGCATGTGTGATTTGTACTGTTGGGCGGATTCCATTCATTGGACTTGTTGTCCCAAACATCGTCTCTATTATGATGGGTGATAATATACGACGGAGCGCTCCATGGATTGCGATGACAGGTGCTGGTCTTGTTCTTTTATGTGATATTTTTGGACGTCTTATTGGTCAATCGGGTGAAATCCCAGTAGGCACAACAATGGGAGTTATCGGAAGTGTCTTATTTATCGCTCTTTTATTGCGCTGGAGAAAGCGCATTGGTTAAACGTAAATCTGTTATTTTAACTTTAACTCTCTTAACGCTTTGTGCTCTTTTTGTCATAGCGCTTTATATGTCATGGAATATAAATTTAACAATATGGTCTTTTCGTTTTACCAAACTTGCCTCTCTTGTATTGGTTGCCTACACGATTGCCGTATCAACGGTACTGTTTCAAACGGTTTCAAATAATCGCATATTGACACCGTCGATTATGGGTTTTGACCAACTTTACATCCTTATTCAAACAATCTTTGTATATTTTATCGGAACAACGACACTACAGGGGTTAAGTGAAGAAATAAAATTTTTAGGTGAAGCGCTTATTCTTGTAATATTTTCAACATGTCTTTTTCGCTGGCTTTTTTCAGGTAGTGTCAAAGGTCTTCATATGACACTTCTTATTGGTGTGGTTTTTGGTGGACTTTTTTTCAGTCTTCGCATGTTGATGCAATTGCAACTTAATCCTGATGAAGCGGTTCGCATTACTGATGTTATGTTTGCCAATTTTAATCGTTTTAACACAGGACTGATAGGTATTTCGGCAATTATCGCCTTGATTGTTTCTCTTATCGGATGGCGACAGCGTCATCTTTTTGATGTCTTAATTCTTGGCCGCGACAGTGCAATTGGATTGGGTGTTGATTATAAGAAAAAAGTCACATTAATTCTTGTTTTAATATCTATTCTTGTTTCTATTTCTACAGCTCTTGTTGGTCCTGTAACCTTTTTTGGACTGCTTGTTGCAAGTCTTGCTTATCAATTTTCACCAAGTGGCAAACATATTGTTGTTTTACCTATCGCAGTTTTATTAGCCATTATTTTTCTTGTTGGCGGACAATTTATACTCGAACAATTATTTAATATGGCGAGCCGCCTTAGCTTTATTATTGAATTTATTGGCGGCATCGTCTTTTTGAGTTTGCTGATGAAGGGAAAACTGAAATGATCGAAATTGGGCATGTCTATAAAAGCTACGATGACACGCTTATCATCGACGATTTATCGTTAAGTATTCCTAAAGGTGGCATCGTTTCAATCATAGGGCCTAATGGCGCGGGAAAATCAACCCTGTTAACAATGATTAGTCGATTATTGCCTATGGATAAGGGAATAATCACCGTCGATGGATTGGATGTCACCAAAACATCTGGTGATATATTTGCAAAGCGGCTTTCAATTTTAAAACAAGAAAATACCATAAGTGCAAGATTAACAGTCCGCGATCTTGTGAGTTTTGGTCGTTATCCTTATTCTCACGGGCGTTTAACAAAAGTGGACATCCAATTTATTGATAGTTCCATACGCTATTTACGATTAGAAAAATTACAAAATCGCTTTTTAGATGAATTATCTGGTGGGCAAAGACAACGCGCTTTTGTTGCAATGATCATTTGTCAAGATACAGATTATGTTTTGCTTGACGAACCGTTAAATAATCTTGATATGCAACATTCCGTGTCGATGATGAAACATCTTCGTCGTGCAGCAGACGAACTTAACAAAACCGTCGTCTTAGTTATGCATGATATTAATTTTGCTTCCTGTTATTCCGATTTAATCGTCGCATTAAAGGAAGGAAAATTAGTTCATAGCGGTACGCCAAAAGAAATTATGCAGCCTGAAATTTTAAAATCAATTTATGATCTCAATATTCACGTGTCTGAAATAAACGGTCAGCGTATTGCGATTTATTATTAAATGTCAATTTTTAATGAAATCATTATCCATATTTTATCCTAAGAAAAAATGTACTCGTCAAATTAATGCTTAACTGTTTTTTTTATAAAACTTATGGTAACGTTATTAGACACACCAATAATATGGACAGCCATGTTCGCAAGGACATCCTTCTTTACTGGGCGCTAATCTGATCATATTTGCCCTTTTATTCTTGTATCAATTGGTTTGATATTAGGCGTTATAGGCCTATCACTTTTAAGTATGACGTCATTACACACGTCTTTATATATTTTAGTAATCAGTAAACATTTATGCAGTGCTGGAATAGGCTTTTTTTAACGCGCCTAAGCAAAGTATTATTTTATCTTCTGCGCGCGTAAAGAAGTGGCGCGGCAAGTGGTATGATTGGAATGGCAACACTATTAGATTAATTCATCGGCAGTGCATTTGCTGCTTTCCTTTTATTTTTATCCCAGTCATAGAGGTTACAATTCGCTTTATAGTTCAGCGTATTGTGCTTTCTAGCGCAATTATATTCGCTGGTTTAAGATTAGTTTTTATAAAAAAACTAACTATTACTAAAACGTGTTTCTAATAAATCAACCTCTTGAATAAAGCGTTTTGTTGCCTCTTCAGATAGTTGATGCCGACGTCCACATGCATAATATGTTTGTCGCTCTGCCTTTAAAGCTTCCAAACGCAATCTGCGCTCAATTTCATCAACTTTATGTAAGGTTTCAACATCTTCATCAGATATACTCTGGCTCGCTAAACGATCGCGATATGTTGCCATGACCCGTGCTGCCGCATTGGTATAAAGATCAACATCATTGCGCCCCTCACAATAATTATGCACCGCTTGTTCCACAGCTTTAATTGCTGCTTCAGCAGCAGCCATACGCGCACGTTCTTCCTCTTTTTGGTGTGACGGTTCAGGAGGAAATTCCAAACCATTTAAAAAATAAGGCAAAGCTATACTTGCCACAATTAAAGAAATAAGAATAACACCAGTTGCAAGAAAAATAGCCAAATCACGAGCTGGAAAAAGTGACCCATCGGGTAAAAATAGCGGCAAAGTTAACACACCGGCCAAAGTCACAGTACCACGGACGCCAGCAACAGATGTCGCTGCAATGAGCCGCCAACTTGGAACAAACGGCTTTTTTCCACGGCGATGAGCTTGAGCAAGTGTAAAGCGCAATGATACCCAAACCCAAACAAAACGTAATAAAGCAAGTGCTAAATAAATAGCAAGAACATAAATGATCAACCAAAACGATTCACGATGACCTGTTTCTTGCACAACATATGCCGCACCACTAACAATTTGAGGAAGCTGCTCTCCTAAAATAACAAATATGACACCATTAGCGACAAATTGCACCGTATCCCAAACCGCAGAACGGCGAATACGCGTAAGAGCAAGATTACGCAAACTATCTTCTGTAAAACTCATTGAAATACCCGCTGCAACAGCTGCAAGAATTCCAGAAGCTTCAATCTGTTCTGCTGCAAGATAAGCAACAAAGGGTGTTAATAAACTGACCAAAATAAGTGAACCCGTCTCTTCACCAAATTTTCGACTCCAAAAATTGCTAATCCACGTGACACAAAAAGTAGTCGCAACACCAACAAAAAGACCTGCCAAAGCTGTCCAAAGAAATGTTCCAAATGCCGCAATAAGTGAAAAACTTCCTGTCATTGCTGCTGTTACAGCAAATCTCATGCTTACCAATCCAGACGCATCATTAAGTAAAGACTCTCCTTCCAAAATATTCATAAGACGTTTCGGAATAGGCACACGTTTTGCAATCGCTGTTACAGCAATTGGGTCGGTTGGCGAGACAATGGCTGCCAGCGCAAATGCAACGGCTAATGGCATTCCAGGAATAATCCAATATGTAATAAAGCCAACGACAACAACTGTAAAAATGACAAGCCCTAGTGCCAATTCTAAAATCGTCCATTTGTCGCGTTTTAACCCTTCTTTCGGAATACGCCATCCGTCAAGAAATAAAAGCGGCGGAAGAAAAAGTAAAAAAAACAATTCAGGTCTTAATGTGACACCGAGATTGCCCGTTAAAGAAATAAGTGCACCGACCAAAATTTGAATAAGTGGAAGTGGAATAGGAAGTGGAAGAGCCCGCGAAACTGCTCCACTTAAAACAACTGCTAAAAGTAAAATCAATATGAGAACGACTGTTTCCACTTTTTAAAGTCTTTCTTTAATTATTGAATTGGATAGATTTTCAAATCGATCATAGCGTACTTAATAGATTATTGCCAGTTTGATAAAAACCATATTTCATAAATAAGAATTCACTTCATAAACGTTCAAATCAACAAGAATTGAACCTTTATGAATTCAAAATAAGACTATAATTTTCTTAGAATACAAAGACAAAGATATTTGTTTAAAATTTATTTGACAAAAAAATGAAATAAAAAATAAATTTTAGTGCCTTTAATAATTATATTAATATAAGAATTGATGCCAATATGATTTTATTTAAAATAAACATACTCTTAAATTTTATTAATACATTAACGCCATGGTGATTAGACGATGAAAAAATGGTTTTTACTTATCGTTTTTATTATTTTAGTCGTAGGCATTGGTTCATTTATTGGATTTTCGACATCACCTGCTTCATGGTATGCAGCACTTAATAAACCACCATTCACACCGCCAAATGCATTTTTTGCTCCAATATGGATTACGCTTTACGTCTTGATCGCCATTGCAGGTTGGCGTGTATACGTCATTGACTTTCACAAGACGCTTTGGTTCTTATGGATCATACAAATTCTATTAAATTTCAGCTGGTCTCCAGTTTTTTTTGGTATGAAGATGATGGAGACAGCACTTCTCATATGTCTAGTGCTTTTCATCACCGTTGCAGGTTTCATCATTTTATCTTGGAAACGGGATCGAATTTCAGCGCTTATGTTTATCCCTTATATTATATGGCTCGGGCTAGCAAATTACCTTAATGCAGGCGTCATTTACCTTAATATAATTCTATAAAAATCATTAAAATATAAAGGATGATGGTATACTTATTTCTTGATCACTTTTATCATATTTAAAGGACATAATACTTTAATTATTAAATTTAAACATGAAATCACAAGATTTTGATGGGAAAGTACTAAAAATAAAAGTCTCTCTATCAAATATATACATAAAATGTTTTATTAAAATTTATGTCAATGTTACGATCTTTTATGGAACAAAGTTTCAATATTTGATTTATCGTCCATGAAGGAGTTTATCATGTCAGAAGTAAATCAGACCAAGCAAACGAAATTAGGCAATGGGGGAGAAATCCATCAAACAGATGAAATGGGATATGACACATTAACCACACAGCAAGGTATTCCTGTCAGTGATGACCAAAATACATTACGAATAAATGCTAATGGTCCTGCTTTGATGGAAGATTTCCATTTTCGTGAGAAAATATTCCACTTTGACCATGAACGCATTCCTGAACGCGTTGTGCACGCACGCGGCTACGGAGCACATGGTTATTTCGAAACAACAAAATCTCTAACAAAAATCACCAAGGCGAATATTTTTCAAAAGGTTGGAGAAAAAACGCCTGTTTTTGTTCGTTTTTCTACCGTTGCAGGTAATAAAGGCTCATTCGATGTTGCCCGCGATGTACGTGGATTTGCTGTTAAATTTTATACAAAAGAAGGCAATTGGGATCTTGTTGGAAACAATATTCCAGTTTTTTTCATTCAGGATGCCATTAAATTTCCAGACATGATTCATGCAGTGAAACAGGCCCCTGATAGAGATTTTCCGCAAGCACAAAGTGCCCATGATAATTTTTGGGACTTTGTTTCTCTCATGCCTGAATCTATGCACATGATTATGTGGGTCATGTCTGACAGAGCTATTCCACGTTCTTTTCGTTTTATGGAAGGATTTGGCGTTCATACCTTCCGTTTTGTAAATGAAGACGGTCAATCCTCCTATGTAAAGTTTCATTGGAAGCCAAAACTAGGTCTTCAATCCGTTATCTGGAACGAAGCAGTTAAAATTAACGGTGCCGATCCTGATTTTCACCGTCGTGATCTATGGAACGCAATTTTACAAGGTCATTATCCTGAATGGGAATTGGGCGTTCAAGTTTTTGATCAAGAATGGGCTGACCAATTTGCGTTTGATGTCTTAGATCCAACGAAAATTATACCAGAAGAGGAACTACCTGTAGAAATTGTTGGTCGTCTAGTTCTTAATAAAATGCCAGAGAATTTTTTTGCAGAAACAGAACAGGTTGCTTTCTGCACCCAAAACATTGTTCCAGGTATTGATTTTACCGATGATCCTCTTCTTCAAGGTCGAAACTTTTCTTATCTCGATACGCAAATTAAAAGGCTTGGCGGTCCAAACTTTACGCATATTCCTATTAATGCACCAAAATGTCCTTTTCATAATTTTCAACAAGATGGACATATGGCTATGCATAATCCTCGGGGACGTGCAAATTATGAGCCTAATAGTTGGGATCCTGAATTGGCAGGACCCCGCGAAAGTCCTAAAACAGGATTTACAAGTTTTAATGCGAAACTATCTGGTGAAAAAACTCGACTTAGACCAGAAAGTTTTGCCGATCACTATTCTCAAGCAAGACAATTTTTCATCAGTCAAACACCTGTAGAACAAGCGCATATTATTGATGCATTGACATTTGAACTCAGCAAATGCGAATTTCCAAAAATTCGTCAACGAGTTGTATCTCAATTGATGAATATTGATGAAAATCTTGCACAAACTGTCGCTAAAAATCTTGGTCTAGATGAGAATATAAAAGCGGCTGAAACATTAGTAACACTTAATCATTCTTTAAAACCATCTGATGCATTAAGTATTCTTAAAAATAACGGCTCAACATTTAAAGGACGCAAACTTGGCATTTTCATCTCTGACGGAATTGACCCTCAACAGTTAGAAAATATCGAAAAATGCTTTACACAAGAAGGCGCAAATGTTGAACGTATCGCGCTTAAAGTTGGTGGTATTAAAGATAAAAACGGGACAAAAATTGAAGCGCATCATCAAATTGATGGTGGCCAATCTGTTTTATTTGATGCCGTTGCACTTATTATCAACGTGAGTGAAATAGATACATTGACTAAAAGTGCTCCTTTACGTGATTTTATCAATGATGCTTACGCCCATTATAAATTCATCGGTTATAATGAAGCAAGCGAAGAACTTCTCTCCGCCCTTTCCATGACGGATAGAAAGGATGAAGGATTTTTACGTTTATCATCGAGTGATGATATCGCTGTTTTTCTTAATCAATGTAAAGCATTACGTTTTTGGAAACGTCCTGACGGCGCATAAATTTTCATGATGGCAATCGGGTTCTAAAGACCTGATTGCCCTTTTTCTTACAAATATACAAATAATAAAAATCTTTACGTTTCATCATCCTTCAATCAATTTTTCAATAACTTCAGTTCCTGTTATACCCTTATCTATATAAATAAAAAATTTTTTATTCTCAGAATTGGTAAATATAATATTGATCCCTTCAAATATTTTCATTAATTCTGTATCATTATTCATAATGTTTTGATCAAACAATATGGCAGCTGCAAAATAATTATCATCAAATTTTGAAACTACGATATTTTGATTTAAAAAAATTTTATTGGTTTCTAGATCTATATGATCTATCTCTGTAACAAATTTATTTTGATCAGGTTCTGTATACTTAAAGCGCAACTCAATGATATAACTCGCAGCTAAATTTTTATCATGATTTTTTTTAAATGTGATATCTGCAGCTAAATTTTGATCTGCAAATAACGTATCTGACTTTGCAGTATATTCGCGTCGTCCAGCAGCACTAACCAATAATGGAATTCCTGACCAATTAACTTGACTAGATGATATTTTGTTCCATTTTTTATCTTCTGTTTGATCGTAAAGCATGGCAGTCGATAATGCAGAAATAAGCTGTGTTTTTTCAGTCGTTGATGATTGTTCTGCGGTAAGATCAACGGATGAATGTGGTACAGCTAAAAATTGTGAAGTATTTTGTTCATTCGCGGCAATATGAGTAAACGGTGCATTAAAAAAGACTTCAGGCTCATTATGCGTTTGTGCAAAATGCTGTACCCCCTCACCATTATTCACTTGAGCTGGCATATATGTCTGTATTTGTTTTTGACCGTTATCATTTATTGTGTCATTATGTTGGACATTTGTAAAATTTACAGCATCATTATTATAGGCATGATTTTCAATTTTGGCAATTTTCTGCTGAGATTGTGAGAAATTTTTACCACTTTCCCCTCCAGACTGGTATGATAATGCGACTGAAGTTTTTAAATTACCATTACCTGAATATAACTTCACGATAAAGTAAATACTAAAAACAACAAACAAACTGATTAAAGCATAAAAAACATAAGCAACATTTTCTACACGCAACAATCTATCAGATTTTTTTGTTATATTATTATCATATATTTGAGTGTTTTCTAAAACACTACTATTAATGTCGTTTATTGCCCCTTCAGTAACAAAAAAATTTTTTTTTTCGTCTTCGTTCTCATGATAATCAGCTAAAGGAAAAAATTCTTCTTCCACCGCTTTTTCTGTGGCCAAAACAGCATCTTCTTCTGATTTTATAATATCATTTAACAAGGGATCTTCATGAAAGGTGCTATTTTGATCATAAGTTCGCGGTTCTTTTTCATGAACCAAAGGAGCCGCCTCTGACACATTATTTGTTGTTACTATACTGTCTTGTTCCAATATTTTATTGGACAAGGCACCCGTGTCAAAAGGGTGTAAATCTTGATCCTGTCGAGAATTTTGTGAAACTTTTGTTTGAACATCGTTATTTAATTGACCATTTTCAGACTCTTGCAGTTCCTGATTCTTCGTATCCTTATGATCATCACTTTCATTTGTTTGGTTTTCATAAGAATTCATAGAGTATGAGTTTATATCTTGTGTATCATTTTTGGGAGATGGTTCTTTATACCTCTGAATAGAAAAATTTGGTATTGCACTATCACTATCGATATAAAATTTTTGTTCTTCTAAATTTTCATATTGTCTGTTTACTGAATTATCTTGTTGAGTATTTTGCGAAACTTTCCAAGGTTGTTCATCATTAAACTGTTTAATGCTCACAATATCAATTTTTGCATGTCGTGAATGCGCAATAGGTGTTGAATTATGTACAGATTTTACGTTATAGACATGCTTATTTGTGATAAGATCATTTACATAAGCGCTTTGTTCTTTTAAAGTATGATCTTCATTTATAACCACAGCGCTTTTTACACAATGTTTTAGATCAGTTAATTGTGCATTTTTGTTTGTAGTCTTCGCCACTTTGTATTTAAAATAAGGATCGCTTTTTTCCGCAAATTCTATATCAAAATCACCATGTTCGCGGATGTGAATAGTGGGGCTAGAGCGTGTTTCTTGTTGAGAATAGGTTGAAACATCCTTATTTTCATGCGCTTTTACAGTATTTAGAGAATCATTCATAGTGTGGCTTTCCTCAGCTAAAGAATGATCATGTGACATTTGTTTTTGAGTAAATATCTTATCGTCATCATATTTTTTAGCACTTGATGAAACCGTTTCAGGTTGAAATTTTTCAGTCAAAGAATTCGTTGAAAAAGCAGATTTTGATGTTAAATCCGATTTGAGCTGGCTTTCATAAGAACTTTTTTGCTCCGTCACTGATCTGTCTTCAGCACCTTCCAATTGTGCTTTCATACGATCAGTTTTACTGCTTAATAAAGTTTCATTATCTTTTGCTTTAATATATTTTTCGGCAACCTCATCTAATTTTTGAAAATTATCTTCAATATCAAATTCGTTGGTATTATTATAAAAAGATTTATCAAGTGGTGCAATTGCGCCTGATTTTTTCAATTCTCCCATGATTGTTTCAGAAATATAAAATGTTTCAATCTCCATGATCGCTTGTTCAAGCATTGCTCGATGTTGCTTGACAACACTATCGGTTGCTTCTACTTCTAGCAATTTCATATCAATCGCAAGTCGCGCTTTAATATAGATATGACGCCTAAAAGATGCTGTCGGATTTTTCCGATGCGCAATGGCCTTTTTCAATAATGCAACATATTTGGTCATAATAAAATGATATCCTCTACATGTACAAGGCCATCAAATCGAAACAGAATTGACAAATCTATGCAAAACCAAGAAACGAAAATAAAAACAATGTTCTGATCTAAAAGAATGAAATATGATTATTCCAATTGTATAATTATCTTTCGCGTAAGGCTTCACCAGCTCGATTTAAAGGTTTTAACAAATAAGACAAAACTGTCTTTTCACCTGTTTTTATTTCTGTCATTGCCACCATTCCCGGCATAATTGGATGACGTTTTCCATCTTTTGTTGTTAAGTAACTATTATCAGTCAAAACATAAGCACGATAATAATTTATTTTTTTATCAACATCGTCTTGAATAGAGTCTGGCGAAACCATAACAACCTTTGCAGGAAGAGAACCATAAATAGCAGAATCATATGCTGTTATTTTTACATTGGCGTCCTGCCCAGGATGAATAAAGGCAATATCACGTGGGCTCAATCTGGCTTCAATAAGTAATTGATCACCTAGTGGTACAATTTCCATCAAAACACCTCCCGGAGAAACAATGCCACCGATTGTCGTCACACGAATGTCTTTAACAATACCTCTGGCTGGCGAACGAATAATCGTACGACTTAATTGATCGCTCAAACCTTCATTTGCCTTTAATAATGGTTCTAATTCAGCCATTGTATTGGCATAATCTGCACGAAGAGCAACATAATATTCGCTTCGCGTTGCCGCCAATCTTGAAGTTAATTCCGCTGCATTTTGCTGCAATCGTAAAACTTCAACCTCACTTGCTGCTCCAGTTTTAAGCAAAGGTTTTGCAATTTTGACTTCATCTTCGGCAAGTTTGTGCTGTTCAGTCAAATTCATCACATTGCTTTGAAACGCTTGACGATTTGTGAAAAAAAGTTCTCTTTCACGATCAATAACATTTCGCGCATTTTGTATATCTTCAGGAAAATTGACATCACTTTCATTATCAATTTCTGCTACCAACCGTGCAGCTCTTGCCTTTAATGCGATAATTTTAGCTAATGTTTCTTCAACATTTGCACGCGCTCTAGCAGGATCAAGCGAAGCAAGCTTTTGCCCCTCTTCAACAATATCACCCTCCCGAACATCAAGCTCAGCAAGAATTCCCCCTTCAAGATTTTGTATAATTTGACCACGCGAGGCAGGTGTTACTTTGCCCTCTCCAATTGCAACTTCATTTAATTTGGCAAAATATGCCCAAATTATAAAAATACCGATTGTAGCAATCATAATCCATAACATTAAACGCGTTCGGTTGGATAAATTACGTATTTTTACCAAGCTATCGACATCCATGACTCTATACCTTTCTTGGAGCAGGACGGCGTTTTTGGACATCGTCTGTTTGATTGGGAGTTGGGACTGTTTTTAAATTCGATAAAAGCACATCTTTTGGACCATCTCGTACGATACGTCCATTTTCAATCATAATAATACGATCAACCAATGAAAGCACCGGATAGCGATGTGTTGCAACGATCAAAGTTCGATCACCAAGCCAATTTTTCATATGTTCCAAAACACTAAGTTCTGTGGCTTCATCTAAAGAAGCTGTGGGTTCATCAAGTAAGAGTGTATTGGGTGCACGAAGATATAAACGCGATAACAGAATCGCTTGCTTTTGCCCACCTGATAAACCGACGCCACTTTCACGAAGCTTGAGATCCAATCCGTGAGGTTGATTCAGAACCAGTTGATCTGCACAGGTTAATTTCAACGCTTCTAGCAATTGTTCATCATTGGCAAGCGGATTAGCAATGAGCAGATTATCTCTCAATGTTCCATAAAATAAACTGCTTTCTTGCAAGACAGCGCCAACATCACGACGAATATCTGCTATATCAACCATTTTCAGAGGTGTTCCATCAAGCTGCACTTGCCCTTGTATGGGAGAACTTAAACCAGAAAGCATACGTAAAAAGGTTGATTTTCCTGCTCCAACACGCCCTAAAACAGCAATTTTTTCACCTGCTTTAATTTTTAATTTAGGAATAATAAGTGCAGGTTTTTCCTCTGGACCGTAGCCATAAAGAACATTTTCAAAACTATAATTTCCTCGGATATTTGGTTTATGATAATAATCTGTATTCGCATCATGATCCACAGGAAGTGTGAGCAGACCATCAAGTGCTTTTTTACCAACGCGCGCATTTTGCAAACGTCCTAAAACTGCTGGAACTTGTGCCAATGGCGCTATCGTACGACTTGTTAAAATAGAACACGCAAGAACTGCACCAAAAGAAAGTTGACTATCCAAAATCCCATAAACACCAACAATAATGACACCAATATAAGCAAATTGCTGTATCATTTGCGAAAAATTCATCAAAAAAGATGCGATGCGACGTTGTTTAAGACTGATGTCTCCATTCACTTTATTGACTTCATTCCATAAGCGACGAAAACGAGGTTCTGCTTGCAGCAACTTAATATCTTCAGCGCGATAAATTGATTCCATCAAAATTGCATTGCGCAGCATCGATTCATCCATACCTTGATTAGAGAGCTTCGCCAATGGAATTTGTAAAAGAACGCCGGGAAGAATAATTAAAGGGATCGCTGCGATTGGAACCCAAACAAGAGGCCCACCAAGCAACCAAATAATAAATAAAAAAACCAAAACAAAAGGGAGATCTATTAAGACACCAAGTGTACTGGACGTTAAAAGCTCACGCATCTGATCCAAATCACGCAACTGTGCAATGAGAGTACCAGGTGAACGAGGTCGTGCGTCATTGCGAATATTCAAAGTACGTGCGTAAAACATTGCCGACAGTTTCAAATCTGCCTGTTTACCAAAATGATCGGTGACTGCAACACGGGCAGTTTTCATAAATAAATCAAGAAGAAGCGCTATGGCAACGCCAGAGGCAAGAACCCATAATGTATTTATAGATCGCCCTGGAATAACACGATCCCAGACCTGCATAGCAAACAAAGATGTTCCAATCGCTAACAAATTACCAAATAAGGATCCCAAGCAAAGTTGGCCGATAATCGTCCAATTTGAAGCAAAAATACCACGCAACCAAGATTCTGGTTTTTTCTCAATATATGTTTCCAGCCTGTCTCCTCGAACCCTTTGATGACGACTAAGAAGTAGAATATCGATTTTTGATTTATCAGAAAAATCCCGTATAGAAATCTGTCGCTCAAAAAATGAATTTGCGGCACAAAAATGCGCTGTTAATGTCTCTTTATTAATTGCTGTTACAAAACCTAATGCGTCATTTAACGGAAGAATAAAAGGCAGCATTGCTTCAGATATTGAATCAATATCAACTGAAATAAACTGTGCATCCAAACCAGATGCATACGCAATATCAATAATTGTATCCGTTTTATCATGACCAGCTGACCAGGTCGCAGCATTACGCACAAGTTCTGACGAGACGGAAATATTCATATCTCTCGACGCTAACAAAAGGATATCGACCCAGGCGTCTATGGGAAGATGTGCGTTTTGTGTTTGTTGTTCAGACATCTAAATTTCCATTTTCTTATGCACCCTCGCGGATACGTGCAACAAATTGCCCAACAGCTGTATACGCCTTTATACGCGCAGTAAGACGATCAGTCTGGGCAAGGATAAAATCACTTTCGGCAATAAATGTATCGCGTTCAGCATTCACCACATCGGTCAGTGGCCGTTTATTGAGCGTATATTGTTGCCAATAAAGATCCCGTGAAGATAAGGACAACCCTATCATTTCTTGTGCATTGCTCATACGCGCTTCAGCACCAGAACTTTCTGTTTCTGCTGAACCTAATGTGGTACGTGTTGTCATAAGGTCATTATCACGCGCTTGCTTTGCAGCACGCAATTCTGCATCAGAGGCTTCAATTTGATATTTTTCACGCTTGCCAATAGAAAAACGACCACTAAGTTGAAGACCAACAAAAGTGCTATCATTGGCAACATTTCGATTGCTTGACGCTTTTGATTGACTAACACCAAGGCTGACCGATGGAAATCGATTTGCTTTCGCGAGATTCAAACGCTGCTCAGCAGCATGAACTTCTGCAGTGGCAGCTAATACTGATGGTGTATCATCAATGTTATCTGAGCTACGTCTTAAATTTTCAATAAATTTTGTTGTATCATTTAAACTTGCAACCCGCTGAGGGCGAATGCCTGTCATTTCTGCAAAGCGTCCAGCAGCCACATCATATTTGGTTTGTGCAGCCAAAAGATCAGCTTTAGCTCTTTGCATAGCAACATCAGCTTGATTAAGGTCTGAAACATCAGAAAGTCCTGCACGAACACGCTGCGATATTTTATCGCGTGTTCCTGTCAAAGCGGCAACTTCACGATTGGCTGCTTCTATAGTTTCCTGCGCGCCAGAAAGTTCTATGAAGATAGATGCCATTTCAGAAGCCACCTTCTCCATCGTATCATTTAAAAGATGTTGTTGTTTTTCATATGTCGCTCGGGCCACTCCTACTCTGCTTGATGTGCGACCAAAATCATAAATGAGCTGATTGACACCAATCGTTCCCGTAACATTGACATCGTTATTATCATTATTTGTGTTATTACTTCCATAACGACTATAACCAGGATTAACACCATATTCGAGTGTCGGATACCAAGCAGATTGTTCAATAGCCACTTGCGCATTACTTTGAGCCACGACTGCGGTTGCACGTCCAATATCTGGATGACGCGCCAGAGCAACACCAACGGCATTTTGCAAAGTAATTCCTGGTATTGCAACTGTCTTTGTTTGTCCGCGTATTTTCTTTGTATTGTTTTCTTGCGTCCCATTTACACCAGAGCCATTAATTTGTGTTGCTGGAACATGACGGACAATACGTGATTTTTGTGGTGTGCAACCACTAATGATTGTTGCTGACAACAAAAACACAATACATGATGAAAAACGCAAATGAACTTGCGATAAGTTATGTTTTTTCGTATTAAAAATGTGTTTTTTTATTTTTGCAAAAATGGTCATAATTTCTATCAACCCAATCTTTGCTGATAATCAGTTTCGCGCATATCACCTGACATAATTAATCGTATAAGCTCTGAATCTTGAAAATCATTCATATTGTTGCGCCCATTTAGACCCATATTTTGTAATCGCGACATATAAGGCGTGATTTGCTCACGCAATGATGTTGGCAATCCTAATAATTCAGATGCTCCTGCACGCGCTGTAATCAAATTTAATGGCGCACCAACCAAAAGCCAATTGACCATATGAAAAATTGGCGCCCAACCATGACCAATATAGTTTTCAATATCCAACATACGTGGCAAACGATGATCAAAACAGGCACGCAATTCTTGATATCGATCAGAACGGGGTAATTTCGAAACATCTTTCCAAAATCTTGTATCATCACGTCCGCCTTCAAAATGCATACGGCAAAAATCAATAAGCCCCAACCAGCCCTCGTTATTAGATCGATTAAAAGAATCTATAATATTGTTTCCGATGACCCCTCTTCCATCGATGAACACCTTTTCAACATTTCGGAGCTGTTCAAACATTTGTCCACTTGATGTTGCTTCTAATAAGTCAATGAACCCTGATGCCGCGCCCAAGGCTAAAACATTTTTGCGCCAAGCAGTTTCAAAATTTCCTGGATCAAATCTTATTAAACCCATAGGTGTAATATCATGGCCAACATAATGCTCGATTTCTTTTCTCGCATGATCTTCGCTTATGTGTTTGCTTGAAAAAATATAAGATGCACTGACTTGATCTTGAAGTGGAATTTGACTCATCCAACCAGAACTCATTGCCACAGCATTGGTGAGTAATGCTGGATTCTTTTGAGGATGTGCGGTGGAAAAAGGTAACACTCGATCCAAGATTTGAAAATCTTTAAACGACTGCCATTTTTCTTTGTAGGTTTCACCCATAGCTATTCGTTTAAAACCAGAAGCATCTACCACAAAATCAACCGCAACTTCTTCGCCTTCGACCTTTAATGCATACGTCAAACCTTCTGAGGTTAAAAGAAGCTTATCAACTTTCATAAGACGATGTTTTATGCCACGTTTTAAAGCGACAGATTTAAGATATTGTTCTGCTTTTTGATGATGAAAATGATAAGATGGTGCAAGACCACTTCTTTTTGTTGCTAAAACAGCGCGTGCTTCAATCTGGGAAGCATTGTCTTGAATGAGCGAAAAACCTGGAAAAAAACTATGCAAATCTGCCCCAGCGGAAACACGTGCGGCAAGAAGAGGCATGATCCCAAAGGCTATGAATTCAAGTTCTTGAACTTGTTCTCCAATCATAGGTGAAAGATGATAAAAAACATCGCTTTTTTCGCCATTTCTCCACCCTTCAAAAGATGTCCCTAGTTTAAATGTCGCACCACTTTCACGAACAAATTCTTCGACATCGATTTTATTACGGTTGAGTGATTGAATAAGATTATTCAATCCACCCTCACCTATACCAATGTCAGTTTTTTTGGGATCTTCAAAGACAACAATTTCAACAGCAGAACTAAATATACGACGAAGCGTCAGAGCAGCAAACCACCCCCCTATATCACTACCAATAATAGCTAAACGTTTTGCTTGTCTTAAATCAATCAAAGTACTCAACTCCAAAACAGAACACAAGAGGAGTGAAAATTTCCCCGGCCATCAAATTATTAAAGAACGATCTGATTATTTGCTAATAGTTCTTCTAGACTGACTTTTGTATCAAGAAGCGTAATAAGAGCTTGCGAGTCGAAAGTACCACCTAAACCATCACGATCAATATGAAGGATTGTATTGTTACCTTCATATGTAACAGACAAGTAATCAGCAATAGTATCACCGTCATCAATGACCGCAACACCGTTCACATAATGGGCTGCACCATCTGCATCAGCTTCATACCCAATTAACAGTTGAGAAATGTCGAAACGATCAGATGATTCACTATCATCGTAATCAAAAATCGTAATCCCTGATACCGTATCATGACCATTACCACCAGTTGCATCATCAGTGTCAATTAATTCATAAAGAAGTGTATTGTGCCCGCCATTATTGAGGAAGAAGAAATCTTCCCCCCCTCTACCGTTTAAGATATTCATTCCCGAGCCATCAGTAAATGTATCATTGTATTGAGTTCCGTAAATACCTTCAATATTGGTTAACGTAACTATCCCGAAATTGGTATTTTGAGCACTTGCAAAACTTAAATCTATGACAATACCCCTACCTTGAAAATCAGCAAGTTTAAAGTCAAGAACGTCCATACCGGTATTTACATCCCAATAACGTTCACCATTTCCGACAATCCAGCCACCACCACCATTATATGTGTGCGTACCCAATGTCGCAAAGAAGGTATCATTATAACCAGTACCAACGATTCCTCCACCATTATAATTTCCTGTATTACTTCTGTTAGTATCGCTTTCAGCGGTTAAAACATAACCGTTATAAGACTGGGTCGCCTTGAGATCTGTCCAACTCGCATTCACATTCTCAATAGTATTATCATTAAGAGTTGCCAAGCCTCCAATATCACTCGATACACCATTAACGTTTCGAATAACAGCAGCAGTATAAGTTTCATCAGGATTAAGCCCGAAATAATTTACCAAAGCAGAAGTGTCATTCCAACCAGTACCATATTGTGGATTGATTATCTGACTTGAAACAAGATTTCCTTTCGAATCGAACAATTGTACGGTGTTACCAAACAATGTGTTTGATCCATCCGGATTAAGAATACGAAGATGCAAAGAGGTGCCATTAGCGGGTCTATTTGGATTACTGACCACAACAGTTGCAAGAGATGTATTATCTCGAGAAATCAATAAATCAATATCACCATCCCAGTCATAATCTATAGCTGCAGCACTTGAAGAATTTACAGATCGATCGACTTCAACATTAGTCATAGTTTGACCACCAGAGGTGGCTATACCCATCTCTTTTATGTTTTGTTTCTCCCAGATAACCCGATTATTCCCATCAACTTGTCCAGTATTATGCCAAAATATAGACTGACCAATGGATATTGTAGATTCAGGCACTTCAATAATATCCATTAAACCATCACCATCCCAGTCGATTGCAACTGACGATTTGCCTTTTACACCATCATTGAAACGTTGTCCTTCAAGCAGATTACCTTGACCATCATTATAGAAGATAACGCTATCATTGCTCGTATCACCTCTAGCACCAGGCTGTGATTGGTTACGAGTATTGGTTTGACCAATAAATAAATCCATATAACCATCACCATTATAATCGGCCCAAGTGAGCGCTATAGTGTGTTCATAAGTATCGTCAATCCAACCATTATAATAAAAGACGTTTCGTAATTGTTGCTTAATAGACCAATTCGAACCGTTTGTTGAGCTAGTTCCATCATTTTCTAATACAACCAAATTATTAAGATTAGCATTTATATCAACAAAGCCATGAACGACCAGATCAACAGCACCATCATTATTGATATCCACACCAGATAATTCATGGTCAATACGAAAATTATTAATTCCTTCAGCAAATATACCAGTTCCGTAACCGTAAATATCCCATTGTCCTCCAGTAACGGTTCCATCACCTGGCAACCCCTTATTATGAAGAAAAGTTGCACTATCACTACCAGAATCACCAATAAAGACATCAAGCCAACCGTCACCATCCATATCGATGGATATAGCACTAGAAAAGTGAATTGTTGTGCGAACGTCAAAGACATGTGCTTGATATGATCCGTCCGGCTGTCCGCTATAAACTGTGGCTGTTGCACCATCATATGTGCGATCAGTTAAGAAAATATCCATGTAACCATCGCGATTAAAATCGCCATAAGTATACGAACTGAATAATTTTTGAGCTGGATATTGACCACCAATATTTGACCAAATACCTGCTGGCCATGTAAGGCGATTTGGTTCATCATATTGTCGAAAATTATTGCCATCGGAGCTATATTCCGCCATGTCAGTTGTCATCACCCAACCGCCATTGGAACCTAGACGCGTCGCCATAGAATATGTTGGATATTCACCACCTATTCCAACATTGGGTGCCAAGGCTGCATCAGTAATGTCTATACCGATTTCAAATTGATTTGATCTCGCACCGTTAAGACCTGCACCACTCTGCACAGCTGCTGTATAGGTATAAAAATGTGCATCCTGCAAACCAGTATCGGCGAAACTCCATCTATTACCTACAACATCCGCATATCCAACAATACGTGTGCCACGATAAATTGCCACAACCGAATTATTGGTTAAAGGTACACTCAAACTACCATGAAGAATCGGTGATGTATCATCCGTATAACTTCCTGATTGAAGATTTGGATTACTAACGTCACCATGATTATCGGAGAAATAGTCAATCGATATGTTATTTGTTGGCCTTTGATTATCAATGACAATAACTTGTGAAGATGCAGGACCAATATTACCAGCAGTATCAACAACCCTTGTTACGAAGGTATGTGAACCATTAGAAAGAACATTATTACGATTGTCATAATCCCAAGTATCTGTTGCAGCATTATATACTGCATCATGCCAAGTCTCTCCCCCATCAACGGATATTTGAACATAATCATTGACAGCCAACTCACCTTGCACTTTAGCCGAAATAATCAAAGTTTGATCATTTGTGATAAAGTCATCGCTAAAGCGTCCTGTATCATCAGTAATACCCGATATAATAGAGTTAACTTCTGAAGCCAGCCGATCAAGATTAATAGTAAAGTCAGCTGTAGTCGTCCCAACATTACCAGCTTGATTAACAATAGAAGCGGTAAATACGTAAGCTCCGTCACCATTATCTAAACCAGTGTTTGCTTCATCGTCACCAACTTGATAACTCCAATTACCATTTTGATCAACAATTGCATTTCCAAGCTCTTGCCCATTCAAATAAATCTTAATAACTTCACCCGCATTAAGACCGGTAACAGTTCCCTGAAGAAGAGGTGATCTGTCATTTGTGTATGTACCATTACCTAAAATGCCAGTTATTGGATCGACATTATCTACATAACCAGTAAATGCTAAACTATTACCCTCAGATGGTGATGACGTATCAATCACTAATATCTGTGACGCAGGTGTTGTTGTACTTGGATTCCCAACAGCATCACGAACGATCGTTTCAACAGTATAAGTACCATCGGCAAGTTCCAGATAGTTTGGACTATCAGGATCGTTAGAATCTATAACATATTTACCAATCGTTTCATCAAAATGAGCTTGAATCCAAGCACCGGAAACTCCCCCTTGAGGGATGATACGCAACCATACGCTATCACCTTCAGAGACACTGACACCCGTAGCATTAATTGTAAATATTAATGTATTATCACTGGTTATAAAATCCGAAGAAGATGAACCAGTATCGTCAGTGATTGATTCTAATATGGCAGTTGCGTCTGGCCCCGTTAAATCAACTGTTAAATCGAAACCGTTTGACATACTACCGTCGACTCCAACGTTATTTATAACGACCGCGGTGAAGCTAAAATCGCCTTCAGTCAACGCTTGATCAGCAGTTACTTGATATTCCCAAGTAGTGCCATCCGCACCAATTGTTGCAAGACCAAGATCCCGTGTCCCATTTGCATCAGTTACACGAATAATAATCGTATCACCTGATTGAAGACCCTGAACATTACCAGACAACTTTGGTGTTGCATCGTCGGTCACCTGACCAGATTCACTAACGAAACCTGTAAAGGCGCCTTGATCGTCAAAGAACCCGCCAATAGTAATAACTGCATCTGTATTGCCACCCGTTTGAATATTGATAACTTGTGAAGATGGAATAGTTGCATTACCTGCTTGATCTCTAACAATAGTTTCAACTGTATATTCGCCTGAAGCAAGTATAACTTCAGTCGCCTCAGCATTATGATCAACAATATAAGTACCAGATCCATCAGGATTGAGCGTTGCTTGAATCCATTCACCTGGTTGACCATTTTTCGGCGTAACACGAAGCCATACAGTATCACTCTCTTCTAACGTGCCTTCTACTTTTATTGTATAAATTATTGTTTGATCACTCGTATTAAAATCACCAACAATCCCTGTATCATCTGAAATAGATACCAACTCAGAAGAAACATTTTGAGGAATAGTTGTATCAACTGTAAGTGTATACTCAGCACTATTGCCAATATTACCGCCTTTATCTTCAACCGTCGCGGTAAATGTATATTGTCCTTCGCTTAGCGCTTGAGCATCAGAAACGGGCATATTCCACTGACCATTCTCACCAGCAATCACATAGCCAAAGTCAATCACACTGCCATCTGGACCAACAGCCGTAATATGAATACGATCTCCTCTTTCCGCTGAATTCAAACGTCCTTGAATTTCAGGTGTTGTATCGTCTGTGCGAGGATTATCGCCAACAATAAGACCTGTATATGGACCAACATTATCAACAAAACCATCAATCGTGACTGTCGCAGCTGAGGCCCTCGTATCAATGACAACTGTTTGTGTACCTGTAGCTCCATTATTACCTGCGGCATCTTTAACAACTGTCTCAACACGATAGCTGCCATCTGCAAGAGCCGATTGCGCATTATTGTGATTAACAACATATGTGCCATCTTCTTGACGCGTTGCTTGAACCCAAGCACCTGGAGTACCAGGACGACCATCAGCTCCAATCGGTGTAATGCGCAACCAAACCGTATCACCTTGTGTCACACCACTGGCCTGCAATGTGTAAATAAGACTTGCATCATTGGTGATAAAGTCACCAGCAATACCATTATCATCGCTAATGGAGGCAAGGGTTGCAGTGCCCGTCGGTACCGTCAAGTCAATATTGACAACAAAGTCCGTCCCTGCACTTTCATTGCCTGCTGGATCCGTCGCTGTCACACTGACTTCATGTGCGCCTGATGGCAATGCAGAAACAGTCACTGACCAACGGCCATCAGAACCAACCGTTGTTGAACCAATAACATTACCATCTTCATCACGGATCGTGATCGTTGAGCCAGGCTCACCATCACTGCCCTGGAATGTCGGTGTTGTGTCATCTGTTGGCTGACCACTGGTCAATGGAGGCAATGGCGGTGACTGGAAGTCTCCAACATCATCTATAACCTCAAACGTCGGTGCTGCAGGAGCTTGCGTGTCAATCGTAATATTGCCTGTCGCTGTCGCAACCTGACCCGTACCGTCAGTCGCTGTAACTGTAAAGTTAACACGTCCATCTGGAAGATCATCTGTCGCTGTTATGCGCCATTCACCCGTCACTGTATCCGCTACAACGCTACCAATCGTGACTGTCTCACCTGCTGCATTCACATAAGTGATAACAACTTGAGCTCCGGGCTTGGCTTCACCAACAAAAATACCATTGGCATCATTCGTCAATCCACCACTATTAATATTGGCTGGCGTACCAACACTATCAGCATAATGGCTAAAGCTTACTTCAACACCAGTCGTATCAATCACAAACGTCAAATCATCACTTGGATCACTCTTATTGCCTGCAAGATCAACAACTTCATAATAAATCGTATGACTGCCATCTGGAAGACGAGGAGATTCAACACTCCATTGACCATCAGCTCCAACCGTCGCTGTCGCAATTGGAACATTTGGTGTATCACTATTCCTATCATAAATATAGACAATAGCACCCGCTTCATTCCTAGACTGCTCGCCCGAGAAGGTCGGCGTAGCATCATCCGTCGGCGCACTGCCATCAATAATGCCTTCAACATTCACATTATCATACGCCGTAATCTGACCGCTAACCTCAGGTGCAATCGTATCAAGTCTGATCTCATAACCACCCGTTGGATCACTCTCTTGTCCCGCAGCATCAACCATCGTCGCTGTAAATGTATAAGTCCCTTGCGCGCTCAAGCCTTCCTGAAGCTCATAACGCCAACGACCATTCGCATCAACACGCGTCGTATCAACCAATACACGCTCCCCATTAGGGCCAACCATGTAAATATTGATCGTCGCTCCAGAAACACCCCCCGTACCACTCAATATCGGCGTCGCATCATTCGTCAATCCGCCCTTTTGAATAAGCGTTGCTGTGGCACTGCCATCAAGGCTGACATTGTCATGGATAAAGTCAAGTGTCGGTGGCTGTGGACGCTCAGTCACAACCGTAAAACTCCACGGTGAGGTCGCAGGACCTTCATTACCTGCAAAGTCAACAGGTCTGGCCGTAAAATTATAGTCGCCTGCACCAAGCGGTGGGCGCGGCGTAAAACTCCACGAACCATCCGCATGAACTTCCCCGCGACCTATAAGAGACGTATTGCCATTACTGTTGGTATTATAAACATTAATATAGGCTACTTCCTCAGGATCAACCGCATTCTCGCTCTCATCACGATAGGTCGGGGTCGTATCATCCGTCGTATCACCTTGACCAATAACACCTTGAACAGGACCAAAATCATCCCATAACTCAATGTTATCTCCATCCATCGCCGCAGGGCCAGTAATGTCATAATCAATGACAAAGCTTGCACTATTGCCTAAATTACCACCCTTATCTTCGACCGTCGCGGTAAACGTGTAATGACCTTCACTACTAAAAGCTTTGTCATCTGGAACTTGTAAACGCCAAGCACCACTGCCTGCAGCAATCACATAGCCAAAATCAATCACACTGCCATCTGGACCAACAGCCGTAATATGAATACGGTCACCTTGTTCCGCACCACTTAAAACACCATGCAACTCAGGTGTCGCATCATCACTCTTTTGACCAGACGTCGTATAATCATGCTGTTCTAAACCAACATTATCAACAAAACCATCAATCGTGACTGTCGCAGCTGAGGCCCTCGTATCAATGATCACTTCTTGTTCATTGGCAACAGAGGCATTCCCTGCGGCATCACGCACAACCGTCTCAATTATATATGTACCATCTGCAAGAGCAAAATCGGCATGATTACGATCAACAATATATGTGCCATTTTGTTGACGCGTTGCTTGCAGCCATTCACTTGCTGCACCATCCGCATTTACGATGCGCATCCAAACAGTGTCACCATTGGCAACAGAACCATTAACAGTAATGGTATAAACAAGCGTATTATCACTTGTTAAAAAGTCTGAAGGGTCAATACCAAGATCTTCAGTAATAGCGACAAGCGTTGCTGCCGTTGCTGGACCTTGTGTATCGACAATAACTGTAAAATCTGTCCCATCACTTTCATTACCAACACTATCTGTAGCTGTCACTGTAAGATCATGCTGACCCTCACCCAATGGGCGAGTGGTCACTGTCCAATTACCCTCAGCATCAACAACACCTTCACCAACGATTGTGCCATCATTATCTTTAATATGGATGGTTGAGCCAGGCTCGCCACCGCTCCCCTCAAAAGTTGGCGTTGTATCATCAATTGGTTGACCAGAAACAATTTGATCCTGATCAGGACCAACATCATCATAAACACCATCAATCACAGGAGCATCAGGTGCTGTTAAATCAACATGCATCTCAAAGCCCGTAGAAGCTTGATTACCTGCAGCATTCGTCGCCGTCGCTGTCAATTGATAATCCCCTTCTGCAAGAGGTGTATCTAAAGTCAATGTCCAATTACCAGCAACATCCGCTGCTGCTGTACCCAAATCGTTGCCTTCTTGATCGCGAATAACAATCGTTGCATTCGGGCTACTCGTTCCTACAAAAGTTGGCGTACGATCATTTGTAAATCCACCACTTGTAATCGTTCCAAGCTGTGGCTCTTGATCATCACGAACATGAGTAATCGTGATTTGAACTTGCGAACTATCAAGTGTGAAATCAAGTGAATCGCTAGGATCACTTTCATTACCCGCAGGATCTGTCACCGTCGTCGTAATGGAATGCTCACCATCAACTAGCTCTTGATCTGGCGTAAAACTCCAATTACCGTCTTTATCAACAACAGTTTGACCAATAACATGACCATTATCAATGATCGTGACAGTCGAGCCAGGCTCTTCATCACCTCCTGATAATGTCGGTGTACGATCATCAGTCGTACTTCCACCAGTTATTTCTCCCGTTTCCATTCCTTGATCATCATGGCCTTTAGGAACATCTGGGGTATCTGGCGCAGTTGTATCAAGAATAATCAAATAGTCGCCTGTCTTACCACTTATACGACCATTATCTGGATTTGTTGCTGTTGCTGTAATAACATATTTGCCATCCGCATTAAGCAATGGATTACCGTTACTATCATTGCCAATTGTCAATTCCCAATTACCATTTGAAGCAATAACGACCGTACCAGCTGAGTGACCATTGACAAAAACTTCAACAATTTCCCCTGCCTTACCCGTACCACGTACAGTCGGAGTTGTATCATCTGTTGTCTGACCTTTCTCCAGACGACCAACAACCGTACCAACATCATCGTAAATGCCAATAATTGCTGGTACAGATGGAGATGTAACATCAACTATAAAGTCCCAATGATCTGCAACAGGACCCTCATTACCAGCAGCATCAACTCCATGAACTGTAAAACTATGATTACCTGTATCTAATGAACTAGGGGAAACAAAACTCCATTGACTATCAATAACCGCAGCACTGCCTAAAAAGATATTTCCATCATAAACATTAACATAGCTTACACCAGCTTGTGCCGTTCCATGCAAGGTTGGTGTCGTATCATCTGTAATACCACCTTGACTAATCTCGCCTGTTGCGGGCTCAACATTATCCGTCAAACCAATAATAGCAACATCATTTGCTGTCGGTGCACGTGTATCAACATTAAAGCCAAATGCATCCGAAGCCTTCGCCTCATTACCTGCCATGTCGGCAACTACAGCAACGTAAGAATAAGAACCATCCGTCAAACCATCAAGCTGATAGCTCCAGTCGCCATTCTCACTTAAAATAGATTGACCAATATATTCTCTCTCACCATTAGACAATATACGATATAGTTGAATATAAGAACCTTCCTCATACCCACTTGCTGTACCTTGAAGCAAGGGAGAGGTATCATTGGTCGTCGTCCCATTCGGGAAAACACCCTCTTGTGGAGCAACATTATCGTATAAAGATTCAATCGTAACGTTAACAGATCCAGCTGGCAAAGTTTGCCCATTTGTATCAATGACAATATTTTGATCATGAGCATCAGAAGCATTGCCTGCAGCATCGCGCACAACAGTTTCAATAGTATACGTTCCATCATCAAGCGCAAATTCTGCACTATTACGATCAACAATATAGCTGCCATCTTCTTGACGCGTTGCTTGCAGCCATTCACTTGAATTACCATCAGCATCAACAATGCGCATCCAAACAGTGTCACCTTCTTCAAGTGTTCCAGTCACACCAATCTTATAAATAAGCGTATTATCGCTGGTAATAAAGTCACTAGGATCAAAACCAAGATCTTCACTAATAGCAACAAGCGAAGCTGTTGCCGTAGGGGCCTCAGTATCAACAACAACCGTAAAGCCCGTACCAGCACTCTCATTACCAGCACTATCGGTCGCTGTTACTGTAAGATCATGTTGACCTTCATCCAATGGACGGGTTGTTACTGTCCAATTACCGTCAGCATCAACAACACCATCACCAACAATGGTACCATCTGAATCTTTAATATGGATGGTTGAGCCAGGCTCACCACCACTCCCCTCAAAGGTTGGCGTCGTATCATCTGTTGATTGACCAGAAACAATCTGTCCTTGTTCAAGACCAACATCATCATAAACACCATCAACCACAGGAGCATCGGGTGCTGTTGTATCAAGAATAATCAAATAATCATTAGAAACGTTACTGATGCTACCCGTATTTGGGTTTTTCGCCACAGCAGTAATCACATAATTATCATCTTTTTCAAATAATGGAGAACTATTTTCACGCGTTATTTGATTTTCTGCAGCATTGTTACCAATCGTTAATTCCCAATTTCCATCCGATCCAACGATCACAGTGCCGGCAGATTGACCATTAACAAAAACTTCAATAATTTCGCTTGCTTTACCCGTACCTTGTACTGTCGGCGTTTTATCGTCAGTCGTATGACCATTTTCAACATTGCCGACAACATTTGGCTGATCGTCATAGACACTGGTTATAACAGGCGCCAGAGGCTTCGTCGAATCAATGGCAAAGCTCCAACTTCCGGCTTCTGCGCCTTCTATATTAGAATGACTAACACCATAGACAACAAAATTATGATCACCATCACTCAACTCATTAGGGGGAACAAAACTCCATTGACCATCAACAACGTCTGCAACACCTAAAAATACATCACCATCATAAATATTAACTCGAGCAACATTATCCTTGGCTGCTCCATGCAAAGTCGGAGTTTTGTCGTCTGTAATACCACCACTAGCAATATCACCCGTAACTGGTTCAATATAATCTGTCAGACCAATAATCGTTACATCATCTGCCCCCGGTGCACTTGTATTAATTTCAAATTGCCACGATGAAGTCATTGGTCCCCGATTTCCAGCCTCATCAACAGCGCGCGCTGTATAGGTATGACTGCCGTCACCTAAATCTTCTGATGGCGTCCATGACCAAGTTCCGTCCTCATTAACTGGGACAGTTGCAACCAATTTTCCATTATCAAAAATTTCAATAAATGAGGCATCTTCTGAATCAGCAATTCCTTTAAATTCAGGACGCGAATCATCTGTAGTATCTCCGCGACCAATAGTTCCTGTTACCTCACCAACATCATCAAGTAGATCCATCGCACTTTCATCAAGCGCGACCGGTGGTATTGTGTCAACGACAAATTCGAATGGAGGCGTAGCAGCACTTTCATTTCCTGCTAAATCGGTAGATGTAATAGTAACACTTTGCGCACCTTCACCAAGATCAGTATCCAGCTCAACAGACCATTTTCCATCTTTATCAACAACACCCTTAGCAACAACTTTGCCATCTTTATCGTAAATTTTAATCGTTGAATTTGGCTCTCCCGTACCAGAAAAAACGGGGGTTTTATCATTACTAATGGCACCATACTCAATATTACCTACATGAGGCTCAACATTATCATAAACATTAATTAAAACAGGCACATCAGGAGCCACTGTATCAATAGTAATCGTAATAGATGTTTCGTCACTATAATTCCCTGAATTATTTGACTGAGTAACAGTAATCGTATACTCACCATCAATAAGTTCTGGCGTAGTATACGTCCACGTACCATCACCACCTATCTGAACTGTTACAGCTTCATGACCAGAAATATGGATCGTTACAAAGCCGTTGGGAATACCTCCAACACCATTTAATGTCGGCGTTGTATCATTTGCGTAACCATTCGGAGCAACAATACCAACACGAGGCTCCACATTATCAAATACTGTAAATTGCGGTACAGGTGGCCGTGTAAGTGGCTCACCATTTACCCCCCCACCCCGACCTCCCGAAAGTGCGGCAGCGATACCACCAATAGCAGCAGACGCAACCAAAATACTCAAAAGAGCATCAGCAGAATCACCATCTGTTAATTCTTCGTAAAATACTTCAGGATCAACAATACCATCACCAACTGAGATGAGAGCTTTACTGAAATCAGTTAACCAATGACCATTTTCATCAATAAAAACTAAATTATTAAAGTCGTCACCATTTAAGAAAAAATTAATTATTTTAATAATTTTCCCACTATCAAACTTAATAACAAGCGCGTCACCTTCACGGGCATAATTTAATATACTACCTTTATCAGCTGACAATAAAAAATTCTTAGGCTGACCAGAGGCATTAATAATTCCACTATCAGTGTTAATCGATACATTAGCATGATTGTTCAAGACGGACGACAAAGCCATTTTAATATCCTTTTATCAATTTCCCCGCAGATCGACAGGACTATAGTCGCACGATACTACGCAATTTCAGTAGCTGGTTATTATTTTGAAGTATCAGCGTCAAACCACAGCATATATCGCTTTTCAGAAACATTATTAAAAAATATCGATGAAGAGTGATAAATGCCGTCTTGATTGAGCTTTGATAAAAATGGCCAATGCGCCCTCCAAGAGCAAACAAGCGAAGAGAAAAGGGAACATGAGATGGGGGGATAATAAGACGAGCAAAGACACCAGGCAAAAGCCAACTCTTATCCACAAAAATGGTAACAGTCACACTCATTCTACACCAATGTACTTCAGTCACCCCAAAAGAGGCCCAACCCGCTTGACCAAAGAGGCAAATGTTAAACATTCAACCTCTGATTGATTCCTTTATCCTTTTTGAGATAGTGAGTCAATCAACTCAACAAATTTTATACCAATACCGTTTAGTAAAAAGTTAAATCTAAACAGTTATGCATAATATGTCACTTTTATTAATTTCATGAAATATCATAATATTCTTGTCACAAAGAATGAACAAATTCTGTTACTAAACGGAAACAAAAACGCTACAGCTCTGTTTACCTCTAACGTTTATATTTTAGATTAATTAAACTATTTGGAGAGCAAATATGGCAAAACCCGAAAAATTGACTAAAAGCGAAGCAGATAAACAAGAGGCAACGCTTTTGTCTGATGAGGCAAAATATTGTTCCTTTGGAGATACTGTTCATTATGTCAATCCTCCAAAAATTTTTGCTGGGTGCGAAGGGTCTTATATGTATGATCTTGAAGGCGTGCCTTATTTAGATTTGCAGATGTGGTATTCTGCAGTGAATTTTGGCTATGCCAATCCGCGTCTTGATAGCGTTTTAAAAAAACAGATAGACACTTTACCACAGACTGCGAGCCAATATCTACATCCAACAAAAATTGAATTGGCTAAAACCATTGCACAGGATATGAATAAAAAATTCAATCTTGATGGGCGCGTTCATTTTAATGTTGGCGGTTCACAATGTATTGAAGATTCTTTAAAGATTGTGCGCAATGCTAAGGGTGGTAAAAGCCTTATGTTCGCATTTGAAGGTGGGTATCACGGAAGAACACTTGGTGCATCCTCCATTACGTCAAGTTACCGTTATCGCCGTCGTTATGGACATTTTGGCGAACGTGCAATGTTCATGCCCTTTCCGTATCCTTTCCGCCGTCCAAAATCTATGACGGTTGAAGAATACGGCGAACATTGCGTCAATGAATTTGCACGCTTATTTGAAACTGAATATAATGGTGTTTGGGATCCAAAAGCAAATGAAGCTGAATATGCTGCCTTTTATATTGAGCCTCTTCAAGGCACAGGCGGATATGTTATTCCACCCCGTAATTTTTTTAAAGGCATTAAAAAAGTACTAGATCAACATGGCATATTGCTTGTTGTTGATGAAATACAAATGGGCTTTTATCGTACCGGTAAATTATGGTCAATTGAGCATTTTGATGTAACGCCAGACGTTCTTGTTTTTGCAAAGGCACTTACAAATGGTCTAAATCCATTAGGTGGATTATGGGCACGTGAAGAATTGATCAATCCTAACATCTTCCCTCCTGGTTCTACTCATTCAACTTTTGCTTCAAATCCTCTTGGTACAGCGCTTGGTCTAGAAGTTTTGCGCATGACTGCTGAAACAGATTATGAAACGATGGTTATGGACAAAGGGAAACATTTTCTGAAAGGATTACAAGACCTGCAAAAACGCCATCCTGAAATTGGCGATGTTGACGGATTAGGACTTGCACTTCGCGCTGAAATATGTGCTGAGGATGGCTTCACCCCAAATCGTGAGTTGCTGGATCGCATGGTGGATATTGGTCTTTCTGGAGATCTTGATTGGCAAGGGCAAAAAACTGGTCTCGTTTTAGATGTTGGTGGATATTATAAAAACGTTATCACGCTTGCCCCTTCACTTCATATTTCAACAGAGGAAATTGATAAGGCTATTGCTCTTCTTGATCAGTTAATAACACGGGCAAAAAATTCATAATAAGTCTCATAAAAAGCGAACTTAATTTAAAAAGATACAGCGTAGATTTTTTATATAATTTTCTGCGCTGTATTTATTAAACACTTAAAACAAACCTTTTCCCAGAATTTGAAAACCAGCTACAAAGCTCATTGTCATATTATATAAACTTTTGGTGAAAAATGAACGCTCAAACAAAGACCGTAGCGATTATTAAAAAATGGTTCAATAAATTGGAACCTGACCATTTATTGGCAACCTTCTTTGTTCACCCTCCCCTACACTTCAAAGCTTGGATTGATCAATATAAACTACCCAATTTTTCTGCAATTTTTGACCTTTTAACCACAATGGATGAAAAAGACAGAAAAAAAATCCAAGCCTTCCCTTTTTTTAAAATTTGGTCGCGTTTAACGCGTTATAAAGCATTATTTATTGGAACAACTGTCTCAGAATTTGTACCTTTTCCTAGTGATCTTAATCTGGATAATGCTGCACGATCCATACGCGAATATGGTCAATCAAATCATTCACTGATTATTGTTAAAGATTTGCCAAAATCTTGTGAACTTCTGACCACTGAAGAAAATATAAAAAATACAGAATTTTTAAGCGCGTTAAATCGTGAGGGGTTTCTAACGGTTGAAGGTCAGGCACTGGCCTATGTTCCCATTCACCATACATCAATTGATGATTATCTACAAAATTTTTCAAAATCACGGCGTAAAGATTTTCGTAGGAAGTTAAGATCCATAAATGATCTTAAAATTGATGTTATAGACAACACTCATCCTTTATTAGAAGATGCAAAAACATTAAATCTTTTTTATCGACTTTATCTCCAAGTCTATGAACAAAGCGAGATACACTTTGATCTTTTGAGCGAGATTTTTTTTCAAAATATATTAAAAGCAAATGATAAAACACGGCGCGTTATTCTATACCGCACGAAAGACGACAAAATTATTGGATATAATATATGTTTCATTGTCAATAATATGTTGGTTGATAAATATATAGGTCTTGATTATCCCGCGGCGATTGAAAATAATCTTTATTTTGTAAGCTGGTTTTATAATCTAGAATATGCGCGTAAACATCATTTGGATTTTTATATTGCTGGTTGGACTGATCCCGAAATAAAAGCCTATTTAGGTGCTCGCTTTGTCTACACTCAACATGCAGTTTTTATAAAAAATCCGTTTTTGCGCTGGATATTAAAACGCTTCCAACATCTTTTTGAAAATGATTCAAAATTTGAGAAAAAAAAAGCGAGTAAGAATTAATGAAACAATCCGTTATTCTGGATTTCGATAAAAGTGTTAAAGATTATAAACAGTCTATGAGATTGGATATGACATCGTGGCAAGATACCATACGCTTTTCAACGACCTATAAAAATTTTCAGCGTCTTGAAACAAGTTTAGATGTTCATCTTCCCAAAAACTATGGAGTGATTTTTCTAGGTAGTGGTGATTATCATCACGTTAGTCACTTGCTCATCAAGCGTATGAAAAAAGACTTAAACAAAAAACCGCTTACCATCATTGTTATAGATAATCATCCCGATAATATGCGTTTTCCTTTTGGTATACATTGTGGATCTTGGGTCAGTCATACCGCTGCTCTACCTTATGTCAAACATATCCATGTTGTTGGCATTACATCCAATGATATTGGTATAAAACATTCTTGGGAAAACCGTTTAACGCCACTTTTAAAATCCAAATTGACCTATTGGTCAATTGGGGTCAATGTAAAATGGGCAAAACTTATAGGCTTAAAAAACGCCTTTCAATCATTTGCTGATATTGACACTCTTATGTCCGCCTTTATTAGCAGCCAATATAATCAAGAAACGCCAATATATTTATCAATTGATAAAGACGCTTTATCACCTGCATGTATTCGAACCAATTGGGATCAAGGAAAGATGCAAACACATCACCTTACCGATCTTATAACAACATTTGGAAAAAGATTAATTGGTGGTGATATTACGGGCGAAGTTTCTAACTATTCTTATGAAAACCGATGGAAACGCTTAATGAGTAAGCTTGATGGTCAAGATCCGATTGATCCAAAGATGCTCATTGAATGGCAAGAGCAACAAAACTTGTTTAACACAAAATTATTGGCACTTCTTAATCATTATTTGTAAATGTAAAAACAAAAGTTTCTCATTATAAAGAAAAGCGCATGACAAAACGAGCTCCACCCATTGGACTTGTCAAAACGAAAACCGAACCGTGATGTAGCTCAGCAATTGCGCGAACGAAAGATAAACCGACACCATAACCATTATCTGTTATCGATTTACCTGCTTCCAATCTTACAAAGGGAGAAAAAATTTCAGTACGGGCGTTTTCAGCAATACCAGGACCATCATCATCAAATTCAAAGATTAATGCATCATTTGCAGTATCAATATGAATATGAACTTTCGAACGCGCATATTTAAAGGCATTAAGGACTATATTTCTAACAGCCATTGCCGCCAGTTCAGGATCAAAAAAACCTTCTTTATTGGCAATATCATAAGTTAAGATGAAGCCTTGAGGTTTAAGAACCGATAAATCATCAATGATTTTTTCTGCCCAACGTTTTACTCCCACGATTTGAGGTTTTGTAGGCATATTTTTATTATTCATTCTGAAATAATCGAGCGAAATTTTAATGAGTTGCTCAAGCTCTTCAATATCTTTTTCAATTCCATCATAAAGTTTTGCTTTTTTTTCGGCTTTTGCTTCATCCAGCATGCTTAAACCAAAACGTAATCGTGCTAAGGGTGTACGAAATTCATGTGCCATTGCGTGTAGCATTGTTTTATTATGATCAACAGAAATCTCAATACGCGATGCCATATCATTAATGACATGACCAATCATTTTTAGCGGTTCACTGTGAATTTTGGGAACACGTGCCGTTAAATCCCCTTCCCCCAATTTATTCGCCGTTGCACGAATGGAACGCGCTTCACGCAAGAGAGTGAAAAACGCGATATAAATGACTACAAAAAACAACAATGCATCCAAAATTGATAAAAGCGCTAAAAGAATGACAATCGCACTAGTATACACATCATTAATATCAGGAGAAACGAGAGGACCAAGCTTTAGATAACCGCCAACTGCAAGAGGTGCATAAAGATGATCATTTTCATCATCATAAGCAATACGATAAATGTTCAATTGATCTTTAACATCTTCGGAAAAGTTATGATCTGTTTTCAAATAATTTAAAGTGAAGCGAAAATGAGGTTGCAACTGAGCCAATACATCTTCAACTGATGTTTGAGGTTGTTCTAAAATTTGTTTTTCAATCATGTAAACCGTGCCTATATGGGCATCGCGTTCTATTTCACTATCCTCAACAATGCCTGTCCAACTTGCTGGCAAAGAAAGAAAAAGCTGTAATGTTCCATAGGCAACGGCGCCTTGGACAAATAGCAGAAAAAAAAGTAAGGTTACAGCACGTAATAATGAAGTTCGTCGTTGAGTTTTTCGTCTATCTTCATAAGTATTTTGCATCACACATTCTGCCATTGTAAAAACAAATAGCCTTTTGAACGCACGGTTTTTATATAATGAGGATTTTCCAGATCATCCCCCAATCTTCGTCGCAAACGCGAAATACGGGCATCAATTGAGCGATCAAGCCCATCAAATTCAATTCCACGCAAAGCATTTAAAATGTCATCACGTGATAGGATTGTACCTGCTCGCGCGGCAAGAAGCCATAAAAGATCAAATTCTGCTGTCGTGAAATCTATAATTTTTCCGTCAATAGAAACACTGCGATTATCACCGTCAATGATAAGAGGACCAAAAACAAGTTTTGAACATGCCAATTGTTTATCATTTTCTTTGAAAAAGCCGTTTAATGTCTCTCCACCTTTATCTCTTTCTTCTATAAGGCTTTCTCCTTCATTACGACGAAACAAAGCACGCACATGTGCAAGCAATAAACGAGGCTCGACGGGTTTTGAAAGATAACCATCCGCACCAAGTTCAAGGCCAATAATTTCATCAATATTATCTTCACTCGCTGTCATAATTAAAATAGCACCATGATAAAAGGGGCGGACATTACGACAAACATCAAAACCAGATTTTCCTGGCAACATAACATCTAATATAACCAGATCTGGTTGTTGTGCTTTAATGACAGCTTCTGCCTGATCTCCGTCACCATGAAGTGATACGCTATATCCATGTTGTTCCAAATAAGTGGACACCAGTTCAGCCAAGCGCTGATCATCTTCAACAATTAAAATTCTTTTATTCATATACTCGTTCTTTTCCAGTTACACAAATGCAACAAAGATCGCATAGTCACGTTAATCATTTATAAGCTATCATGACAAGACAATTCAAGTTGGATCGAGATTTCACTATAGAAATAAGGTAGAGAACGAATAATAATGACACTAACGTTCCCAGATTTACGAAATAACAAACACCCGTCATCTTTTTCAACCGTGTTTATTGACTTTGACGGAACTATTGCAAAAAACGACGTAACAGATATCTTACTTCGCCAATTTGCCTCAGCTGATTGGGAAGAAATTGAGGAAGAATGGCTATCTGGAAAAATTGGTGCGCGTGAATGTATGAGCCACCAAATCAGTCTTATCAAAGCATCTCCTGAAGAGCTAAACGCTTGTTTAGATCAAATGGAAATTGATCCATACTTTATTGACTTCATTGAGATACTTTCCCAAGAACGTGTGAATGTTGCCATTGTGAGTGATGGACTGGATTTCAGTATTCATCGCATTTTGAAACGGTATAATATTGTTACAGTTCCGATATTTGCTAATCGATTAATATATCTTGGCAATGATCATTGGACGTTACAATTTCCCTACAAAAACGATACATGTTCTGCAGGCAATTGCAAATGCAGTCGTTATAATACACTTCAACGTGGATTTACACTGTATATTGGTGATGGGACATCTGATTTTTGTCCATCAGAAAAAGCCGATCTTGTATTGGCAAAAGGAAAACTTGCCGATTACTGCAACAAACAGCATCTTAATCACATAAGGATTGATAATTTTTCTGATGTTTGTGCCATTTGGCATCAATTTAACCATCAGTTCAAACCATTTAAAAAGGTCGCATCATGATTACCGATGTAAGTTTTTTTCTTAAAGGTGGACGCGCTGGCGTGTTATTAATTCATGGATTAACAGGCACACCCGCAGAAATGCAAATTTTAGGTAAAGGTTTGCATAAAGCAGGATTTACTGTTTACGGCATGCAATTGGCTGGTCATTGTGGCAATGAAGAGGACCTTTTGGCGACCAATTGGCATGATTGGTATGAGAGCGTCAATCGTGCTGCGGATCGTTTGCTTGAACATGTTGATACGCTCTTTGTAGGTGGACTGTCCATGGGTGCTGTTCTAGCTCTGAAGCTTGCAGCGGATCGACCCAACATCGTCAAAGGCGTTGGTGTTTATGGTCCCACTTTCATTTATGATGGGTGGACAATTCCTTATTATGCAAAAAAACTCGGATTTTTGCTAAAATGGTTCAATATGTTTGGAATTTTCCGTAAAAATGTATTTATTGAACGCCCACCTTATGGATTAAAAGATGAGCGTATTCGTAAAACTGTATCCGAAAGCATGTTATCAGGAGATAGTACGAAGGGTGGACTTGCTGGCAACCCTTTTGGGTCTTTGGCAGAAATGCTCGTTTTGTCAAAAGTTACAAAAGCTCAATTGAAACAGATAAAAGCACCCTGTTTGATTATGCATTCAATAGATGATGACATCGCGTCCTTAAAAACAAATTCTGGCTTGGTTGAACGTTCCGTATCAGGGCCTGTCAAAATGGTTCCTTTAAACAATAGCTACCATTTGATTACGATTGATCGTGACCGTAAAATCGTCATTCAAGAGAGTATCAACTTTTTTAAAAGCCTATGTTGTCCTGATACTGAAAACACACCATCACATTCAAACAATTTCGCTGAAATGGCATACGCATGAGTTGGCTTGTTTTTGTTTTATGGCTTTCTAACATAGTTTGTGACACGGTTGGACAGCTTGCCTTTAAAGCCGCGGCTATTGAACCTCAAAGTGATAAACCCGAAGACTCATATAAAACTTATTGGTTCGCTTTGTTAAAAAAGCCGGTTCTTTGGCTCGGTGTTGGTGCCTATATTGCTGAATTTTTACTTTGGTTGGCATTTTTAACTTTGGTACCTCTCTCAGAAGGTATCTTGCTCGGATCCATTAATATTATTGTTATTATGATTTTAGGTCGATTTTTATTTAATGAAAAACTGACCAATATGCGTGTCATCGGCATAAGTCTTGTGGCGATCGGTGTTGCAATTGTTGGAGCCACATGATGGGACGTTTTTATATTATTGGTTTTCTTTTTTTAATGGCGTTCGACACGTTGGGGCAAATCAGCTTTAAAATGACGGCGACTGCTGCAGAACCGCTTGAAGCAAATATTGATTGGTTAATACGCATTTTCACCCATCCATGGGTTTATCTGGCGATTTTAGGCTATATTGGTGCTTTTTTCACATGGATGACCCTTTTAAGACGCGCACCAGTAGGGCCTGCATTCGCAGCCTCCCACCTTGAAGTTGTGACCGTTATGATTGCATCTGTTATTTTGTTTGGTGAACATATCTCTCTTACTCATTTAACAGGCGCTGTTTTCATTGTTTGTGGTATAATCTTTTTGGCTTTTGCCGAACGTGATGAAATCAAAAAACAAAAAGAGTAAAATACATGGTTTTCTTCCGTGAAATACCACCAACGGCTGGTCTTCCTATGCTTTGGAGAGATTGGCTTCCAACAAATCGTAATTTAAAACACGACGCGGCGATACTTTTTAAGCTTCCTCCCCTTCTTTTAGAAAGTTCCGGAACAGCAGCATTTATCATAGCTTTAGAAACTTTGAAGCGCATGCCCCAAAACATTGAGCGCACTGAAGTCATCATTCCTGCCTTTAATTGTCCGTTGGTTCTGCTAGCCATTGCTCAATGCGGCTTAATACCGCGTCTTTGTGATACAAAATTGAACCACTTTGATTTTGATCTTATCGCATTAGAAAAACTTTTAAGTAAAAAAACGCTCGCAATTGTTCCAACACATATTGGTGGGCAATTAGCCGATGTGGATGCTGTAATGCCCCTTGCACATTCTTATGGTGCTTTCGTTATAGAAGATGGTGCGCAAGCTTTTGGCTCTTCAGCAGGCAAAAGTGCTGATATTGTATTTTTTAGTCTGGCTGTTGGTAAAGGCCTTACACTTTTTGAAGGCGGTTTGTTAACTGCTCGTGAAGAAAAAATGCGACGAGCCCTTCAGCAAACACATGATCAATTTATCCAAAGAAAACCATCTTTAGAAGCAAAACGCATTTTAGAGCTTTTGGGTTATACCCTCGCTTATCGTCCATTTATGCTGCAATGGGCTTATGGCACTCCTCGCAGAAACAATTTAAAAAAAGGTGATATTGAAAATGCTGTCGGTGATGTATTTTCATTTCCAATACCCTTACATAAGGTGAGTACATTGCGAGAAAAACGTGGTGCACGAGCATTGCAACGTTATCCAGTTTTTTTAGAAAAAATAAAAACTCAAGCGAAAAGACGTATTGATCATCTTCATACAATACCTTCAATTCATGTTATAAAGGGCATCACTAAAGAAACAAATATTTGGCCTTTTTTAATCCTTCTTATGCCTGACCGTAAAAGTCGTGATCAGGCTCTTGAAACATTATGGCCCTCTCCTTATGGGGTTACGCGCTTATTTGTACATGCGCTTGCAAATTATAATTATCTCAAACCTTTTCTTGATAATCAGGACAATACACCGAACGCCATCAATTTTGCTGATAGACTGTTGACGATTTCTAATAGTCTTTGGATGAACGATGATGATTTTGACTGTATCATAAAAATTCTAAAGCAATCTCTTCCACAATAGAGACATAAACAAATAGCTCTGAAAAATCGTTTTCAAACTGACAATTCACTGACAGGTTTCAAAGGCAAAGTATCAGTAACACTTTGATAAAAAGACGACATCAATCATTTTAAGGAGAAAATTGATGTCTAAAAAAATCATTTCTGTCGTTCTTTTATCAACTGCTACCGCTTTAACGAGCCTAACAGGGTTTACAAATGTTGCAACAGCTCAGCCAACGCCACAAACGCAAAATGCAGCACCACGTATCAGTGTTTCTCAAATGGCCAGCAAATTGGAACAAGATGGTTATCACATTCGTGAAATTGAACAAAAAAGATATGGATGGGAAGTTAATGTCACAGACACAAATCACGACCGTTTAGAATTGCGCGTGAATAAGCAAGGCAATATTACCGCGCAAAAATATGATGACTAGTTCATTTTATCATGAACTTTTCATTATTATATTCAAAACATAGAATCTGATTTCGATGATTTTCCATCGAAATCAGATTTTTCTAAAAAGAACAAAATATTAGCTGTCATGGTCGAGCTTATCACGCACCCAATCACCAAAAAAGCTGACAGACATTGTCGTTAAAATAATGATCAAAGACGGTGCAAACATGATCCACGGTGCATTACTTAAATATTCACGTCCAAAGCTTATCATATTACCAAGACTGGACATAGGAGGCTGCACACCTAACCCTAAAAAAGAAAGACTGCTTTCTAAAAGAATAATTTCTGGAAATATTAACGTCATAGAAACAATCAAAGTCGATGCAATATTTGGTAAAATATGATGAACATAAATACGTAAAGGACGCGCTCCTAATTGCCGAACAGCTCCTGCATAACCTTGACTATTGGCTGACAATGCCAAACCTCGCGCAATACGCGCATATCTTTCCCAACCATAAAGCCCTAATAAAAGAGTGAGAATAATTATAGAGTTTCCTATAAATGCCAAAACTGATAATGCAAGGATTAGAAAGGGCATTGCCGCCTGAAAATCTGCTAGCATCATGACGCAATTTTCAACAATACCACGAAATCTTGCCGCTAAAAATCCTAAAAACGTTCCTAAAACAGCTGAACATATCGTCGCACCAAAAGCAATTTGCATTGATACGCGAATAGATTCAATAAGCCGTGAAAGAATATCACGTCCTAGCTCATCAGTTCCAAGAAGGTGTGAATTGAAACCCGGAGAAGCCAATCTGTTCATAAGATCCAACTGTGTAATAGGATATGGCCTTAATACATCAGCAAAAATGCTGATCATAAAGATTATCAAAAGCCAGAAAAAGCTAAGCTTTATAGAAATAGGCATAGATCGAAGAAAACGAAAAATAAAATTAAATTGGCGTTTTTTTTGAGATAAAATAATACTCATGATGAGGACTCTTTCGCTTGGCGATCAGCAAGACGGGGATCAAGATAACTATAGAGAAGATCAACAATAAGATTTGATAGAACCATAGTGAAAGCAACAAGGATTAAAATACATTGAACAACCGCCAAATCACGATTCGCAACTGCAATAACCAATAAACGCCCAACGCCTTGCCAAGAAAATAAAGATTCAACGACAACCGCACCAGCAAGAAGCGAACCAACCATAAATCCAACAAGTGTTACAATCGGAATAGCTGCATTGGGCAAAGCATGGTTATAAACAACATACCGCCACGAAAGACCTTTTGCACTGGCTGTGCGAATATATGGTCTGCTTAAAATTTCAATCATGGCACTTCGTGAAAATCTTGCAAGAACAGCTGCACCACCAAGACCAATTGTTAAGATGGGAAGAATGGCATATTGCACTCCTTCCTGGCCTCCTGAAGGCAACCATCCTAATTGAACAGAAAAAATCAAAACCAGATAAAGTCCTAAAACAAAAGACGGCATTGTAAATCCCAATACTGATAATCCCATAACGAAACGATCCATTTTACTATCACGATGCAGCGCGGCATAAACTCCAGCAGGAATGCCGATAGCCAATTTGAGTAAAAGCGCAGGTAGAGTGATAAATAAAGTAGCAGGAATACGCTCTAAAACCATATCAAATGCTTTGCGTCCATCACGCATGGAAACACCAAAATCACCTTGTAAAACAGCATAAACATAGCCCGTAAATTGTTGCCATAAAGGTGCATCCAACCCCCAACTTTTTTGGAAGGCCACAACAGCTTGCTGTGATGCTTCGGGTCCTAAAATAATCTGCGCAGGATCGCCTGACAAACGCAAAACAAAAAAAGCAAATGTAATCACCAAAAAAATCGTTATAAAGGCGCGTAATATTCGCGTTGAAAAGAAAAAAAACATGAGACCTTCGCTATAAGATATAAATCAAGTGTAAAGGCTTCAAACATGATGACAGGCAACCAATCGAGCATCATTTTGAAGCGATAATTTCGGTGTCTTTTGTCGGCATATATCACTGGCTAAACAACATCTGGGATGAAATGCGCATCCACTAGGACGATCTGCGGGATTAGGCGGCTCACCTTTTAATATAATGCGCTCAAAGGTCTTCTGCCCTGGTATTAAAACACTTGAAACCAAGGCTTTTGTATAGGGATGATTTGGTTTTGCTAAAATTTGTGAACAATCCCCAAATTCAACAATACTGCCGAGATACATAACAGCCAAACGATCAGCAATATTTTGCACAACTTTAAGGTCGTGGCTTATAAAAACCATTGTTAGTTTTTCTTTTTCTTGAACATCGCGTAAAAGATTAACAACCTGCGCTTGGATGGATACATCTAAGGCTGAAACAGGCTCATCACAAATGAGCAGTTTTGGGCGCGTAATTAGAGCGCGCGCAATCACAACTCGTTGTCTTTGCCCCCCAGATATTTGATGCGGCAATCTCGTATAATGAGCCGCACTTAGACCAACACAATTGAGCATTTCAATAACACGATTACGACGCTCGTTTTTATGACCTATATTATGTATTTTAAGAGGTTCGAGAATTTGATCGCCTATTGGCATACGTCGATCAAGAGCGGCAAGCGGATCTTGATAAATCAGTTGCATATCAGCGCGCAATTTTCTCCATTGAGAACCAAAAGCTACTGGCATAGAAGTTTCATTAAAAAACACTTCACCCCGACTAGGGTTTTCAAGCCCTAAAAGCAAGCGACCAAGCGTTGATTTGCCTGAACCAGACTCCCCTACAATACCTAAGGTTTCTCCTAATTGTATAGAAAGTGAAATATCATCAACTGCGCCAACTGATCGACCTTTCGAAAAAAAAGAATGACCTGAATAATAAGTTTTCGAAAGATTGTGAGCATTTAAAATTGTTTTGCTCATCTTTAAAATCCAATTGGTGCATTTGGTGTCATATCTGAATTTAATAAAATATTATTGTTTTGTTTTTTTGCTGAAACATTATGTGTTTTTGGATTAAAACACGCCACACTCCTCAAACGATCTGAACAATCAGTATGAAGTGGTGGAACCTCATCATTGCAACATACAAGGCTGAATTGGCAGCGCGGATAAAAAGCACATCCCTTGATATTATCTTGAAATTCTGGCACTCTACCTTCGATCGGTACAAGCCTTTTACGTGTTCCATCAAAGGGAGGAATCGACGTAAACAATCCATGTGTATAGGGATGTCGAGGCCTATAAAATAAGCTATTTGTTGGACTATCTTCAACAATACGCCCTGCATACATAACACAAATTCGATCACATATTTGCGACACTGCCCCTAAATCATGACTAATAAAAACAAGACCCATATTTCGCTCACGCCGCAATTCATTTAAAAGATCAAGGATTTGTGCCTGAATTGTTGCATCTAATGCTGTTGTCGGTTCATCAGCAATCAAAATATCAGGAGCACCAGCAAGCGCCATGGCAATCATCAAGCGCTGATTTTGCCCCCCTGAAAATTGATGCGGATAACTATCAAATCGTGCCTTTGCATCAGGAATACCAACCCTATTCATCAACGCTAAAACTTCTTCTTTTGCTTGTTTTTTGTTTAATTTTCGATGTAAAATAACCGCTTCTTTTATTTGTTGCCCAACTGTTTTGACAGGATTTAAAGCACTTGAAGGATCTTGAAAAATCATGGCAATACGACCACCGCGTATTTTCTCAACATAAGGAATGGCGGACGTAATAATATTTTCTCCACCATCCAAACGAACTTCACCACTTAATTTTGCTTTTGAAGGCGTTAAGCGCAATGCTGCAAGCCATGTTAATGATTTACCACATCCAGATTCTCCAACAATCCCAATGCTTTCACCACGAGCGATAGAAAGATTTATTCCGTGTAGTACAGGAACGCTATTGAAAGACACTTTTAAATTTGAAATTTCGAGTTTTTTCATAATCAGCTAAAGCCCTATTAAGCATGTCATGCTAGACCTTAAAACACTTCATTATCCCCAATTGCCGGGGCGAAAATCCATAGCAAAGGATGATGCTGCTTGCCATTTTATATCTTTTCGTTTTGCAGTAAAAACAGCTGTTTGATGCAATACTGTATATGCAGGATCTTCTCTTTCACAAATTTCAAGCATACGTTTAAACATAGCCTTTCGTTTTGCAAAGTCTGTGCTGCGTTCCATGAGACCTGACAGCTCATTCATCTCACTATTTGTCCATTCACCCACTTGTTGTTGTTCACCATTGGGTCCATGTTGGTTGACGATTGAAGAAATAGGATCATCAAAAGCGGCAGAATTTGACCAATCACGAACACCCCGATGGCTATTATTTTCAAGTACTTGCTGCCAATTTTCTTTCATTTCAATTTCAACATTTAATCCAACTTGACGCCACATTTCCGTTAAGACTTGAGCGGTTGCCGTTTGATTAATGTAATAATTATTAAGCAAACGATAGGGAATGGGATCACCCTTATAATTTGCTTGTTTTAAAAGATCGCGCGCGCGCTCAGGATTAAACTCAGGCACTGTCCAACCTTCAATAAACATTTTTCCATAAAACGGCCATTGAAGGCCTGCGGGTACTTCTGTACGTCCCCCCCATAATGAATCAACAATGGCTTGACGATCAATAGAGTGGCTAAAGGCACGACGAACAAGAGGGTTTTCCAACTGCGCATGATTTTTATCAAATGTCGTGAGGCGGTGATTAAGAATAGTTCCTCCTTTAACATCAAAGTTTTCATTGCTTTCAATGAATTTTATTTGATCTGGTGGAATATCACAAGCAAAGTCATATTCGCCCGACAAAAGACCATTTATACGCGATGCAACCTCAGGCACTTCAATAAAACGAATTTGTTTGAGTGGCGGTCGACCACCCCAATACTCATCATGAGATGTTAAAACCAACATGTGATCAGGCACATAGTTGTCCACCATATATGGACCTGTGGTTATGGGTTTTCTTGCCCATGCCAAATAGCTTTGCGCATCATCCCAACCGCGACGGCTCATAATTTGACTTCCCACACAAGCAATACGCCCTTCAAGCGTAACATCTGGTGTTGCATTATAAAAACGCACTTGATAACGATTGATGACATCAACACGCTCTAATGATGGCCATGTACGACGTGAAATCGCTGCCACTTCAGCAGGAAGTTCTTTGCTCAGAAGATTGCTTGGTACTGAAAAATTTGATGCGATTGTTTCTTGACCTGCAATAGGCGAATTGCCAAACATGCGTTCACGACTAAAAGAAAAAGCAACGTCATCTGCTGTCATTTCTTCGCCATTATGAAATTTAACGCCTTTACGCAAATCAAGTTCTAAAGTTTTATCATCAATGCGTCGCCAAGCTGTAGCTAGTGATGCTACACCAGACATATCGCCAAGCCAATTTGGATCAATCAACCCTTCCCATAAATGGGTAAAAAATGAACGTGCCCCAACATTTGAGCGTTCACGCAAAACATCTAATGTATTTGTCGTTGAAATTTTCTGTACAGCAATGGTGATTGAAGGACGATTGTCACTTTGTCCAATGGCAATACGTGGAAGAAAGAAACTACCTGTTGCGGCGACACCGAGACCTAATACTTTTCTACGATTGATAGACATAAAATGAACCTTTGTGTTAAAATATTAATTGTCATAATGTGTTAAACCATCAGGAGATGCACGAAAATGTGTCAGTGTCTTATCCGCATGCGATAAGCGCCATGAAAGGGCTCTTTGAGCGTAATCGAGCATCCGTGAAGTGTAAGCGGGATCATTGGCAAGATTATTCAATTCATTAGGATCTTTTTTCACATCAAAAAATAAAGCTGGAAGCTTTGCAAAATGAACATATTTAAAATTTTCATCTTCTATAACACATAAGCTACAATCATCTTGATCTAGATGAAGGCTTGATTGTGGTTGATCATAAAATATATCGCGAAAATCATATTCGTAATGCAAAGCATCACGCCATTTTTTTGGCTTTCCTTGCGTTAAAAAAGGAATAAGTGAAGCACCATCACAACTTATTGGTATTTCACCGCCTAACCAATCTAAGATAGAAGGCATAACATCAATACTTTCGGTGAAAGCTGTTTCAATTTCTCCCGCACGTGGATTAACACCACCATTTTTTATAATTAAAGGAATTCGAAAACTTTCTTTGTTATAACCAATTTTTCCTAAAAGATGATGATCCCCTAATTGTTCACCATGATCGCTGGTAAAAATAATCAGCGTATCATCCCATTGTTGCGTTTGATCCAGATAGCTAAAGATTTCCCCCAAACAATCATCAATCTCTGTTATTAAACCGCAATAGGTTGCCCGCATTTGTAAGATTTCTTCTTCATTCAGCGTAGCACCATAGCCTTCAGCATTAACAAAGAAAGAGTCTTGCATGATATGGTCAATATAATGCTTCATTAAAGGATGCTGTGCTGCTTCTTCTTCTGGGGAATTGGCGCGCATTGGCCGTGGCATATCATTGGGACGATACATTGCATGGTAAGGAGCGGAAGCAATAAAAGGTGGGTGAGGACGATAATATCCTAGATGTAAGAAAAAGGGTTTACCTGCTCTTCCCTTTAAATAAGTCAAACCCCGTTCTGTAAAATAACGTGTATCAGAATACTCTTTTGGAATTCGTGACGGTTTACTGGTTGCACCAGGAATTGTTTCCTCCCCCTCTGGGAGCCAAATATTATGACGTGGCTCTGGTAAAGAAAAACCATTTTGTTCGACCCAGCCATAATATTCATCCATATGCGGTTCAAAAGCACCAACATTACGAAACCCTTCCATCATATCGCCCAAATCAAGAAAACGTGGATCTTTATGTGACGTAGAACGGGGATCAGGCGTTGTCGTTGTATATCCAACAAGAGCAGGATCATAACCGATTTCGCGTAATGCTTTACCTAAATTTTTATGACGATGATCAAGTGGTACAGTATTTTGCACCGCACGGTGATTCATAAGATAAAGCCCTGTTAAAAGACTTGCCCTTGCAGGACCACAAGGAACACAACTTGTGACATGATTTTCAAATGTAAGACCTTCACGGCACAATCGATCAAGATGAGGTGTGTTTAAGAAAGGCGACTGTCCTTTATGCTTGATGAGATGGGGAATAAAATCCGAGCGCCATTGATCGACAACTATCAATAAGACATTTTTTTTCATCACATAAATCCTCTTATATGAAAAAGAGGACTATCAATTCGATATGACAGTTATTTTATCATTTTATGACAGTTCTATGAATGATGATGTGAGGGATTAAGTTTCATTTTCAAAATTTATATCACTAAAAACGTAAAAAAATGGATTTTAAGTATCTTTAAATAGTTATTGGCTTAAATTACTTAATACATAGTCAAATATTTTAAAAAGACGGTCTTTGGTAACCGCCTTTAGAATCTTTGAATGTTATCGATTCACTTTACTGGCAGGTACCGTTAAAACCAAAACAGCACCTAAGAGTAAAAATCCAGCCAAAACGTACATTCCAATCTCTGACGATTTGGTCAAATCATAGAGCGTTCCAATCATATAAGGGCTAACAAACCCGGCAAGATTAGCAATGGAATTGATAATTGCAATTCCAGCTGCCGCAGCAGCTCCACTTAAAACAGCTGTTGGCAAAGACCAAAAAAGTGGAGCACAAGATAAAACACCTGCAGCCGCAAGAGACAAAAATATTATCGAAACTGTCGTGCTTGTTGCAGATGCTGCAACAATAAATCCCACTGCTCCCAGCAATGCAGGAACAACCAAGTGCCACCGTCGTTCACGATATTTATCGGCACTGCACGAAAAAATAACCATAGAGATAATAGCACAAATAAAAGGGATCGCTCCCAAAAGTCCAATAGTTAAAGTATTGGTTACGCCTGATGCCTGAATAAGAGTAGGCATCCATAAAGTTAATCCATATTGACCCATAACAAAACAAAAATAAATGCAAATCATTAACCAAACAATGGGACTTTTTATGAGGCTAAAAAAGGAATAATTTGCTGCTTTTCCTTGTGAATCAGCATCAATATCACGGCTCACCAATGCTTTTTCAGCATCATTTAACCATTTGGCACCCTTCACATTATTATCAAGGTAAAGCAAAACAATCACACCAACAACAACAGCTGGAATGGCTTCAACAACAAACATCCATTGCCATCCTTGCCATCCACCAAAAGAATGAAAGCGCTCCATAATCCAACCAGATAATGGATTACCAAAAATGCCAGCAGCTGGGCTACCCGCCTGAAAAATAGCAAACATTTTTCCCCGACGATGCGATGGAAACCAATATGTTAAATAAAGAATAACACCAGGATAAAAGCCAGCTTCAGCCGCACCTAAAAGAAAGCGCAGAATATAAAATTGCCAATCCGTTTGCACAAAAGCAAAAAGACCTGACAGCAAACCCCAAGTGATCATGATACGGGCAATCCACATACGCGCACCCACACGATGCAAAATCATATTGCTTGGCACTTCAAAGAAAAAATAACCAATAAAAAATAATCCTGCGCCCAATCCATAGACAGTCTCACTAAAATTGAGATCATCAGACATCTGCAATTTTGCAAATCCAACATTAACGCGATCAAGATAGGCGATAATGTAGCAAATCATTAAAATAGGAATAATGCGGATAACTATTTTACGATAGGTAAAATCTTCTTGTTGTTTTGTCATACCACCTAGTCCAGAAGTTTTATCTGGTTCTTTATCTTTTGTCATAATGTCCTCCCATAAGTTTTAAATTTTATCCTGAAATACTGTTAGCAAATCATCAATTTGTTCTTGCGTAAGCTTTCTTATGTCTTGATTTTGTAACATCAGTGACAAACGTGCCGATTCTTCCAGCTCCTCCGCTGCATAAACTGCATCGGTCAGCGTTTTTCCTGATATTACAGGTCCATGATTAGCCAAAAGCATGGAAGAGGCTGTTTTGGCTGCGTCATAAATCTCTTTTTCCATGGCACCATCACCAGGACGATAATAAGGGATAATAGGAAGTTTGCGACCAATGCGCATAACAAAATAGGGCGTAAGCGGCATAATAGGCATATCGCTATGAGAAGGTTGAAGACAGCTTATAGCGGTGGCATAGGTTGAATGTAGATGCACAACGGCACCAGCTTGCGCTCGAGCTTTTAAAACTGCACGGTGCATAAACACTTCTTTTGAAGGCTTATCACCTGAAATATGGTTCCACTCATGGTCAAGCTTGCTAAGCCGAGTTGCATCCAATCTGCCCAAGGAAGAATTAGTGGGTGTCATCAAATATCCATCGTCTAGACGTACAGAAATATTCCCCGCACTGCCGACACTAAACCCCCTTTCAAAAAGACTTGCCCCCAGTTCAACAAGTAACAATCGCAGGTCATGTTCTTTCATCATTTCACCTGTTTGATCTTTCGTAACATTCAAATATTTGAAACAAATTCATCACGATATTGAATTATGATGGAGTCAAAATCGCTGTCATAGCTGAAACCCAGAGCTAAGGGACGCTTTACGTCAAAATTTCCAGGCCAAGAACAAACAATATCCACCACGCGTTGTTCTGGATTTGCACTCACTAAATCACGCGTTTGTTTCCCTGCAATTCTTTCAAGACTATCAAGCATTTCAGCAACGCTCACACAAAGTCCTGGTAAGTTAAGAACACGGTTTGAGCCAATCTTTTCACTTTTTACAACCAAAGCATGCGCTAGATTTTTTACAGCTATATTGGGTGAAGAAAGCCACATGCGTGTATTTTCTGGAACAGGATTATTTGAGCGTATGGCTGATAAAGGTTCTCTTATAATGCCACTTGCAAAAGACGATGCCGCCGAATTTGGTTTTCCTGGACGAACAACAATTGTTGGAAGGCGACAGACACGTCCATCAATAAAACCTTTACGCGTATAATCCCCAACAAGTATTTCGCCAATTGCTTTTTGCGCCCCATAAGAGGATTGAGGAAGAAGTGCCAAATCTTCAGGTACAATATCGGGCATATCACCGCCAAAAACAGCCAATGAAGAGGTAAAAATAAAAATTGGAACCTCTTTCGTATGGCGGGCTGCTTCTAAAAGCATTCGTGTTCCATCAATATTAACACGCATTCCCATATCAAAATCATCTTCTGACTGACCGCTTAAAACGGCGGCCATATGGTAAATAGCAACGGTACCAGACGTTATCACTTGTTGAGAAAATTTCTCATCTGCAATATCACCTGTCATAGAAACAATGCGGTTATCATTTAATGGACAAGGTGCAAGATCAACAGAAATGATTTGATCAAATTCGGGATAGCCTTGGTGTCCCTTTACGGAAAGCAATGTTGCAATTAACCGACTGCCAAGAAAACCTGCACCACCTGTTACAACAATTTTTTTCATTTTATTCTTCTTTCGTTTTTTGTGGATAATCGACCAAATGCAGCGCGATACCATGTAGGTTGATCGCATCACGGCCATTTTGACTTAAGCCTTCATCTGTGATGACTGCACTCAAACGATCAAGTGGAATGACATTAAATGCGCCTATACGCCCATATTTGCTGCTATCAGTTACCAAAATGCGCCGCGACGAACTTTCAATTATCGCACGCTTAACGGCGATTTTATTTTCATGAGGTGTTGATATACCGCGAAATCCGAAAGATGATGTCGAAATAAATGACAGATCAAAGTTAAAACTTTGAATCATCATTACAGCTTGGGCTCCAACGCAAGATTGATTTTCCCGCTCAATTTCACCGCCTGTATGAAAGATCCGACATGCACTTTCTTGAGCTAAAAAGGCGGCAATGACAAAATCATTTGTAACAACTGTTAAATTTTTTACATCAGTTATGTGATGAGCAATTTCTAAAATCGTGGTTCCCGCGTCCAGATAAATAACGCCCCCATCTTTAACCATTTTTGCAGCAAATCGACCAATTGCAGCTTTTTGTTCATGTGCCAATACACGTTTTGCCAAATGGGAAGGTTCGGTGATTATACGTTCAATGAGTTGAACGCCGCCCGCTACAGAAACGGCGCGACCTTGATCTTCAAGAACGCGAATATCACGACGAACCGTCATTTGTGAAACATCCAAAATAGCAGAAATTTCTGCAATAGATAAAACACTGCGTTCTGATAAGCGTTCTAATATATGAGCCTGACGCTCAGCCGGTATCATGACAATTTTTTCCGATAAGGCTCAAACCATGCAAGACCATCAACAGTATGACCGCGTGGATGATATTCGCACCCAATAAAGCCTTCATATCCCATATCATCAAGTTTTTTAAACAAATGAGAAAAATTCACCTCTCCTTCATCAGGCTCATGTCGATCAGGCACAGATGCAATTTGTACATGAGCAAATTTGCCTTTCATTTTCTCTGTAAGTATCGTTAAATCACCGTCCATAATTTGTGCATGATAAAGATCATATTGCACAAAAACATTTTTTCTTGCCACTTTTTCCAACAAAGACACGGCATCGAGTTGATGATTGATAAAATATCCCGGCATATTGCGTGTATTAATCGGCTCAACCAAAACGCTTATACCATATTCAGCTACGCGATCTGATGCATAACGAAAATTATCTATGAAAGTTTTTTCACAATTTGCACGATCATGACCATTCATAAGACCTGACATTGCATGGAGATATTGACAATCAAGAGCCAAGGCATACTCTAATGCTTTGTCCACATTTTTGCGAAACTCTACTTCCCGACCTGGCAATGCCGCAAGACCACGCTCACCTAAGTCCCATTGTCCTGGCGGCATATTAAACAGTGCCTGTTTTAGTTGATTTTTTCGTAATTCAGCTTGTAAAATTTCAGGTGCATAATCATAAGGAAATAAAAATTCAACTGCTTCAAAACCTGCTTCAGCAGCTTTTGAAAAGCGATCAAGAAAAGGCACTTCCGTAAACATCATCGATAAATTTGCTGCAAAACGAGGCATGTTTTCAATCCTGTGCAACTGTAACAGTATTTTGTGCCGCAAAGAAAAAATCTTCTTGACCAAAATTTCCAGATTTTAAAGCTAAAGAAAGTGGCTTACTAAGACCGCGGACCCAAGGCACACCTGGTGCGATTTGAGGACCAATAGCAAAACCATCAACATGAAGTGCTTGAGTTACCGAACCAGAAGTTTCACCCCCTGCAACAATAAAACGTGTGAAGCCTTTTGCTTCGAGTAATTGTGCAAGCTTCGCAAAAAAAGCTTCAATTGCTAAACTGGCTTCTTTTGCTCCATAACGTTGTTGTATTGTTTTTAAATCATCAGATTTCATTGTTGCATAAACCAAGGGAGCATAATCACCTGATTTGTTTTCTAAAACCCACTCTAAAACACTATGCGCATAATTTTCATCATGAAGCGTATGGGCAATATCAACAGCCAGTGATGGTGCTTTTTGTTTATAGTAATCAACTTGTGCATTTGTCATTTGTGAACATGAACCAGAAATAATCACCGTCGCACCATCAAGTGGCGCACCTAATAATTCTGCAGGATTAGCCTGAGTGTCATTTGATGACACTATCCATGTTTTTGCCATACCCGCAGCAAGTCCTGACCCACCTGTTACCAATTTCATAGATGAAACGGCTTGACCTAAAGTATCAATATGATCCATATTTAACGCATCAAGAACAGCATAACGAATATTTTGATTTTTTAAACTATTTAAAGCATCAGTAACCGCACTCACACCTTGATCAATAATTGTTGTATCAATATTGCCCGCCTTACCAACAGATTGGCTTTCCATAATGCGCATAATATTACTGTCGGTCATAGGATTAACGGGATGATCACGCATGCCCGATTCATTTAAAGGCACACCATTTACAAAGAGATAACCATTATAAAGCGTACGACCATTCACAGGCAGGGCTGGGCAAACAACTGTGAATTTTTCACCTAATGCTTCAAGCAATGCATCTGTCACAGGACCAATATTTCCTTTAAGGGTACTGTCAAAAGTTGAACAATATTTAAAGAAAAATTGCTGACACTTCTTAACTTGCAACCATTTTAACGCCGAAAGACTGTCGGCGACAGCTTTTTCAGACGCACAAGAACGACTTTTTAAACTGATAACCACCGCATCAGCTTTAATATCTTTGTCAGAGGTTGGAACACCATTTAATTGTATTGTTCGCAATCCATGACTAACGAGAAAGCCAGCAATATCCGTAGCCCCTGTAAAATCATCCGCAATCACGCCAAAACGCATCTTTATTTATCCTTGTCTGGCAATTCAATGCCTGAAAATATTTTAATAACCGCTGCATCATCTTGCTCCCCAAAACCAGCATTAGACGCTGCTGAAAACATTGAATAAGCCGTATTCGCCAAAGGAAGTGGAAATTTCAAAGAGAGACCTGTCTCACTCACGAGACCTAAATCTTTAACAAATATATCTACAGCCGATTTTGGCGAATAATCCCCCTCAACAACATGTTTCATACGGTTTTCAAACATCCAGCTATTTCCTGCCGCATGGGTGACAACATCATACATCACATCCAATGGAATATTTGACCGCGCAGCAAGTGCCATCGCCTCAGCGCCTGCAGCTATATGTACACCAGCAAGAAGTTGATGAATAATTTTAACTGTCGAACCGAGCCCTATTTCTTCACCGATTTTATAAACTTTTCCTGCAATAGCATCAAGCAAAGGTTGTAGCTTTTCAAAAGCCGCATTTGTGCCTGAAGCCATAACGGTCATATCCCCTTTATTTGCTTTTAAAGCACCACCAGAAACTGGTGCATCAAGAACAAAAAGACCATATTTTGACAAATTTTGTGCGATATCTTTTGCTTCTTTCGTCGCAATCGTTGAAGACATCATCACAGCGGCGCCTGGCTTCATACGACAAGCCAAACCATTTTCACCAAAAAGAACGGTTCGACATTGATCACTATTTACAAGCAAAAGTAAAACGGCATCAAGATTATCTGCATATTCACAATAAGCACCCGCTGCTAAAGCCCCATAATCTATTAATGTTTGACATTTAAATGAATCCACATCGACACCGAATGTTTTTAATCCAGCGAGAATGCATGATCGAGCCGCTCCCATGCCCATAGAGCCAAGCCCAGCAACACAGACATTATAATTTTTGTCCATTCTGTCCTCCCTGCCTTTCCCGTCAGGTTAAACAAAAATTATAAAAATACAACAAATTTTAACAAATTATCACATAATAATTGTTTATTATATTGTAACATTTAAAAGAAGTTCTATTTTTTAATATAATTAGCGCGTTTTCAGAACATTCATGCGCTTTTATTGACCAGTTGGAAAAAATTTCATTCTTAAGGATGAATAGTCTATTATATCTATAGAGTTGTGGCACTTTATAAAAGATGCATATTTTTATGAATGTATCTTTGTGACACTTTTCTTAATAAGAATGTCCGATAGGAAGACGTATTTCCACACAAAGACCTTGCCCATAAGGACTATCAACAAGTGTTAACGAGCCACGATGCGCTTTGGCAACTTGGCTTGCTATCGATAATCCTAATCCCGTCCCAATTTCCTGCCCTGCGGTTTTACCACGTTGAAAACGCTCTAAAACATATTCACGTTCAGATATATGAATTCCCGGGCCTTCATCAATAACATCGACACACAAAAAACATTCATCTATTTTCGTTGTTAAACTAACCGAACCTTGCGTATATCTTAGTGCATTATCAATAAGATTACGCAACATTTCACGCAGTGACACACGATCCCCGTTTAAAAAAACACGACGTGTTTTTGAATCATTATGCACCAAAACACGTTCTCTCTCATCTGGATCAAGACGATTGATAACATCATCAATAAGAGTATCTACACCAACCTCATGATGATCTTTTTGCTCAAGACGGTGAGTAATCGTCGCATCCATAAGAATTTGTGAAACGAGCTGGCTTGCCTGAAGTGTTGTGCGTTCAATTTTCAACAATCGATCATGCCGCCGATTACTGTCCTGTTCATGAAGGGCAATATCAATATGCGAGCGTAAAGATGCCAAAGGTGTTCGAATTTGGTGCGCTGCATCAGCAACAAGATCACGCATACGCTTTAGAGATATTTCTAACCTTTGCATAAAAATATTAAGAGCAATGACCAGCGCATTCACTTCTCTAATCGGTTTAATCTGTAAAGGCGATAAATCTGAAGGATCACGTTGCAACAAATCATTTTCAAGTTTTTTTAAAGGAGATAATGCGAGCCCTATCCCGATCCAAATAGCACCAAGGGCTATAAGCATTAAAGCACCTATGGAAATCACCTCATAAGTGATAATATTTTTGCGCAGCGCATGATGCTCAAGCTGTGTTTGGGCAACGCGGATTGTTACCCAAAAAAATGCATCATTTTGCATCACAAAACGTCCTACACTTACCACTCTTATTAATTCATTTTTATAATGAACTGTATCAAAACGTGGCTGACTGTTAGTTGCAAGATCAAGTCCAGTATCAAGATCATCATAACCTGTAACATAATTGCCCAAATGATCACGAATAACATAAAACGTCCGATCTTTTCCTGAAAACATCGAAAATGAACCACTTGGTATTTCCACAATCACTTTATCATTATCCGTTTGCACCGCATTGGCAATCATATAAGCAGAAGACGACAACAAACGGTCTGAAGCATTTCGGGTAGCTTGATCAATACCTTGCTGTACAAAAATAAAAAGGACACTACCAGAACTAAGAAGAAGCAAAAAAGCAAAACATGATATGCGCCATTGAAGAGAAAAATGTTGTTTCACTCGCCATGCCTATCGTCTAATATTTTATCATTTTGCAAATTTGTTGCACCGATAACTTCATGCCAAACTTTTAAAAATTGTGTTCGTTTTTGATGATCATAAGCAATCAATAAAGATGGCATAAAAGCGATTGGCTGTACTGTTCCTGAACTCATTTTCAAAATCGTTTGCTTATTAAATTGACTTTTAAAATCTTGTGTCACAGATTCAAATCCTATTTCTCCTGAAGCAATTTCTTGACCTTGGTTTGATAATAAAAAATCAATAAATCTTTTTGCAGTTTGTGGATTTTTGGCTGTTCTTGGGATAAGAACCGAACGCGATAAAACCAAAGCATAATCATTTGGAACGATAATGCCCAAATCTTTGTTTGAAGATGCACGAGCAAAGGCATACGATCCTAAAACATTATAAGCCAATGTTAATCTTTCTTCCTCTAATGCATCAAGAAGCTCAGATGATGAACGGCTTAAATAAACATCAATATCTGCAAAGACATTTGTCATTTGCCAAAATTTAGATGAAATTAAAACATCATGCGTCGCCAAAACATACCCAACCCCAGATGTTGCGATATTATACGTTCCCACTTTTTTCATAAATCGGCTTTTGTTTTTTTCTAAAAGCTTAATAAGTTGCAAATGCGTTCTTGGAGCTTCACCGTCACTTAAAAATTTTCGATTATAAACAATGACAGCTGGCTCAAATGTAAAGCCATAAACTTCATTGCGCCAATGAGCCCAATCAGGAAGACGATGCAAGTTTGGTGACCGATAGGAAAGTGCATAAGCATCATTGGCCAATTTCATCTGTAGATCAGCGGCGGATGAAATAATGAGATCAGCTTCTGGTTGTAAGTCATGACGCAGAATGCTGTTAAAAATGATGCCACTTTCAAGTTCTTTATAATAGATAGAAACATCTGGATTATTTCTTTGAAATGACTCACTAAATTTTGAAAAAAGGGAAGAATCTGTCGTCCCGTAAATGACCAATAATTGTTGATCACTCATTGTTTGATTTTGTGGATAAGCGATAAATTGCGCATGAAGTGTCTTACAAAGAAGCGCAAAAAAAACAAATAGTCCACAAAACACGACAAAGCAAAAATTCTTAATGCGAGTGACCATGGCGCTCCTGAACACGATACCCAATACCGCGCAATGTAAGAATTTCAATATCAGCTTTTTCAAGCTTGCGCCTTAAGCGCGAAATATAAACCTCAACTGCGTTGAAAGAAACATCATCCTCAATATCAAAAAGACGCGTCATGAGCATTTCTTTGGTGACTGCACGCCCTAAATAATGAATTAAAATTTCTAAAAGTTTAAATTCGCGTCGATTATATTCTATTTCCTGACCTGCGATTACCAATTGATGCGCTGCCAAATCAATGCGCGTATTACCAATAGTAACGATATTGCTTGTCATCCCACCAAGACGACGTATTGCTGCCCGCAGACGTGCTTCCAATTCACGAAAATCAAAAGGTTTAACCAAATAGTCATCCGCACCCAGATCAAACAGACTGAGCTTATCATCAATTTCTGAGCGCGCAGTAATAACAACAATTGGAAGAGAAAAACCGAAATGTCGCAGTGCTTTAATAATTTCAAATCCGCTTTTTTTCGGCAGCATTAAATCTAGCACCAGTGCATCAAAATCATGCGCCCGCGCAGTTATAAGCGCATCTTCACCATCTTGTACCCAAACAATAAAATGACCAAGTTGCTTTAAACGTGCTGCTATTGCCTCGCCTAAATCTTCATTATCTTCGACAAGAAGAATATGCATTGCCCCTCCTCCCTCGTTTTTTTTAAAACATGTTTTTCCTACATTTTTTATAAAACGATCTCATCTATAGAGGCATAAGAAATTCCTCTTGTCAAAAAATATAGATTTATGACAGCTTCTTGTCAGCTTTATCTGTCATAGTATAAAATGGATTGCCCTTAATCTATGGAGGAGACGGGCAAACTTTATAAAATCATAAAAGCAATCAATAAAATTGCTTAATTCATTGGAGGAGGAACCCAAATGAGATTTAAATCTATTGCGACTGGCGCTACTTTTGCAGCAAGCCTTATACTAGCCACCTTGCCTGTTAAGGCACAGGAATTACCAGAAGGCTATCCTGCAGATTATAGTGATCTTATTGCCAAAGCAAAAAAAGAAGGGCGTGTTTCTTTATATGCAGCCACGGATGAAGAACAGGCGACCGCATTATTAACTGCATTTACACAAAAATATGGCATTCAAGTCGATTATACTGATATGGGCACAAACAATGCCTATAGCCGAACCATTGCTGAGGCAGAGGCCAATCAAACTGGTGGCGACATCATTTGGAGTTCTGCAATGGACTTGCAATTAAAGCTTGCTGTTGATGGATACACAGAAACATACGAATCACCTGAAATTAAAAACTTGCCTGAATGGGCGAATTATAAAAACATGGTTTATGCAACAACTGTTGAACCTGTGGGTACAATTTACAATACCAATAGCTTTCCTGATGATAGCTTCCCTAAAACGCGCGCAGCTTTAATTGCATATATTCAAAATCATCGTAAAGAATTATCGAATAAAATTGCAACATTTGATCCAGAAAAAAGTGGCGTTGGATTTGTAATTCAAACAAATGATGGACGTAGTAGTGAAAGTTTTTGGCAATTGGCAAAAGCCATGGGTGAAGCAAAAGTAAAAAGTTATTCTGCTACAGGAACGATGCGAGAAACTGTTGTTTCAGGCGAAAACGTTATGGCTGTTAATGTTATTGGGTCTTATGCTTTAAATTGGATCAAAAATACGCCCAATCTAGGTGTCGCCTTTGGCACTGATTATACCGCTGCCTTCTCCCGTCCTGCCATTATCCCACGCGGAGCGCCTCATCCGCATGCTGCACGTCTTTTTCTCGATTTCATGCTTTCAAAAGATGGGCAAACAGCGATCGCAGAAAAAGGGCTCCCTTCCATCAGAACAGATATTGAAGGCTATCTAGATCTCGATTCACTTAATGATATGGTCGGCGGCAATCTTCAGCCAATTGCACTTGATGATGCTTTGTTGGAATATCTTAAACCACAAAACCGCGTGAAATTTTTCCGCGAATGGAATGCTGCAGTAAAATAAATAACGTCATCGTATGATCTATGAGGGCAATATTTTGCCCTCACTCAACCGCAACATTTTTCAATTTATTAGATGTCAATTAGCATATCTTCATCAATTTTATGCATGAAAGACGCACGATTGAACATGTCTCATGCATGTTTTTTAAATTTAATTATTTGAAAGAAAGAAAGTATAAAATGGACCAAAGAACACTTCCTCCTCCAAGACCTTTTTCTTGGACAAGGCTCAAAGCCGATGCCGTCATTTACCGTTGGCTGACCATTTTAATTGTAACAATCATAGTTTTGTCACCTGTCAGTCTTATCGTCTATCAAAGTTTTTTGGATGAAGCCTTTTTTAAATCAAATGCCACCTTTAGTCTTGATGCTTATCGATTTGTTTTAACAGATCCTGACTTTTACCGTGCGCTATGGACAACAATACTTATCGCTGTTGGTATGGTTGTCATTTCTGTTCCTTTAGGAGGTATTCTTGCCTTTTTACTGACACGGACCGATTTGAAATTTCGCGGTCCTTTAGAAATACTCGTTCTGGTTCCAATGTTTATTTCATCAATTGTGCTTGCATTTGGGTATACCATTTCAATGGGACCATCAGGTTTTCTCAGCATTTGGGCGCGCAATATTTTAGGCTTTATTCCTTGGAATATTAATTCTGTTGGTGGTATTATTTTGGTCGCAGCACTAAGCCACGTCCCTTATGTTTACCTTTATGTGACAGCAGCCATGCGCAATCTTCCTTCTGATCTTGAAGAAGCTGCACGTACGACAGGGGCTTCTATTTTTCGCGTTTCACGCGATGTCACTCTTCCCATGGTATTGCCTTCGCTCATTTTTGCCGCAGCACTTAATCTGCTTTTAGGATTTGAACAATTTGGCATTCCTCTTGTCCTTGGTGACCCATCTGGAACTCTTGTATTAACAACCTATATTTATAAACTCACAACATTATTTGGCGTTCCCACATATCAATTGATGGCTGTTGTTGCCATGGTTTTGATCATTCTTACTTTGCCACTAATTTTTGCACAACGCCAAATTTTAAAACATAGTCGTCGCTATGCCGCCCTTGGTGGCAAAGGCGCGCGCGCTTCTCCGCTTAAACTTGGAGCAAAAGGACAGGTCATTGCATTAACAGTCATAGGTTTATGGCTCTTTATTTCAGTACTTGTTCCAGTCGGCGGCATTACATTACGTGCTTTTGTGAATGCTTGGGGACAAGATATTAATATTTTTGATCACTTTACTTTAGCAAATTTTAATCGCCTTTGGGAAGTGCGCAATTTATCAACTGGTATTATCAATACAATTATTCTTGGTGTTTTTGGGGCACTTTTGGCAGTCTTTGTTTATCTATTAATTGGACTTTCTGGTCATAGAAATCGCGGTGCAAGTGGCACTTTGCTTGATTATATTATTTTACTACCGCGAGCATTGCCGGGTTTAATTATCGGTCTTGCCGTTTATTGGGTCTTTTTGTTCGTCCCTTTTTTAACACCATTACGCCCAACACTTTTTTCATTATTAATTGCCTATATGATCGTTGGACTTGCGTATGGTTTACGCTTACTTCAAGGCACGCTTTTACAAGTTTCACCTGAGCTTGAAGAAGCCGCTCGAACAAGTGGGGCCACGATTGGGCGAACATGGCGCGATATTGTTGTGCCACTCGTTCGTCCTGGGCTCACTGGAGCATGGGCACTCATCATGATTATATTTTTACGTGATTATTCAACAGGTGTTTATCTTATGGGAGCCAACACAGGTGTTATTGGATCTTTAATCGTCCAACAATTTGAATCTGGCGCTATGGACACCATTGCCGCCCTTGCATTTGTCAGTATTGTTCTAACAGCAGCAGCCCTCGCGCTTGCTTTGAAACTGGGAGCGAAAATCAATGAATAGAACAGAACTTGTTGTTAAAAATGTTGAAAAATGGCTTGGAGGATTACAAATCCTTAAAGGCGTTGATTTCACGGCTCAACGTGGCTCAATTGTTGCTCTTCTAGGAGGATCAGGATCAGGCAAAACAACTCTTTTACGATGTATTGCTGGATTAGAAAATCCAGAAATAGGCTATGTCCAAATTGGTGATAAGACTGCAAGAGATAGTGAAAAAAACATCCAATTACCCCCTGAACAACGTCACATTGGACTTGTTTTTCAATCCTATGCGTTGTGGCCTCATCGAACTGTGTATGAAAATGTGGCTTATGGATTAAAACTACGTAAAGTTAACAACGAAGAAATTAAAAAACGTGTCAATCATATTTTAAAAACAATGGGGCTTGATCATTTGGCTGAGCGATATCCAAGCCAATTATCAGGCGGTCAGCAGCAACGCGTATCAATCTGTCGCGCCGTTGTTTATGAACCTCGTGTTTTATTGCTTGACGAACCATTGTCTAATTTGGATGCAAAATTACGCGAAGAAGCACGCTACTGGATAAGAAAACTTATTCTTGAATTGGATATTTGTGCCATCCTTGTAACACATGACCAAACGGAAGCATTGGCTGCTGCTGATCATATTCTCCTTTTACAAAATGGTCGTATCATTCAACATGGAACACCGCTTGAAATTTATTCCAATCCCAACTGCTTTTATTCTGCTGAATTTCTTGGGGCAAACAATGTTGCTGAAGGAAAAATTTTGAAAATAGATGGAAAAATCGCGGTTATTGGTTCGGATAATTGGACCTTAACGGGAACATTGCGTGACGAAGACCCCAGCAATATTGGAGATATTGTAAAAGCTGTTATTCGTCTTGAGCATATTCATGTGCATGAAAATACCAATAATGATCCATCACTTGCAACAACACCCATGCACTTAGATGCCAGTCTTTATTTAGGAGATCGTTGGGAATATCGCTTACATCAAGGCGATTTGGAAATAAAAGCAAGCGGAGCTCGTACTTTGCAAGAAGGAAATGTTCAGGTCAGTATTAAACCAGAAGATATTTGGATTTTTAAACAATAAATAAATGACAAAGTCAAAACGCTCTGTTTATTCAATAAGCAGAGCGTTTTATAAATTAACGATTTTATCAATCATTTTATGTGATCATAGTTAAATCGTCACTTTAAGATATTAACGATAAACAATACCACCATCAGTAATGATAGATTGACCCGTAATATAGTTTGAATCTTCACTTTTTAAAAAAGAAACAAAATTAGCGCATCTTCAATCGTTTGTGCACGACCAAGCGCAATACCATCAACAATTTTTTATAGGTTTCACCCTTTTTGGCTCCTGTTGTTACGCTAAAACGTTCATCAATCTCAACCCACATATCTGTACCAACAATACCAGGGCAATAAACAATAACTGTAATACCTTTTGAGACATATGCCTTAGCAGCCGCTTGTGTTAAAGCGCGGACTGCAAATTTTAAAGAAGAGTAAACACGAAGCATAGCCATACCGTCTTGCACAGCGATGGAAGAGGCATTAATGATTTTTCCTTTTTGTTGAAAATTTATAAATTTTTTGCTGCGGCTTAAATTTCCCAAAGCGTACCCTCAACATTAATCTTAAATATACAATCAACCTCTTCTGGAACGACATCTGATAATGCGTTAACCTGCATAATCCCTGCATTATTAATAATGACATCAAAGCAACCTAAATTTTTTTCAGACTGCAAAAAAATATTATTACGTTTTGATACATCTGAAATTTTATCCGGGTTCATATCTAATAAAGCAATATAAAATCCATCTTTTGCCAAACGCAATGCAATGGCACGTCCAATGCCCTGACTCGCTCCTGTTATCAATGTGACTTTATTTAACATAAATGACACCAATTTATCACAGTAATAACTCTGATGTGGGGATAAAATAAATGATATATAATTTTAAATCAAAATAAAAAAATATACGTCAAAAAGTAAAAATAATAAATATCAATGTTGGCGTATAATAAACCACATTTAAAATTTGTGATAATATTTATCGTAAAATATTATCACAAAGAAACTAATTTTAAATATAACCACATTTTTTCTTTGGTATATATTTATAAAACATATCTTTAAAAGACATTCGGTAATTGATTGCACTTTAAATTTAAAAAAAAACTTTTCCTAAAATTTTAAGGAACCTTTAAAGAAGTAGTCGTCCAGAAATATTTAAATTTTAAAGTAATCAATTTAAATATAAATTCTTATTACAAAATCATGCCATCAAATTGGTGGCATGAAAAATAAATAAACAAATCTATCAATGATTTTATAAATCGACCTTATGTGCTTTTGCCAGATGTGCGCGTACTTGGTAAAGTATGACGACAGCAATAATGCTTAAAAGAGCAATAAATGTTAGCCAAGCACCCGGCATTGCATCAGCCATCCATCGGTTTTCTTCGCTTAAATGACGTCTGGCAACATTAATAAGCCATGTACAAATAAAAGGCGTAAAACCGCCAAATATGGTTGTTGCCAAACTATAGGCAAGCGAAAACCCTGTAGCACGAACAGCAGCAGGCATGACTTCTGTAAGTGCCACGACCATTGCACCATTATAGCTACCATAAACAAATGAAAGCCATAACCCAACACTTAACAGTCTTCCAAAACTTGGATTGGACGCAAGCCACATCATGAGAGGAAAAGCTGTAACAATTGTTGCTAATGTCGCTCCGATTAAAATTGGTTTACGACCAAGTCGATCACTGACAGCTCCCATGACAGGCAACCATATAAAATTAGATAAACCAATACATGTGGTGATCACAAGACTATCAATATCAGATAATTTTAACTCAACGCGTCCAAATGTAGGCATATAGGCTGTAATAAGGTAAAAAGTCCCTGTTGTCATGCCAACCATCATCATACCTAAAACAATAGCAGGATAATCTGAAAATATTGATTGAAAGACTTCCCGCATAGACGGACGTGTTTTATTATTTTCAAAAACCTTACTTTCAGTCATTGAACGACGAATGTAAAAAAGAATAGGAACAATAAGACAACCGATAAAAAAAGGAATACGCCACCCAAAACTTGCAATAAAATCGACTGAGAAAAATGAATGCATTAAAACACCAAGACCGCTAGCAAATATAACGGAAACTTGCTGACTTGCTGATTGCCAGCTCACATAAAAGCCGCGATTGGAACTGTTGGATATTTCAGCAAGATATACAGAAGTCCCCCCCAGTTCTGCACCAGCAGAAAAGCCTTGTAATAAACGGCTTAAAAGAACGATAATCGGCGCCAGAACTCCAATATAGGCATAGTCAGGTGTAATTGCTAACAGCAAGGTTCCTGTAGCCATAATTGTTAATGTTAAGAGCAAACCTTTTTTTCTGCCCATTCTATCAGTATAGGCACCCAAAACAAACGCGCCCAATGGACGCATCATAAAACCGACCCCAAAAGCGGCAAAGGATTTTAATAATGAAGCGGTTGGATCGTCTGATGGGAAAAAAGCATCGCCAATGTAAGAGGCATAATATCCATAGACCATAAAATCAAACATTTCCATAAAATTGCCTGAAACAACTCTGAAAATGGTCATGAATTTATTAGATTTTGTCATTCGTAACTCCTCACATATTAGAGAAATTACATTGCTTATTTCCAATCATTGCACCAGACAAAAGAATGTGTATGCATACAAAATAATGTGAAGTGAAGCATATTATAGTGTTATTTAAAAATATATCATATGACAATGTTTATCTTTTAATGAAAGCGCATATCATTTTCTGTAAAAATTTATGCCACTCAACTTTTTTATAATTTCCCTAAATAAATAATTACTGTAATTTATAGTTGATTACTAATTAATTAAAAAATAAAAACATTATATGAATTCATTCTGACACTTATCGTTTTATAAAACAAACAAACTTACTTTTATTTTTTTAATGTCGTAAATTCTACTATTGGAATTTTGTAATTATTTGGAATCGCAATCTCTTTTTTCAAGTTCAATCCCCATACGAATAAGATCAGCAAATGATTTTGCCTTCATTTTTTGCATGATGTTTGAACGACGAACTTTAACCGTAATTTCACTGACATTCAATTCAGCTGCGATTTGCTTATTCAGATATCCTTTAATCAATAAAGCCATAACCGCTTTTTCACCCAAATTGAGAACACTGTATTTTTTATCAATTCGCTCATTATAAGCACGTTGAGTAATACGATCGTGGCTAATTTCGAGTGCTCGGTGAATTGCTTCAAGAATATCTTGTTCACGAAAAGGCTTTGTTAAAAAATCTACAGCACCACGTTTGATCGCCGTCACTGACATAGGAATATCCCCATGACCAGTAATAAAAATAACAGGAATATCAAGACCAATATTTTGCATATGATGATGAAAATCCATACCACTTTGCCCCGGCATACGCACATCTAAGACAAGGCACGATACCGAAAGCGGCTTATCGGCTTTTACAAAGGTTTCAACATTTTCAAATGTTTCTGTTTGTATATCGACCGATGATAAAAGATCCACAAGTGCTTCTCGTACGGAATGATCATCGTCAATGATATAAACAATTTTATTGTCCATGCAAAATTACCTCAGGTTTTATTGCCAGGGGAAGGGATATTTCAAAAATCGCACCACCGTGTGGATTGGTTCTTGCGGTTATAACACCTTTATGTGCTTCAACAATTGCACGACATAATGTTAATCCCAATCCTGTACCTCCTTCACGTTTTGTCCAAAAAGCATCAAAAATATGCTTCAAATCATCATCACTTATTCCAATTCCAGTATCCGTCATGCGTAAATTCGCGCGATTATCCAATATAAATGTTTTTACTGTTATAAAACGGTCTGCTGCATGACGTATATTCAAAGCCTCAATGGCATTTAAAAAAAGATTACCTATAACCTGCATGATCTGCACACGATCAGCATCGATCAATAGTTTACTCTCACACCGGTTCCAATGCAATTCAATATCATTATGTTCAATCAAAGCTTTTGACAATGCGATTGTTTCGGCAACAATTTCATTGAAATCGACTATTTCTTTTTTTGTTATTTCATTTTTAGAAAGGCGGCGCACGCGCTCAATTACTTCTGAAGCTCGATGGGCTTCTTTGCTGATACGTTCAAGCGCCTGCACTGCGCGACCAATATCAGGCTTATCACGCACCAACCAATTGCGGCAAGCATCAGCACTTGCAGTTGTCGCAGCCAAAGGTTGATTAATTTCATGAGCGATTGATGCGGTCAATTCACCTAAACTTTGAATGCGCGCCATACGTGTCATTTGTTCTGTAGCATTCATGGCACGCTTTTCAGACATTTGTGCGCGTATAACAATATAGCTTGTCAGGTAAAGCGCCATAAGAGCGATGATAGTGTTGATCAATCCTTCTTTATAGGCACCATCTTTTGTTAACAAAAAAGAAGATATCGTAAGAACAGTACATACGACTGATAAAAGGATAATACCGCGTGCAACAAAATAACGCGCACCGATAAGAATCACAATAATATAAAAGACTGCTGCCGCTATTTCCAAACGTGATACAGTATCAAATATAAAAATTGTAACCAATATTATGCTTAATAAAAATGCATGTATGATCAACCGAATAGTCAGTGTGAAATCCTTAATGTTGTGCTGGATAAAATTAATCAGTTTAAAAAAACCCAAATTCAATAAACCTTTATTAAAAAAGGCATAAAAATCAAGTCTAACTTTGTGATGAATATACACTTTCATAAAAGCATATGTCATTTAAGGACTTGCAAATAAACTCATTTAATTTCAAAGAACATATCATAAAAATGATCTGCAATATTACTTTTATAAATCGTTTTTATATCTTTTAATTTTAATCGTTTTGACAAAATAATTTGAAATAAATACTAAAAAGCAGGTCGTAAATTTAACCAGTACATAGAAATATAAAGCGTATTTCATAAAGCCAATAAGCAGACTAAGCGTTCTTATGTTCCGTCTTAATTTTTGGATTGTCATAAGAAGGTTTATTGTTTTCACCTTCAGACGTTTGACGCATAGAACGCATAATCAATACACGCATGACTGTCATAAGCAAAAAGAGACAAACGATCGAAAGTAAAATTGTTTCATTGCTAAAAACTGTCATTGCATCTCTCCTTTTTGGATACAAATACAAAGAAATCGTGCAGATAAAAAAATGATTTTAAAGCGACATTTCATCTACTTAATCATCTAGGACAGTGTATTTAAATGCAATTGTACATAAGAATAGATATTTTATACTAATGTATAACAAGAGTATCAAAGTAGATAATTGTAATTTTCAATCCCCAATGCGACAAATCGACGTCTTGCAGACAAAATTTAAATTAATTCCATGAAAGCAAGGGGGCTATAATGGACGATCCATCTAGTATTAAGGCTGGCGCCACAACTATGTGTAGTCAGCCGTTCAAAATAAAAGACACCAAGAAGACTTTAGGCAGAATAAATAGCGCAGTTATAACGACTTTGAAATAATCAATCGTCGTTATTCCTGTCGCTGTGTTCGTGCGACAGGAGTTTATTGCCATGAGCAATTCCAACACACCGAACTCATCGGGAATACAGAAAAAAAATACACTTTCAATGCGTGTTGTGCGCGAAGCACAAAACAACTTGGAAACAACTTTACTTAATGTAAATGCAAGCTTAGACGGGTTGACGATACCAGAAGCCGCAACACGTTTTTCTAATGATGGACCGAACGAAGTGGCTCACGACCGACCACCTCATGCGATTATTCAATTTCTTTTAGCTTTTAAAAATCCATTTATCGGCGTTTTAGCAATGCTTGCAGTCATTCAGTTTTTTACTGATTTTTGGCTTCCATGGCGTGAAGGCGAAGAAACCGATCTCACAGGCGTTATTATTGTTGTGACGATGATACTTATCAGTGGTATTTTACGTTTTTGGCAGGAATATCGTTCTAATAAAGCAGCTGAAGAGCTTAAAGCTATGGTGCGTACAACAGCAACCGTTTTGCGCCGTGATAATAACAGTTCTGAACCCCGCCAATATGAGATTCCCATGCGTGAATTGGTTTCAGGCGATATTGTTCAGCTTTCTGCAGGTGATATGATACCTGCTGATGTAAGATTAATTGAATCTCGCGATCTTTTTGTATCACAAGCTGTTTTAACTGGTGAATCTTTACCTGTTGAAAAATATGACACTTTAGGTTCCGTTGCTGAAAAACATGCTGAAACCATAGTAAAAGATCAGCATGATCTTTTAGATTTACCTAATGTATGCCTTATGGGTACCAATGTTGTCAGTGGTACAGCACGCGCATTAGTCGTTTCAACAGGACCACGCACCTATTTTGGTTCACTGGCTAAATCAATTGTTGGCACACGGGCTCAAACATCGTTCGATCGCGGTGTAAATTCCGTTAGCTGGCTTCTTATCCGTTTCATGCTTGTTATGGTTCCTATTGTTTTCTTAATCAACGGCTTAACAAAAGGTGACTGGCTCGAAGCGTTTTTATTTGCGGTTGCCGTAGCTGTGGGCTTAACACCAGAAATGCTTCCTCTTATCGTTTCAACGAACCTTGCAAAAGGCGCGGTTTCGATGGCACGTCACAAAGTAGTTGTCAAACGGCTTAACGCAATTCAGAATTTTGGTGCAATGGATATTTTATGCACTGATAAAACAGGAACTTTAACTCAAGATAAAATCATTCTAGAACATCACGTTGATTTTGAAGGAAAACCCAATAATTATGTTTTCGAGCTTGCATGGCTTAATTCCTTCCATCAAAGTGGCATGCGCAATCTTATGGATCAGGCGGTCGTTCATTTTGGCGAACGTTTTAAACATAACACAGCTATTCGTGCTTATCGCAAAATCGATGAAATTCCTTTTGATTTTCAACGTCGTCGTCTTTCAATTGTTCTTGAGGGAACAGACAACCAACACCTTCTCGTTTGTAAAGGGGCGGTTGAAGAAATGCTTTCAGTTTCTACCAGTGTCCGTGAAGGCGATAAGGTTCATAAACTTGATGCACAATCTCGCAAAAAACTTTTGGAATTATCACAGCACTATAATGAAGATGGTTTCCGTGTTCTCATTGTAGCGTCACGTATTATCGCAAACGATGAAAAGTCAGAGCTTTACAATGCGAGCTTTGAAAAAGAACTTATTGTTGAAGGCTTTCTCACCTTTCTTGATCCACCAAAAGAAACAGCACGTTCAGCGATCTCTGTGCTTCGTGATAATGGCGTATCTGTTAAAGTTCTCACTGGTGATAACCAAATTGTAACAGCAAAAGTATGTCGCGAAGTGGGTCTTGAACCAGGTGAAGCACTTTTGGGTCGTGATGTTGAGGCAATGACCGACCAACAATTGCAATATGAAGTTGAAAAGCGTACGGTTTTTGCCAAACTTTCTCCATTACAAAAGTCAAAAGTGCTTAAAGCTTTACAAGCTAATGGACACACCGTTGGTTTCCTTGGAGATGGTATTAATGACGCTCCAGCATTGCGTGATGCTGACGTTGGTATTTCCGTTGATAGTGGTGCTGATATTGCTAAAGAATCTGCTGATATCATCTTGTTAGAAAAAAGCTTGATGGTACTTGAAGAAGGCGTCATTAAAGGCCGCGAAACATTCGGTAATATTATGAAATATCTAAATATGACAGCCAGTTCTAACTTCGGTAATGTTTTTTCGGTTCTTGTGGCAAGTGCATTCATTCCGTTTTTGCCAATGTTAGCCATTCACCTCCTCTTACAAAACTTGCTTTATGATATTTCTTGTTTGTCCATTCCTTGGGATAAAATGGATAAAGAATTTCTTGCAAAACCCCGTAAATGGAGTGCACGCAATATCGGTCGATTCATGATTTATATTGGACCAACTTCATCAATCTACGATATGACAACCTATGCATTAATGTGGTATGTATTCTCAGCTAATTCAGTAGAAATGCAAGCCTTATTCCATTCTGGTTGGTTTGTTGAAGGTCTTCTATCGCAAACTCTTGTTGTTCATATGTTGCGTACGCAGAAAATCCCATTCATTCAAAGTACAGCCGCTTGGCCAGTATTGGTTTTGACTGGTCTTGTCATGGTGGTTGGTATTTACATTCCATTTTCACCACTTGGCAATTATGTCGGGTTGGTTCCACTTCCTTGGGAGTATTTCCCATGGCTCATTGCAACACTTGTCGCATATTGCTGTACGGCTCAAGGAATGAAAGCATTTTATATCCGCAAATTTGGACAATGGTTCTAAACAAACCAAAAATCTTTATGACAAAAAAGGTATGGCGTATTTAACGCCATGCCTAAAGTTTTTTTCTCATAGTGTCTTTTTCACGTAATGTTTCTTACACGCAAATATCTTGTAAATACGAATATTTCATTGTTTCTTCAAGTTTGGATAGTAAATGTCATAAATACGATATACTATCTTTTTGTCTGTTGAAAACAAACCAATACTTTTTGATGCTCTGAAAGAGGTGTTCTTTTGCAATTCATTCATAATTTCTCCTTTTTCGATTTAATAGACACGACACTGTCTATGTTGGCAGCATTTATTTTGGGCACTTTAATTGGAGCAGAACGACAGTATCGACAAAGAACAGCAGGATTACGCACCAATGTTCTTGTTGCAGTTGGAGCGGCGGCATTTGTAGACCTTGGCCAACGCATGGCTGGTGATATAGAAGCCGTTCGTGTCATTTCCTATGTTGTTTCAGGTATTGGTTTTTTAGGTGCTGGTGTCATTATGAAAGAAGGCACCAATGTACGCGGATTAAACACAGCCGCAACACTTTGGTGTTCAGCAGCGGTTGGTTGTTGTGCGGGAGGCAACATGCTTGCAGAAGCCACAATCCTCACATGCTTTGTTATTTTTGGAAATACGTTTTTACGCAGACTGGTTAACGCTATTAACCGTATTCCTCTTAATGAAGAGACAGGGGAAACCACCTTTGAAATTCGCCTAAGTGTTCAAAGAAAAGCAGCACCAATGTTACGTGAATTATTGGTAGATATGCTAGAAAAAGCGCAATATCCAGTGAGTGATGTTGAGTTTTTTGAATTATCTGATGAACGTATCGAACTGGTTGCAACACTTATCAGTACCGCGATCGATAAAAAGGAAATTGAAGCCGTTGTCGATGCTCTTGAAAAACGACGTGATGTCTATCACGCCAATTGGGAAAGCAGCACAAGAGAATAATCTTAAATTATGTGATATGCAGACATTTCATTATATCATGTTTTTCATTAACGGCTTTTTAATATAGCAAGAAATCATTCTTAAAGCTAAAAATATGATACAAAATACATTCAATTATTTTCTTAAAAAATAAGAAAATAATTGAACACAGTGCATTTTTACAAGTTATATTTGAAAAAACGGCGCAATTTTTTTTGAAGAATTTCTTGATATACCTATCTCATCCAGATGAACATATTATTTCAGATATTGATATGTCTGAAAGACAGTCACTTTATAAACAGCTATTTAATCTGGCGGCATTAATCATCTAAGTAATGTCTTGATTGTTGTTATTGAAAGACAAATTATATCAACGCCTGAGTTTGTCGTAGAAATTTTAACTTTCACTATCGGGATTTTAAAACAGCGCGCCTTGTTGCTAATAGCAAATGGGTTTCACTCGCTTTGATACCTGAAACCAATCGTATATTGCGCAATATAGTATCAAATTCAGCAAGATTTTGTGTTTTTAATTCTATAATCAAATCAAAACGGCCATTGGTTGTATGTATAAAATCCACCTCAGGAAAAGCAGAAAGTATATCAGCGACACGATCAGCATTATGACGATCAACTTCAATCATCATAATACCTCGAATAAAATTATCCGTCTTATCGTTATGCAAAATAATACTATATCCTCGTATAACTCCTTTTTTCTCGAGCTTTTTCATTCTTGCACGAACCGTCGCCCGCGAAATATTTAATCTGCTGGAGATTTCAGAAATGGAAACACGCGCATCACGACGCAATAATTCTATAAGTTTTAAATCTATTTGATCCATAATTTTACCAATTTGATCAATTTATATATTCAAATTGATAAATAAAGAAACAGTTTTTGTCAATAATTAGACTTTCAATCTCCATTGAAACACGCTTAAACTCTTAAAAAAAAGAAGAGGCGTAAAATGGATATCAAACTTTTAGGCATACCACTGCAAGATGGTTCTCGACGTTTAGGTTGCGAAATGGGACCTAGTGCCTATCGCGCTGCAGGTATTGTAAAAACACTTGAAGATCTTGGTCATAATGTCGTGGATACAGGAAATGTCACGCTTCCATCATGTAATGAAATGACTCATTCCAATAAAAGTCTTCATAATTTACCGCAAATAAGTGGTTGGATTAAAGCCATAACCGATAAGGCATATGAATTAAAGAAACAAGGATTTCCGATTTTCATGGGCGGTGATCACGCCATGTCGGCAGGCACTGTTGCAGGCGTTAAAAAACAAGCTGATGAAGCTGGACGCCCTCTTTTCGTTCTGTGGTTGGATGCACACACGGATTTTCATACATTAAACAGTACAAAAAGTGGCAATCTCCATGGAACACCTGTTGCTTATTTTAGTGGAATGCCGGGATTTGATCATTATTTTCCGCCTATAGCTTCTACTGTTCCATTAGAAAATATTTGTCTATTTGGCATACGCAGTGTTGATAATGATGAACGCCTAGCCCTCAATGAAACCTCTATCACCGTATTTGATATGCGCAACATTGACGAAATGGGTGTTGGTGTTTTGCTCAAACGTTTTCTTGAGCGCGTCGCTGCACAAAATGGTCTATTGCATATTAGTCTTGATGTTGATTTTCTTGATCCATCTATTGCGCCAGCTGTTGGAACGACTGTTCCCGGTGGCGCAACATTTCGAGAAGCACATCTAATTATGGAAATGATATTTGACAGCGGTCTGGCCACAAGTCTTGACCTAGCAGAACTTAATCCTTTTCTCGATGAACGCGGCAAGACCGCCACTTTGATGATGGATCTAGCTGCAAGCTTATTGGGGAGGCGTGTGATTGACCGCGTGACAAAGAGTTATTAAAAGGGAGAGAGGAAACAAATGATTCTAGATCGCAACAAACTGAATGTTGTTCCATTTGTCAGTGTCAACAATATGATGAACATAGTTTTAGACATTGGTGTTGAACATGTTCTGACACAAATTGCGGCTTATATCGAAGATGATTTTAAAAGATGGGAGTCGTTTGATAAAACGCCGCGTCTCGCAAGCCACTCTCATGATGGCGTGATTGAACTTATGCCAACAAGTGATACAAAATTTTATGGCTTTAAATATGTCAACGGCCATCCTAAAAATATGAAAAGCGGCCTTCAAACTGTAGCCGCCTTTGGTTTATTAGCCGATGTTGATAGTGGTTATCCAATTATGCTCAGCGAGATGACTATTCTAACGGCTCTAAGAACGGCTGCGACATCTGCTCTTGCTGCAAAATATTTAGCGCCAAAACACAGCAAAACCATGACAATCATAGGCAATGGTGCGCAATCAGAATTTCAAGCACTTGCATTTAAAGCATTGCTTGGCATTGATCACTTGCGCCTCTATGATATTGATCCCGACGCAACCAATAAATGTGCCAAAAATATTGAAGATAAAGGTTTTACTATTGTTAAATGTAAAAGTGTTGAAGAAGCAGTTATCGGGGCAGACATCATTACAACAGTGACCGCTGATAAACAAAATAATACAATATTGACCGACAATACGATTGGTCAAAATGTTCATATTAATGCGGTTGGAGGCGATTGTCCTGGAAAAACAGAATTACATAAAGACATTCTGTTACGTTCTGACATTTTTGTTGAATATCCTCCGCAAACCCGTATTGAAGGTGAAATTCAACAACTCAATCATGATCATCCTGTCACAGAATTATGGCAAGTTATTGTAGGAAAAAAGCAAGGACGTACACATAACAAACAAAATACCTTGTTCGATTCTGTAGGCTTTGCTATAGAAGACTTTTCTGCGCTTCGTTATATTTATGATCAAATGCAGAATACAAAATTTTGTGAAGAATTAGACATGATTGCTGATCCAGATCAACCGCGTGATGTATACGGCATGCTAAAAAGAAAAGATCAAGCAATTAAACGGCTTAACAACTGACGGTGAATGGAAACAAAAATAATGCATTACCGTTCAAGGATAGGATGAAAGGTAATGGGAGGAAAAAAGTCTGTCATATTTGCCACCTTGCTTTTATATATTATAACTGGTGCAAATACTTATGGACAAAATTTTGTATTTGCAACAGAAGGCAATTATCCACCATTTGAATATGTCGATTCAAACAATAATTTACAGGGTTTTGATGTCGAAATTGCTCGAGCTCTGTGCGAACAACTAAAATTCAACTGTTCAATTGTAATCCAAGACTGGGAAGGCATTATCCCGGGGCTTCTTGCGCATAAATATGATGCCATCATCGCCTCAATGGGTCCAACGGAAGAGCGTCTCAAAAAGGTTGACTTTACAAATCCTTACTATCGCACGCGTTTAGCGATCGCTGTTAGGAAAGAAAGTGACATTAAAACATTGAATATTGATGAACTTGTTGGCAAAAGCATCGGTGCTTTAGCTGGATCTGTTCAAGCACTTTATGCTGAGGATCATTTATGGCCTCAAGGTGTTAATATGCGTTTTTATCCAAATGCAGATGATGCAAATACTGATCTGACGATCGGACGCACCGATGCGGTCATTCATGATAACTTTCCTCTATTAGATTGGTTAGAAAATGATGGCAAGGATTGTTGCCGCCTTTTAGGTTTTCTTGAAAAAACTGAATCTCCAATATCAATTGCAATTCGTAAGAATGAAGGTGATCTAAAAGCCAAACTTAATCAAGCTATACTAGATATCCGTAAGAATGGAACATATCAAAAAATTTCACAAAAATATTTCGGACAAGATATCTATTGATCGGCTAGACGGTAATTTTACTTATAAAAGGACACTCAATGGGAGAGTATTTTCAATTACTATCTTTTGGAGAAAATGGTTGGGGATTGGTGTTACTTATCGCATGCGGTGTAACAGTTTCTCTTGCGCTTTGTGCCGCACCTGTTGGATTTTTTCTCGGGCTCTTATCGGCTTTAATGATCCGCTCAAATTCCAAAATATTAAGAATCGTTGCAACGGTTTTTTCTTCGGTCTTTAGAAGCTTGCCCGAATTATTAACCCTTTTCATCGTCTATTTCGGTTTACAAATTCTCTTGCGGCATATGATGCATTTATTTGGTTTTACAGAAGAAATTACGATTAATGCCTTCCTGTCGGGTATTCTTGGACTAGGGTTGGTTTCAGCTGCATTTTCTAGTGAGATCTGGCTTGGTGCTTTTAATATTATCCCACGTGGACAATATGAAGCCTGCAAAACATTGGGACTTTCTCGCACCAAAACATTTACATCCGTTATTTTCCCTCAACTTTTAAAACACGCATTGCCTGGCTTATCAAATAATTGGCTTACTTTATTTAAAGACACATCGCTTGTGTCAACCATTGCTTTGGTTGATATTATGCGCCAAACCAACTTAGCTGCATCACAAACCAAACATTATATTTTTTTCTACAGTGCGGCTTGCTGTCTTTATCTACTATTTTCAGCTTTATCGGGCATTTTTTTTCGTCATCTAGAACGCAATTTAAATAAAACTTATCAAGGGGGAATATAATGGATTTCATATTTGCCCCTGCTATTTGGCAAAGATACGGCCCCCTTTATGTTCAAGGTTTTGCTATCACCATTGCTCTTGTGATCGTTTCATTTATCCTTGGCGGTATTTTTGCAATATTTATCGCACAAGCAAGAATTTCAAAAAGCAAAATTTTAAAAAAATGCGCGCGTGTTTATATCTTTTTTTTTCGTGGCTCACCACTTTTGGCTCAACTTTATTTATTTTATTATGGGATCGGTTCGCTTTCAAGCTTTTGGCAAAGCATCGGTGTTTGGTGGTATTTTAAAAGCCCTTTTTTATGCTGTGTCACAATATTTGCGCTTAACTCTGCAGCATATCAAGCAGAAATATTGCGGGGAAGTTTTCAATCTGTTCCTAGGTCACAATGGGAAGCTTGCAAAGCTTTAAGTCTAGAACGTAAGACAACATTTTTCAGGATAATATTACCACAGGCCATGATTTCGGCATTACGCCCATTGAGCAATGAATTTATCATATTAATCAAGTCAAGCGCAATTGTTTCGCTTGTTGCAATGTTTGATATTATGGGTGTGACGAAACTTGCTTTTTCGCGTAGCTATGACTTTCAAGTCTATCTATGGGCCGCACTTCTTTATCTCCTTTTGGTCGAAATAGTCCGAAGACTTGTGCAATATATTGAAAAACGTCTCACCCTCCACATTGTCACTTAAATAAATAATAATATTATCAGGGTACAAAAATGTCTGAATATCATGATCCTTCACAAGCCATTATTGTTATGGAAAATGTAAATAAATACTACGGTAGCTATACTGCTTTAAAAAATATTAATCTTAAAGTGCAAGCAGGAGAACGCATCGTTTTGTGTGGACCTTCGGGGTCTGGAAAATCAACACTCATCAGAACACTAAACCAGCTAGAAAACGTCAATGAAGGTCTTATAAAAATTGATGGCATTGATATTGTTAACGGCGCGACGCGTGAGGTTAAAACAATATTACGTGAAGTTGGTATGGTCTTCCAACATTTCAATCTTTTTCCACATATGACGGCTTTAGAAAATTGTATTCTTGCACCTATCTCTGTTCGAAAAATTTCGAAAAAAGATGCTATAGAACAAGCTCGATCTTACCTTGAGAGAGTTGGATTAGAAAAGCATGAAACAAAATATCCAGCGCAACTTTCAGGTGGTCAACAACAGCGTGTAGCAATTGCCCGTGCTTTATGTATGACACCACGTATTATGTTGTTTGATGAGCCAACTTCAGCGCTTGATCCAGAAATGGTGGGCGAGGTTTTAGATGTCTTAATCAAACTTGCCCAAACAGGAATGACAATGATGTGTGTCACACATGAAATGGTATTTGCACGCCAATTCTCCGAGCGCGTTTTATTTATAGAAAATGGCGATATTATTGAAGATTCAACACCTGAAATCTTTTTTAATAACCCATCAAGCCAACGCAGTCGTGATTTTCTAAAACGTATTCAGCACTGAATATCGATGAGAACATTAATGTATCTTTTGCATAAAAATGCAATAGGACATACAAGACATAATATTAACAACAAAGAAATTAATGCGAAAAATAAAATTTTTAGTAAGATAATGATATCGTCTTAAAAGTATTAAATATAAGCATTCTTCACCTTACGCATTAAAGCATCTTTATTCAGTTCAACTGAGTAGCATAACTCTCAATTGGATAATCAGCCTTTATGACACCTGCTTCATATAAAAATGTACCATATGAAATATATTTGTTCTTATTCAAAATAATTGGATGATCACTAAATAATGGAGCGGTTTCCAGCCATATACTTTCATTCAAATCATTATTAAGTTCTGAATGTTTTCTAGCAAATTCAACCCATGTTTGTTGTGGATGTGCTTTTAAATAAGCAGCTCCTTCAGAAAGAGCCAATAAGAATTTTTTGTACTTTTCCTCATTTATATTATCTTTATGAATAATAAACACCAGTTCATCATATGGAGGAACACCATAATCTTCCACCTTCATAATGATTGGCTCAATACCTTGTTGACGCATTTCATTGCCTTCAACATTTCTAAATCCACCAATAACAGCGTCTACTTGCTGAGACAGCAATGCACTCACCAAATTGAAATTGACATTAATGAGTTCAACATCATTGAGAGTTAAATTTTGATTTTCAAATATAGTTTCTAAAAGTGCTTCTTCCACTCCGCCATTTGAAAATCCAATTTTTTTACCCTTTAGATCAGCTGGAGAACGAATGCCGCTTTGAGGTAATGCCATAACAGTATTTAAAGGCGTTTCAATAAGTGTACCAATTCTGATCAAAGGCAAATCTTCTTCAACAAACATGTAGAGCTGTTGTTGATAGGAGATCGCTATATCTGCTTGTTTTGCTGCCACCAATCGTGAACCTATATTTGGATCAGATGGTGATATCATTTCAACATCCAAACCGTGTTTTTTAAAACTTCCAATTTGTTGAGCAACGATTAATGAAGCATGATCAGGATTGAGATACCAATCTAAAATCACTGATAGTTTTTCGTCAGACCATGATACATTTGTACCGAAAATTGTGGCGAATAGGATTATAAAACCTTTTTTAAACATGATCATTCCTCCCTTATTCTAAAACATCCTGAGATGCTTCAGGCACCCAATATAATACACGTTTTAAAATGGCGTCGATCATTTTCCATAGCATTATCGCCATGAGTGACAATATAAATAATGCCGCAAAGCAAATGGGCGTTTGCAACCGAGCATTTGCGTTAAGCATAACATATCCCAAACCACCTGAAGAGCCAACCCATTCACCAATAATCGCTCCTATAGGCGCAACAGCCGCAGCAACTCTTATGCCTGAGCCCAAAGCTGGCAAAGCAGCAATAAGTCTTATATGTATAAGTTGGGAAAAACGACTTGCTCCCATCGTTTGTGATAATTGTAACAATCCAATATCAGTTCTTCTTAAACCATCGAAAAATGCCGTTGTCACTGGAAAAAATATAACCAAAACAGACGCAACAATTTTTGATAAAATACCATAACCAAACCATAGCACCAAAATAGGGGCTAAAGCAAAAATCGGTATGGATTGACTGATAATAAGTACTGGCATAATCCATCTTTGTAATATCTTAGAAAACATTAATAACAAAGCGATAACAGCACCAAATGCGACCCCTAAAATAAACCCTAATATGATTTCTGTCAGTGTTATGAAAGCATGTTGAAAAAGATAATCACGCCCTGACCATAAGGCTTGAGCAACATCTATAGGCGTCGGTAAAATATATCGCGGGACGTGAAATATGATTGCAATTAACCACCAAAGCGCCAATAAACCAAACATAATAACAATTATATGGCTATGACGCATTATCGTATTTATTGGTAAAAATTTCACCTTAGCAAGCTTTCAAAATGTGCATTAATTCTGTCTCTATATTTACAAGATCGTAATTACTTCTTTCTTTTGGTGAAGTATCATTCATAAGTATCGGCTCCAATAAAGTAGCCGGCTGATTTTTTAGAACTAAAATTATATTGCACAAACGTGCAGCTTCTAAAGGATCATGCGTTATTAACAACACAGTTTTATCTGCAAGAAGATTGGCTGCTAATTCTTGCATATTAGATCGCGTAACAGCATCAAGTGCGGAAAAAGGCTCATCCATTAAAACAATTGGTTTATCTTCATATAATGTGCGGGCAATTGCAACTCTTTGACGCATTCCACCTGATAAGGTAAATGGATATTTATCACCTGAATCCAATAATTGAACCTTTTTTAACAAAGTCTTAACTTTGTGATTATCGGAAGATTCATATCGTAATCTTGAACCTACAGAAATATTTTGTGCAACATTCAACCATGGAAAGAGTAAATCCTGTTGCCCCATATATGCTATTTTTTTTTATCGATTGTCCGTCTGAACCTAATACACGACCACTTGTAGGCTGAATCAATCCAGCAAGTATTTTTAAAAAAGATGATTTGCCAATACCACTTGCGCCTAACAACCCAACGAAAGAACCGCCTTTAAAGTCACAGTTCATACAATCAAAAATTTTTTTCTTTCCATAATGAAAGGAAAGATTCTCAACTTTAAAACCTAAACTTAATGGGGGTGTCATAATTATTACTCATAAAGTGAAATACAACTATACAAGCGTTTTCATTACGATATGTCAAATGAATGATTAACATTAGAACTTACGAATTTGAAAAGTTTATTTAAATTACTAACCTTCATTATCATTTGCAAAAAGTTAATCTACTTTATGTTTATCAAAATAATCTTTTTTATAAGATAAAAAAAACTTATATATAATAGTATTTTAATTGAATAATAAATTCATATCACTCAAAGCCAAACTTACCTACATTAATAAAACTTTCAATTTTTGAATAATCGGCAATAAATATAGCCACCAATAAAAAGTCTAAAATAGAATACCATTATCAAATCATAAGTCAAATTCTGTGTTATTTTAGAAATGATAAATGATTTTGTAATCGACAAAATTTGAGATGGACGTTCTGTACCTACTATTCATAATTGTTTATTTTTATTGATTATTAATAATTTGATGACAGGCACGACTATTGAGACATTTTATAAGATATTATAAAGAAAAGCAAAAAACTATCTACATATGGACTGTAAACAAAGTGATGTGATGCACACTGCTTGTTAATGGCCTCAAACGGTCAAATTTATCTTAGTCAATATTTAGTCACGAGGCCGAGACTGATATAAGAAGTATGATTTAATTTATTCATGCCACATTGTTTGATATTGATGAATTACACAAAACTATTCAAATATTTTTTTTCTGAATAATGACGTTGGGAATTTTGTTTAATATCTTTCTTTTTTCACTGCTATTTTTCATCAATAAGTGCGTATTTTTATAATTTTCATGGGAATATGTTGAGAAGAACATGCAACAAAAAAGCCCCACAGTTGAACTATGGGGCTTATATTTTTTTTGGTTGCGGGGGCAGGATTTGAACCTGCGGCCTTCAGGTTATGAGCCTGACGAGCTACCGGGCTGCTCCACCCCGCGTCAAGGAAAGAAAAGATACTGTCACAATTTATTATGGCAGATAACCTATTCTCTTATCTGTTACAAAAAAGATTATAACAGTATTTTTGAATTTGACAGTTTTTTTTTGAAAGCGATGAAAGCCTAATTAAACGAGGCACACACCGCCAAAAAGAAACAGAGTTTATTGATGATCTGTAAAGTTATGGCAATGAGAGCCATTAAAAGGGATGAGAAGCATTTGATGCGATTGGCAGACCTGGCAGCGACTTACTCTCCCGTGCCTTAAGACAAAGTACCATCAGCGCTGGAGCGTTTCACGGCCGAGTTCGGAATGGGATCGGGTGCAGCCGCTCCGCCATAACCACCAGGTCGGCAAAGCGCATCGAATGAAGAGAAGCTGGATTTTCTGTTGGTTTTGTTCTTTTACAGTCACCTTAAAGCCTTTGGCTTGTAAGGACAACTGTCCGTCGCCGATGCTTCGGCGCGATCACACAAGCAATGCGTAAGCGTTAAGCCACAAACGCAATAAAGTAAAGATGAAGATTTGTAATGGGAACGATCAAGTCGATCGAACGATTAGTATCAGTAAGCTTCATGTGTTGCCACACTTCCACACCTGACCTATCAACGTGGTCGTCTTCCACGGTTCTCAGGGAATACTCGTTTCCAGGTGGGTTTCCCGCTTAGATGCCTTCAGCGGTTATCCCGTCCGTATATAGCTACCCTGCAATGCGGCTGGCGCCACAACAGGTCCACCAGAGATACGTCCATCCCGGTCCTCTCGTACTAGGGACAGATCCTGTCAATATTCCTACACCCACGGCAGATAGGGACCGAACTGTCTCACGACGTTCTGAACCCAACTCACGTACCGCTTTAAATGGCGAACAGCCATACCCTTGGGACCTGCTCCAGCCCCAGGATGCGATGAGTCGACATCGAGGTGCCAAACAACCCCGTCGATATGGACTCTTGGGGGTCATCAGCCTGTTATCCCCGGCGTACCTTTTATCCGTTGAGCGATGGCCCTTCCACACGGGACCACCGGATCACTATGACCGTCTTTCGACTCTGCTCGACTTGTCAGTCTTGCAGTCAGGCAGGCTTATGCCATTGCACTCGACGAACGATTTCCGACCGTTCTGAGCCCACCATCGCGCGCCTCCGTTACTCTTTAGGAGGCGACCGCCCCAGTCAAACTACCCACCATACACTGTCCTGGATCCGGATAACGGACCGCAGTTAGACATCCATGTCGATAAGGGTGGTATTTCAAGGATGACTCCACAAGGGCTGGCGCCCCTGCTTCAAAGTCTACCACCTATCCTACACATGCCGACACGAATGCCAGTGTAAAGCTATAGTAAAGGTGCACGGGGTCTTTCCGTCTAACCGCAGGAACCCCGCATCTTCACGGGGAATTCAATTTCACTGAGTCTACGTTGGAGACAGCGGGGAAGTCGTTACGCCATTCGTGCAGGTCGGAACTTACCCGACAAGGAATTTCGCTACCTTAGGACCGTTATAGTTACGGCCGCCGTTTACTGGGGCTTCAATTCAATGCTTGCACATCTCCTCTTAACCTTCCAGCACCGGGCAGGCGTCAGACCCTATACGTCGTCTTGCGACTTCGCAGAGCCCTGTGTTTTTGGTAAACAGTCGCTACCCCCTGGTCTGTGCCACCCCCTAACGGTTGCCCGCTAAAGGGTCACGCTTCTTCCGAAGTTACGCGTGCAATTTGCCGAGTTCCTTCAACGTAGTTCTCTCAAGCGCCTTGGTATTCTCTACCGGTCCACCTGTGTCGGTTTCGGGTACGGTCTATTTGTGGGAGCTATTTCCTGGAACCGCTTCACTGCAAGATCAATCCAATAAGACCTTACAATACACGCGATCCGTCACTTCCCACAGGTCCACGAATATTAACGTGGTTCCCATCGACTACGCCTTTCGGCCTCGCCTTAGGGGCCGACTAACCCTGCTCAGATTAACTTTAAGCAGGAACCCTTGGACTTTCGGCGAGGGAGTCTCTCACTCCCTTTATCGTTACTCATGTCAGCATTCTCACTTCCGATACCTCCAGGAGCTCTCACGAGTCTCCCTTCACAGGCTTACGGAACGCTCCGCTACCACGCGTCATATGACGCATCCACAGCTTCGGTGTATGGCTTTAGCCCCGTTACATTTTCGGCGCAAAGACCCTTATTTAGACCAGTGAGCTGTTACGCTTTCTTTAAATGATGGCTGCTTCTAAGCCAACATCCTGGTTGTTTTGGGATCCTCACATCCTTTCCCACTTAGCCATAACTTGGGGACCTTAGATGGTGGTCAGGGTTGTTGCCCTCTCCACGACGGACGTTAGCACCCGCCGTGTGTCTGCCCGTCAGTTCTTCCAGGTATTCGGAGTTTGGTTAGGTTTGGTAATCCGGTGAGGACCCCTAGCCCATCCAGTGCTCTACCCCCTGGAGAATACAACGAACGCTCTACCTAAATAGATTTCGCGGAGAACCAGCTATTTCCGAGTTTGATTGGCCTTTCACCCCTAGCCACAAGTCATCCCGATCTATTGCAACAGATATGGGTTCGGCCCTCCAGTAAGTGTTACCTTACCTTCAGCCTGCTCATGGCTAGATCACTCGGTTTCGGGTCTAATCCAACGAACTGAACGCCCTGTTCAGACTCGCTTTCGCTGCGCCTACACCTACCGGTTTAAGCTTGCTCGTTAGACTAAGTCGCTGACCCATTATACAAAAGGTACGCCGTCACCCAGAACTAATCTTGGGCTCCGACTGTTTGTAGGCATTCGGTTTCAGGTTCTCTTTCACTCCCCTCGTCGGGGTGCTTTTCACCTTTCCCTCACGGTACTGGTTCACTATCGGTCATGCACGAGTACTTAGGCTTGGATCGTGGTCGACCCATATTCAGACAGGATTTCACGTGTCCCGCCCTACTCAAGGACTTAAGTCAGATTTACGTTTACGGGACTGTCACCCACTTTGGTCGAGCTTTCCAACTCGTTCTACTTTTCTTAACTTAAGCCACTGGCCTGATCCGCGTTCGCTCGCCACTACTAGCGGAGTCTCGTTTGATGTCCTTTCCTACAGGTACTTAGATGTTTCAGTTCCCTGCGTTCGCTTCTTACACCCTATTTTATTCAGATGCAGATACCTTATTAAAGATAGCTAGAAACCTAAACTGTCCATCACTGAACAATTTAACTTTTCTAGCCATCAAAGGTGGGTTGCCCCATTCGGAAATTTACGGATCAAAGGGTATTCGCACCTCCCCGTAACTTATCGCAGCGTATCACGTCCTTCATCGCCTGTGCATGCCAAGGCATTCACCAAATGCCCTTAAGACACTTGATCGTTCTCATTGCCAATATTCATCTTTAAGCAACATCTTGTGCAAAATGTTACCATAAATATCAGCAGAAAGACCAGCTTCTCGAGATATATTCGATGGTGCGGTTAAGCTTCCAATCATAAGCAAGGGCTTTGAGCATTCCCTTGCGACATAATCATATCTTAATCACTTCTATCTTTATCAAAATGCTTTCAATGTTTCTTTCAAATTATTAAGACGATGAATCTTAATTAAAGTGTCCAAAACAGCAAT
>NZ_JH725147.1:2136562-2251792 GCF_000278275.1 Bartonella tamiae Th239
TTAGCGGTCTCTCAGACAGATCTTGTAATAATTTGGGTTGGCTGCGCAGTGATTCTCGCCATAATTTTTTGCCTATGGCGTTCTCTTTTAACACTCACGATAAGTAGAGATATAGCCAAGGCTGAAAAAATGAAACCAGAGCAAACGCGCTTTATATTGATGCTTCTTTTGGCTATTATTATTGCAGTTTCAATCAATATTATTGGCATATTGCTCATTACAGCTTTGCTGATTATTCCAGCTGCGACAGCAAGGCGATTTGCCTCAACACCTGAAAAAATGGCTATATTTGCCATAATTATCGGCATAATAGGCACAGTTCTTGGACTCTATTCCTCGCTTCAATTTGATTCGCGTTCTGGTCCAAGTATCGTCGTAGCGCTTTTTTTGATATTTATGATAAGCCGATTTGTGTATACGCTTAAGGAGAAAACATTCTCATGGTTGAAAAATTAACACATAATCAAGCTTTAGTGTTATCCGTCTTGCAACAAGCACAGGCTCCATTAAGTGCTTACACAATTTTAGACAAGCTGAGAGGCAAAGGATTTCGAGCGCCTTTACAAGTCTATCGTGCATTGGAAAAACTGGTTACAAACCATCATGTCCATCGATTAGAAAGTATCAATGCATTTATGGCTTGCAGCCATTTTGATCATGGTTGCCATGGTCTTGCAGCCTTTGCAATATGTGACGTATGTGGAAATGCAGCCGAGATTGAAGATCAAAATCTTAGTCATCATATTCAAAATATGAGTGAAGAAATTGATTTTACCACACGACAAACAACTATAGAAATACGTGGCTTATGCGTAAACTGCTCTAAAAAAACATAAAATATGAATATTTTTTGAAAATAATGCAGGTCACTCTATATTTCCAACCAAGTATTTAAGAGAAAATCTCAAAAACACTCATTTTAACTGTAATTTTCATATTGAAAACACCATAACACAGACTGATAGGATAAAAAATTTTGATCGCTGACTGGACATTTCCAACGCAGATTATTTTAGGTAATGGTCGTGTATCGGCACTTGAGGGCTGGCTACAAAATAATAATCTTCATTCACTTATGATCATTACGGATCATAAATTAACAACGACGACAATATTTAAAAAATTTTTACACCACATAGATAAAATGTCGATCGCATTTGGTGTCTTTTCTGATTTAAATGGAAGAGCTGATAAAGACGTACTGGCTCGCAGTGTCGGTTTGTTTCAAGATGGAGGATTTGATAGTATCATTGCTTTTGGCGGCGGCTCAGTCATTGACCTTGCAAAATTAACGGCTTTAGTTCTTGTAAAAAAAGAAGCACCGAGTTATGTTTACCATACATCCCATATTTCCCAAAAACCCCCTGTTATTGTTATACCAACGCTTGCTGGCAGTGGTACCGAGATACAAGAAACAGTCTATTTAAAATCAGACATTATTACAAATGAACAAAAAATAAGTGATGAACGGTTAAAACCTTCATTAGTCATTTATGATTCCGCCTTGACTTCAAAAGCCCCATCTTCACTTGCGGCGGGTGCGGGCATGAATGCTTTTGTAAATGCGATAGACAGTTGGTTTACTCCAGAATTTAATCCGCCTGCTGATGCTTTAGCCATCGAAACGATCCAACTTATTTTAAAGTATTTACCCATTACTATTCATGATCCTAACAATATTGAAGCACAAATGCATATACAAACAGCGTCAATTTGTGGTGCAATGGCAGCAACAAAAGGTATCGGTCCAACAGCAGCCCTCGCCTATGCTATCAGCCATTATTATGACACCCAATTTGATGTAACAGCGGCTGTTCTGTTGCCGCACGTACTCGCCTATTATCAATCGTCTAATCAGGAAAGATTAGAACTTCTAAATGAAAAACTGAGCATAAAAAAAGGTTTTAATGGATTAGCAAATATTTTGCTTGAATTGAGACAAAGCATTGGTATTCCATCAAAACTTAACCGTCTCGCTAAGGGACAAAAAATCAAACTTAAAGATAAAGCATTTATGAACAAACGCACACTTCAACTTATGAATAGTCAGGGACCTGGTATTCGTTTAACCAAAAAAGCAGTATCAGAAATTCTTCATGCAGCAATCATCGGCAAAATAAAACGCAACAATAGAACGATCACGCCACTTTCTGAATAGATTTTAGGTTTTTTTCTATCCGTTTTCCATTTGCTTTGAGAATACCGTGACAGTTTTTTAGGTAACCTTGTATAAGCTCAAAAGCTTGAAAGCGCTCTTTTTCAAAAGGACCGGGCATAGAAAATTTATCTGTTAATGATGAACAAAAACCAAAGCGTTGATAATAGGCTGGGTCCCCCACCAAAAAAATAACACCATGATGATTTGCTTTTGCTGTTAAAATGGCATGATGCATTAAAAAACGACCCACGCCTTGCCCATTCAAAGATGGATGAACAGCAAGCGGTCCCAATAAAAGCCCTTTTTCTTGCTCATGCAAACCTTTGTTAAAACGAATATGCCACAAACGTAATGTTGCAATAAGTGTCGTATTGTCATCTTTTACACTAAAGGCTAAATTTTGGGCAGGTAGGCGCCCCCGTCTTAACAATTCTGACGATTTAAGATGACGCGTGGATCCCATTGTCAAATCAAGTAAAGCCTCGCGTTGAGATTCATCATCTTTCACTTCAGGATAAAGATAATAAAATTGCCCTTGCGAATAATGTATAATGCTTTGATCATCAACCATCATAGTCAATCCTCATCACCTTTGCCCATGCATTCTATGCATGAGCAAAGGCTTGCAAATTAAAAATTTAAAAGCAGACTTTTTTAGATGACATAAGAACGTAGAGGTTCAAATCCATTAAAGGCAACAGAAGCATAAGTTGTGGTATAAGCGCCTGTTCCAAGAATAAGAAGTTCATCCCCTACACTTAAAGATATTGGTAATGGATAAGGTGTTTTTTCATACATCACATCAGCGGAGTCACATGTGGGACCAGCAAGTACACAAGGTTCCATAATATCATGATCACGCGTCGTTTCAATCGGATAACGAATAGCCTCATCCATTGTTTCAATCAGACCGTTAAATTTACCCACATCAAGATAAACCCAACGTTTCGTATCAGTGTCTGATTTTTTAGAAATTAAAATAACTTCACTGCGAATGACACCTGCATTTCCAACCATGCCACGACCAGGTTCAATAATGGTTTCAGGAAGACGATTGCCAAAATATTTGCTCAAAGATTCAAAAATCGCAACACCATAAGCCTGCGCTGTAGGCACATCTTTAAGGTATCGCGTTGGAAACCCACCGCCCATATTGACCAATTTTAATATGATACCTTCCTTAGCCAAAGTTTCAAAAACTTTTGATGAGTCACTCAAAGCTCGATCCCATGCATCAAGATTGGTCTGTTGTGAACCAACATGGAAGGAAACCCCATAAGCATGTAAACCAAGATTGTGGGCATGACGCAAAACATCGATGGCCATATCAGGAACACAACCAAACTTGCGTGATAATGGCCATTCGGCACCTTCGCCATCTGTTAAAACACGGCAAAAAACACGTGTTCCAGGAGCCGCACGTGCAACTTTTTCCACTTCTTCAATACAATCAACTGCATAAAGCGAAATCCCTAAAGCATAAGCGCGTGCAATATCACTTTCCTTTTTAATAGTATTACCAAATGAAACACGATCAGGTGTTGCACCTGCTTCAAGTGCCATTTCTATCTCTGCAACGGAAGCTGTATCAAAGGACGCCCCCATTGAAACAAGTAGCCGCAAAATTTCTGGCGCAGGATTTGCTTTTACTGCATAAAAAATACGCGATTGTGGTAGTGCTTTTTGGAAAGCGTCATAATTATCGCGCACAATATCAAGGTCCAAAATCATGCATGGACCTTCAGGACGGCGTGTTGCAAGGAAATCACGAATACGTTGTGTTGCCATTTCGATACTCCTAAGGAAACATATGTTTCCACATTCTATGGCTGCCATATTTTTATATGATCAACCAAAGGACAAAGTGCAAATCCCTATCACGCATTAACCAGTTATTGGAGTGACCGATCAATTCATGCATAAGGTCTGCGGCGAAGGAACAGCGCGATAAACGCATTGTTCGGCTTTGTCTGCCTTTTTGATTGGAAATACGAAAACCGTTTCCGCACGAAAGGCAATGAGGTGTGCCTCTTCAGTAATCTCGGCGGTTGGAAGGCCGAAAGACACCAGAAAGGCCCGCACCGTCGTTGCTTCAGGATGTTCTCACTCTTACGATTGGTCGTAAGAATGACTAGAATCACTACCAGGTACCTTACCGAATCCCTCACCATTAGAGGATCGGCGTACATCCACAGGCACGTGCGACTTTGGGCAAATGGGCATATAAGGCTAACATCGTAAAATTTCAACTTTTTTTTTACTTTTTTTTTATTTTTTTATTTCCTAAATCATTTCTTATGCGCAAAAGTCACATTTGCCATAGTATAACTTAAAATATTAATTGAGATAGGAATGTCATTTTGGGCTTATTGACAAGAATGCACGCATTTGTTGATGTTGTAGAAGCAGAAGGATTTTCAGCTGCTGGGCGAAAAACACATAAATCAAAAGCACTTTTGTCAAAACATGTAAGAGAATTGGAAGACGAACTTGGTGTTTTATTATTAAATAGAACAACGCGACAACTTTCTTTAACAGAAGCTGGACATAGCTATTATTTACGCGCTCTTGAGATTTTAAAAGAACTCGATGATCTTCAAGATAGTATCACACAATATAACGCTGTCGCACATGGTCGCATTAAAATTAGTGCATCGCGCACATTTGCCGATGCACCTATTGGCAAATCGCTTGTTGATTTTCTTGTTGCACATCCAAAAGTTCATCTTGAAATTCATCTTGATGATCGATTTGTCGACCTAGTTGATGAAGGTTTTGATTTAGGAATACGTTTTACAAGAATGGAAGATTCGTCTTTAATTGCCCGCCGATTAACCAATATTACATCAGTTGTGGTCACATCACCTGAACTTTTAAAACGAACAGGTATCCCACTTAAACCACAAGATTTGCGAGGAATGCCCTGTTTGATTGATCGTAATAATCGAAGTTATAACAACTGGACTTTTATGAACAAAGATGGAAGTATTTTTTCAATACCTATTTCTGGTCCCATGGAAGTCAATGGCCCAATCATCACAAGAACTGCCGCCATTGCAGGCATTGGTTTTGCGCGTATGCCTCATTTTGTTGCAGCTGAGGAAATTCAAAAGGGAAGACTGGTATCGGTTCTTGATGATTATACAATTAAAGATACAGGCGTTTATGCCGTTTATCCGCATCGTCGATATTTGCCCGCAAAAGTTAGATTTCTTGTCGACTACCTCGTCCAATGGTTCAAAATATATGATAAAAGGCCGGTTCAAGATCTCGCCATTGAACAATCAAAAAATTACGATTGATAACTTAATTTCAACACTGCTTTATTTCAGAATCATAGCATTTTACATATTTGGATGAATAAACGAGCGTTTAAAAACAGATTATATTAAACAGTATTATGTTTTTAAAACATTCTACTAAAAATCAATAATTTAAATAATTTTATATTTTTTACAAACAAACCAATATATTATTTTTTTCATATCACATCTATCATTACAAAATGATGGCTGAAATGATTTCAATCAACCATCATTATAAAACACTATTTTTTCATTGCTTGTTCAATGTGGTCAAGAAGATCAGCAGGCAAAGACAATTTTTGTGTTAATTGATTTAAATAATCACGCTCTTTTGGCTTATCAGGATCCAGTGCCATTCTTGATGCCACATAAAGTTCAGTCTTTTGTGTATCCGTTTGAACATCATGAACGAGCGCATCAAGATCGACAGGTTTTTCAAGCTCTGTAATAAGAAATTGGCTTGTTTGCTTATCCAAATTCATCTCAGAAATTTTTTCTTGAATGAGTTGTTGCTCACTTTCATCAACACGACCATCCGCTTTGGCCGCTTGTATCATGGCTCGAATAAGCGTTAAAGAAAACGCCTCATTTTGATTATTCCCACTTTTATCTTCGACACATGTATTTGATTGTTGTCCTGATTGTTGTTGATAATTTTTTAAAGCATCAAAAGCGACACTTGCAATCGCAGTTAACCCTCCCCCTTTTATTAAATTTTCAAAAATGTTCCCTTTGTTTTGACTGCCAAAGAAACTACCGATAAAATCACCAACCGAAAACTGGGACATAGTGCTTTGTGCCTCTTTTTTTTGATCTGAGACACCAGAATCTTGCGACTTTAAAAGATCTGAAAAAATTTTTTTTGCGTCCAACATGCCTATTCTCCTCTTTAAATTAATTCATCATTACACTTGAGAATAATAAAAATAGATCAAAAATGATATGAGGCAAATTGTAGTGAGTATTTTTAATATTTATGATGTCACATTCACGCTTACTAAGAAGCAGCATGTATTCATCAATGGCCGATATGTGGTCCTTGCCCTCGACTGCGTGCCAACTTAAGCTGCAAATTACGCTCACGAAAACGCTTGCGATCTTCATCACTGCGTTCATCATAGCATGCTTGACAAGACACACCTTCTTCAAAATGCGCTTTTTGCTTATCATCAGGTGTTAACGGACGGCGACAAGCACGGCAAAGCTCCAATCCACCTTCTTCAAGTCCATGACCGACAGAAACCCTTTCATCAAAAACAAAACATTCCCCTTTCCAAAGACTGTTTTCTTTTGGGATTTCTTCTAAATATTTTAATATACCACCTTTAAGATGATAAACCTCATCATACCCCAGTCCACGCACATAAGCTGTCGATTTTTCACAACGAATACCGCCTGTGCAAAACATAGCGATTTTACGTTTTTTCTTTAATTCACCTTCATGATCACCGATCCATTTTGGAAAATCTCTAAAGGTTTTAATATCAGGATCAACCGCGCCTTCAAATGTACCAAGCGAATACTCATAATCATTGCGCGTATCAATCACAATGGTATCGTCATCACAAATAAGCTCATTCCATTGTTGCGGTGAAACATAGGTTCCAACAACTTTTAAAGGATCAACATCCTCAACACCCATTGTAACGATCTCTTTTTTTAGACGAACTTTCAGGCGTCGAAAGGGCATTTCGGTCGCAGTTGAATATTTAAGCTCAGGATTGCTTAATTCAGGCTGTGCCAAGATAAAATCAACTAATCTAGCGATGCCATCTTTACTACCAGCAACTGTTCCATTGATTCCCTCATGGGCAAGAAGCAAAGTTCCTTTGATTTTTTCACTTATGCATAGTAAACGCAAAGGCTCTTGTAACGCGCGGTAGCGTTCCAAACGGGCAAAACAATAAAGGGCAGCAACTGTAAATTTTTGTTCCATAGCTCCAAATACCGCGCTTTGATCTTTTTTTCAAGAAGATTTCACATGGCTCTTTCATATCTGTTATGAAATGCTTATAATAAGTTACAATGGTGTATGAAGGAGATCAAGCAATGGCACAAAAAACTGAACAGCTACTCCCTATATTGGAAGGTCAAACTGTTATTCCTGTTCTTTTAGTTGATGCAGTTGAAGATGCTGTTCCTTTAGCACGTGCCTTAGCAAAAGGTGGATTAAAAGCTATTGAAGTCACTTTACGAACACCTGTAGCACTTGATGCAATTAGAGATATTGCGGAAAATGTAGAAGAAGCCATTGTTGGAGCTGGAACAGTCTTAAATATTGATCATTTTGAAGCAGCACAAATTGCTGGTGCAAAATTCATTGTAAGTCCTGGTCTCACTGGTGAATTGATTGATATTGCTGAAGACAGTCATATTCCTTTATTACCAGGCGCAATCACACCCAGTGAAATTATGGCCGCTTTAGAAGAAGGGTATAATTATCTTAAATTTTTCCCTGCAGAAGCAGCTGGAGGTATCAATTTTGTTAAATCACTTGCCTCGCCTTTCGGCCAGGTAAAATTTTGCCCTACAGGTGGCATTTCTCAAAATAATGCAAAAGAATGGCTCAATATGGATAATGTTGTTTGTGTTGGTGGGTCTTGGATTGCACCTAAAGAGCTCACTCAAACAAAAAATTGGGAAGCAATAACAAAACTGGCAAAAGAAGCGAATAGTCTTTAAATAAAGACTGAAAATCGTATAAAATCATAAAAATTTCTATCATTGAAATAATGTGAAGTTATATTCAAAATATAGGCTCAGTTGGATAAAAATAAGATAGCTTTTCGTTAAACTATCTTAAAATAATTATTATATTAAAATTATCATGACATAGTCTTATGCACATCTTATATATAAAAAGCACACGATACTTGATTTCTTTAATATTAAGTAAATCTTAAAATATGAGAAAAATTTTTGTGAAATTTACGTGTGATTAGCTTAAACTATTTTGCCCCTCTATTGGTCACACCAAATTAAGATAAAATCACAAAATATTCGCTTATAAGATTAATCGACGAATGCACGTTCTACCACATAGGTTGCTGGTGCATTATTTGCACCTTCAACTAAGCCGAATTCTTCACACATCGATGCACAATCCTTAAGCATCGCCATAGAACCACAAATCATGACCCGATCTGTCTCTGCGTTAATTTTGGGCAAGCCTGTAACTGTAAAAAAAGCACCGCTTAGCATGGCATCTGTAATACGCCCCATATGATCAGAGTGTTCACGTGTGGTCATTGGATAAAATTTTAATTGTTGCGCAAATTCGCCAATAAGTGGATCATCATTTAATGTTTGCACGAGATCTTGCGCATAATTTAACTCGTTCACATCACGTGTTGTTTGAATAAGAACAACCTCTTCAAATTTTTCATATGTTTCAGGATCACGAATAAGACTTGCAAAAGGCGCAATCCCTGTTCCTGTTGAAAGAAGATAAAGTCGTTTACCAGGAATTAAGGCATCTAAAACAAGCGTTCCTGTAGATTTTTTACGCATTAAAATCGTATCACCTGGTTTTATTTTTTGCAAATGTTCCGTTAATGGACCCCCAGGAACTTTAATAGAAAAAAATTCCAGTTCTTCATCCCAGAATGGACTTGCTATGGAATAGGCACGATAAACTGGTTTTTCAGCATTTGGTAAACCAATCATGACAAATTCACCTGAACGGAAACGAAAGCTCTCAGGACGTGTTACACGAAAACGGAAAAGACGATCCGTATAGTGTTTGACCTCAAGCACTGTTAGGGCAAAAACATTGTCAGGGATAGGAAAACTTTGTGTTTGTGTATGCATTTCAGAAGTTTTTGTTGAGTGAGACGCATTCATAAAACTTTTCCTTACCTTTTCACATTCGACTGTTATGCTGATTGAATACCTTTTCTATCTGTCGTCAGATATAAACCCATCCTATCAATCTGCCAATGATTGTTTCTACATTTATTTTATAATGAATAAAGTATCGTATTAGAGTGATATTTATTCATCAATTAATGGAAAATATTTCATAAATATCATGTAAGAAAACTTTAAATGAAGGCTAATCCATAAATATTTGATCATTTATTGATTTTCAATTTATTAATGTAAAGGTAGAAGCTTAGATTTTATTGCAGCGTTTTCAATCTCATATTATTTTCTAACTTAAATTAAAATGACTTTTTTGCATAATCCTTTCAATGATTTTAATATCTTAACAATATAACAAACTGTATTATTTTTTTAAAAAAATTTAATTGTCTTTATGGAAAGCCCTGCTCCCATACCAAAACCGTTCCCTGTTGTTGTTACGGATAGGTTACTTCTAAATTTACCACTTTCAGACGTATAGCCAGCACCCATTGCCACAGCGCTTTCACCTTTCCAATAACCAGAACCAAATGCTACACCAATAGAACCTGGTTCATCAAAGTAACGCAAGTTGGAAGCCGCAAGACCAATTGCTGCTGCTTGACGTGCTTCTTTCTTTGCTTCTTCAACACCATTGGCCAATTGATTAAACCGCATGTCTGTATAGCGATTAGACGATGCAACAGCTTCATCCATACGCTGATCAGCATAGGTTTTCGATTCATCCAATACTGTATTCATCTGCGTTTTAGCATAGCTATATAATTGGCCACCATTGATCGCTTCTTTTGAGCCTTCTTCAATACGGCCATCAGCAACATTGTTAATGGTGACACCTTTATCGCGATCACCACCCTGTAAGGTCATCGTGTTGGTTCTTTTGCCATTTTCATCTTTATCATACATCACAGCATTATCGACAACACCTTGAATACCGGTTTCTATATTATCAATACGCTGATTTGTATCCCAAAGTTGACCACCATTAACAGCATCAGTGGAACCCGCTTCAACCTTACCATTTGCAACATTGGTAATGTTTTGCGGTGAACCTGTTCCATGACTTGCATCATAAGCATTCAGATCATTGTTCCATTTTAATGAATCACCGCTGTCAATATTACCTCCGTTAACAACATCTTCAACTTTGCCAACACGATCATTCACATTTCCAAGACTTTGGTTCAAACCACCCAGGGCATCACCAACATTATTATATCTTCCTGAAGAAACAGAACCATCTGCACTAATACTGCTGACTTCATAAGTTGGACCTCTCCAAGCACCATTAGCAAAGCCGGCACCACCACCTAAAAATGAGGCTATTTGGTTATTCATGGCAAATATCTGTGCACCATTGACCGCATCAGTTGATTGTGCATCAATCGTCCCCGCTGCAAGGTTTGATCGTGTCTATGCCTCTGCAGGCTCTGCTGCACTACCACCTTTTGCTGTCAATACAATGGCATTCTTCGCAGGACTATTTGCTTGTGCAGGCGCAACACGTTGGACAATACCTGTTGTAGAATTTGTGATATTGTTAATGGTATTACCTTGATTGGTTAAGATCGTATTCACATCACCAAAAGCCTATGCAACATCACAATTTCGAAAGATATAGAACATCTTTCAAGCACTTAAAATAAACGTCTATCTTGTCTGATTGACCCACTCTAAATATTATGACCCAATAATTTGAATCGTTAAAAGTGAATAGATTTTTCTTATTAATCAATAACTTAAAAATATTCAATGCTAGACAGATTCAAAATTTATTGAAGCCATTATTTTTTGTTTTGCAATTCATTTGATTGAACACAAAATTGCTCAGCACTGTATTTTAAGAAAGAAAATATAGTGTGAATATAACCTCATTTTTATTATTTTATGAAAATACACTTGTCGAAAATAGGTCATGATCCGTATAAAAAACTTTATAATTACTCTAATACTCTTAGAGAAAATCAGTAATGTTTGATCATATCACTGTAATAAACGTCATGTTGCCTGTTAAGCACGATAATCTGAACTTACGATCAACCACGTACCCCAAAATTACATATCGTTTGCGATCAATAAAATAATCATAATCTCTGTTTTTTAGCAACAATATAGATGAGTAATTATAAAAGTACCCGTTAATAGCCACCACTTCTAACAAATGGCAAATAGCTGCTCATTACATGACACTATGACAGATGCGCCATAGTTTCTGTATTAAAATCTGCACAAGTGTTACTGTTATTTTATTCTCAATTAATACTTACTATATCTTATTTACTCAAATGAACAAAAATAAATTATGAATGTATGCACTTACCGTAAACCATAATGTCACCATCAAAGAATTTTTTTATAAAAGTTTTTTTTGCTCAATAGGTTTACATTGCCTAAACCTATTGAGCAAAGATGTGACGTCAAACGGATAATTGTAAATTAAAATAAACAAAAACTAAAACCAAAAGAAAAAATCGTTAAAATCTTAAAGATTTTATTTCCGATCAAGCCTCATTCTTTTTAAACGAACATAAATCATTCATTTCATAGTGAAAAATAATAATAAAGTGATAAGTTTACAATAGCATAGATAACTGCATAATAAGAAATAAATACACCTTCATTAAAGAATATATCATTTAAAAAGCGATATATATTTGTGGAAAATCATTATGAAAAATGATCTTAAATTTGGTACTAGTGGTTTGCGTGGACTTGTCAGTGCACTAACAGATGATGTTTGTCAAAATTATACGCTAGCCTTTCTCAATCATCTAAAAGCCAGCAAAAAACTTACCCCAGATATGGCGCTCATTGTAGGTCATGATCTGCGCGCGAGCAGTCCCCATATAAGCAAAATTATTATGGATACCGCCTCATCCTATGGTGTTCACGTTATGAATGCGGGTGCTTTACCAACTCCTGCATTAGCTCTTAGTGCGCTGAACAATCATTGTCCTGCAATTATGGTGACAGGAAGTCATATTCCCGAAGACAGAAACGGCTTAAAATTTTATACATCAGAAGGCGAAATTACCAAACAAGATGAATTGAGTATTTTATATCACTTAGAAATCGTCAAACCTATTATAAAAGATAAAAAAGAATATCCACTTAACCCTTCTATTTTAGCAGCTTATCGTAAGCGTTGCCTTGCAATCTTACCAGAAAATAGTCTTCAAAATTTACGTATTGGTGTTTATCAACATAGTTCTGTTGCGCGTGATTTGTTAATCGATATTTTAAAACAATTGGGTGCGCAAACATTCGTTTATGCGCGATCAGATCACTTCATACCTATTGATACAGAAGCTTTAAGTCAAAATGATCGTGATTTTGTTTTAAACACAGTCAAAGAAAACAGTTTGGATGCACTGATATCTACTGATGGCGACGCTGATCGACCGCTCATTGCTGGTTCGGATGGGCATTTTGTAAAGGGTGATCTTATTGGTTTGTTAACAGCACAATATTTAGGAGCTGATGCGGTTGTAACTCCCGTCACATCATCTTCCGCCATTGAATTAAGCCATTTATTTCAACGTATATATCGCTGCCGTGTTGGTTCACCTTATGTTATTGCAGAAATGGAAGAGGCTGTTACTGATGGGTATAATACCATTATTGGCTTTGAAGCCAATGGTGGTGTTTTGCTTGGTAGCGATGTCACAACAGAGCAAGGAATTTTAAAAAAATTGCCAACACGTGATGCTATTTTACCTATTTTATGTCTTCTCGGACTGGCGCATCTTCAAGGCAATAGCGTACAAGCTCTTATGGCGGAATTGCCGCATCGTTTTACTGCAAGCAATAGATTAACCAATATTGATACAGAAAAAGCGTCTCGTATACTTGATACTTTAGACGATGGCACGACACGTGTGCATTTTTTTCACTCCATGGGAAAAATTACCCATTGGGATACTATTGATGGATTACGCGTTATTTTTGATAATGGTGATATTATCCATTATCGCTTATCAGGGAATGCACCTGAAATGCGATGCTATTGTGAAGCTTCAACACAAAAAAAGGCTGATAATAATCTTACTTGGGGCTTAAATAAAATGGCACACGCAATTGATAAACTCTAATTTTATAAAAAGATCGTTGCATTTTCATAAATTACAACGATCCCATATCATTATGTTCAAAACATCAGTCTCATGACAAAGATTGATAATAAATAGTTTACAAGACTTATGATGATTCTATGTCGTCTATTCCTGTACTAAAATAAAAACAGCACCATTCTATTCATCAAGACCATATCTGTTATTCCTCAACAGATTTTTGTGTTTCTGGCAAAACCAAATTAAGCACAATCGCTGTAATGCCACCTGCTGCCAGACCAGATTTCAGAATATCTGCAAGCCATGAAGGCAAATGTGCGACAAAGTCAGGAACTTGTGGTACGCCAACACCTACAGCCAAAGCAATAGCAATGATCAATAATGCACGTCGATCCAACTGAATTGCTGATAAAATATTAATTCCTGATGCTGCTACGGACCCAAACATAATCATCGCTGCACCCCCTAAAACAGGTTCAGGCATGGCCTGTATAAGGGCTGCAATTTTTGGGAAAAGTCCCATAATAATTAAAATAACCGCAATCCACAAACCAATATAGCGACTTGCGAGACCCGTTAATTGAATAATACCGTTATTTTGCGCAAAGACAGAACTGGGAAATGTATTAAAAACACCAGCTAAAAGTGAATTGGCACCATTAACCAATACACCGCCTTTAATACGACGCATCCATAATGGTCCTGAAACAGGTTCACCTGAAATTTTACTTGTTGCTGTAATATCGCCAACGGCTTCAAGAGAGGTTACCAAATAAATAATAATTAAGGGAATAAAAAGTGACCAAGAAAAGGATAGACCAAAATGCATAGGAGATGGGAGGGCAAAAATGGCCGAGTTTTCAAATCCAGAAAAATCAAGCCGTCCCAAAAATCCCGCGATACCGTAACCTATAATCAGTGCTAAAATAATTGCACTTGAACGAACCCAAGCAATATTAACACGATTAAAGAGTATAATAAGAATAAAAACAGAGCACGATAGACTCAAATTTTCTAAACTGGCAAAACTGCCTTGTGGTCCCATGGAGGCGTATCCCCCGCCCATACTGATCAAACCTTCTTTAATGAGCGTTAACCCAATCAGCAAAACAACAATACCTGTCACAAGTGGTGTAATCATTTTTTTAATAAAAGGAAGAATCCTGGAAACTGTCATTTCTATAAAAGAGCCTGCAATGACCACACCAAAAATTGTGGCCATGACCTCATGCGCACTATGGCCGCTTGCAACCATAACAGCTGCACCTGCTGAAAGTGGCCCCACAAAATTAAAACTTGTACCTTGAACAATTAATAGTCCTGCGCCCAAAGGACCTATTTTTTTACATTGAAAAAAAGTCGCAACGCCAGAAATCACTAACGACATAGACAAAACCATTGCTGTGTCTTGTGGCGATAAACCTGCTGCACTGCAAATAATAAAACCCGGTGTAATAATTGGAACAATAATGGCTAAAAGATGCTGTAAAGCTGCCAAAAATGCAATCGGAGCAGATGGACGATCATGAATTTGATAAACCAGTTCATGAGCAAAAGGATTTTTTTTGTCTTGCGTCATAAAATTATCTCCAGCAGAATTTCTCTGCCAACTAAAAAGAAATAAAAGCTTAGTTGATCAACCATGATGAAACGTCAAGCACATTCATATCTCTCTTTTCTCTTTTTCCACTAGCAATCAAAATTTGAGCACTTAAATTTAAAAAAATTAGCTCATCATCGTAAATTTTTGTACATAACGGCCTTTTCTCTTATCCAAGCGTAGGTATAAAATTTAAAAGAATATGAAAATTAAATGGAAAGGTTGTAAAGCATGGATATTAGTGAAGCTGCAAAACAATCAGGTCTTTCAGCCAAAATGATCCGACGTTATGAAGATATTGCACTCATTGCGCCTGCTCAAAGAACACAAAGCGGATATCGTGTTTATTGCCTGCAGGATATTGTCACATTTAAATTTATTCGTCTTTCAAGATTGCTCGGCTTTTCTATTTCTGAAATTCAAAAACTTTTAGAGCTTTGGAACAATCATGATCGCGCATCGAGCAATGTCAAAACACTGACTCTTTTGCATATTGACAAATTTGAAGAAAAACAACGCATTTCCCAAAAAATGATACATACATTAAAAGAACTAGCGGATCATTACCAAGGCATTAAACATTCTGATTGCCCTATTTTAGAAAGTCTTGCAAGCTAGTTATGACACATGACTTTGAGGCATTTTAACGATAAAACTTTAAGACTTCTCGTTGATCGTTTTTGATGCAGTTAGGTTTTACCGCCATATGATGCGTTCATTTTATGCTTTCACGATCTTATACAAACAAAAGTAATATTATTGTTATTCTTCCAATAAAATGCTTTTATATTCAAACGCGCACATTAGACATAATTCCGTGTGCATTTTTGGGAGATCACTATGGCAGAAATTCTCGATATTGAAGATTTAAAAAAATTGGCAAAAAAACGTGTGCCAAAAATGTTTTTTGATTATGCAGATTCTGGTGCATGGACAGAAAGTACTTATCGCGCCAATGAAGACGATTTTCAAAAAATCAAATTGCGCCAACGTGTTCTTGTTGACATGACCAATCGCTCGCTTGCCAGCACCATGATCGGCCAAGATGTTTCCATGCCTGTCGCACTTTCTCCTACTGGTCTAACAGGCATGCAACATGCTAATGGTGAAATGCTTGCTGCCCAAGCAGCAGAAGCTTTTGGGGTGCCATTTACACTTTCTACGATGAGTATATGTTCTATTGAAGATGTTGCTTCTGTTACAAAAAAACCATTTTGGTTTCAGCTTTATGTCATGAAAGATCGAGATTTTATTGCCAATCTTATCGAAAGAGCAAAAGCTGCCAAATGTAGCGCATTGGTCTTAACCTTGGATCTGCAAATTTTAGGGCAAAGGCATAAAGATCTTAGAAATGGATTATCTGCTCCACCGAAATTCACACTCAAACATATTTGGCAAATGATGACGTGTCCGCATTGGTGCCTGCAAATGTTACAAACCAATCGACGTACGTTTCGTAATATTGCCGGTCACGCTAAAAATGTCACAGATCTTTCTTCCTTAAGCTCATGGACAGCAGAACAATTTGATCCAAAATTAAATTGGAGTGATGTTGAATGGATTAAGAAAATCTGGGGAGGTCCTCTTATTCTTAAAGGCATACTTGATAAAGAAGACGCAAAAATGGCCGCAAAAACTGGTGCTGATGCCATTATAGTTTCCAATCACGGTGGTCGACAACTCGATGGCGCTCCCTCATCAATTTCCGTCTTGCCTGAAATTGTTGATAGTGTTGGTGACAAAATAGAAATCCATATGGACGGTGGCATTCGCTCTGGACAAGATATTTTAAAGGCACTCGCGCTCGGCGCTAAAGGCACTTATATTGGCCGACCTTTTCTTTATGGTTTAGGAGCTATGGGGCAAGAGGGCGTGACAAAAGCACTTGAAATTCTTGCGCGTGAGTTGGACATTACAATGGCTTTATGTGGCAAAAGAGATGTAAATGAATTAACAAATGATGTGCTTTATTCTGATAAATAAACTATTGTAGTCAAAATAACCTATTATAGTAATGTCTCTCTCTGTCATTGAGCATTTATCAAAAAACGCAAAATTTTATAAAACTATCATTTCATTGGTTATCTTAAACTGTGTTTATGGATAGTACACTATTATCATTCATGGATTTTATAGTTGAAAAAAACGTTTTAAAGGAATGAATACGTTCTCTTATACACAATTGTCAGTCATGAACACATATCAGCTTAGTTTAATGAGATTTAAGAGGTGTGAGAACGTTGTGCTAAAACTGAACGAATAGAAAAACTTGAGTGAATGCGTGAAACGCCAGGCAATCGTGAAAGCACTTCTTTGTGAATTTTCTCATAAGCAGTTGCATTTTCTGCCTCAGCACGCAACCAATAATCCGCATCTCCAGTCATTAAATAGCATTCTTTAATTTCTGGATGACGACACACGGCCGCTTCAAACCGATCAAGATAATCTTCCGTTTGTTTTTCTAATGTAATTTGAATAATAACAACCAGACGATCATCACCTTCAGCTGCTCCTAATATAGCTGTATATTTACGGATAACGCCAGTATTTTCTAATATTTGCACACGACGCAAACAGGCTGATGGTGACAAACCAACCTCTTAGGCTAATTGTGCATTGGTCATGAGCGCTTCACGGCGCAAAGATCGTATAATATTACGATCGATAGCGCCTATTTTTTGCATAATATATGAACTTATAACTTAAAAATCGAAATCATGCGAAAAATAACAGAATATTTTAATATGAGAAACGACATTCACGCATTTTTCACCTATAATTTTAGAAACATAAAGTGGCATTTATCGATTAAAATCTTAAATCACTTAAATATAAGACATATATTTACCGAATGTCATCATACTATGATTTAAAACACATTCATTACTTCACCATATAAAATATGAGAAATGATAAAAATGCCAAACACAGAAAATGAAGATCACTTACCAATAGAAACATATGGAGCTATTGCGACCATTGATCTTGACGCTATAGCGCATAATTATCAACTGCTTTGTAAAAAAATAGCACCTGCACAATGCTCTGCTGTGGTCAAAGCAGATGCATATGGTTTGGGTGCGGCCAATGTTGCACATATCCTCTACAAGGCAGGATGTCGTATCTTTTTTGTGGCACAACTGAATGAAGGACGAGATCTCAAAAAAGTTCTTCCTCAAGATGCAATCATTGCTATTTTGAATGGATTACAACCTGGCAGTGAAAGCATCGCTGCGCAAAATCATCTTGTTCCTGTACTGAATTCTTGGGACGCCATTCTAAGATGGCAAAATCTTTGCATCAAACGTCGTAAAAATTTCGCCGCAATAATTCAAGTTGACACCGGAATGGCACGACTTGGTCTTGATGCACAAGAATGCAAATTTTTAAGTGCCAATACGTCAATATTCAACGACGCAAATATTCTTTTTTTAATGAGTCATTTAGCCAGTGGCGATGAAAAAGAAAATCCTTCCAATGCCCGACAATTGCAATGTTTGAAAGATATAAAAAGTACATTTCCAAACTGCCCTATTGCTTTATCCAATTCAGGGGGCATTTTCTTAGAAAAATCCTATTATTTTGATCTTGTTCGCGCTGGTATTGCGCTTTATGGCGTTGCTCCTAATCATAAAGAAAAACATATTAAACCTGTTTTAAAACTTGACGCACGCGTCATACAAAGTCGCCATGTTGAAAAAGGTCAAGCCATTGGATATGGGGGAGATTTCATAACGAAGCACCCAAGCACTATTACCACGATTGCAATGGGATATGCGGATGGTTGGCATCGTAGTCTGGGAAATAAAGGCTCTGCTTTTTATGCTGGACAAAGACTACCAATACTCGGTCGCATTTCAATGGATTCAATCACACTGGATACAAGCGATCTGCCGATACTCTTAAAAGCTGGTGATCTTGTCGAACTTATCGGAGAACATCAAAGCTTGGAAGAAGTGGCAAAAGATGCAGGCACTATTTCATATGAAATTCTCACATCATTAAGCAGACGTTGTGCGCGTGTTTATCTTCAAAATGGAAAGACGACCAGATTATGAAAATTCTCATATTAGGCAGTGGTGTTATCGGTGTTACATCTGCATGGTATTTAAACAAAGCAGGACATGATGTGACTGTGCTTGATCGTCAAACAGGACCCGCTCTTGAAACAAGCTTTGCCAATGCTGGTCAAGTTTCTTTTGGATATACAACACCATGGGCTTCCCCTGGCCTTGTTATCAAAGCTTTAAAATGGATGATGCGCCCAAATTCGCCACTTATCATTCGCCCGCAAGCCAATTTTCGACAAATATCATGGCTTTTATCGATGCTGACCAATTGCAATACGCAATGCTACAAAGATAATAAAGCACTCATGGTTCGTCTTTCAGATTATAGTGCTCATTGCTTAAAAGCTCTTCGAGAAGAAACACATATTCCTTATGATGAGGGTATGAAAGGCACTATACAGCTTTTTCGTGATCAAGCACAATTTGAAGCCGCACATAAAGATGTTGAGGTTTTAAAAGCCGATGGCATAGAATTTCAAATGTTGAATGCACAACAATGCGTTGAAGAAGAACCGGGCCTTTTTTCGCTTAAAAAGCAAATTACAGGTGGCTTACAAACACCGAAAGATGAAACAGGTGATTGCAAAATATTTACTGATAAACTTGCAAAAATGGCACAAGATAAGGGGGTTAAATTCCGCTATAACGTCACTATAAAAAAATTACATTATGCCGCTCAAAAAATCAGCGGCGTTGAAACCTCTTCTGGTTTTGAAACAGCTGATGCATATCTTGTCTGCATGGGCTCTTTTACGCCTTTTCTTTTATCTAATGTTGGATTACATGCCCCAATTTATCCTGTCAAAGGTTATTCTATTACCGTGCCTGTTACCAATGCTGAACATGCACCTGTTTCGACTGTCATTGATGATAGTTATAAAGTTGCTGTGACACGCCTTGGAGATCGTATTCGCGTTGGCGGAATGGCAGAAGTGTCCGATTATAAAATAAAGCTTTCAAAACAACGAATGAAAACGCTACAAGAAGCGTTAAAAATGATGTTTCCAAAAGGCTATGACCAAAATTATCAGCCAGAATTATGGTCGGGGCTTCGACCAGTTACTCCTGATAGTGTGCCAATTTTAGGAAAAACACTTTTTCCAAATCTTTATATCAATTCAGGGCATGGTACACTTGGTTGGACGATGTCAACTGGAAGCGCTCATTTTATCGCCGATATGATCAGCGGTAAAAAAACAGAAATTGATCCATCAGGACTAGATATTCAGCGTTATCAATGAGGATACTCACTTTTTTTTCATCATGAGTAATGAGCATAAATGAGGCTCAAGACCACTTGATTTTAATAAACTGGCGCAATAAATAAAAAATGATACGAGGAAGAAAGTAAAAACGGATACTATATCATCGACTGGCTTTTTGATAAAAAAGATTTAAGATATTTTTGTGTCCTTTGAATATGTGAAATCTTGTCAGTCATTTTGTTGTGCTGCCTTGAAAATATCCTTATTACCAGCAGCACCTCTCCTCGTTCTTAAAAAATCTTCCCATAGCAATTCAACAAAATAAATAGTCTTGTGCCTAGAATTCCAATCGAGCGCCATCATCTCATGCATATTATTGAATGAAACAAATTTTTTACGACTATGAAGAACACACTTAGTTTTAATAAATTTTTTATCGACACGATATTTATATTTATTAATTTTCTTCAATATTTTTTTACACAGACCATACCAAAAAAACAAAGACAAAAATTGCGCGTCTATAAGAAGCAGGATATAAGACACTAAAATTTTTAAATTTTGCCTGATAAATTTAAGTGCGTTAAGCAAAAAACTTTGGAAAGAAAATTTATGTCACGTACAGTCACAATTGCCGAGATTCCTGCATCTATTGGTCACGAAGTTGGTATTTCACAATGGCGCCTTATCACTCAGGAAATGATCAATCAATTTGCAGATGCAACAGATGATCATCAATGGATCCACACAGATGAAGAACGGGCAAAAGATACACCTTTTGGTGGGACAATCGCTCATGGTTTTTTAACATTATCACTCTTGTCCACACTCGCTTATGAGGCTTTACCAGAACTTGAAGGCGCCACAATGGGGATCAATTATGGCTTTGATAAAGTTCGTCTGATGAGTCCTGTAAAAACCAATTCAAGAGTGCGCGCTCGTTTTGTTTTAAGCGATGCAGAAATTCGTCCCTCAGGTCGCATTGTCTTTCATTATGAAGTAACACTTGAGATAGAAAATACAAAAAAACCAGCTTTAATTGCCAATTGGATAGCCATTACGATGGTCTCGCCTGAAAATATACCTTCTTAGAAGCTCACTCATAAATATTTAAACTATTAAATCTTCATTTTACATGACTTTATGAATATAAAATTATTAAAAAATGAATATTATTCATTGTTTCATTAAAGTCATCATTCATCTTATAATGATAGGAATTTGTCGATTTAAAATGATTTTTTCTGTAGTTTATAAAAATCATTATGCAGTGAAAAATACCAATGAAATGAAAATTTATCCACGTTTAAAGACTTTATGGAAATAATCACCAAGCCATTGCGTCATAATATTTAAGACAACAAGTACAATAATAACCAGTGTCATAATTTCAGTGTTATATCGCTGATAACCATAACGAATAGCCATATCACCTAAACCACCGCCGCCCAAAAAACCTGCTAGTGAGGTTGCGCTAATCACAGCAATAACCATAACTGTAAAACCAGAGATAAGGCTTGGCATTGATTCAGGGATGATCACATTCTTTATAATTTGAAACCGACTGGCGCCCATAGAACGAATGGCTTCAACCAAACCTTTGTCAACACCGCGAAAAGAAAGTTCTGCCAATCGAGCATAAAAAGGCACTGCTGATACAGTAAGAACAAAAATGACAGGTTTAATACCTACCCCTGTTCCAACAACAAAACGCGTAACTGGTAAAAGATAAAAGGCAAGAATAATAAATGGAATAGCGCGAGCAATATTAACAATCGCACTTAATAAACCATGTATCCAACAATTTGACAACATGCCATTTTTAGCGGTTGCATATAACAGTAAGCCCAAAGGAAGTCCAATTATAAGAGCCAGAAAAGACGCACTCACTGTCATAATAAGTGTGTCTAAAATTGCGTTTGGCAATTCCTGTGAAACGACATTATACATAACCTAAAACCTCAAAATATCGCCCATTTTTGGCAAGCCATTTCACAGCGAGATCAAAACATTGTTTATTTTCGGCAGAAAGGCCAATGAAAAAGCGCCCAATAGGTTCACCTTGTATCGTATCAATGCCTCCATGCAAAATACGTGGGACTAAGCCGCTTTCTTTTTCAATTAATTTTAAAAAAGGTTGACGCGCTATTTCACCAGCAATATTCAATTCAATGACGGCTTCATTGCCCACGGGTTTCAGTTTTTTTGCAAATTCTATAGGTAATTGCGGTGTCACAAGTCGCAACATAGCGATCGTCGTATCATTTTGAGGAGAGGCAAAAATATCACGAACGAGCCCTTGCTCTACGATTTTTCCTTTATTTAAAACAATCACTCGATCAGCAATTGCACGAACAACTTCCATTTCATGCGTTATTAAAACAATAGTTAAGTCAAGACGTCGATTAATATCGCCAAGAAGTTCTAGAATTGACTGGGTTGTTTCAGGATCAAGCGCAGATGTTGCTTCATCTGAAAGCAACACTTTAGGATTAGCGGCCAGCGCGCGTGCAATACCAACACGTTGCTTTTGTCCACCTGATAAAGCATTAGGAAAATGATATTCTTTACCAGATAAGCCAACAAGTTCTATCAGTTCCATAGCGCGTTCACGTCGTTTTAATTTATTGACCCCTGCAAGCTTTAAAGGAAGCGCAATATTATCAATGACACGTTTAGAGGATAAAAGATTAAAGTGTTGAAAAATCATCGCTATACGTTGTCGATAAGGTGCCCATTGTGTTTCACTGAGATGAGAAACATCTTGGCCCTCGAATAGAATTGACCCTTCATCAATCGGTTCAAGACCATTAAGACAACGAATAAGTGTAGACTTTCCTGCACCACTGCGCCCAATAATACCAAGTATCTCACCTTTATGGACATCAAGCGACAAATGATCAACGGCCGCCGTTTGTGCAAAACGGCGGCTTATATTTTTTAAAGAAAGTAAAGGTTGTGTGGCTAAGCCCATTCTTATTTTACCAGGATGTCTGAACGTTTGGACCGAAAACTTCTTTTATTTTTTCGCGCACAGGCTCTGATTGATAAGCTTTCACAAGTTTTTTTACCCATGGCTCATCCTTATCGCTTGAGCGTACAACGATAATATTATTATAAGGATTGCCTTCTGCTTTTTCCCAAGCTATCGCATCATTTTCAGAGCTTAATCCAGTTGTTAAAGCCCAATTTGTATTAACAATGGCAATATCAAAATCTTCAATAGCACGGCCAAGCATACCAGCATCAAGTTCTCTTATATCGAGATTTTTTGAATTTTCAACAATATCAAGTTTTGATGCAAGAACATCATCTGGATTTTTTAACTTAATAAAGCCGAGATTGTCTAAAAGGCGCAATGCGCGACCACCATTTGAGGGATCATTCGGAACACCAACAACAGCTCCATCACGCAAATCTTTTAATTCTTTAATTTTGCGCGAATAAACACCAATAGGATAAAGAACGGTATTGCCTACAATTGCCAAGTCATAGCCGCGTTGTTCAACTTGACTGTCAAAATATGGTTTATGCTGAAAGGAATTGGCATCAATATCACCCGCATTAACGGCTTCATTCGGTAAAGCATAATCAGAAAAATAAACCAAATCGATATCAAGACCTTCTTTTTTGGCTTGCTCAATGGCAACTTTCCAAACGTCACTTTCCTCACCTTCCATGGTGCCAAGTTTAATATGATTTTTATCAGCACTATATGAAATCGACATCTGGGTGGTGAAAGCAGCAAGAGAGACAAATAAGCCAAGAACCAACCGTCTATTCAGTTTATTTAAAACCATAATCCAAAATCCTTATTTACCACGTTCATGAATAGAGGGCATTTTTTTAAAATGCATTCATTAATTTCACCAAAAGCACCATAGTAACCTTCAATTTTTTAAAAATAAACGTGAATTTTTTAAAAATTTTTAGTCCCTCTTTCGTATGTAATCTATCCGATCTTAGAACAAAAGCGAGAAATATTTTTTAAATATTTCGCATAAATTAATCAAATATATGCGAAATATACGTATGATAACAAAATATTATTCCAAGACAAGGCTTCAACGAATATTATGATGCCGAAAGATGAATGGTATGAACCAGCAAACCAATGCTATTGCAATCAACATAAGAAGAACCACGCCTAATTGAATAAAATTAAAATTGATTGCATCAGGTGATATAAAAAAGGCGGCCACATAACCAGCACAATCAAGTATTTTTTCTGAAATTGAATACAACATTTTATCCTCCTCCTTTATCAAACGCACATTGCCATATTTGGTTTAACGTCGTTTGAAAAAAAAGATTTTATCACGTTTTTAGAAAAGTTCAAAAAGAAACAAAGAATGGAACCAATAGAAATCTCAAGATTTATGAAAGTGAACCGCCAAGAATTATCTTTTGGTATCAAAGGATAATATTTGAGGGATAAGGACCCGAAAAGGTTCACTAAAGAGGCAAATTTTAAGAATGAGTCTCTGTGATACGAAGATTTAAAGAGATGGCTTCATCTTCAGCATTTACCATGCAATATCTTTTTAAATAGTCTGAAAATAAACGAATAAACCAATGGATGTGAGATCTCTCAACAAAAATAAATAAAGAGAGCACAAAATATGAAGGGAAAAGTTATGTTAAAAAAAATGTTTCTATCATCTGTTATGGCAGTTACAAGTGTAGTATTTACGACAGGCGCAATGGCTGCATCTGGAGTTACAACAGGAAATCTCAATTTGCGTACAGGACCATCAACTGCGCATGCAGTAGCAACAACAATACCGCATGGTGGAGCTGTGGATATTAACGGATGCTTGGCCAACCGTGCATGGTGTTCTGTCAATTATAACGGCGTAAATGGCTGGTCTTCAGCGCGTTATCTTAACCCTGTGAATGTTGCCGCCGTACCAGTTGTAACAGCATCTTATAAAGTTGTACGCCCAACCCATGTGGCGATTGTTCCTCAATCAAGCGCACGTTATGTTGCAGCAACTCGCGGCGTTGTTGTAGAAGATCCGTCAACGCGACAAAATGCAGTTTTGGTCAATTCGCTTGAAAAAATAAATCCAATGCGATTGGTCGCACCTGCAGCAAATGAACAAGTCAAAGTTGTTCGTCCAACTTCAACGCCGGGCGTCGTACAAGTATCAGACGGAATTTCACATAAGGTCAATGCTTATAATCCGCTCTTTCCACAAGATGTGAATAATCATAACTTTTACCGTAACGAAACCCGTTATGACATTGTGCGTTATTGAGCCATATATAATAAGGTGACCATTATAATGAGAATAAGGGAAATTGATTTAAAAACAGCGCAATAAAAACTTTGATATAGATACTCTGATACAATGACACATTTTTTATAAAAAAATGTAAAAATTTGAATCAGTCTCAATAAAAAGTACAGATAAAATCAATAAACCACAATTTTAATAAACTTTATAGTGTGACACATCAATAAAAAATTTCAGTGACTAAGGTAAAAAAATCTTAGTCACTTTTTTTGCGATAATTTAAAAGAGTGCCCTTCTTTTTACTCCCACATTTTATCAAATGTTTAGTGTGCACTATGAGGAATAATAAGGTTACGCGCAATCAACAATTCAGCAATTTGGATGGCATTCAAAGCTGCTCCTTTACGTAAATTATCTGATACAACCCAAAACGAAAGACCATTTTCGACAGTAATATCTTCCCTAATACGGCTGATAAATGTATCGTCATCGCCAGCACATTCGTAAGGCGTCATATAGCCACCATCTTCACGTTTATCAATGACTTGGCAACCTGGTGCATTGCGTAGTATTTCACGCGCTTCATGCGCTGAAATTGGTTTTACAAATTCAACATTAACAGCTTCACCATGGCCAATAAAAACAGGAACCCTCACACATGTAGCAGAAAGCTTGATTTTAGGATCCAACATTTTTTTTGTTTCCGCCATCATTTTCCATTCTTCTTTTGTATAGCCATCTTCCATAAATGTATCGATATGGGGGATAACATTAAAAGCAATACGTTTTGTAAATTTTTTAACACTAATGGGATCAGCAACAAAAACTGCACGCGATTGCTCGAAAAGCTCATCCATGCCTTCTTTTCCAGCACCCGACACAGACTGATATGTGGAAACAACAACGCGTGAAATAGTGGCGGCGTCATGTAAAGGCTTCAATGCCAAAAGAAGCTGAGCCGTCGAACAATTTGGATTTGCTATAATGTTGCGCTTTTTAAAGCCATCAATAGCCTCTGGATTAACTTCTGGAACGATGAGCGGAATATTAGCTTCATAACGCCATGCAGAAGAATTATCAATGACGACACAACCTGCAGCACCGATTTTAGGTGCCCACTCTTTAGCGATACTGCCTCCAGCTGACATGAGGCAAATATCCGTATCAGAAAAATCATACGTATCCAAAACTTTGACTTTTAAGGTTTTGTCACCATAAGAAACTTCTGTCCCTAGTGACCGACGTGATGCCAATGGCACAACTTCATCAGCTGGAAAACCACGTTCTTCAAGAATGTTGAGCATTTCGCGCCCGACATTTCCTGTTGCGCCAACAACTGCAACCTTAAAACCCATCATTTAACTCCTGTTGCTCTCCCTTTATATCATTACCAATTTTGGTGTTTGTTTCCTGGGCCGAACCCAGGAGAGGGTAAGTTGGCCAAGAAGTCTTAACGCGTTTTTAGTGTTTTATATTTGAAGTTATCAACCTGCTTTAAATTGCCAAGCACCGAAAAAACATCTTTAAGATGATGGTATTTTCTGTGCATTTCGTTGGCATAAATATGCATGTCACACTCCTAATTAGCTCTATTTTTAATCGTTTTTATGATCAAGTCAATAAACAGAAAACGCATTTTACAATAATTCTCAAAACACTCTTTGAATAGTTAAAGAGTGATCGCATCGTTTTTCCTACATTGAAAAATAAAACGTTATTCAAAAAAAAATCAAACTATATAAACCTCCGTTAAAGAGAAATTGTTTTGAATTTTTCTAAAATCGCATCACCCATTGCACTGGTGGAGACTTTGGTCATGCCATGGGCGTAAATATCTGGCGTTCGTAAACCATCATCCAAAACACTTGCAATCGCACATTCCAAACGATCAGCTTCGGCATTCATCAAAAATGAATAACGAAGGCACATTGCCAAAGAGGCAATCATTGCAATAGGATTGGCAATACCTTGTCCTGCAATATCGGGAGCAGAACCGTGAACGGGCTCATACATCGCTTTGCGCGTCCCATTCGCTTTATTTTGTGCGCCTAAAGAGGCTGATGGCAACATGCCAAGAGAACCCGTAAGCATGGCAGCAATATCGGATAAAAGATCACCAAAAAGATTATCTGTAACGATAACATCAAATTGTTTTGGTGCGCGAACAATTTGCATGGCGCCAGAATCCGCAAGCATATGATCAAGTGTGACGTCTAAATAATCCCTTTTATGCACTTCATTCACCACATCACGCCAAAGCACCCCTGATTTCATCACATTATGTTTTTCCATCGATGTGACTTTATTTTTTCGTGTTTTGGCAAGATCAAAAGCGACCGCGGCAATGCGCTCAATTTCATAAGTATCGTAAATTTGCGTATCTATTGCTCTTTTTTGTCCATCGCCAAGATCAATGATTTCTTTTGGTTCACCAAAATAAACACCACCCGTAAGTTCACGCACAATTAAAATATCAAGACCCTCAACCAATTCGGGCTTAAGAGATGATGACGAAGCAAGAGCTTTGTAGCAAATGGCTGGACGTAAATTCGCAAAAAGTTGCAATTCTTTACGCAAACGTAAAAGACCTGCTTCAGGTCTATCTTCATAAGCAACATCATTCCATTTTGGCCCACCAACCGCACCAAATAAAACGGCATCTGCGGCCATTGCGCGCGCCATATCATCTTCTGAAATCGCCTTTTTATGGCTATCGTAAGCAGAGCCCCCAACAAGACCTTCTTCACATTCAAAATCAAGACCGAGCTCATCATTTAAATAAGAAATAATTTTTTGCACTTCTGCCATGATTTCAATGCCAATACCATCACCGGGTAGAAGAAAAAGTTTTCTGGATGCCATGAATATTTTGCCCCTTTATTAAAACATGTCAAACGCATAAAACGCGCATTCATTGCAACTATTTTGCTCAAAATTTAGGCATTGAACAAAAAGGAAAAGAACACCTATTACTACCCTTATAGCATGCTCTTTGAAAAGCGAAACCATAAGAAAGTATTAAATTTCATTTTCATTCAACTGGCGTGCTTCAGAAGCAAGCATAATGGGAATACCATCACGAATAGGAAAAGCAACACGCGCTTTTAACGATATAAGTTCCTGAGATTTGGCACTATAATGCAATGTCGTTCCTGTAATGGGACAAACCAGAAGTTCCAATAATTTTGGGTCTGTCATATGTGTCATAAAAAGTTCCAACCTTTAGTTGAGCGCTATGTCATCACCATTTTGAACCATGAGAGAACGTTCTGTTAAAGCAATCAATGTTTGCGCACGCGTTTTTACATCAGGTGCTTCTAAAAGAGCCTGTTTTTCAGCAGCTCCAAACGGTGCAATAATAGATAAAGCATTCACCAACGTTTGCGTTGGCGCTTCCGTAATACTATCCCAATCAGCATCGAGTTGATTGGCATGTAAAAATTCTTCAAAAGTGCTTAAAAGCTCTTCTCGATTAATATCATCGCCGTTTTCACGGTCAAAAAGGTCGTAGATTTCTGGTAGAATTTTGGCAATTCTATAAGATTTTTGTGTGTCTCTTTCCTTTAAAAGTTGAAATCGGCACACGCCTTGCAAGCCGATTAATAATCGCCCGTCACCGTTTTCACTATATGTTGTTATGCGTCCAATGCATCCTGTTGCAAAAAGCTGTGGTTTTTGCTCATCTATGGTGTTTTCTTCTAAAGGTTGAATAATTCCGATAAGCTTATTATGACTCATAACATCTTCAACCATTTCAAGATAACGAGGCTCAAAAACAGTTAAAGGCAAATAGCCACCCGGCAAAAGAACCACACCTTCCAGTGGAAAAAGGGCAATTTCTTCAGGTAAATCAGTTACGCTATTATAATGCGCATTTCCAGATTTCATAGCATTCCTACTCGTTCATCTCAAAAAATTATTATGGTTTATGAACCCTATCATATTTTATTATAATTTATTTTTATTCATTTCTTTTTCAAGAAAATAATAAAGAGGATAATGTCCGTCGTGCATAAATGGTTGCTGTATCCATTGGACCCCAAGCTTCAAACAGTTGCAATAACTGCTTGCGTGCGCCATCATCATTCCACTGACGATCCTTTTTAATAATCGATAAAAGCAAATCAGCAGCTTCCATACGTTCATTATGCGCTTGATGTATTAATGCAAGATCATAGAGAGCTTGATAATTATTCGGATCTTGTAAAATTTGTTTTTTCAACTCTTCTGGATCACCCAAATGTATTGTTAGTTCTTTTAAAGCAATTTTTGCTTCAACGGCACGTAAAAGTGGATCATCAGCCTTATCTTGAGGAGCTGTAGCTATGAGGTCTTGAGCCTGTTTACTTTCGCCTGTTTCAACCATAATATCAGCAAGACCCGCAATCGCACCGATCGTCTCTGGGGCTTGTTGTAATATGCGAGCAAATAAATCTGCGGCTTGTGTTTTATCACCACTTTCAACCATCTGGTTTGCTGCCTCTAATGCAGCGACAATGGCCTCTTCTTTTTCATTTCCTGCAAGTTTTGCAATAAAGGCTTTCACTTCACTTTCGGGTTTGGCGCCCATAAATCCATCAACAGCTTGACCATCAACAAAAGCAATAACAGCAGGAATCGATTGTATTCCCATCTGTCCAGCTATTGCAGGGTGGTCATCAATATTCATTTTAACTAATTTGACCGCACCTTTGGCATTTCTTACAGCCTTTTCAATAATAGGCCCCAATTGTTTGCAAGGCCCACACCATGGCGCCCAAAAATCAACCAAAACGGGTTGTTTTTTTGATTCAGCAATAACATCATTTTGAAACTGAGCCGTCGATGTTTCTTTAATAAACGTTTCATTGCTTTGTAAACTTAAAGCATCCAAGTTAACATTGCCCGTCATTTGTCCGTCTGATGGTACAAAAGGATTATCGCTCATTATTTTTCCTGTCAATTTAACCGTATCATTTTGATTGCATCTCAGCAAAATTCACACACAATAAAGTCAAAGTCGTGTTTTATAAATATTAATTCAACCCTTGATTTTGGGAAATATGAAGTATTCTTACATCGTGATGAGTTGCTTCAACAAATTTTAACAAATCATCGCGATGGATTGATGTTGTAGCTTCATTCGTTAAAGGATGACAATTAATGTAAATGTTTTGCATCAAATCCTTATCAAGAATAAGTCTCACGTGATTTTCTTTATCATTTAACAAGCCAAAAACACTAACAGCTCCAGGATATAAACCCAAATATTGCGATAATTTTTCTGCGCTACCAAAGGAAAGACGACCCGATGCACCAATAATTTTATGCAGCTGCTTAAGATCAACTAAAGCATAATCTTCTAAAATCACTAAAAAATACTGCCCTTTTTTGTCTTTTAAAAAAAATTTTTTGGTATGACCGCCAGATATTTTAGCTTTGATCTGCTCCCCCTCACTCACTTTAAACAGTGCTTCATGATAATGTGTTGTAACAACAATTTCTAACTTATTTAAAAAATCGAACAAAGGCTGTGGATCTTTTCGCATTTTATTTTCGTGCATTTTATTTCACAAAGTATTGTTTTGTCTCATATCTTCGTAAACTATACTGAAACTACTCAAAAGTGAAAACCCTAAAGAGTGACAAGAAAAGCATGATGAGATAAAAAACGCTTAGGAGATAATTATGACAGCAACATTATATGTCGCTCTTGGCGGAGCAATTGGAAGTATTGGACGATTTTGGCTTGGTCTTGCAATGGCAGGTCTCAGTAAAAACCTACCTGTAGGAACGATTGTTATCAATATTATCGGCTCCTTCATTATTGCGTTTTTTGGTGCACTCTCCATTGTTGGTGCTAAATTTCCAATGTCTGAAAATCTCCGTCTCTTTGTGCTTGTGGGACTATGCGGTGGCTTTACAACCTTTTCATCTTTCAGCCTACAAAGCATTGAACTATTGCGCGAAGGGGCCTTTATTCGAGGCATTTTGAATATTTTTCTTTCTGTTGTTTTATGCCTTTGTGCGACAACTATTGGCTTTTATTGCGCACAAAAAATCAATAAAAATCCTAGTAAGTTGGTTCAAGAACAAACAGAAAAAAATAAAAACCAATAAGAATAATTTTAAAAACACAGGTAGTTTTGCTGAAAAGATCCCGTCAAATTTTTAAGACAAAAAAAGAAACTAAAAATGGATGATATATCCTCATTCTTTGTTTTTTTGACAATGCAGCATGAAGCTGTTTATGTGTTCTTTAGATATGAGAAATTTTGTTGATAACTGTTTTGAGCCATCTTAAAAATATCCATATTTCCTGTGTCATTTCTTCTCATTATTAAAAATTGTTCTCATAGCATCTCCACAAAATGAAATGGCCTTAGTCTTGTTGTGGAGAATGCATTATTTATAGGCCTAAAGAAAAATAAAAAGATGACTTTTTTTATATCTTCGTTTAGAGATTGAAAAATGTTTGGGAAAGATTTGACTTCTTTTTCATCTTTTTGCGGGAGAGCGTGGAAACACTTCAACCGTGTTGCTGCCGCCGAAGGGGAAAACTGCCCATAATCTCTCAGGCATAAGGAACCGTAAAAAGGAAAAAACAACTCTGGAAAGTCGGGAAAAGCCCGCGCCGAAGGTGTAAGTGGATGTTGTCACGAGTCTCTCAGGCATCAGACAGAGGGGCGTTCATAGACCGCTTTAGGCGGATATAGGCGCAATTTGGGAGTTATTATGGTTGATTATCAAAAAAATTTAAAACATCTACCATTGCATGATTTACACGAAAAAGCGGGAGCGAAATTTGGTGCTTTTGCAGGCTGGAATATGCCTCTGACCTATCCACTTGGCGTCATGAAAGAACACCTACACACACGGGCACAGGCCGGTCTTTTCGATATTTCTCATATGAAATTAATTTGTGTTGAAGGGTCAGGAGCCGCTGATTTTTTAAATTATGCATTGCCTATTGATGCACATGCCCTCAAGGAAGGGCAATCGCGATACAATTATTTATTAAATGAAAATGCTGGCATAATAGATGATCTCATCGTTACGCGCCTAGGTCAAACGCGCTTTATGATTGTTGCGAATGCAGGCAACGCACAAGTTGATATTGAAGAGCTTCAAAAACGAGCAACCAATTTTGATTGTCACTTGGAGCCACTTGATCGCGTATTTTTAGCACTACAAGGCCCAGCAGCTAAAAACATTATTGCTGATCTTAACATGGCTGGCACTGATCTCACCTTCATGCAAGGTTTTGAACCACAAAAAGACTGGTTCATGACACGGTCTGGCTATACGGGTGAAGATGGTTTTGAAATAGCTTTACCAGAACAAGATGCTGTGAATTTGGCAGAAAAAATCGTCGCCGATCCGCGTGTCGAATGGATTGGTCTTGCGGCTCGTGATAGTTTAAGACTGGAAGCGGGACTTTGTTTGCATGGCAATGATATTACAGTAAACACAACGCCTATTGAAGCGAAAATCACTTGGGCTGTTTCCAAATCCGTGCGTGAAAAAGCAGCATTTGTGGGGGCCCAAGCTTTTTTAGGCACTCTGTCACACGGTACTACAACACAGCGTATAGGCTTAAAGCCTGAAACACGTCAACCTGTACGCAGTGGTGCAGATCTGTTTGATCATAGTGGGAAAAAGATTGGTCATATCACCTCTGGTGGTTTTGGTCCTTCTTACAATGCTCCTGTTGCTATGGGCTATGTTGAAACGCAATTTGTTGAAAATGGCACAAAACTTTTCACGAAAGTGCGCGGAAAAGACATTGAAATTTCTGTTCACTCTCTTCCTTTTATCGAACATCGCTATTTTAAAGGATAACATAATGGCTGATTTGTATTTTACTGAAGATCACGAATGGATCAGTGTTGATAACGGCATTGCAACCGTAGGGATCACCAATCATGCACAAGAACAATTGGGGGATCTCGTTTTTGTGGAATTACCAGAAGTTGGTCAAAAAGTGACCAAAGGTGACAGTGTGGCTGTCGTTGAATCTGTGAAGGCGGCTTCAGATGTTTATGCGCCTGTTGATGGAGACGTGAACGAAATCAACGAAGATTTAACGACAGATCCAGCACTTGTGAATCAAAAAGCTGAAAAAGAAGGGTGGCTTTGGAAGATGAAATTAAGCGATGAAACCCAATTAAATGGTCTCATGGATGCCACAGCTTATAAAACACTAATAGGATAATATAATGCAAGACCTTCCTTTTTCTTCACGCCATATTGGTCCGCGCCATGAAGACACTAAAGAAATGCTCGATAAGCTTTCGGTCTCTTCATTAGAGGAGTTGGTAGAACAAGCTGTTCCTCACTCTATTCGTTTTGACCGCGGACTTGATTTGCCAAAAGCAGCAAGCGAGGCAGAAGCATTGGAAGAATTGCGCCAAATCATGGATCACAATCACCTGCATAAAAGCTTTATAGGGCAAGGCTATCATGGAACTTTTGTTCCACCTGTTATTTTGCGTAATTTGTTTGAAAATCCTGCGTGGTACACAGCATACACGCCTTATCAAGCTGAAATTAGTCAAGGACGGCTTGAATTATTGTTTAATTTTCAAACATTGGTTGCCGAATTAACTGGATTGCCAATTGCTGCGGCCTCTCTTCTTGATGAAGCAACAGCATTGGCGGAAGCCAATAGTATTGCGGTGCGCTTTTCACGCAATAAAAAAACACAAATTTCTATGATAAGCGAAGTGCATCCACAACTCTTGGAAGTTGCGCATACACGTGCGCAAAGCCAGGGTTTTGAAATCGTAAAAAATGGCACAATTGATAAAGAGACAGCCGCAATTGTATTATCATGGCCTGATACAAAGGGGCAATTTATTGATTATAGCGAAATCATCAAACAAGCAAAGGCTGAAGGCGCATTAATTATCGTTGCGGCTGATCCATTAGCTTTAACACTTATGGAAGCTCCTGCTAAATGGGGGGCAGATATCGTTGTGGGTTCAATGCAACGTTATGGTGTTCCTATGGGCTTTGGAGGCCCCCATGCAGGTTATTTGGCCGTGAATGACGCTTTAACTCGTTTGATCCCTGGGCGTATTGTTGGTCAATCTATCGATACTAAAGGACGAACAGGATTTCGTCTGGCATTACAAACTCGTGAACAGCATATTCGTCGGGATAAAGCAACATCAAATATTTGTACAGCGCAAGCCTTGCTAGCAAATATGGCGACAGCCTATGCCATTTGGCATGGTCCTAAAGGATTACAAGCTATTGCACAACGCATCCATCATCTTACAGCACGATTTGCCGAAGGTTTGAAGGCTGCAAAGTATGAAGTGATTGGCAATGCTTTTTTTGATTGTGTAACCATACGCGTTACGGATAAAGCCGAAGAATATGTCAATAAAGCAAGGCAAAAAGGTCGCTTAATTCGATGTCTTGACAACGATCATATTGCGATTAATTTTGATGAACTTTCCAATGAAGACGATGCCAAAGCTTTGGCTGAAATGTTTGATGCTCAGCTTCCTGATAAGGCTCAAAAACATTTAATGGGTAATGAGCGAGATCGTTCCTTTTTAAGTCAGCCTTTTTTTCACGCTGTCCAATCAGAAACAGAAATGATGCGGTTTTTACGACGCTTGGCTGATAAGGATTTAGCGCTTGATCGCACGATGATACCCCTTGGTTCGTGTACAATGAAGTTGAATGCGGCCGCCGAAATGCTTCCCGTCAGCTGGGCATCAGTAGCCAGTCTTCATCCCTTTTCGCCAAAAAGCGATAGCGCAGGTTATCAAACCATGATGATGCAATTAAAAGCATGGCTTTGCGAAATTACAGGTTTTGCCGCAGTGTCCTTTCAACCCAATTCTGGAGCGCAAGGCGAATATGCCGGTCTTTTAGCTATTCGGCGTTATCATGAATCACGTGGCGAGCATCATCGTAAGATTTGTTTAATTCCAGCATCAGCACATGGCACAAATCCTGCATCAGCGCATATGGCAGGCATGGATGTGGTGGTTGTAAAATGTTTGGAAGACGGTGATGTTGATGTCACAGATCTTAGAGATAAAGCGCACAAGCACAAACAAGATCTTTCTGCCTTTATGATTACTTATCCCTCGACTCATGGTGTTTACGAAGAAAGCATTAAAGAAATCTGTACCATTATTCATGATAATGGTGGGCAGGTTTATTTTGATGGTGCAAATCTCAATGCACTTGTTGGCTTGGCACGACCTGCAGATATTGGTGCAGATGTCTGCCATATGAATTTGCACAAAACTTTCGCCATTCCACATGGCGGTGGAGGACCAGGCGTAGGTCCCATTGGGGTTGCCAAACATTTGGAAGCTTTCCTGCCAGGGCATGATCAGTGTGACAGTGATTATGCAGTTTCTGCAGCGCCCTATGGCAGTGCATCTATCTTGGTGATTACATGGATGTATATTCGCATGATGGGACCTGATGGCTTAAAGCAAGCAACCCAAATGGCTATTTTAAATGCAAATTATATTGCCTATATTGTTTCTCAAGCCTATCCTATTCTTTACAAAGGCAAACAAGGGCGTGTTGCACATGAATGTATTGTTGACACCCGTCTTTTGAAAGATCAATATGGAATAAGTGTTGACGACATTGCAAAACGTCTCATTGATTATGGCTTTCATGCACCGACTATGTCATTTCCTGTAGCTGGAACTTTAATGGTTGAACCAACAGAATCGGAACCAAAATCTGAAATTGATCGCTTATGTGATGCACTTCTTTCTATTGCGCAAGAAGCCCAAAAAGTGGGTGCTGGCGGTTGGCCAGAAAATGACAATCCACTGATCAATGCTCCTCATACATTGGCAGACACACTGGTTGATAATTGGGAGCATCCCTATTCACGACAAGTTGCAGCATTTCCTGATCAAAAGAGTGATCCTACACAAAAATATTGGCCTCCTGTTTCTCGCATTGATAATGTATCAGGTGATCGAAATTTGATCTGTTCGTGTCCACCTCTTACAAATTATTAAATTTTAAGGCTGCTTTCTTAAGAAAATGAAGCAGCCTTTTTTGAATAAAACTATAAAATAAGGGTGGTCTATTAAGCCATTCTTTAAAAAGAACATACAAGAATTTGGCTGATATTTTATTATAACCCATACCTTTTGGAAACGAGTATAGCCAAATACAAACCAATAGGCATCCATAGCATTATAGACCTCATGGTATAATATTTTTTTGAAATCTTTGATTTTTATATTGGCATAAAAATTATGCACAATAAAATCGGTCCAATAGATTTTATTGTGCATTCTAAAGCGCATAAAAAGGCTTTTTTTCATATCAGATGGTAAAGTTTTTTTTAATTTTGAAAAACCTTTTTTTATCGAATGAGACTATAATGAAATCCTTAAATGTCATATGCGCATTAAAAACGTGAAATAAATTATGCTGGAAAAATGAATAGGTTTTATATCATAAACCAATATAATGCACTTGTTGCAATTTAACGTTCGCTTCTTTAGAGCAATAATGAGCACATAATGTAGAGACATTCTATAAAATGAACTCTTTGTCTTTTGACAAAATTTAACTTCGTGGAGATTTCTATGACAAGCAATGTGGCTTTAACAGGTTTAGCGCGAGATCTCAAACGACGACAGGAAAACTGCAATCCCATTCGAATAGGCCTTGTCGGCTGTGGCGAAATGGGCACTGATTTATTATCAGGTGTTGCACAAATGGATGGGATAGAAGTTGCTGCTGTAGCAACACGCACGCCCTCACGTGTTATAAAAGCTGCTGAAACCGCTTATCAAGAAAAAGGTCATGTCAATGAAGCACACAATGCACGTGCAATGACGACTGCAATAGAAAATGGTAAAATTGCAGCAACAGATGATCTGGATCTTTTACTTCAAAATGAGCTTATTGACATTATTGTGGATGCAACAGGTTACCCAGAAGCGGGCGCAGAAATTGGTTATAAAGCACTACAAAACAATAAACATCTTGTCATGATGAATGTTGAAGCCGATGTAACAATCGGTCCTTATTTAAAATATGAAGCCGATAAAAAAGGCTTAATTTATACATTAGGTGCAGGCGATGAACCATCATCATGTATGGAGCTTATAGAATTTGTTTCAGCATTAGGTCACAAAATCATCGCGGCAGGTAAAGGTAAGAATAATCCTTTAATTTTTGATGCGACACCTGATGATTATGAAGATGAAGCTGCCCGACGTGATATGAATGTGCGCATGCTGGTAGAATTTATTGATGGCTCAAAAACAATGGTAGAAATGACAGCCATTGCAAATGCCACAGGATTGGTTCCCGATTGTGAAGGCATGCATGGGCCAAAGGCGGATATTAACTGTTTGAATAAAGTTTTAATACCAAAAGAAGATGGTGGCATTTTAAGCCGTTCAGGTGTTGTCGATTATTCCATTGGTAAAGGTGTATCTCCCGGAGTTTTTGTGGTTGCTGAAATGCGTCATCCCCGTATTCGCGAACGTATGGAAGATTTAAAAATAGGTGAAGGACCCTATTTTACCTTTCATCGACCTTATCATCTCACAGCGATGGAAGTCCCACTCACATGCGCTCGTGTTATGCTATATAATAAACCAGATATGGTTCCCTTAAAGCGCCCTGTGGCAGAGGTTTGTGCCGTTGCCAAAAAGGACCTTCAGACTGGTGAAAAACTTGATTTTATTGGTCTTTATACCTATCGTGCATGGACGATGCCTATAGATCAAGCGCGCAAAAAAGGTGCTATTCCATGTGGATTATTAGAAGGCGCGACTGTCACGGCGCCCATTAAAAAAAATGAACTTATTACACAAGACAATGTCGATATTAATGAAGAGCAATGGATAGTACGATTACGTAGAAAACAAGACAAATTGATTTACGGTTGAATTGTGAAAAACGCATTTTTAAAGTTTTTCTATAATCGCGGCTTTGTTAAAATATTCCAATAGAGCAAAACAAAGCCACAAAAGACTAAAATCCATAAAAGACCAGATATATCCAAAAGTATGACATTTCTATCGGCCAGACCACCACTTATGCGCCAACCAAACAGAAAAAAGAAACTGCCATAGACAAGAACAACAAGCCAAGAGATAGTCAACGCACAGCCTGCATGTCCAAGACTTGCACGCATTATCTAGGCAATTGTCATCATACTAATACCCACCTGCTATCTATGAATGTTGAACTGTTGCTCTTCCACCGTCTATAATATTTAATCCATTGTGAGCTGATGCAATAAAGCCTAAGGGAATAAAAAGAAACGTGACATGTAAAATCCAAACCAGTGGTTCTGTTAATGCTAACCAACCGCGTCAACGACAAAGGCGATAAAGATTAGCCAATCCAGTCTAAAAACATCACAAAGATACACTGTAAGATTGCGGAATTAAAAGCCAAAGCACTAATGTTATGGCTTTTAAAATAAGCGTGATTTTATCAAATATAAAAAGGAGCAGGAAAATTTTCCTGATTATGTTAAACCAACCAGTTTTTTGTTAAAATTGAGATAATCCGTCCACCTATGTCAGCAATAAAAAAAATGCATCAGTCAATGCCCAGCGGGCACCATAACCGTCTGCTGCAACATTACCATTCAATGCTTTATGGTCAAAAAATATATTTGCAAAAAATAACATCGAAAAAAGAACAAGAATTTTAATGTTACGCTTATTTTGTCTAGAAATAATTTCTCGTCCCATTACACATATTAAAACACATGAAAAAACTATAACAAATGTTGCAGACAATTAAAGCGATAAAACCATAACAACCCACCAGATAATTCAAAGAACAACCAATAATAGGTGTACGCCCTGTCCAATAGGAACAGCCATTAAAAAAAACAGCAATCACAGCCCATAAATAGCCAAATAAAAAACTACGAGCGTGCTAAAAAAAGGATCTATACAGCTTGCTAAAACATCATGGTCTTTTAAAAACAGCATCCAGCAAAATAAACTAAAGACAGCCCATGAAGCTGTGAGCAGAAAAAAAGGGAAATAACCGTAGCTTAACAAAGCAAATCTTTGCATATTTTGGTGCTTGCGACAGCATAGACATTCATTCTTTTGCCTGAAATACTCAATCACGTTTTATGATTTAAGGTTTCACTGTCTGCTCAATGGCGCTAGAATAGATTTTATATAAAAAAGTGCAAAAGCAACAATATGCCAAAAATGTGATCGATAATGCATCAAAAGACGAATGATCTCGCCAATTAATGGTAGGGATCCAGAAGATTTTTGCACTATCAATAATTCTTAATCTTTTTTGTCAAAACAACTGTTTTCACTTTCTCTTTGTTTAGAAAATAATGACGTATTTTTATTTTGAAAATTATTAAAAAAACCATTATTTAATGCGACTTTCAATAGAGTTTATTAGATATAAAATGGATGATTGACATTTGTTATATATTTAACGAACATAAAACATCCTTCTTTACTGTGATCACGATATATAAATGACATTAGCTTCTAAACCTCTCATTGCCCTTCCTGCCGATTGTCCTTTTTTTGATGGCTATATTTGGCATGCAGCACCCGAGCAATACATAAAAGCGGCGCAAAATGTTGCTAAAGTGACGCCTGTTATTGTTCCTTCAATTGGCAATATCGCCGATTTATCTTCAATTCTTAATTGTGTTGATGGTGTCTTAATTACAGGTGCTAAGTCCAATATAGAACCTCATCATTACGGTCAAAAATCTACCGCTCAACATGAACCTTTTGATCCTTCACGAGATAACGCTTCATTGGCTCTTATCCGTGCAACGATCGAACGTCAATTGCCTCTTTTAGCAATTTGTCGTGGACTTCAAGAGCTTAATGTCGCTCTTGGGGGAACACTATCAGCTGCACTTCAAGAGATTGAAGGCAAAATAGACCATCGTGCCACCCAAACAACAGATAATGATCAAAAATTTGCCATTCATCAAACGGTTCATATCAATCATGAAGGTTGCCTTGCCACAATTCTTGGTGAGGACACTATTTTAGTTAATTCTGTTCATCAACAAGGTATTGAGCAGCTTGCCCCACGTTTGATTGCCGAAGCAACAGCGCCAGATGGAACGATTGAGGCAGTTCGTGTCAAAAACACACAAAATTTCGCACTAGGATTACAATGGCACCCCGAATATTGGGCTGAAACAGACACCTCATCACGCAAAATATTTGAAGCCTTTGGAAAAGCCGTTTACTGCCATCACAAACTGCGTCTCAACGCTTAACTTATTTTATCTTAAAAGAATAAAGCCCAAAATAAACATTTATTTCATCTTTAAGAAAAGCCCTAAACGACAGTTCAAAAATTATCGCTCTTTCACTTTTCCTGTTGATTGGCGAATATGTAACTCGGGTTTGATAAGGTCATGTTTATTTTCAATCTCAACCCCGTTAAGCAGATCCAAAAGGGCGCGAGCTGCACGTCTGCCTACTTCTCTTTGTCCATTCCAAACCGTTGTTAAGGCAGGCGTGGCAATTGCTGCTTCTTCAAGGTCATCATAGCCTGTAACAGAAATATCTTCGCCAGTGATAAAGCCAGCTCTTGCAATACCGTTCATCATGCCTATGGCTGTCAAATCGTTAAAACAAACGGCAGCTGTCGGTTTATCAATTAAAGCTAAAAATTGCGGTACAATTTCAAATCCTGCTTGTTTTGTGCGTGGTCCTTCAATACGCCATTCTCGCGCCACCTTAAGACCCGCCCGTTGCATAGCGTGTAAATATCCTTCATATCGTTCTCTACCTGTTGATGTGTAATCTGTGCCCCCCACCATTGCTATTCGTTTATGCCCAAGAGAAATAAGATGGTTAGTGGCAAGTGAAATGCCATAAGCATCATCACCTCTAAAAACAGGTGCATCCACACCATCAACATGGCGAGCGACAAAAACCACAGGTAATCCATTATTAGATGCCATTTCTATATCTGTAGCAGGTGTTCCTATAGCTGGTGACATAATCACACCATCTGCACCCAATTGTAACAATGTTTCTATAAAGTTTTTTTGCTTATCAACTTGATCATAATGATTGGAAAGAATGAAAGTTTGGCCTGAGCGATCCAATTCTATTTCAATTGAACGTAATATTTCAGCAAAGAAAGGATTCATAATATCGTGCACAACAACACCGACAATTCCGGTGCGTGCTGTGCGCAAACTTGCTGCACGGCGGTTATATATATAGCCTATTTGACGAGCATAGTTTTGTACTTTTTCCCGCGTTGGCTCAGCAACAAAAGAACTGCCTCTCAGTGCAAGCGAAACCGTTGCGGTTGATACATCTAAGGCTTCAGCAATGGTTGAAAGTTTAATTTTTTGCGCCACGCACTTTTGCCTCTCACACTATTTTTAACATGCTTATAGACGATACTAAAGCCCTATGTGTTTCATTTATCAAGACATATCCATAATCAATGAATGCTTAAAAGTGTTTTTTTAAAGTTTCATAAATGTCTCATAAAATTTTTTATTATAAAATCAATATCTTATCACTAAAGATCCTGAATTTATGAAGGACTATCAAAACTTATACAGTCATTTGATAAATTATGACGAATGCGGATAAGAACATGTTCAATGTTTTTTTTTTCTGAATCATGAATACCGCTCAGCGCATCACGTTCAGTATCATAAAGCGCCTTTTCAATAATTTTAACAACATTGCGTCCATTTTTTGTTAAAAAAACATAAAGCAAACGCTGATCTTTATGACAATAACGCTTTATAACGAAGCCTTGTTCTTGTAATCGCGCAATGGTTTTGGTGACAGTTGGCGGTTTTATTCCCAGCCTCTTTGCCAATACACTGGGAGATTGACCATCTTGTGCTGCAAGAGCCAAAATAACCCGATCCTGCCCTGCATAAAGCCCATAATCATAAAGGCGTTGCGCTAGAGATTTTCGGATGATTCCGGCAGTCGATTGAATAAGCTCTGTTAAATCTTGTCGTTCATTTTTAGTCATATCATTTGTCTCCCCGAAGACCATGTAAGAACTTAAAGATCGTGTTCTTATCGTTTAATCAAGCAGATTCGGTGATTTCGTGCAAAAGATTGCTTTTCAACAAAGGGTTTGCAAAATAGAAAAGTTGTGAATAACCAATTTAAACTTATTTTTAAAGGATTGCCTTATGACAATGGCAAAGGAAAAAATCGGCATCATCCCACTTGGTGCCTACGAATACCACGGACAACACTTACCCTTTGAAACCGATGCGATTATTGCAGAAGCTTTCGCGCAGCATTTGGCTCAGCATTGTGATATTAAAAATAGGCTGACCGCTTTTCCTGTAGAAACAATTGGATATTCAATTGAGCATATGGATGAAGCAAAAACACAAAGTTTAAAATTTGATGACGCAATACATCAATGGATCAATCTTGGTTTAAAGCATTTTGATAATGGCTATAAAAAACTGCTTTTCTTAAATGCACATGGTGGCAATTCAGCATTATTAAATATTGTGATCACAGAATTGCGTTGCCGGCTGCCTATACTTGCTGTCGCTACAAGTTGGGGACGTTTTGGACTGCCTGATGGTCTTATTGATGACAATGAGCGCCATTTGGATATTCATGCTGGTTTTATCGAAACATCATTGATGCTTTTTCTTGCCAAAAATAAAGTTGATATGACAAAGGCCGAAAATTTTTATAATCATCAAGACGATTTTATTAAAAAATTTCATTATTTGAGCGCTTATGGCCCGCAAGCTTTTGGGTGGAAAATGTGTGATCTTAATAAAAAAGGTGCTGCAGGCAATGCTTCAAAAGCAACGTATGAGGCAGGAAAAAAAATTTTTGACCATGCTATTGAAGGTTTTCAGCTATTACTTTCAGATATGGCACAATTTGATCTTCATCACTTTGATGAGCACCACTCCATAAACTAGAAAATAATTATATAAATACTTATATCTAATTATCATTTTTTTATCAGCCATGTGAAAGACCCTATTATGAGTGAGAGCGAAACAAAAGTCACAAAAATCCCCGTCACTGTATTGACAGGCTATCTGGGTTCAGGAAAAACGACCCTTCTCAACCGTGTTTTGAGTGAAAATCATGGCAAGCGCTACGCTGTCATTGTGAATGAATTTGGAGAAATTGGTATTGATAATGATCTGATTGTTGAATCGGATGAAGAAATTTATGAAATGAATAATGGTTGCATCTGTTGCACAGTGCGAGGTGATCTTATCCGTGTTGTCGAAGGATTGATGAGACGCCCGGGTCGCTTTGATGCAATCATCGTTGAAACAACTGGACTGGCTGATCCTGTCCCTGTGGCACAAACCTTTTTCATGGACGATGATGTACGTGCAAAAACCCAACTTGATGCCGTTATTGCATTGGTGGATGCCAAACATTTGCCCTTGCGTTTAAAAGATAGCCGTGAAGCAGAAGATCAAATTGCTTTTGCCGATGTTGTTCTTTTAAATAAAACCGATCTTGTGAGTGAGAAAGAACGCCTAGATGTTGAAGCAACTATTCGTGCAATTAATCCTAGTGCAATGATTTACAAAACACAGCGTGCTGACATTGCCTTAGAAAAAATTCTTGATCAAGGCGCTTTTGATCTGCAACGTGCACTAGAAAATGACCCGCATTTTCTTGATCACGATGACGACAACCATATTTGCGGTCCTGATTGTGCACACCATCATCATGACCATAACGATCATCATCATAATCACGATCATGGTCATTCACAACACGATATTACAGTGACCTCTGTATCATTACGTACTGGTGAAATTGATCCACAAAAATTTTTCCCATGGATACAAAATCTTACACAGCAACAAGGCCCTAATATTTTACGCTTAAAAGGAATCATTGCCTTTAAAGGTGATGATGAACGCTATGTTGTGCAAGGCGTTCATATGATATTAGAAGGCGATCATCAAAAACCTTGGAAAGAGGGTGAAAAACGAGAAAGTCGTCTTGTTTTCATAGGTCGGGAACTCAATAGTGAACGGTTAAAAACTGAATTTGAAAATTGCGTATAGGTGAAGTTTCATGCCAACACTTGTTTCTCTTGAGCTTGATAGCCACTGTTTATCAGCGGGCTTTATCAATGACCTGCCATATTTTGTCACTGCAAATGGGCAAATCCAAATCATTGGTCGCGATACTATTATTTTGGCAGCACATCATGGAATTGCATCCGTCGCCTTATCCGATGATAAACAAGCCCTTTTTACAGGTGGTGAAGATGGTTATGTTTATAAAACACTCTTTGATGGCACATCATACCAGCTCGCGCAATGTGAACGAAAATGGATAACCTCAATTGCTTCTGGTTCCAACGGTTCTTATGCATTTGCATCATCGCGCAAAGCATGGGTCGATATTGGTATGGGTTTGCGTGAATATGATTTTGAACGTAGTGTTGAAGGATTAGTCTTTGCCCCTAAGGGACAGCGTGTAGCCATAGCACGTTATAACGGCGTTTCGCTCTATTGGCCAGCTTTAGAGGTTGAGCCAACTGAACTTGCATGGAAAGGGGCGCATTTTGCTGTAACTTTTTCTCCAGATAATCGCTTTGTTATTTCTGCCATGCAAGAAAACGCCCTACATGGTTGGCGCTTATCCGATAATCAACATTTACGCATGAGTGGTTATCCAACAAAAGTAAAAAGCTGGTCATGGAGTACCAAAGGAAAATGGCTCGCAACATCAGGTGCCATGGCTGCTATTGTGTGGCCTTTTCAATCGAAAGATGGCCCTATGGGCAAAGCTCCACTCGAACTTGGTAAGCGAGCCAATGCCATGGTCACATGTGTTTCCTGCCACCCAGAAGAAGAAATGGTCGCTGTCGGTTATGATGATGGAATGATTTTATTTGTTCGTTTTGCCGATGCAAAGGAAGTCTTATTGCGCCATCCAGGCAAAGGAGCCATTTCAGCATTAAATTGGGATCAAAATGGTCACCGCTTAGCCTATGGAAGCGAAGTGGGAGAAGCAGGATTTGCTGACATTACAGCTTAAGAACATGGTCATCTATAATCTATAATCTATAATCTATAATCTATAATCCAATGGCTTGTGATTTATATCAAACGCAAACCATTGGATTTTAAAAATTTATTTTAATGTCGGATAATCTGTGTAACCCTTTTCATCACCGCCATAAAGCGTTGTTTCATCAAGCTTATTAAGCGGTGCTTTTTGCTTAATACGCTCAACAAGATCAGGATTAGCTATGAAAGGTTTGCCAAATGAGACCAAATCGGCATAGCCTGATTGAACAGCGTCTTGTGCCATATCACCAGTATAGCCATTATTGACCATCCAAGCCCCCTGCCCGCCCGCATCACGATAAACCTGTTTTAAATGTTTATAATCAAAAGGATAAGAAGCCTCCTGATAATTTCTATCACCCCCCGTTGCCCCTTCAATCACGTGAATAAAAGCAAGATTATAAGCGGCCAAAGCCTCAACATAAAAATCAAATAATGGCTGTGGATCTAAATCATGCACATCACCTGCAGGGGTAACTGGTGAAATACGAATGCCAGTTTTATCTGCACCAATTGCTTCAACAATGGCTTGTACCACTTGTAAGGGAAACCGCGTTCTATTTTCAATGGAGCCACCATAGTCATCGTGTCGTTGATTGGAACTTTCGCGCAAAAATTCATCAAGCAAATAACCATTCGCAGAATGAATTTCGACACCATCAAAGCCTGCAACTTGTACGGCATTTCTTGCCGCTTTTACGTAATCTTCAATAATTGCTGGCAATTCTGAAACGTCCAAAGCACGTGGTGGTGAAACTTCACTGAAATGCCCTTTACCATCATTGTCTTTAATATAAGTACGTGCTTTTGCTTGAATTGCCGACGGAGCTACTGGTGCCGCATTATGAGGTTGCAATGATGTATGGGACATGCGTCCTGTGTGCCAAAGCTGAACAACAATTTTGCCGCCTTCTTTATGAACCGCATCGGTGACTTTACGCCACCCTTCCAACTGTTCTTTTTCAAACAAACCTGGTACGTCAATATTGCCTTGTCCTTGTTGACTGATCACTGTTCCTTCAGAAACAATAAGTCCAGCTGTTGCACGTTGGCGATAATAAAGAACATTCATATCATTTGGAACATCCCCATAGGAGCGCGCACGTGTAAGGGGTGCCATAATAATTCTATTATTAAGCGACAAAGCGCCTATTTTTATTGGATCAAAAAGTGATGTCATAGGAAAACCTCTTTATATTTTTTCTCTAAAAATGTAGGAAGTTCAAATGTCATTACAATGCGTAAATTATGAATTGAAATGGAAATTTTAAAAGTCTGTATCGTCAAATATCAAAATTATGCATATCATATCGATCTCTGAACTTTATAAATGCATCTGGTCAATATTATGAAAACAAACACATCTTCTCTTTCGCAAACCATTGCTACACAAATACAAGCAACAACAAAACAAGTCGATGCAGCCATTACTTTGATTGATAATGGCGATACCATACCTTTTATTGCACGCTATCGAAAAGAAGCAACGGGAGGACTTAATGACACGCAATTACGTCTTCTCAATGAACGTCTAAATTATTTACGCGATATGGAAGCACGCCGATTAACCATTATTCAATCAATTCGCGAACAAGGACAATTAACACCAGAATTAGAAGAAAACCTCCATCAAGCTATCACCAAATCCGCCCTTGAAGATCTTTATTTACCTTTTAAGCCGAAAAGGCGAACGCGCGCGCAAATTGCTCGAGAAAACGGACTTGAACCTCTTGCACGTGCAATAGTAGAAAATCGCTCTTTAGATCCTGAAAAAATTGCAGTCGATTATTTTTCAGATGTCGTCATTAATGTAAAAACAGCACTTGATGGAGCCCGTGATATTATTGCTGAAGAAATGGCCGAAAACGCCAATTTAATCGGTCGATTACGCAATTACATGAAAAAAAACGCTTATATTCATGCCAAATTGATTGATGGCAAAGAAGAAATGGGGGCAAAATATAGCGATTATTTTAATCATTCAGAAAAATGGGCCGATGCTCCAAGCCATCGTGTTTTAGCTATGTTAAGAGGGCGCAATGAAGACATTCTTCATGTTAGCATTGACGTGGATGAGGATGTTGTTTTGGCACAAAAGCCCATCATACAGTTTATCAAACAAGCCTACAATATTGGTGACATAAAAAAAGGTGATCTTTTTCTCAATATGGTTGCAGTATGGGCGTGGAAAATAAAATTGTCGCTTCATCTGTCACTTGATTTAATGCGTGAATTAAAAGAACGTTCAGATCAAGAAGCCATACGAATTTTTGCACGTAATCTTAAAGACCTTTTATTAGCAGCACCAGCAGGCACACGTTCAACATTGGGGCTAGATCCAGGCATCCGTACAGGTGTTAAAGTGGCAATTGTTGATGAAACTGGAAAATTACTGAAAACGGCAACGATTTATCCTTTTCAACCCCAAAATAATATTCAGGGCGCAAAAGCCACTCTTATACAACTTATCACGCATTATAAGATTGACCTTATTGCGATCGGAAATGGCACAGCCAGCCGCGAAACGGAAAAACTTGTTGAAGATATTTTGCCGCTCATAACACCCCATAAACCTACCAAAGTCGTTGTTTCAGAAGCAGGCGCATCTGTCTATTCTGCCTCACTTATTGGAGCAGCTGAATTTCCTGATATTGATGTTTCTTTACGAGGTGCAATATCCATTGCAAGGCGTCTACAGGATCCACTCGCTGAATTGGTCAAAATTGAACCAAAATCTATTGGAGTTGGACAATATCAACATGATGTTGACCAGCATCAACTTGTACAAGCACTTGATGGGGTTGTTGAAGATGCGGTTAATGCTGTAGGCGTTGACCTTAACACAGCATCAGCGTCTCTTCTTGCTCATATATCTGGATTGGGCAACTCTCTGGCTGAAGCCATTATTGCTTATAGAAACGAAAATGGACCTTTTAAAAATCGCCAAGCTTTGAAAGCTGTTCCACGTCTTGGAGCAAAAACATTTGAACAATGTGCTGGTTTTCTGCGTATTTATGATGGAAATGAACCCCTTGATTCTTCTTCGGTTCATCCAGAAGCCTATCCATTAGCGCGTAAAATAATACATATATGCGGTTGCGATATTTATACATTAATGAACAATAATACTGCTTTAAAAAAAATTGATCCTCGTCAATTCGTTGATCAACGATTCGGTCTTCCAACAATACGCGATATCTTAAGCGAATTGGAAAAACCTGGGCGGGATCCGCGTCCTGAATTTAAAACAGCACAATTTGCTGATGGCATTCATGATATAAAAGACTTAAAATCTGGTATGAAACTCGAAGGTATTGTTACCAATGTCGCAGCCTTTGGTGCCTTTGTTGATATTGGAGTGCATCAAGATGGTCTGGTGCATATTTCACAGCTTACCAACAGTTACGTTAGCGATCCACATGACATTGTGAAGGCAGGTGACATTGTGCAAGTTTATGTTGTTGAGGTTGATAGATCTCGTAAACGCATTGGTCTGTCAATGCGTCATCCCCCTTCGCAATAAGCACTCCAAAAAATATAGACGTAAAAACATAAAATCCATTCCAAAAAAAATTCTACGCAAACGACTGGATGCGTTAAAAAAAAGTCATATATTATATTCATCTATATAAGGAATTGTTGATTTCCGATATAATTGTCGCTAAACTAAATGGATTATTATGGTTTTTTTGAAACATTTTTAATAAAAATATAATGTTTAAGAAAAGCCTTCTAGACAAGACAACCCGTTATGTGATATTGCCCTCGCAATTAATGGCTTTATCTGCGGATAGAGTTAGGGAGCTTTTTCTTTCATCAAGGCGAAGCTTTAGACTTTGGAAATCTAAATATTTGTATCATCTAAATATTTAGATAGTGTATAATTGAAATATTGAAACAAAACAGGATAAAACGTGCAAGTACTCGTTCGCGATAATAATGTTGATCAGGCGCTACGTGCGCTTAAAAAGAAAATGCAACGTGAAGGCATCTTCCGTGAAATGAAGATGCGTGGTCATTATGAAAAGCCTTCTGAAAAGCGCGCCCGTGAAAAGGCTGAAGCTGTTCGTCGCGCGCGCAAATTGGCGCGCAAACGTGCTCAGCGCGAAGGTCTTGTTAGTGGACGTTAAAAACAATTCATAAAATCGTTGTAATAGTTTTATTATCAATCGAATTTTGTAAATGAAGCGATTGCGCTGAAGAAAAAAGTTTTTAATATTTCAAAAGTGGAAATACGTTGTGTATTTCCGCTTTTTTCGTTTAACTTTTAGAATTATTCCTTATTTTCTGGCCTCATAAAAGATCTTATGATGAAATGATAATCAACGTCATATCGGTTTTTTTTTAAAGGATCACAATTTTGGTACATTTCAAAATAGCACGCATAGTGCTTCTCGGTGCATTGTTTTTAACAGCATGTACAACCAATACAATGATGGTAAGCCCAGAAAATGCAGCGCAAGGCTCGCGTGAAAATATTGCCTCGCTCACAAATGTTATTAAAGCTGATCCACGTGATCCATCCGCTTATAATGTTCGTGGCGCGGCTTATGGACGTGCTGGAAAAACACGTGATGCGCTTGCTGATTTTACGACCGCTTTGCAACTTAACCCTCAATTTTACAATGCTTATGCCAATCGAGCTTTAATATATCGTCATTTAAATAATACCGATGCTGCACTGAAAGATTATAATCGCGCCTTACAGATCAAGCCTGATTATGATGTCGCTTTAATTGGGCGCGGTAATCTTTATAGATTAAATGGACAATTAGATAATGCATTGAATGATTTTACCAAAGCCATTGAAACAGGCACAACAGATGGACGTGCATGGCATAATCGCGCATTGATTGAACAAGCACAAGGACAGCATCAAGCAGCTATCAAAGACTTTGGGGCTGCAATGTCAAGACAACCTCAAGCACCCGCACCTTATAATGGCCGTGGATTATCCTATATTGCACTTTCTGATTGGGATAATGCGTTTGATGATTTTAATGCCGCCATTCGTCTTGATGCAAATATCGCAGAGAGCTGGTCCAATCAAGCGATGGTTTATGAACATCGCGGTGACTTTAAAAAAGCGCATAACTCTTATGCAAAAGCTCTATCCCTTGACCCTCAATTCAAACCAGCGCAAGACGGTTTAAAACGTCTTCCTAACCAGTAAGCACAAAGAGTTTAATTTTTTTCAATCATTCCAAATTATGACATCAATTATCATTCGCATAAAATGACCGTCACTTATCAAATTTAACAGCCACTATACTGTTTCATTTATTTTTTTGAATAAAATTATGCACATTGCATCTTCACAAAAAACCTATTAACACCCTTAGCACTCACTGATGCTTATGATGTAATAGTAAGGCGAAAGACATCATCATATTACCAGTAAGATTCTTCCTGAAAAATAGGTTCTATGGATTGATTCCAATCAGTCCGATATCGCTCTAATAAAAGATCTGACTTTGTTTTACCTTTATTTAAAAACTCTTCTAATGGTGCCAAATATTGCGTTTCATCACGACCCTCTGCATCCGTATATTGACGATTTTTTAAACCTGTTTGAGCAAGAGGAATAACCTCACGAGCCAAATCCATCAGAGTCATATTACGAAATTTTGTATTCAAACCAAACCTTGGAACACTTTGACGCATAGACTGTACTTCATCATATTGCCAGTCTTTTGTCATTGTTTCAATTTGGGCCAATGTATCCTTATCATATAAAAGACCAACCCAAAAAGCAGGAAGTGCACAAATATGATCAAAAGAACCACCATCAGCACCGCGCATTTCAAGAAATCGTTTCAAACGCACCTCAGGAAAAAGTGTTGATAGGTGATTAACCCAATCCCCAAGATTAGGAATAATGCCAGCAATATCATGCTTAAGTGCCCCATTCATAAACTGACGAAAAGTTATATGCGTACAATCATGATAATGACCATTGCGCACAACAAAATACATCGGCACATCAAGCGCCCAATTTGCATAATCCGCAAATCCAAAATTTTCATGGAAAACAAATGGCAAAATGCCTGAACGTTGATTGTCTGTATCGCTCCATATTTGTGAGCGCCAAGAAATAAAGCCATTGGGCTTAGCTTCCGTAAATGGCGAAGAAGCAAACAAAGCTGTTGCAAGAGATTGCAGTTTCATCGCAACTTGCATCTTAGTGCGCATATCGCTTTCTGAAGCAAAATCGAGATTAACTTGTATGGTTGATGTACGATACATCATATCCAAACCATATTGTCCCACTTTAGGCATATAATTTGTCATAATTGCATAACGCGATTTTGGCATTTTCGGCGTCTCATTCAAACGCCATTTCGGACTGCCACCAACACCTAAAAAGCTTATTTTTAAAGGTTCCGCAACATGTTTTAAATGTGAAAAATGGTTTTGAACTTCATAACATGTTTGGTGCACTGTTTGAAGTGGTGCGCCTGACAACTCAAATTGTCCGCCCGGTTCTAATGAAATGGCCCCTTGACCATTTGGTTCTGACAATCCAATCAGATTGTCTTCATCCATAATGGGTTCCCATCCAAGGCGTGATTGCATACCTTTTAAAAGTGCATATATGCTTTTTTCACCATCATAAGGCACAGGTTGATAACCATCGACAAGAAAAGGGAATTTTTCATGTTCTGTGCCAATCCGCCATTGAGTTTCTGGCTTTTCCCCTTCAGCCAAATAATGCACCAAATCGTCAAATTTATTGATGAGTGTATCATCTACTGTATCACGTGCCATATATCACACTATCCGATATGCTTTTTAAAATCTTAAAGTGAACTGTTTTCACTCGTCTTTCAAGGAGAGTTTTACGTTGTCCAATCACCAAGTGTTGCATTTATCACAGACAATGCAGCAATCGCGGCGGTATCAGCACGCAAAATTCGCGGTCCAAGCGGTATAGGTATAACAAATGACCATCTTTTCAAGAAACTTTGCTCTTCTTTGCTAAATCCACCTTCTGGTCCTACAAGAACTGCGATAGCACGCTTATCTAATGCTTGTAAAATCGGTAAAGGATTATTCTTTTTATCTGTTTCATCACAAAAGATTAAATAGCCATCGTTTGACCATTCATTAAGTAATTTCTCTAAAGAAATAGCAGATAAACATTGGGGAATGTCTAATATACCGCATTGCTCTGCTGCTTCTATTGCATTGGCTTTCATTCGCTCATGATTGATGCGCGTCACCTGAGTATGATCTGTGATGACTGGCTGCAAAGATGATACCCCCATTTCCACAGCCTTTTGTATCATATAATCAAAGCGGGCATGTTTTAAAGGCGCAAAACAATATTTGAGATGACTTGTTAGAGGTTGTGGGCGTACCTGTTTAATCAATTCCAAACTTAATCTTTTTTTGTGAACGCTATGAATATGAGCAAGCCATTCGCCGTCCTGTCCATTAAAAAGCAATATCGAATCAGTTTCTTTCATACGTAGAACATGAATAAGATAATGAGCTTTTTGATCTGCAAGCTGGATCGCTTCATTCAAAACAAAAGGCTGATCAATATATAATCTTTGGAGTTTGTAATAATCACGCATAAAATTTTGTGACAGGCTTGCTCGATCGCGTCAAGTGCTGTGTTTTAGTTCTCATACAAATTCACATTCAATGATCAACTAAAACAAACCATTGTATAAGATGACAAGAAGAAATGTTAGCAATTTTAATGCACTTTCGAAAAAATTTAATCTATTTTAATTTTCACTCAAGCACACGATTTTGCGTGACTCATAAACCACAAATTTAATTTTTTTTTACTTTAATGACCTAAAAAAGAACAAAAAACATAAAAGGCGGTTGTTGAAACGTTTTTATCTCTATATGAAACCTGAAAATATCCGTGTCATTCTTCGCTTATTCCTATCGGAGACTCTAATATGTCAGTTAAAAACGCCACCGTCACAACAATAGCGGCACTCATAACATTTATTCTGATTGCTATGGGTATTGGGTCAGTAGGTGCAAGAGATAATCAATACGTTTCAGAAGATGGCTATGGTATCTCCTCAACGATCGGCGAATAAAATAAGATTATATCAACACGGATAATTTTCTCAAAGTTTGCAAATTTTGTTCAAAGACTCTCCTTTTGACAATAAGTCTTTTTACTTTGCACTTCCTCATAAAAAAGTGTATTATAATTTTATAATCTCACTACAATAACGGTATCTCTTTAACCTGTAAAGCTGACTGGATCAGGACCCACGCGGCCATCCGCCCTATCAAGATGGGCAATTTGATCGTGATCGACTGCAGTTAATTGAAAATCAAAAATATTAAAATTTTCAGCCATACGAGACGGTGTCTGCGATTTTGGTATCGTAACATTGCCAATCTCTATATGCCAGCGCAAGACAATTTGAGCCGCGGTTTTTCCATGGGCTTGAGCAATGTTTAATAGAACGGGATTATTCAACAATGCTCCGCGCCCCAAAGGTGCCCATGCTTCGGTTAAAATATTATACTTCTCATGGAAAATACGCAATTCCTTTTGTTGAAATTGAGGATTAAGCTCTATTTGATTAAGAGCAGGTGCAATGCCTGTTTCTTTGATAAGTCGCTCAAGATCAGTAATTCTAAAATTACACACTCCAATAGAACGCACTTTTTTTTCATCACGCAAACGAATAAGCGCTTTCCATGTTTCAACAAAATGATCAAGCGAGGGTACAGGCCAATGTATAAGATAAAGATCAAGATAATCTGTACCCAATTTTTCGACGCTCTTATCAAACGCTTTTAACGTTTTATCAAATCCTTGATCAGTGTTCCAAACTTTTGTTGCGATAAAAATTTCTTCACGCGCCACTCCAGAGGCTTTTACGCCCTCTCTTACACCGTGCTCATTATCATAAGCTTTTGCAGTATCAATATGACGATACCCTGTTTTTATGGCTGTGCTTACGGCTGTTTTTGTGTCGTTTTCATCAATTTTCCAAACGCCATATCCCAATTGTGGAATGGTGTGACCATCATTCATTTTTAAATAAGGAACTGTCATTTTTTTCCTTCCATTATCTTAATCTGTCATGTCACAAACGCAGCACACCCCTTTTTTATTTTTATTAGTGCCCGATTGAACAATACTATTACTTTTATTCATCATCAATAAAATGAATAAATTTTATATAAGAAGTTAAGAAGAAAACGATTAAATAACAAATATGTCCTTAATTTTTAAAAGCTTAAAAAAATATTTATCTCTTTTTATAGATTTTAATACGCACTTTAAAGAATTTCATGCTCTTTAATAAAATTTTATCGTTTTTATGTTCAAAATTTTGATCTAAAATCTTTCAAAAATTTAAAAAGAAAGATTCCTTTGTAATATTTTCACACGATAATTACGCACCAATTAAGCGCTTTGACCAATCTTCAATGCTTTGGGTCTTAAGTCTTTTTTGTGCCAGATCCCACCAATGATTTGAAAGATGAGGCAATATCTCCATATTTTCAAGCTCTATTTGGCACCATTTCCCACCATAAAGCACTTGCCAAAAACGATAAATCGTTCATTTTGGGCTTTGCCATTCAATAAGATTTAAACTATCATTTCTTTCAACAAGACCTTCTTCAATAATAAGATAGACCACCCTATTCTTCCCCTATTTTGTACATTTTTTGCTATCATTTTTGATGAAAAGCGCCAATTAAGTTTATAACAAGGCTGTCATCCTTGTGAGACTTCAATAACCGCTTTTCCAAGACGAAAGCGATCTCCAACACAAAGATGCTTTTTAGTAAGACATAGATTGAAATAATTTCACCAAATGCTCCAGCTTCATTTAAAAAATCAAGGTCTTCTATTTTTTGACATCAAAATGTTTAATGGTCAAAAACATAATGATGAACAGCTTTTTCCAAACCGCTATGATGGCGATGATCGGCGACCTCATCACCATGAAAGCCATTTTTAGAAAGGTAAATTGGTTTTTTAACGGAATTTTTTGCAATTACACTTTGGTGTTTGCTAGAACTCAATGCCGCTACTTGACCAATACGCAATGAAAAAGTTTAACCATTAAAAATCCTTATAATGATCCTCGTTTGGTAATAAAGAGTTATGCTTTTCATCTAATGAATAATGAGAAATCATCACTGTAATTGGATACTATCATTTTATTCGTTTACTGCATCGTCCTTTGATGATTGCTTTTCATTGTCAAGAAGATGACCCTTGATTAAAAAACGAAATGGGCGTTGTAAACTCTCTTTTAAGCAAAGCGTATCAGGACAAAAATTTTCTGAATAGTGTGTTTTTGCTAACATAGAAGATAGCTGTACATCATAATTATTATGCACTTTTTCCTTACGTTGCCTGCTAATCGTTCCTTGACTAACAAGAGTCCACTCTCCAAAGCGCATAAGTGATTTATCAAGATTTAAGGTATCTTTCGCAAAATCAGCTTCGATATCCCAACGATCAAATTGTGTTTCAACATTTTCTGCGCGTGCAAGTGTCAAAGTTTCATCACCATCTTTTTCCTTAAAAAGTGTACTAGGATCATTAAAATAATATCCATCAAGACTTCCCTGAAGCATATTTAACGTTATATGCCCAGTGATGTTATTTTCAACAGCTGACCAACGACTAAAAGGTGCATTAAAGGTCAAGATAAGGCCTGTTTTTGCATGAATGAATGAGGTCGCCTTCATAGCTTTTGCTAATAAATCTATATCAATTCCAGCACCAGAAACACGTCCCTCTATCGCAACATTTTCACCTTGACGATTTATTTGAATATTACTTTGCAATGATCCATCAAAAGCACTGGCATTGCCAAGATCAAAAATTCCATTTCCATTTTTAATCTGTATAGAAGCAGCAATATTGTTCATATCGACAGCCCCAACCATTGCTTTTGGTGCTGAAACACGAACATCAACACTCACTTGATCAAGCAGACTTAAATCAAGATTATCTCCACCCTCATCATCAGGAAAAAAAATCATTACAAGCTTATTTAAATCCAAGCTTTCAAACGCCAAAGACCCAGTTAAAGAGGGTTTTTCTTGTTGATAATCCACATCTAATGCACCACGCGCGCTATCCTCTCCTAAATTGAAAAGCACATCATTAAACTGCGCACGCCCTGGCTGGGCGACAAAACCAGATTCCCAAACAACTGGTGCTTTTATACTTTGTCCCAGGATTTGGGATTCACCAAGCCAATCCATAGTTTTATCCCATCCTGGCGAGCGCGCCCAAATTTGTCCATCAAGATAAAAATTGTCTTTCATTGTGGCTTTTCCGCTAAAGGTGACACCTCCACGAACAGAATTCAAACTGGCACGAACATCACTTGTACCGCCTGCAAGCAATAACAGTGCCTGCGCCGCATCAAGACGCAACTCCGTCAACTGTCCACGCCAACGTGCATTAGCTTGAAAGCTTGCAGCTCTATTAGATTCTGGCCATTCAAGTGTAGCATTTAAGCCTGTTATTTTTTCTGCCATTCCGCCAACGATTTTGCGATAAAGTACATCACCATCTTGAACCGTAATTTTACCAAAGGGCTGATTTAAAAGTTTTTTGATGTCTGGATGATTGGGATCATTATCAACCAGATTTTGTGCTTCACGAACCGCTAAACCAAAAGATCCTTGTGATTGTGACATAGTATTAAAAAACTCAGCCACTGTTTTTATCGGCTCTTCCATGACAAAATGAGGACGGATAATTCGCGTTTCAGAAAAAGAAACACGGCCCAAAAGCGCATCAAAAAGTGACAAATTGACTTCAATACATTCAGCTTCCATTAAGGGAGACGCATCATTGAGCATCGGCGTTAAAGTAACACCTGAAAGAGATGCACGTGGTGTTGGAAAAAGCGTTAAATGAGGCGCTTTACGCAATTGCACATTATACCCTGTCCACGTACTTAATTCCTGAGCAAGACGCACACGAATAGCATCTGTCGAAACAAGATAAGGCAATGCTATGGCAATCGCCGTAACACTTAATAGGACGATGATAAAAAAACCTAACAGTATTTTTAAAATCAAGCGAGACACGTTTTTCCTTAATTCTTTATTAACCATAAAATGATAGAGTCAAATCACATTTCGGCATCTTGCAAAAGCTTGTTTCTGAAGTGCCCTTGTTTAAATTTTGGCCGGGTATAAACCCGGCTTTTTTTTAATTGATTTTACACAATCAAACAAGTTTTATTGCATCATTAAAACCAATGGGCTGTCAGCGCCAAAGAACTTTTGCTAAAAAATGAAAAATAGTATCGTTGCGCCTTATACTGTAGCGCGGCAATTCATAATATCCTTCACATCCTTGAGCACGACCTTTTTGTGTCGTTACGGCAAAGTCATAAGCACTTTTTTCAACAATTTTGTGGAGTTCTCTATTTTCATCACCATAGGGATAGGCAAAGGAATGTATGGAGTGGCCAAGGATATTTTCAAGCATTATTTTTGATTGCACAATTTGCTCATATGCTTGATCCGTCTTAATTTTTGTAAGATGAATATGATCAAGTGTATGACTTCCCACTTCATGCCCATGTGCTGCCCAATCACGCATTTGCTTTACTGTCATAATTTTTTCACGTTGAGCTTTTTTATCATCCCAAGAATTATCAAGGCCAAGACGGTTCACCACAAAAAAATTTGTCGCCGTAAAATGGAATCGATTTAGAATAGGCATTGCGTAGTCATAAACAGATAAAAAACCATCATCAAACGTGATCGCTGCCACTTTACCTTTTTTTTGCTTGTAAATATAAGGAATAGCTTCTTTTAATGAAAGTCCTCTAATCCCTAAACGATGCAACCAACGCATTTGTTTTTCAAAGTTTTTTATTGTGACATAATTCGAACGTGAAGGTGTTCCCGATTTTGGTGGTATGCCAATATGATGATACAGAAGTATTGGGACAGCCATATTAGTCGTCCTGCCTGCGAGATAAAGATTTAAGACGAAAGCGATAATAAGGTCGCGCGATTTCACGATAAAAACGCGTGAAGATATTTCGTTTTTGTTTCAATGTTGATCCACCAAGCCTTGCTGATATTTCTTGCACAAATGGAGGTAAAGCAACCAGCGGTCTTACGTGGGTCTGCCAATAAAGCTGAAGTGTTGTGTCCACAGGACGATCAAATTGTTGTGTCGCTTTTAACATTTTTTTGGCTGCCTCTCGTCCAATCAATTGTGCAACCTGACCAAGCCCTACTTCCATTGGTTTAATCAATGACATTTTATCAGAAACGGCAACCAATTTGCCTTCTTCTCTTTCTCGAAAAGGCAACCTTATATAGCTTGAGACGTCTGCATGTTTTTTTAAAAAGGATAATAGTAAGAAAAAATTTTCATTCAAAGCCACATCATCTTCAAAAACGAGCCCTGCATCAACATCGTCATCAACAATTTTTTGCCAAGCTTTACGATGAGATAAAAAACAAGCAATTTCATTCTGTGTCAGTTTAAAAGGATAATATGGGCGATAAAGAAACCGTTGATAATGAGTATCAAGTATTTGTTGATCAATTTGTTGTCGATCAATTGCTTTCACAATTTCTGTTTCACAGGGCAGAGCCTGCATAAGATTTTTTACATTCTCATGCCGTTCTTTTGCTTGTTCAAGATGAATGATAAATGCCTTAATATTATTCATTTCAATTCTATTGTTTTCGATTTTTTATCACTTTCAATTTTAAAGCAAAATGATAAATTGTGGCAAAAACATTTTCGCTCTTCAAATCTATAAATTGAGTTTACTTTCTACCATAGAAATAACGGATTGGGGAAGTTGTTTGCGAAATTTTTCAATAAGAATACGATGAATCTTCTTTCGTGTATCAACTTCAAAACATTCAAATCCTTGAATACAACCAAATGTTGCACAATCATTTTTGATCATATTTAAGGCCGTATCAATTTGTTTAGGCTTTACATAATCAACATAAGCGAAATCGTGAATTTTTTCTATTTTTGCATGATCATTTAGAATTTCTAAATTATTAGCAAGAGCAACCAGATTAAATTGTTCAATATCACGATAGCGATAGGAAACTTGTTTATTTAACAGGTCTGGATGATCATCAAAATATTTTTTTAAAAGGGAACGACGAAGAGGATGCGGCATGTGATGCACATTAAAATAGTCACCTTCAACACCTGCAAGAAATGCTTCTTTAGACTGTGACAATGCATGGTTTGGTCGCACATATCGATAAGGCGATATATGTTCCATAAATTTTTTACACCGATATTTAAACCGTTTTGTTTCAGATTTTTGCCATTTTCCTGATAAGACAGGTCGAGCATGATCAAAAAAAATTTCTTTTTCGATCGAAGCATTTAAAAAAAAATCGTCATTGGCATAAATAAAATATTCTGAAAGATCTTTAATCCGCCATAAGGTTGATTCAATGGCGCGCGCATTAAAACTGGGACGAATTACTGGCAAGCCATCAAATACCTCATCATGACTAATTACTTGAATGAATGAACGGTCACATAGTTTGTCATTAAAAAAATCTTCAAGATAAAGTGAGATTTGATGATCTGTAACCAAAAATACACGACGAATAAAAGGCGCATATTTTAATAATGAAGCCAGATGATAATAAATTTCACCATTATCTATATAACGTTCTGATGAAAATGATTCATAATGCGTTTTTTTGCCAAGCGCCTTATAATGTTGTCGCGCCGCAATATGGTTTGGATCACCGCCATCCACCCATGTAATGACATAATCAATGTCCACGCTCAAATAACCTTTTAATATAAAAGACTTTTCTTTAGCCTCGCTTTAAGTCTTTGGTAAGTCGTTATTTTAGACAAAATGCACAAAAATAATCACATCATTGTTATTATGAGACACCATCAATCAAAATAATTGGAATTATGCTTAACTATGATCGCGGAAAGTTTCTGACAATTTTAACCATTGTGTTGCGGCATGCGACAATTGTTTTTGATCGCGCCATATTAAAGCCATGTGCCAAGCTATATTTATATCGCTTATTTCAACCATACAGACATCATCGCTAACACGCTTTTGTGCAATCATGCGAGGCAAAAAACCAATCCCCATACCCGCTGCAATCAAACCAAAAAGAAAGTCAATCTGACTGGTACGCGCAGAGACATCTGTTTTTAATTCTTTCTTTTGAAACGCTTCTAACACTATGGGTGTTAAAGCAAATTGGCTTTCAAACAAAACAAATGGATAATGCGCAATTTCCACTGCACTTAAAGCCTTACGGCCCTTTGCCAAAGTATTCGGCATAAGAGCAACCACAGGTTCATTGCGCACATCTTGATAGCCAAATCCTTCAGCAACTGGAAAAAGAGAAGCAGCCAACTCTATTTCACCAAGCTTAACGAGTTCTTCTAATTTTTTACTGCCATGTTCAACAATTTGGATCTCAATTTTTGGATACGCTTTTGTATAACGAGCCAAAACAGGTGCAAATAATTCTGAACTGCCAATTGGAGGCAAACCTATTTTTAAAACACCTTTCTTCAACCCTTTCAATTCATCAAGATCACGCTTAATCGCTTCTTGTTCTGCAAGAATATGAAGTGCATGACAATAAACATATTCGCCTTCAGAAGTTAACTGAAGAGCCCCTTTTCCTCTATGAATAAGCCGCGCACCATAATAGCTTTCTAGCTGAGCGAGTGACTTACTTATGGTTGACTGTGTTGCATGCAAAGTTTTTGCTGCCGCAGAAAATCCATTCTGTCGCATAATCTCAACAAACGCTTGAAAGGCTCTAATTTGCATAATATGCTTATAAAGAATAGTTAGAATGAAATCAATTCATTTTACGAATTATAAAACGTCTCCTATTTAATATTTCATAGGAGTTGTTACGATGTTAAACAAATTAACCCACCAAACTCAAGCATTTCTGCATCATTATATGCTCGCACAAATGGCGGTTATTGGCGTGTTTTGGCTATTGGGTGAATCTATTTCACGTTTATTTGTCCTTCCCATTCCTGGTGGAATTATCGGAATGGGAATTGTACTTCTTCTTTTAGCGAGCGGAAAATTAAGTCTTTCAAGCATGAAGCGTGGCGCTGAATGGTTGCTGGCTGAAATGTTATTATTTTTTGTGCCTGCTGTATTAGCACTCTTAAATCATAAAGAGCTTATCGGTTTTTTAGGCATAAAAATTCTTGTTGTTATTCTTGGTGGCACATTGATCGTCATGAGTATCACGGCTTTAACGATTGATCTTTGCTACCGTTGGATGATTCACCATGATGGACAAAACTGATTTTTTTACCAATCCAATCGTGCAAACTGTTTTTTGGTCGGCCACAACAATAGGGCTTTATCTCGTTGCAAAATTTTTTTATAAGCGTTTTCCTTACTGGTGGCTCACACCACTGGCGGTGACACCCCTTTTGGTCATGATTGTTGTGATCAGTTTTCAGGGGGATTATGCACATTATATCGGTGCAACGCAATGGTTGTTAGCTATTTTAGGTCCTGTCACAGTTGCTTTTGCCATCCCGATTTGGCAACAACGTCAAACGATACGAAAACACTGGCCGCTTTTAGCTATTGGTATTATTGTTGGTTCAACCGCATCCATGCTTTCTGCATGGGGTCTTGCCACGTTATTGCACTTAGATGATACTATGCGTTTAAGTTTGCTGCCACGTTCAATAAGCACTCCCTTTGCTATGACTGTTTCAGATGAGATTGGTGGCATACCTGATTTAACTGCAATCTTTGTTGTTTTAACAGGTGTGTTTGGTGTTGCTTTAGGCGAAATGATTATGAAATATATGCCCCTTCGCTCTTCACTTGCCCGCGGTGCTCTTTTAGGTATGGGGGCGCATGGAGCAGGTGTTGCACGTGCGCACCAAATTGGCCAAGAAGAAGGCTCCATTGCTGGTCTTGTTATGGTCATGGTTGGGATTGTCAATGTTTTTATAGCACCATTGATTGGCTGGCTTTTTGCTTAATATAAACAGAGTGAAAATATTTAAGCGTCACTAAATGACCAAGTCTTTAAAAAAATTTATTTCCTTAAAAGCAGGATCCGATATTATAAAATTTTATTGACGTATTTAAATGATAAAAGTCATGTTTACAATTGATCAAAATCAAAAATTTTTCTCTTCCTCATTACGTAACATGATAGCACAAAACCCAAATTATATCCCTTCTAAACTGGCGTGTTCCTCATTATCTTGTGTATGGAGCTTATAATCCTTTTCAATAGTGTTGAAATATCGCAAAATGTTATAAAAAGAATGATCTTTGAAAAAGGAACACTCAATGGTTGATGTGATTGATGGTAAAAAAATTTCTGGCGATATTCTTGCAAAAGTAAAAAGTGAAACCGCGCTTTTAAATAAAAACCATAAAATTCAGCCGGGCATTGCTGTTATAATTGTCGGGGAAGATCCTGCAAGCCAAGTCTATGTTGCCTCAAAAGAAAAAAGAGCAAAAGAATGCGGATTTCTTTCTCTAAAACATAGTCTGTCTAGAGACACCAGCGAAAATGACTTATTAGCGCTTATCGAAACGCTTAATCAGGATAAAACCATACATGGAATTTTGGTACAACTACCTTTACCTTCCCATATGAATAGCGATCACATTATTCAAACAATTTCACCTGATAAAGATGTAGACGGTTTTCATTATATCAACGCTGGAAAACTAGCGACAGGTGCCATTGCAGATGCATTTGTGCCATGCACACCAGCAGGCGCGATGATTATGATCACTTCCCGTTTAGGGCAAGATTTATCTGGCAAAGATGCGGTCATTGTCGGTCGTTCAAATATTGTCGGCAAACCGATTGCCGCTCTTTTACTGGCAGCCAATGCAACTGTTACCATTGCTCATAGCCGCACCCGTGATATTGACGATGTATGTCGAAGTGCTGATATTTTGGTTGCAGCAGTTGGTCAACCCAAAATGATCAAAGGCGATTGGATTAAGCCTGGTGCAACAGTTATTGATGTTGGTATCAGTCGTATTCCTGCTCCTGAAAAGGGTAAAGGAAAAACTCGATTGGTGGGCGATGTCGACTATGAAGACGCTGAAAAAGTTGCGGCAAGTATTACACCTGTTCCAGGCGGCGTTGGACCAATGACCATTGCTATGCTTATGGCCAATACGCTTAAAGCGGCATGTCTCGCTCATGGTTTAGAATGTCCAAAGTTTTAAAAAACATAATTTCTATAAGAAAAGGTCGCGCTCTTAAAATATTTTATGTAAAAAAGAGTAAGCTCTCACCTTTAACGACTTGGAATATTAGCTATAATGTTTTCTTTTAAAACAATCATTTCACTTTGAATACTATAGTCAGATTCGTTTTGAATGCTGGTACTTTTTTAGATAAAGAGCGTTGATTTGATTATATCGTATAAAGACGATAGTTTATAAAACTATTTATCATTCAAATTTTTCTAACTTCGCCGATCAGTTTATTTTTCACCGATAATCGTTACATGATGATAAACACAAAAGCTTAACACTATGCTATAGTCAATTTTTACGATACAATGGATTATAGTTTCATGCTTATCTAATGTTTATGGTAAAATAAACTCGTGCTTTCGCGCCTATAATACAGATAGACTTATAATTATAAGCCTATCTCTATATTTTTTAAGAATGCCCGACAACAACACTTGCACCTTGATCAGCGCGATTCACAAATTGACGAAACGCCCGGAATAATTCACGCCCCGTACCATTCTCATTGGCAGAAAGATCAGGTTTTTCTATTTCTCGAGCATTGAATGCAACTTCATCGCCAATATAATTTAACGTTCCATTATTGGCATCAAGACGCAAAATATCACCGTCTTTTATACGTGCGATTAGTCCATTATCAAGCGCTTCTGGTGTCACATGGATAGCTGCAGGAATTTTTCCTGATGCCCCTGACATACGTCCATCCGTTACAAGTGCAACTTTTTGACCACGATCTTGTAAAACACCAAGTACTGTCGTCAGTTTATGCAACTCTGGCATACCATTTGCTTTTGGTCCTTGATAACGAATAACAGCAATAAAGTCTTTGCCATTTAATTCACCTGCTTTAAAGGCTTCTTGCAATCCCGATTGATCATTAAAAACTCGCACAGGTGCTTCAACAAGCCAACGCTCAGGCTTTACAGCAGAGACTTTAATAATCGAAGACCCTAAATTCCCTGTTAGTATACGGATACCGCCATCTGCTTGAAACGGTGCTTTCCAACCTGATAAAACTTTTTCATCCGCACTTTTTATTGGTGCGGGGTCACGTATAACAGTTCCATCACTGTTCAGTTTTGGCTCACTGGCATAAGCATGCAACCCTTCACCAAAAACAGTGCGCACATCTTCATGCACCAAGCCTGCTTCAATTAATTCTCGAATAAGAAAACCCATACCGCCAGCAGCATGAAAATGATTCACATCCGCAAGTCCATTAGGATAAACACGCGCAAGAAGTGGAACATTTGCTGAAATTTCAGCAATATCGTGCCATGTCAATTCAATGCCAGCCGCCGCCGCCATAGCAATTAAGTGAATAGTATGGTTGGTTGACCCCCCTGTTGCATTTAAACCAACAATAGCATTAACAAATGAACGCTCATCAATCATCGCGCCAGCAGGTGTATAATCATTGCCTAAAGCAGTGATTTGCAAAGCACGTTTAGCAGCTTCACGGGTTAATGCATCGCGTAAAGGTGTATTAGGGTTGATGAAAGAGGCACCTGGCATATGTAGCCCCATCATTTCCATCATCATTTGATTAGAATTCGCTGTGCCATAAAACGTGCAGGTTCCAGGCCCATGATACGAACGTGATTCAGATTCCAAAAGAGCGCGCCGATCAACTTTACCTTCTGCATAAAGTTGACGAATTTTTGCTTTTTCATCATTACCTTGTCCAGTTGTCATAGGACCTGCTGGAACAAAAATTCCTGGAAGATGCCCAAATGTTAGCGCACCAATGACAAGACCTGGAACAATTTTATCACAGATACCAAGATATAGAGCTGCATCAAACATATCATGCGACAAACCAACCGCCGTTGCCATCGCAATAACATCGCGTGAAAATAGCGATAATTCCATGCCATCATAACCTTGTGTGACACCATCACACATGGCAGGAACACCACTGGCGACTTGTGCGACGCCACCAGCCTCACGCGCTGCATCTTTAATTAATTTAGGAAATGTCTCAAAAGGTTGATGTGCTGAGAGCATATCATTATAAGCCGTAATAATGCCAATATTGCCAACAACATCTTCTTTTAAACGTTCTTTATCAACGGGTCCGCAAGCGGCAAAGCCATGGGCTTGATTGGCGCAGCCAAAAAAACTGCGTTTCGGACGATTGCTCATCGTTTTGTGAATATGGTCAAGATAAGCTTCACGTTTGGGTTTTGACCTTTCGCGAATACGTTCTGTTACTGAAGCAATTTTTTCTGAAAGAGCCATATTAAACACCTTATTTAGATTGTTATTGCATCGAAATGCGTCGTATCTCCTCGGGGTTCACTTCTATCGCCTTCCGTGGGAGACCAATACACTTGAATCGGATGGCGCGCATTGTGGAGCACAGCACGAATAGGCATTTCTGTTTCAGGGCCATCTTGCAATGCTTCTTCAAATTTTTCTCGCTTATCATGGCCTTCAATTTGCAAAGCAATAAAACGTGCATGGCAAATAATAGGCAATGTTAATGTCAAACGTGGTTCACTGACATTTTTTGCTTGAATTGGTAAAATAAGTGCACGCGAATTGGGATCAATGGCCTGACTTAAACGCGATGCACCAGGAAAAAAAGAAGCTGTATGCCCGTCAAGCCCCATCCCCAACATAACAACATCAAAAGGTTGAGGCAAACCATTAATGCGGCTTGCCGCTGAAAACGCGCCAAGTTCAGCCGTAATTGACTGATGATAAAGACCATAAAAACGCGCTTTCGCAGCATGATGTTGTAGCAAATGAGTACGGACAAGTCGCTCATTTGAACGTTCATCCGTTACAGGCACATAACGCTCATCCACCAAAGTGATAATGATATTTTTCCAATCAATATCAATTTTTGCCAGATAATGAAAAAATAATTCAGGCGTCTTACCACCAGAAACGGCTAAAACAGCTTGTTTTCGTTCTGCAATTGCTAAACTTAATTCAGCAGCGACCCTATCAGCTAATGCAGATGCTAAAGCTGCAGGAGAATCAAAATTTAAACGGTTGAGATCCATACTGCTCATTATCATTCCTTAAAGCGTATCATTCCATGTGCGTCCATCACGTTCAATAAGTGCAATGGATTTAGAAGGCCCCCATGTCCCTGCTGTATAGCCTTGAACAGACATTTTTGTTGCCTCCCAGCCTTGCAAAATAGGATCAACCCATCGCCATGCAGCCTCAACTTCATCTCGACGCATAAACAACGTTTGATTACCCCGCACAACATCTGTCAACAAACGTTCATATGCATCTGGATTGCGTCCTGAAAATGATTCAGCAAAACTCATATCAAGAGGAATATGACGCAAACGCATCCCCCCCGGCCCGGGATCTTTAATCATTAACCATTGTTTCACCCCTTCATCGGGTTGCAAACGTATCACAAGACGGTTTGGAACAATCTCACCTGCATCATCCCCAAATATATTATGGGGAATGGGCTTAAATGTGACGACAATTTCTGACATACGCGCAGACATCCGTTTACCCGTTCGCAAATAAAACGGAGAACCTGCCCAACGCCAATTATCAATATTGACTTTCAAAGCCACAAAAGTTTCTGTATTACTTTCACCTTGTCCTAAATCATCAAGATAAGAACCAACAGGCCCCGCCGTTGAAGCACCTGCAAGATATTGGCCTCGCACGGTATCTTGAAAAATGGTATTATTATCAATGGGTTGGAGTGAATGGAGAACTTTCAATTTCTCATCACGTACCGCATCAGCAGTGTTGGACTGAGGTGGCTCCATGGCAACAAGACATAATAGCTGCAACATGTGATTTTGCACCATATCACGTAAAGCGCCTGCATTATTATAATAACCTGCACGTCCTTCCAAACCAACTGATTCAGCCACCGTAATTTGAACGTGATCAATATGATTGGAATTCCATAAAGGCTCATAAAGTGCATTGGCAAACCGCAATGCCATCAAATTTTGAACAGTTTCTTTACCTAAATAATGGTCAATACGAAAAATTTGTTTTTCTGTAAAAACGCTGGCTAAAATATCATTCAACTGCGTTGCAGTTTGAAGATCGCGACCTATAGGCTTTTCAACAATAATACGTGTTTGTTTTGTAACCAAGCCATTTTGACCTAATTTTTGCGCAATATCACCAAACAAAGCAGGACTTACAGCCAAATAAAAAGCTCTTATATCCGTTGGCGCTTCAAGAATAATGTGTTTCAGATCTTTCCAACCTTCATCCGAGGTTGCATCAACGGAAACATAGCGTATGCGTTTTAAAAAAAGATCGACTTCACTCTTTTCAATATCATCATCATTCACATGTTTTTTGATCGCTTCATGCGCAAAATGACGATACTCCGCATCACTCATTTTCGTTCGTGATGAGGCAATAATCCGCGTTGGCTCGCTAAATTGGCCACTACGCTGACGATGATAGAGTGCAGGGATCAGTTTTCTCTCGGCAAGATCACCTACACCACCAAAAACGATACAATCGAATGCCGGTATCGGAATTATTTTACTGACCATAAACCTATCCAATTCTTTTATTGCGTTCTTGCAAACCCTAATGCTTTTTTATTTTATATAGAATAGAAGAGAGGTGAACAAGCACTTAACGCATTCTCTTCACTTCAAAGAAAAGTGCAACGATGATAAAATAGCCATGAAAATACAAGTCTTTCATCCTAAAAAAGGTTTATATTTCATCAACAGCTCATATGAGCATAAAATTTTCGCAGATCGTAACTTTATCCCCCTAAAACCAAAACCATCAAATCTCCCAATAGTTTAAATGTCGCAACAGATATTTTCATCATCACTTTGAAAGTGAAAAAATACTATGACTGTGTAAAATTTGAAAAGTTATTATAATTATTATCATAAATTTTTTTTGCTAAAAAAATAAAATGAAAATATTGTAGTGATCAATTTTCTCAAATACTCATCTTAAATTCAAAAAAGGCGGCACTTAAAAGCGATCCATCATGGCAAACCAGTTCATAGCAAGAAACAACAATGGACGTCGCAATGATTTTCCACCAGGAAATTTTGAAATTTTTAACTCTTTAAACTGATCAAAACGGTCTCTTTTTCCTAAAACCGCTTCGGCATAAAGCTTACCTAAAAAAGGTGCCAGCATGACACCATGGCCAGAATATCCACCACAATAGGTCACCTTGGGCATAAGTTCGCAAATATAAGGCATTCTTTCAACGGTTATGGCAACCGTCCCCCCCCAAGCATGTGTCAGAGGGAGCTGTTGCAATTGAGGATAAATTTCAATAATCTGCTTTTGTATGCGCTGACGAAGATCATGAGGAATACGGTCGTCATAACTTTCAGCACCACCAAATAATAGCCGATTATCCTTACTTTTCCTAAAATACCGTACAACAAAGCGAGAATCGTCAACAGCTTCATTGCCTTTGAGAATTGTGCTATTTTCTGGAAGCGGTGAAGTGGCTCCAATATAAGAGCGAATGGCAACAATCTGCGCATCAATAAAATGATTTAATCCCAAATTATAGGCATTAGAAGCCAATAAAACGCGATCCGCTTTTATCGTAGCTTTTTTTGTGGACACAATACATTTGCCACTTTGGTGAGATAAGGAAACAGCACATGTATTTTCAAAAATATGAGCACCTACTTTATATGCTTTTTTAGCCAAATGAATGACAAATTTCAAAGGATTAAGGTGGCCTGTTTCCAAGTCACGAATACCGCCTTGGTAAAACGATGAACCCAAGCGTTCTGAAGTTTCGTTTTGATCCATAAATCTAAGACTATGATAACCATAGCGTGCCATCGTTTCCACATGGGTTTGATGAGAACGCAATTCTCTTTTTTTATGAATAAGTGACAATTGTCCTTTTACGAAATCAACATCATTTTCAACGTCATTTTGGAAACTTATCACATCATGTTTTGCTTCTTGTGAAAGATCAAAAAGTGCTTTTGTACGCGTATAACCATAGTGTTTTTCGAGAGTGTCTACCCATTGACGAAGCCCTGTTCCTAATTGCCCGCCATTACGACCTGATGCTCCATCTCCAATCTTGGCAGCATCGATAAGAACAACGTCAAGGCCTGTCTTTGCCAAATGGTAAGCAGCTGACAAACCAGTAAAACCTGCACCTATAATTGCAATATCACATGATTTATTGTCTACCAATGAGGCATATGCTGGTTGCTTACTGATTGTATCTTCATAAAAAGACCGGCCAGGAGAAATGACATTTTGAGGTTCCATTGAACACTCCTAAACATTTAAAAGCAAATATTCGCGTTCCCAAGGACTGATCACTTCCATGAATGTTTCAAATTCCTGCCGTTTGATCGCCGCATAAGTTGTTACAAATGAATCTCCCAAAACTGAACGCAAAACATTATTTTCTTCAAATAGAGAAACTGCATCAATAAGTCCACGCGGCAATTCAATTTCATCATCATTCACTGTTTGTGTCGCGGGTTCATCAGGTTGCAACTTTTCACGCAATCCAATCAATCCACAGGCAAGAGATGCTGCAAGCGCCAAATAAGGATTAGCATCAGAAGAAGGGATACGATTTTCAACACGCCGTCCTAGTGGAAGAGAACGTGGAACACGAAAAGCAGTGGTTCTGTTATCATAACCCCAACGTAAATTAACTGGCGCTGATACATCAGGAATAAGCCGACGATACGAATTGACATAAGGCGCAAGCATGACCAAAGCACTCGCCATATGACTTTGCAATCCACCAATAAAATGATGAAACGCTTCACTTTCACTGCCATCTTCATTTGTAAAAATATTGACACCAGTTTTTTTATCAACAATGGATTGATGTATATGCATGGCAGATCCTGGCTGCCCCTGTATTGGCTTTGCCATGAAAGTTGCATACATATCATGTTTCAACGCGGCCTCGCGTATCGTACGCTTAAACATAAAAACTTGATCCGCCAATTCAATTGGATCACCATGTCGTAAGTTTATTTCTAGTTGCCCCGCTCCTTCTTCATTAATGAGTGTATCAATTTCTAATCCTTGCGCTTCAGAAAAATGGTAAATATCATCAATCAACTCGTCAAATTCATTAACTCCTGCAATAGAATAGCCTTGTCCGCTACCTATTGCCCGACCCGACCGCCCAACAGGTGGAGTAAGCGGATAATCAGGATCAGGATTTTTTTGCACAAGATAAAATTCAATTTCAGGCGCAACGACAGGTTTCAACCCCAATTCTGTGTAAGCTGCAACCACATTACGCAAAACATTGCGTGGTGTAAAATCCACTCTTCGTCCATCTTGATACACAAGATCACAAATAACTTGAGCAGTGGGATCATCTTCCCATGGAACGATGCTTAAGGTTGTTAAGTCAGGCTCAAGCCTCAAATCGCCATCATCTTCAGGATATTCAAAGCCATTGCCGTCTTCTGGATAATCACCTGAGATGGTTGCCATAAAAACGGCTGAGGGTAAAGCTAAAGAAGTATCAGACGTAAATTTTTTCGACGGCATCATTTTGCCACGCGCGACCCCTGCTTGGTCAGGCGTGATACATTCAATATCTTCAATACTGCGATAAGCAAGCCAATCAGAAACCTGTTTCCAGTTTTTTACACCTCGTTGATTTTTTAAATATGGTGCAACACTTTTCCCACGTATTCGCTTTGGTTTTTCTTTCTTTTTAGCTGCCATAAAACACCGATTTAAGACCTAAAAACATAAATTTCCCTATTTTCATAAGTACATAATAATGAGTATTTTTTAAATTTTTATGAGACAATCATTTTTTCTAAAAATAAAGTGAATAAATCATAATGATGCGATCGTTAAAAAAGATCCATATTCATTTAATAATAACAAAATTACCTTTTACAAGACAACGTTCAAAACAAATAAAGAGACAATGAAGCATGCAAATGATTGCTTGTCAGTTTAACCTTAATTTAGGGATTATTTTTAAATTAATGTTTCACTTTATATCAAACCACTTTACAAGAACATTTTTATGATAACATCTTCTATTTATCTTTTAGGATAGGGATCTGATTTTTAACATATCTTCACACAATCGCCAAGTAGCTTAAAACGCCCTTTTATTCAAAAAACTTTATGCATCTTACGCTAATAAACTATTTTTATCAAAACAAAAATTATAAATGTAATAATTCGGTAAAATAAGTTTAAAACACAATATTTTTTTTAAAAAATATAAAAAAACCTATAAATCATTATATATTTCGTTATTTTTAAAAATAAATTTTGTTAATAGTAAAAATTTATTATATAAATCTTATAAAATATTTGAATATAGCGTTTCTGAATTGATTTAAGGGGTAAATTGTGACGAAAAGACAACCTGTGAGAGCGGCTACAGCAGCCTTTATTGGCACAGCTATCGATTGGTATGACTTTTATATTTATGGAACTGCGGCTGCACTTATTTTTGGTGAGATTTTTTTCACCTCTCAAAGCAAGTTTGTCGGCACGCTTGCCGCTTTAGGCACTTTCGCTGTTGGATTTATTGCACGTCCTATAGGGGCAATCATTTTTGGTCACTTAGGTGACAAAATTGGCCGTAAAAAAAGTCTGGTAATTACATTACTGATGATGGGAAGTGCGACAGTTCTCATCGGGTTGTTACCAACTTACCATACAATTGGTATGACAGCAGGTATTCTTTTAATCATATTACGAGTTGTCCAAGGTATTGCTGTTGGTGGAGAATGGGGCGGTGCCGTTTTAATCGCTGCTGAACATGCCCCTCCAAAATGGCGAACTTTTTTATCATCCGCCCCTCAATATGGAAGCCCGATCGGGCTGATCTTGGCATCCCTTGCATTTCGTTTTATTATGGATTTGACCAATGAACAACTTTACAGTTGGGGCTGGAGAATCCCATTCCTTTTAAGCAGTATCTTGTTAATTTTTGCATTCATCATTCGCATTGGCGTAGAAGAAAGCCCCGAAATGCTGAATGAAATGAAAAATAAAAAAAATTCCGATAACATGCCTTTAAAAGAGGTTTTTGCTAAGAAAAAACAAACATTATTTTACGGAATAGGTTCATGTATTTTTGCGGTCGCGGGTTTTTACTTTATCACAACCTTGATGATGAATTATACAACCAACTATATTGGCATTGAAAAAAGCATTATACTTGACATTATCGCATGGGTTGGCGTGACGGAATTGATCTTCTTTCCAATTGGTGCTTATTTTGCAACCCGATATACAGAAAAATCATTACTGCTTGTGACAACAGCCCTGGGTGTTGTTTGGGCTTTCCCAATGATGCTATTAATAAAAACAGGTGATGTTACTTATATTATGACCGCTATTTTAGTAGCAGCAGCAATTTTTTCAGCTTATTACGCCGTTATTGCACCTTATATAACACGCGCTTTTCCTGTTCATATGCGTTATACAGGCATTTCACTAAGTTACATGCTGTCTGGTGCGATTTTTGGTGGCATCACCCCTATGTTGGGTATTTGGATGGCCGAAAAATATGATCCAAACTGGTTACCCTTAGCTTTTTTATTCGCTGCAATTTCGTTATTAACTTTTTTAAGTTTATGTTTTTTACCCACTGATCAAAAAAATTAATACGTTTTGAGTGATGATTATTTATGTTCCTGAACTTGGCAAAGCAAAACAGTAAAAAACGTCTCTTTGTCTCAACAAAGGAAGTATTTTGATGAATTTAAAACCACTGCAAAAAGTGAGCTCTATTCAAAATATCTTTAATTATTTTGGATTAAGATTGAAGAAATAATTTAATAACCGCATCTTCCATAATTAATAATATCCAAAATAAAGTTCCCTTTATGCGTTCATTTATAGACAAAATTAACATTATATCATATATAAAAATCAATTCGTTGATATGTGTGTATGCAGTTTGAGCAAATTATTTTAAATAATGTGCCTTATTACAGATATTATTTGTTGAAACGCATCTTTAAACCGTCAAGATGTTGGCGATGATGTGCTGCAAATGTACTATTAGGTTGTTATGCTTTAATAGAATCAACCAATGGATGGTCAACATTTGTACGATAAGCCGATAAAACTTATATAGTTACAAGGCCACAAAAAGGTACATAAAATTCAGAATACCCGCCTTCATGTACTAAAACCAGTTTGTTGTCACATAATTCTTCTGCAATATCTCTGACAAGCTTTGTCATTTGTCTATATGTGTCGCTATATAATAAAATTCGTGCCAAGGGATCATAAGCATTTGCATCATAACCAGAGGCAACGATATTTAATTCTGGTTTAAATTGACGGATAGCTGGTACAAAAATTTCACTTAATGCCGACAACCATTCATTATGACCAGAACCAGCAAAAAGTTAAATAATCATATTATAGCCTTTGCCTTTTTCCAAGCCTTGGTCATCTTCACCACTATAGCCAACGGGAAAGCAGCCTAGCTGAAGTATTGACATCGTGAAAACAGCCCCATGCTTTTCAAAAAGCGTGTGTTCCATTGCCATGATGAACATCCCAATCAAGCACAACAACGCGCCTTAAGTTTTGATCACTTTTTGCTTTTTCAATAGCAATTGCTATTTTATTCAAAAAGCAAAAATCCCATAGATTGGTCTGAAAAGCAATGATGTCCTGGTGGACGAGATAAAGCATAAGCATTTTTAAAATCACCATTTAATACGGCTTTGACAGCAGCAACGACAAGTCCAGCTGATAATTTTGCAATTTCATAACTATTGGGGCCGATAGGTGCATTGTCACCCATCAAACCACATCTAGCATCACTTACTTTTTTAAAAGTATTTAAATAGGTTCATGTATGAACCAAAAGAGCATCATCTTCACGAATAAGAGTTGCCATTGTACGACTAATTCTTTCGTGAGACCGGAAAAATTCATCTAGTTTTTTAGTCGGCGTTTCGTGTCAGAGGATTATGCATGACCAGCGGATGAAGGAGGTTGAACCCAGCCTCTAACTTCAAAAATTCCAGAATGTAATCCAGTTGAACGCCACAGACACTATTCATCAAAATATGTCTTGAATAAACCAGTAAAATACTACTAGAAGGCAGAACAAATCTTTATAAATTTCAAAACAAAGGATACTCCCTGTTTTTTTCCCCATAAAACCTTTAGGCAAAATTTTAAAAATAATATTATCATAGAGTAGATGTATAATAAAGAAAAGATGAATCTTATTAAATTCTTTGAAAAGACGATTGGTACAAAGTAAAAAATAAACACAGTTTTATTTTAGCAAACCTTTTTGGCGAATTTGTTTTTTTGCCCTGCAATGAGAAAATAACGTTTTGTGCAGCATAGCCTTTATAAGCTTGCCTTTAGACAATTACGAAAAAAATCCTTTGCCATAAGTTTCGCTATAAATCTGAAAATAATCGCCACAATCATCACGATCAAAAAGAATATAATACTCTTTCATTTAATCAAAAATGCAGGGGCTAATCCGAACCGTCATTCTGTATCATCGTTATAATTTAGTGAAATATGCAATGATTAAAAACCTAATTTACGCAAATTTTGAGCCGTTTGTAAAATATTTTTTGTTCGGAAAGCAATTTGCTGAACACCTGGTCAATGTTTGTCAGTAATAAAGTGACTAGCTAAAGTGTACTTATTATCTGCACCATTTTTGGTAATACGAAAAGATCCATCATTATTTTCAACCGCTTGTGAACGTACAATACCGGTAGGATCAATAATATCTATCAACGGTATTCGAACATTTTCAAAAATACTATTATAAAATATTAAACCATGTTAGCATTTCATCAAGATTAACACTTTGCTCAATATGATCAAAGTCAACCAATCCAGCTTCTATCGATAAATTATTGTTTTCCACGATCCCAATGGTATCAAAATCAATCGTTTAAAAATCCATATTTTCATTTTTTTTCAATGAAATAAATAATGCTGCACCCAACGCTTCTGACTTTTGGAATGACCACTTGGCCCACCCTCGATACATTGATCGAAAACAACAGCATCTAAAGCGATTGCTCTTTTAACTGTAGCTTTCGCACCATTCATACGAAGAGCGATCGCATATGCCATTGTTCCATGAAGCACAAATGACTAATTAGAGAAACCTTTTTGATCATGCGTAATGATCCATTTAATCTGTGTTTGAGTATATAAATCAACATTCTTTGTTTTATGTCGACCGACATGAGAAAAACCTAATGTTGCAATCAAATGAACCAATGTGTCAATTTCATCTTCATCCGTTGAAAACTCTATAAAGCCAATGCCCTGTACTTTCACAGGTACAGGCATTTCAACTAAATTCAGTGTTTTTACATGATAGTGGCGAAGTACTTCATCAGCAAGATTAAGAAGAGATTGTTTATCATCGCGAGCTATGACAAGATGTGATCCAGAACGGAAATGATCGTTATAAATCTCAAGAGAAAATCTTGATCATATCCTGTGTTTGCGATTGCAGCCATAAAACCAGAAACGCCAAGATCTCCCTCACTGGGCATGTTGCAAAAATGTCGACTCCGAGTCAATAAATCCATCGTCAATAAAGGGACGTCCGCAAGCTGAACAATAATAATTTTTCTTTAGGAGTTGAAAACACATCTATATTGCGAGACAAGGTATGGAAACTATCAAGAATTAAGGCCAATATTGGGATGATAAGCCAATTGAACAATTTTCCACGCTTGACGATGATCATTCATATGCTTTCCCCAAGCTAAAGCTTCATATCCCGTTTTTATGTTATAATTTTTGCGCTCTCTCCAAGTTCAAAAAAATCTTTTGCTGCTTGTTCAATTCCCGACTGACATACTGACGAAAGATAAGAGAATACCAGCACCATATCGGCGCCAAGTTTTTCCATATATCAAATTTTTTAGCACGCTCAAACGTTCTATATCTATAAGGTTCTGGTATGCCTTCAAAATCGCGCAATGATTGGAAAAGTGTTCTCCATACCATAAGCACGCACCATATCTCCCACCTCTTTAGGTGTAGCATCATATGTAAGAAAATCATTTCAAATATTTCAGCACCATCAAAACCTGCTTTAGATATTGCCTCTAACTGTTCTGGCACTGTTCCTGCAATTGATACGGTTGCTATTGAGGTTTTCATCACGCTTCCATCAAAAGATCACATATTCGCTGCTTAAAAATCAGTTGGCTTTCTAATGATCTCAAGACCTCTCAAGAGTAATAGCAATACCTTGCTCAATTCCAAAACACATCGTTGCTAATGCCTTTTTATTATTATTTAGTGACAATTCAAGTGCTGCTGAACCTGTTATACGCGCACCCGACATTCCAAGACGATGACCAAGTACAATCGCACCACCACTAGGAGTAATATGAAGCACCTTTTCATCTAAACCTAATTGGCGCAATATACAATTGCTTGACTTGCAAATGCTTAATTTAATTCAATTACATCAAAATCATCGATTGATTTGGCATATTCAACGTTTCTATAAAAACACGCCTACTCTTTATGCAAAGGGATATGTCTATATTATAAATATGAAATTTGATGCAAAATCTCATAATTTTAAATGATAAAATAGATCAGTAAAAGCAAGTAAAATAAATGGTACGGTTGGTAGGAGTTGAACCTACGACCTCTGGTGCCACAAACCAGCGCTCTAACCAACTGAGCTACAACCGCATCGAAAAAAATCTTTCGATCGGTGACATACGGAAGAACGAAAGATTTTGCAAGTGCCTTCGTCAAATTCACTCAATTTTTATAATGTTTATCACATAATCATAGAGGAATTGAACGCTTTGCCCATTCATCTAAAGAGTGATCGCGATAATCAGCGATTCTCTTAACACCATCTTCTTTCATCTTTTGTTCAATCGACTTTAAAATCATACTGGCAAGTAATGGTCCTTGATAAACCATTGCGCTATAAAGTTGAACCAAGTCAGCACCTGCTTTAATTTTTTCAAGTGCAGTATCGGCATCATGAACGCCGCCCACACCTATAATTGGCATGGTTTTACCTAAAATTTTGCGCATTTTTGCAAGGATAATTGTTGAGCGTTCAAAAAGAGGTTTTCCAGAAAGACCACCTGTTTCATGAGCCAAATTTTGATTCTTCAAGCCTTTTCGTGATAAAGTTGTATTGGATACGATCACACCATCAAAATCAGATGAGAGCAATTCTTGAGCAATATCATCTAACGCTTGTTGCGTTAAATCAGGTGCAATTTTTAAAAAAATTGGAATCTGCTTTCGAAATTTTTCTTTTTCTAAAAGACGTGCCGTACTTATTGCTGTTAAAAGCTCTTTAAGACTATCGCGGGCCTGCAAATCTCTAAGACCAGGAGTATTTGGTGAAGAAATATTCACTGTAAAATAATCAGCAACATCATAAAATTTATGAATTCCACAAACATAATCTGCGACACGGTCATGACTATCTTTATTTGCACCAATATTTACACCGATAATATGGTGTCTTTTATGAGACATAAGACGCTGATAAATAATATCATGTCCATCATTATTAAAACCCATACGATTAATAACGCCTTCGTCTTCATTTAAACGAAAAAGTCTTGGCTTTGCATTTCCTGCCTGCGCTTTAGGCGTAAGCGTTCCAACTTCTACAAAACCAAAGCCCAAATTTAAAAGTGCATTGGCCACTTCTCCGTTTTTATCAAATCCCGCACCTAGTCCTAAAAAATTAGGAAATGTAAGTCCTGCAATATTAACAGATAGATCAGGCAGATGATTATTCTGTTTAAATCCAATACCGACTTTTAATGCTGAAATCGCTAATTTATGGGCACGTTCTGCATCAAGTGAAAACAAAAACGGGCGTAAAATTTTTTTAAAAAAGCTCAATCGTCTCTCTCCTTAAAAGAAAAATATCCATTTTCATCAGACAAAAATTCTTGTATTTTAACGATACTCTTTAAAGGTAATACACCGTAAAGATGCGGGAAGAGCGCCCCACCTCTTGAAATTTCATATTTTAATACATTCTGATCAAGAGCATGCGTATCAACACAGATAAGTAAGAGATCTTTTTGATTACGAAAATGTTTATTGGCTGTATCCGCCACTTGTTCCTCTTGCGAAAAATGAATAAATCCATCTTGAGCATCAATGTCAGATCCATTGTATAAACCAAGCTTTTCAGCTTCAACCCATTCATTACGAGGAACAATTTTATAAATATACGCCATTTCAAATGCCTTTTACGAACAGGTTTCCAATTTCCAATAAAAAAACTATAATCATGAGGTTTATATAAATTCATATAAGGTGAAAAGGATAGATATGAAAATCTCTTTTTTATTTAAATCAATTGGTATCATCGGTTTTATAATTTTGCTTTATCCTTTTAATGCCATAGCCAACGAAAACCGTTTTCATTTCGAAAAAAGAAATAATAGCTTCATTCGCTTTGACGGCAAAACGGGGGCTATCGACATGTGCTCAGAAGAAAAGGGTACAATTCAATGCATCGTGTCAGACGATCAACGTTCTCTATATGAAAGAGAAATAGAGGATTTGAAACAAAAAATTTCTGATCTTAAAAAAAATAATGAAAATACTTCTCATCGCTTACCAAACAGAGAAGAGCTTGATCAAGCTTATGATACTATGAAGTATTTTTTCAATAGATTCCAAAACGATTTAAGCGGTGAAAATTTTAAAAAGTGAAATAAAAAAGTATTGAAATCTGTATCTAAAAGTGCTGATTCAAAAATTGGGGTTTTCTTTTTATTTTTGTGTTCTAAATTTTAAAAAGCCGATTAATAAACTTAGAAGATTTTTTCACAACTGACTGGGGATTTTATGTTAAAAGAATTTAAAGAATTTGCACTTAAAGGCAATGTCGTTGATTTGGCTGTCGGTGTTATCATTGGTGGTGCATTTACAGGATTAGTCAACTCCATCGTCAATGATATTTTAATGCCCGTTATCGGTTGGATCACTGGCGGTATAGACTTTTCTAATATGTTTATTCAACTTTCAGGGGAACAACAATCCACTTTAGCTGCAGCCAAAGAAGTTGGCGCGACAATTGCCTATGGTAATTTCATTACCTTATTGATTAATTTTCTTATTGTCGCATGGGTTCTATTCTTTGTTATTAAAGGAATAAATGCTTTAAGACGTAAAGCGGAAGAAAATTTTGAAACACCTGGAGCTGAAACAACACCGGAACCAGCACCTGTGCCTCGCGATGAACAATTATTAGCAGAAATTCGCGATCTTTTAGCAGCTCAAAAATAAGAAAAAATAAAAGATTCAATCTTTAAAAAAGAGCAAACACTTTGATAGGTTCATTTGTTTGCTTTTTTATCTTTAAAGCATGAATCCCTCAATTTAAAAGATCATTATTTAACCCAATCACGCATGTTGCGTAAATTAATGACTTAAATGTGTCATGTCACGTGTGATTTTGTTTTCAAAAAGAAGATGAATTTCGATAACATTAATTCTTATGAACGGTAGGAAAAAACATTTCTATTGTTGTCCCTCTATAGGGCTTTGAAAGCAATAAAAAGCGACCACCATTGTTCTCAACCAGAGACTTTGATGTTGGAAGACCAAGGCCCGTGCCGATAAAAACATCATCGCCTGTGCGCCCATCTTTTCGCGCCACTTGCATAAAAGGTTGGAGTGCTTTTGTCATTTCTTCTGCTGTCATGCCAATCCCGTTATCAGAAACTGAAATCTTCACCTCATGATTGCTGGTTAGAGCAGCATGGATAACAATGCGTCCACCAGACGGAGTAAAACGAATAGCGTTTGATAATAAATTTAATAAAATTTGTCGAAGCTCTTGTGCATCAATGACAAAACTTGGCAATGTCTTAGGTGCGATAATACGTATTGTAATTCCATTATCATTGGCTTGTTGTTCTAAAAATGCAACTGATTTCCGCAATTGTTCAACTACATCAAAAGAAACATCTGGCTTTCGTTTTTGTGAACGAATATAATCATTATGTCCAATTTTAGCTTGTTCAAGAAAACGGTTAACCAAAGTCAAAATATGACTTCCTGAAGAAACAATATCATGCACGTATCCACGATAACGCTTGTTTCCAATGGCTCCAAAACGTTCTTCATACATCATTTGCGCAAAACCAATCATTGCATTAAGTGGTGTACGAATTTCATGCATGGTTTGGTTAAATGCCAGATTATTTATGTCGGGATCATGGGATGCGGCAAGCGTTGTCATATCTCGCAAGAGAGCTGCATAACCCTGTGAGGGCGCCAAAGGAACGACTGTCACAAAAACATCAATCAAGCGTTGATCTTTACACAAAATTTCTGCCTTTTCTCCACGGTTAAAGAAGTGATGGTTTTGCGTCTTTAAAAGTGCATGAATGTAAGTTTTCAATGTGTCTTTGGTAGAGAGGCTAAAAACCACGGATAAGTCTTTCCCAACAAGATCATCTGTTTCATATCCAGATAAAGCAGATGCTGCTGCACTAAGAGATTCGATCACACCTTCTTCATTTAAAAGAACCACGCCATCACTTGCCGTATCAAGAAGATTCAACAAGGTCTCACGATCAAAAAGTGAGGAAACATCTCCCTGACTTTTAAGACCAGAAACTGCTTGTGTCTCGATTGTTTCTTCCTGCTTAGAAGTAATTGTTTCAAAGAAACGATCCCCCATCAGAGGTGTGTCCAAAATTTTCTGCTTATTAGTTTCAGACTTAACTGTTTCTTGAGCGATAGTTTTATCGCTGTCTGAAACTTGGCTATGATGCAGATCATGACGTAAACGTTCCGCAATTTCGCGAAAAGCAGACCGTTCTGAATAGGAAAGGCCACTTTGTTTTTCGCTATGATGATCTCCGTCTTCAGCACCATTTTTCACTTCAAAATTACTGGTTAAATCTTGATTGTGAATATTTTGAATACTCAAAATTTTTCCTACACCACGAAAGCCCGCAAACGTTCCATCGTTTAAGAATATAGGAACACCCGATAAGAAGACGCGCATTTTTGCGCCATTAAATGTGCCTTTAACATTCAAAGCAATATTTTCCCATGACAAATGCTGATCTATACTATCAGCCAATTGATCCAAATCTTTTCGTTCAAATATTGCGGTTAAATAAGAAAAATCTTGCCCAATTAAGTCTATTGTACGACAGTCATCATTCAAATTAACAGGGAGTGATATAGCCGTAAAACGTCCAGACTGATCCATCGTCCATGTAATTTTTTTTGAATGATTTTTGACATCTTTATAAGCGTTATCTTGATGCTTATTATAGTTAAGCATATTTTTTTCAGCATGAGAAACACGCACAAAAAGCGCCAAGTATAATGAAGGTGCATTTTGTAAACGTATTAAACTAAGCTGTATCTTTTCATTTTTTTGCGACAAAAGAGTTTTTATTGGTGAATCATGATCTAGCGATTGTACCAATATAGCAAGAGAGGAATTATCGCTTATAAAATGATTTGTAGAAGCGATTACTTCTCCATCACTCTTTAATATTGCGGCAGACAATCCTTCATCTTCAAACCCTTGTATAAGAGCCTCAGGTGCTTTTAGCACAGATTTCTTTTTTGCCTGCGCTAAAATAACTCGACCATAATTTGGAGCATCAATATAAGATAATAAGAATATAGCAGATTTATGAAGACCGCGTAAACTTACAGGAAAATGCGACTTGGCACCATTTTCAATTTGACGACTTGTAATGCGATCAAAAAAGGAAGAGCGTTCAAGAGCAGAAGTGAGTTTTTTAAACCCAAAAAACTCTGCAGCTTCACCGTCAAGCCATAACAATTCACGTCCGCTTACATCACAAACAAAAGCGGCCCCTTCATGCATAAAAGCATCTTTAATTTCAACAGACTGTAAAAAATCAAGAAATGCCAACTGGCTCTCCCATATTTATTTTTCGCTTTTACTTTATACTATATAGAAAATTTATTGAAAAACAAAAAGAGATTATGGTTGACGTAAAAAATGCCTCATAAAATTGTTTTGAATGCATATGTGAAAATGCGCACGAAATTGTGCGCATTTTGAAACTATACACAAAAGAAAAAAACGTTAACCTTCAAGTTCATGACGACCATTGATCAAAATTTCTCGCTTGCCGACATGATTTGCAGCACCAACGATCCCCTCTTCTTCCATACGTTCGACAAGTGATGCAGCCTTATTATAACCAATTGAAAGGCGTCGCTGAATGTAAGATGTTGAACATTTTTTATCACGCATAACAATTTTAACCGCTTGCAAATAAAGCTCTTCTCCATCTTCACCGCTATTGTTTGCTGCAACAATATCGGCAATTGAACCTGCCTCATCAATCGTGTCTTCACCATCATCCCCATCAGTTACTGTCGCCAAATAATCTGGTGTTCCTTGAGTTTTAAGATGTGCAACAACTTGCTCCACTTCCTCATCAGAAACAAATGGCCCATGAACACGTACAATGCGTCCACCACCTACCATATGCAACATATCACCTTGACCAAGCAAAGTTTCTGCGCCCTGCTCTCCCAATATCGTACGACTATCAATTTTTGACGTGACTTGAAATGAAATTCGTGTAGGAAAATTCGCTTTAATCGTCCCAGTAATCACATCAACTGAAGGGCGTTGCGTTGCCATAATTAAGTGGATACCCGCAGCACGCGCCATTTGCGCCAAACGCTGAATAGCCCCCTCAATTTCCTTACCAGCAACCATCATAAGGTCTGCCATTTCATCAACAATGACAACAATATAAGGCAATTTTGCAAGATCCATTGCCTCTTCATGATAAAGCATCTCACCTGTCTCTTTGTCAAAACCCGATTGAACCGTACACATAATGGTTTCACCTTTTTCGGCTGCAGCAGCAACGCGACTATTAAAACCATCAATATTACGCACACCAAGTTTCGCCATTTTACGATAGCGATCTTCCATCTCACGTACAGCCCATTTGAGCGCTGTAACAGCTTTTTTAGGATCCGTGACCACTGGTGTTAAAAGATGAGGAATTCCATCGTAAATCGAAAGCTCTAACATTTTCGGGTCTACCATAATCAATCGGCATTGATCTGGGCTCATTCGATAAAGTAAGGACAAGATCATCGTATTTATGGCAACCGATTTACCCGATCCTGTAGTTCCAGCAACAAGAAGATGAGGCATTTTTGCAAGTTCTGCAATGACTGGTTCACCGCCAATGCTTTTGCCTAAAGCAAGGGCAAGCTTATAATTGCTCTCTTGAAAAGCCTTTGATTGGATAAGTTCACGCAGATAAACCGTATCACGTACACTGTTTGGCAATTCAATACCGATGACATTGCGTCCTGGTATGACAGCAACACGCGCCGAGATTGCAGACATAGAGCGTGCAATATCATCAGAAAGTCCTATAACTCTAGAAGACTTCACACCCGCAGCTGGTTCAAATTCATACATTGTGACGACTGGCCCCGGGCGCACATGAATAATTTCGCCTTTCACACCAAAATCTTCCAAAACACTTTCTAATAGTCCTGCACTGCGCTCAAGCGTTTCTTGAGATATAATGGCTCCATCATTATAAACAGGTTTTTGCAGTAATTCGATTGATGGAAATTGATAGGGTCCATATGTTTTTGCTGTTGGGCTTGCCATAAATGCAGGGTTTAATGATCGAAATGGTGCACCAGCTGCAGATTTTGTCACAGCACAAGCAGTATGATTTTGTACATCCGCATGTTTGTTTTCAACAACCGGCGTGTCGTCGATTGCATTTTCGATAGATTGTTCTTCTAAGTTTTGATCTTCGACTTTTGAAGATAGAGAAAATTTTTTCACAGAATGATCCTCTTCACAATCATTGCCAGGCTTACAATCAATATCACACTTTTCTTCAAACGCTTGATCTGTCAGTTTATTTTTTTCTTGAGAACCATCTGTTTCTTGTATCTTATCAGATAAATCACTTTTGCTATTTTCTTGAACTGATATTTCACCCACACTTTGTTCTGGCATTCTATGTGCAGTTGATCTTTCTTCCGATAAAACAATGGGGTTTTCATCTAAAGCCACTTGGCTCTTTGATGGTGCCACAACGTCAAGATTATCAATAACATTATGAACAGTTTGTTCTGTTATACTCACCTCATTCTTATCATCAGAGGATTCCATTTTGTGATGATCATTTTTTTCATCTGTTATAATAGAGTCGAGATGAGTTTTTAAGGGGAAACGACATTCAAGAACACGATATAAATCAGTGATTGATGGGTCTTGCTGAATGTTGTCTTGCGTCACTGTTTTTGAATGCATTCTTTGACAAGACATACCTTCAGATGTTGCTATCTGTGCTGTTTTCTTCAAACTCGTTTTACTATGATCTTTTCTTTCAACAGAATGATCAAAAGCTTTTTCAACACTGTCATCTATATAAGAAAAACCAAGCTCAAAAAATGCTGAATCAGAAAGATAGGCTGAGATCATTAAAGTAGATGTTGACTTTTTATCCTTTTCACCTTTCTCAGATATATAAAAAGCCCCAGTCATGCTATGATCTTCATTTTCATCAAATTTTAAATCATTTTTATCTTTAAAACGTGTAGTTTCCTTTATCATTACGGTTGTTTGTAAAGTTTCCTCAAAGGTGTGTTGTTGCGTTTCCAGCGCAAGATTGTTAGAAAAAGACTCATCATTTTTAATGACATTTTGTCTAGTATTTTCATTCTGTTTAGATGATTTTTCCCTTTTATCTTCATCATAGTGATGCGATGATGTCATGCTTATTGCATTCAAACATTCATCACCATTTGTGGCTTTGACCTGTTGTGGTTCTATCACTTCTATATGGGATGAAGACGCTTTTTGTGCTGCGTCTTTTTTTGCTTCTTCAAACGCTTTGTATTTTTGCGCAAAAGCGGGATCATTTTCGATTCGTCGGCGCAAAAGCTCGACTTCTGGTGTCCGTGTAAAACGAACATTATCCGTTAATGCAAAAGCTTTTTTCCAAACGGTTGGATAGGCAAGCTCTGCCGATTTATCAGAGGTGATGACGCTATTATTATCATCTTTCGTTTCTTTAATCTTTGGACAGGCTTCGTTCGATAATGAATTTATTTTTAAATTACGCATGATACTCAAACTAACTTTAGGGCAATGATCAACATTGCCATCTGACATTTTCAAATGCTGATGTTAGAGTGTGAAGGTTAATAAGTTTTTGCCAAATCAAATTTATTGATAGAAAAGAAGCAAAAAAATTAAATTTAAAATTTTGCTTCTTTTTCTTCATTGGTTAAACAACACTTTTGCTTTAAGTGCAAAACCTAATCACTTATGGCCATTAAACTGGCGTTGCCACCAGCGACCGTTGTGTTTATTAAAATAACCACTTCTTCACCCAATAAATTCAACTGATAGAGCATATTGGATTGGGAAAGCGGACTGCTCTCATGGCTTTTGTTAAAGCATGTTTGCGTTAAAATAAGTTGATCGGTAAGGCGAGAAATCCTCATTTGAATATCTTAAATCCGTTCATTATTGCCTTCAATCAAACAACCGGCATAGGGCCTGTGGGCTTCATAGTTGTCTGTCCAAATCATTCTTGATAAAAGAGCTTCAGGAAGGGTTTCAAAAAACGGACTGAGCTTTGTTAATGAATTAATGACAAGATGATTGCCCATGCAAAGCGCGCTGCATCATTGTTCTATAAGACCTTTTTCTGTTTGAGGAAACAGTAAAATTTTAACTCTTGGTTTAATGCGATAGCGGTTTTCTTCCTCAACAGGCACTGGCAAGTCAAGCTCCATGCCTAAAAATGATTGGCTTTTTAAAAACCGCATTGCAGCGGCATCTTTAAGCCTTTTTCTTTCAACCACGCAATGAAAGCTGTCAATCCTTCATCAGTGCTTTGTCCTAAAGGCATATCAAGTGTCGGCGCTGTCTCAACCAGACGATTTAAATAAAAGGAACCGCCCGCTTTGGGTCCTGTTCTTGAAAGGAACGCGTCCACCAAATGGCTGCAGCCCCACAACCGCACCAACAACATTGCGATTAATATAGATATTACCAACACGAATTTGGTGTAATACTTGATCGATTGTTTCATCAATACGTGTATGAAGACTAAAGGTTAGTCCATATCCTGTAGCGTGAATACCATCAATAATATGTGCCATTTCATCAAGTTTGAAACGAAGAACATGCAAAACAGGACCAAAAACTTCTCATTTTAAACTGTTTACGGAAGAAATTTCAATTAATGTTGGTCTGATAAAAGTGCCGTTATTTATTGCATCACCATGGTCAATTTGTTCAAAAGCACAACCCGAAGCACGCATTATCTTTATATATTGTGCAAGATTATTGTGTGCTTCATCACTAATGACAGGTCCAACATCAATTCCGATATTGTCTGTTGAAACAACGCGCAATTCTTACATTGCACCTTTAAGCATTGTTAAAATATTGTCAGCAACATCGTCTTGCAAACAAAGCAGCCGCAATGCAGAACATCGCTGTCCTCCACTATCAAAAGCCGAAGCAATTACATCATCAACCAATTGTTCCGCTAAAGCTGAAGAATCAACAATCATGGCATTTCGTCCCCCTGTTTCAGCAATTAAAGGAACAAATTTTCCTGATGGCGCAAATCGTGAGGCCAATTCTTTTTGAATAGAACGAACAACCTGCGTTGATCCTGTAAATAAAACGGCAGCAATTTGATCACAACCTACCAATGCTGCACCAATATTTCCATCATCTGGCACCAATTGCAAAGCGTATTCTGGACAACCTGCCTCATAAAGAAGCTTAACTGCTTGTGCTGCAATTAACGGACTTTCTTCTGCAGGTTTTGCCAACACAATATTGCCTGTAACAAGTGCAGCAATAATTTGACCCATGAAAATTGCCAATGGAAAAGTCCAAGGACTTATGCACACAACCACACCGAAAGCTTGATGAGACGTGGTGAGGGTGCGACGCGCTTGCGAGGCATAAAAGCGCAAGAAGTCGATTGCCTCTCTTACTTCTGAAAGTGCATTGGGTAAAAATTTTCCAGCTTGACGCATGATTAAGGGTAAAAGAGTAGACATTCTTGATTAAAGAAGATCGGCCGTCTTCTCTAAAATATCAGCGCGTTTTTCAGCAGACAAACTGGCCCATTTGAAAGCATAAGTTGCCGCTTTTTTAGCCATTATACGCGCTTGATTTTCATCAACCTCAAAAATTCGCCCAACACAAGCATCTTTATAACCAGGATTAATAATGAGACGTCCCTCATGCGTTATTTTTATAGAGGTTAAACAGGCTTGCCATTTTTCATCAACACTCTTTCGAAATGCTTTACTTAAAATCGAGTGTCATTTCATTTGAAAGGTCAAATCCTTGTGATTTTTTTCGCTCACTGCCAAAAATCTGCTCAGGCAATAAAATCTCAGAATGAGAAGCACCACGATCAACCAAAGCACGCGCATGATCAACAGTATCTTCAATTAAATCCATAATGCTTACATTTGGATCACCAATACGATTGGCAAAAGAGGCATTCGCACCATTTTCCAGTAAACGTCTCACCAAATACGCTAGCAAAGTTTCATGTGTGCCAACGGGGGCATAAATACATGCCGGCCGTGCTAATTTGTCTTGACCGACAACTTCTTTATAAAGTGCTTCACCCATTCCATGAAGACATTGAAATTCATATTGATCTTCTTGAAAATGTTTAGGCTCTCAAATGATAAATCGTGGCCACTGTTTGTGCATTATTTGTTGCAAATTGTGCAAAAACAGCATGGGCACTGCTAATAATTTTTTTGAGCAAGCAATATAGGAAATATCCGTTTAAGCTTTACGCGTAAAAACAGAAAAATCTTTTAACCCTTCTACTTGCGTTTCTTTAATTTCTGCATCCCAAAAAGCCGTTTGTTCTGAAATTGGCGGCGCAAAATTTGAAAAGGATTTCATTGCTGTTGTCATTCATCATCCTCCACATAAACACTATCAAACTTTGTCAGTTATAGGTGTTGTATTTTTGAGCGTGACTATAGCAAAGACAAAAATTTACTTATTGCATAAATAATGCTTAATACTAGTAAAATAAGCTGTATATTTTATAAAGTATTGGCAATTATCTTACAATGACAAAGAAAAATAGTGAAATCGACAAAATGATAATCGTATCATTGATCTTTTGGTTGAAAATGGGCGTATATCTATAACTGAGCTTGCTAAAAAGTAGGATTATCGAAAACGCCAATTTAATTGCGCCTTAAACGACTGATTGATGTAGGGTATATAACAGATTTTTATGCAGCACTAAATCTTGAAATAATGTGGCTTGATCATATCGCTTTTGCAGAAGTGAAGTTATCTAATACGTGTGAACGGGCCTGGAACGCCTTTAATGATGCGGTGCAAAAATACGAACAAGTAATATTCGACGATATCGTATTGCTTTAGGAGAAAAATTTAGGCTTTGCCGTTTGTGGCCAATATATCAACATTTTTTATCGTGCAAAGTGTCATTGATGCAGGTTTCAGGCGCTGAACAAACAGCGCCTGAAATTTTATCTAATTCAGTTTTGGATGTTGATCGACTAAGTTTTGTCGTTGTTCTTCAAGGTCAGAAATCTTTTCCTCAAGAACACTAACCTGATCTTCAATATTATCAAAATGTTCTTTTAAGACTTCTTTTGCTTCTGACTTAGAAGAGGCAATTGGTGGCGCATCCATTAAAGGTCGATTAGCGGTCTCCGGAACACTCACTGCTGTAATAAAACCAAATACAGCAACAACCATCAAATAATATGCCGGCATATAAAGAGAACCCGTTGATTCAACCAACCAAGCAGCAACAGGCGGTGTAATACCAGCTATAAATACGGCAATGTTAAAGCAAATAGCGAGTGTCCTAAATCTGACATCTGTTGGAAAAAGTGCTGGTAAAATAGAAGCCATAATACCAATAAAACAGGATAAAATGACGGCTAAAATACCAATACCCAAACTAATATAGATCACATCCTCATGTTGAATCATCCAAAAACAAGGATAGGCAGAAAAGAGCAGTGCCACTGAGCCAAAATAGAGAAATGGTTTGCGACCAATTTTATCACTAACAAAACCAATGATAGGCTGAAGACAAAGCATGAAAACCATTACAATAATAACAATTCGCACACCGTGCTCATCACTATATCCAAGATTAACAGAAAGATAATTTGGCAAATATGTAAGTAGCATATAGTAAATCGTATTTGTAGAAATAACCAAGCAGCAGCTTATAGCAATACCGCCCAAATTATTTCGAAAAATTTCACCGATTGAGGTCGTATTATCCTCACCTGCTTCCTGTGCTTCAAATGCTGGTGATTCATCAAGAGATTTACGCAAATAAAGACCGATCAAACCTAAAGGTAATGAAAGAAGAAATGGAATGCGCCATCCCCACTCATTCATTCCTGCATCTCCAATAATCGAATAGATAACCGAAACAACAAGTGCACCAACAAGAAACCCAGCGGTTGATCCAAAATCAAGCCAACTTGCCATAAAACCGCGCTTTCTATCAGGTGAATATTCACCGACAAAAACAACCGCTCCCGCATATTCTCCACCAACGGAAAGACCTTGGATCACTTTCGCTAAAATTAACAAAATAGGCGCAATGATACCAATTGTTTGATAAGAGGGAATAATCCCTATACAAAAGGTACTTGCCGACATCAAAATAATGGTGAATGATAAAATGTTTTTGCGTCCATATTTATCACCCAAATAACCAAATATAGCGCCACCTAAGGGGCGAAAGAGAAATGGTACAGAAAATGTTGCTAGTGATGCAATTAACTGTATTGATGGGGGTGCGGCCGCAAAAAAGGTACGGCCAATAATAACGGCAAGAAAACCGTAAACACTAAAATCAAACCATTCAACTGCATTGCCAAGACCTGAAGCGGTAATAACTTTACGCAATTCCTTATTTTCAACAATCGGTATATCTTTCACCGTTAGCGGTTGTTGTGTCGTTTCTGACATATGTTCTTCCTTACATTTCAACACGCCCGACTTCAGCGCGTTTTACAATGCTTAAAAATAAGCACTCTTCCATGACGATTTTCATGCATAATGGTCTTATAATGAGACAGCTTTGCTAGAGCGCGCCAAAAACGCGCTTTTTTGCGAATTTTCAATATCGACATTTACTGCTTCATCTCGCTAAATTAAAATACACTGGGAACGGGCAATAATGCCCCAGTGGTAAACCGTAAAGCACGGCAATCATCACTCAAAGTGGGGTATGATATCCTATTATTGTTGTCGCTACCCCAATACATCGCGTATTATAAGGAGAACCAAGACAATGGCAAGCTTTTTTGCTAAAAAGTGCAAAAATTTAGCATAATAAAAGGTTGAAAAACAGTTTTTAATCTTTAAAATAAAACCCATAAAGGTCATCAAATTTTTTAAAAAAAAATAATAAATTCAAAAGTTTAAAAAATATTTTTTTAAAAAAAAACAAAATTTATCAACAAAAGAGATATTTTGATCATTTTTGTTCAAATAATAATCAAAAAAAGGCTATTTTTATTTCTCAATGACGTTTAAACATATCGCTTTTTAATCATTTTCTTTCATGAATAAGGCTACATATAAGAGTCTCCATTTCAGCCTATTTTGATCTAAAGAGCGTATTCTTATTGGTCAAAAGCATAAGCTGCTATATACTCTTTGAAAAAAGAAATCATTGAAGGAGAGAATAAGATGTTAGAAAAACGTGAATTTTACATTGACGGACAATGGATTGCCCCCCTCGAAAAAAATGATTTAACTGTTATTGATCCTTCGACCGAAGAGGTTTGCGCTATCATCAGTAATGGAAGTTCCAAAGATACCGATAAGGCTGTTAGCGCTGCAAAAGGCTCATTTGACCAATGGAAAAATACGCCAAGAGATGAGCGTCTTTCTTATGTTAAAAAAATATTGGACATTTATAATCGCCGTAAAGATGAAATGGCAAAAGCAATTTCATTAGAAATGGGCGCGCCAATTGATATGGCTCTTCAATCACAAGCAGAAGCTGGTGCAAAACATATTGAAACATTTATTAAAAATTTTGATCAATTCAAATTTGAGCAAGAACTAAATAAAGGGCAATCAGATAGCCGTCTTACCTATGAAGCTATCGGCGTTGTCGCATTGATAACTCCATGGAATTGGCCAATGAACCAGGTCACATTAAAAGTTATTCCTGCTTTATTGGCTGGATGCACCATGGTTTTGAAACCGTCAGAAATCGCCCCTCTTTCCTCAATGCTTTTGGCTGAAATTATCGATGAGGCTGGCGTTCCTGCTGGTGTTTTTAATCTGGTCAATGGTGATGGAGAAGGTGTTGGAAGCCATCTTTCAAGTCACCCAGATATCGAAATGATTAGTTTTACAGGCTCCACGCGTGCAGGAAAAGCAATATCTAAAAATGCGGCTGAAACCTTAAAGCGCGTTTGTCTTGAATTGGGAGGAAAAGGCGCAAACATCATTTTTTCTGATGCTGATAAACAAGCGGTCGAACGTGGTGTTCGCCATTGTTTTAATAATAGCGGCCAAAGCTGTAATGCACCAACGCGTATGATGGTTGAACGTTCAATTTATGAACAAACGGTCGAAAACGCCAAATTGATTGCAGAACAAATACAGGTTGCATCTGCCCATAATAAGGGAAATCATATCGGCCCTGTCGTCTCAAAAACGCAATATGACAAAATTCAAGATCTTATCCAATCTGGTATTGACGAAGGCGCTGTTCTTATTACAGGCGGCACAGGACTACCTGCGGATATGAATCGTGGCTATTTCGTACGACCTACTGTATTTGCTCATGTCAAACCAGATATGCGCATTTTCAAAGAAGAAATTTTTGGTCCTGTCTTGTCTATCATGCCTTTTGATAGCGAAGAAGAAGTAATTGCCTTAGCCAATGATACGCAATATGGTCTGACGAATTATATTCAAACACAAAATCAAGAAAAATATCAACATATTGCGCGAAATTTGCGTTCTGGCATGGTGGAAATTAACGGAAAAAGTTTGCCAAGTGGCAGTTTTTTTGGTGGTGTAAAATATTCAGGCAGAGCAAGAGAAGGTGGCATTTGGGGCATTGAGGAATTTCTTGACAGTAAAGCGATATCGCTATGGTAAAAGGCGCATACATTTCAACATTTCGAAACACTTACAATTTGCTCTCTCCATAGCAAAGATAATTTGCTGTCATCAAACACAAAAATTGCGCAGTTATGAAAAATTTATTGCGCAATAATTCAAGACAGGTAAGACAAATCAATATTCGTTCTTAAGTATATTATAATAATGAGTTTAGGGAAATATTTGTGCCGAATACTGTAACAAGCAATATCACTTATCTCTTAAGTGATGAAAGCGCTAAGGGTCAACGTATTGATCAATGGCTTTCTAAACAATTACAAGCAGATTATTCACGTTCACGCTTACAAGCACTTATTCGGCAAGGACAAATAAAAATTGACAATGTTGTCGTGCTTGAACCGAAAATAAAATTACGTGGAGGTGAAAATATTCAACTGAATTTGCCACCACTTCTTGATGCTGAACCACAAGGGGAAAACATCCCTCTCGACATTCTTTATGAAGATAATGATATTATTGTTGTGAATAAGCCAGCAGGTCTTGTCGTCCATCCAGGTAATGGAAACACCACAGGCACCATGGTCAACGCACTTATTTTTCATTGCGGTCATTCACTCTCTGGCATTGGTGGCGTTAAACGTCCAGGCATTGTCCATCGGCTTGATAAAGATACCAGCGGCGTCATGGTTGTCGCCAAAAATGATAATGCACATAAAAATTTAAGTGAACAATTTGCCGATCATGGGCGCAGTGGCGCATTAAAACGTCAATATCACGCACTAATCTGGGGCACACTTGAGCGTGGACGTGGACGCATAGAAACGCATTTAGGACGCTCACAAAGTGATAGAACACGCCAAGCTGTTGTGTCATCAACAAGATCTGATGCACGCTATGCCGTAACACATTTTCATATATTAGAAAAATTTGGCACTAAAAACGATGCAACAGCCGTAGCTAGTCTTGTAGAATGTCAACTGGAAACGGGGCGAACTCATCAAATTCGTGTTCATATGGCTCATATAGGGCATCCGCTGATTGGCGACATGGATTATGGTCGTGCCTACAAAACAAAAACCAACAAGCTAGATGAAGCAATTCGCAATCGTGTTGAATGTTTCTCAAGACAAGCACTTCATGCTGCAAGTCTGACATTTACGCATCCATCAAATGGAGATATTATGCACTTTCAAAGCGATATTCCAAAAGATATGGCGGCTTTAATTGAGGTTTTTCGTTTGATCGAATGAAACTATTTTTAATCTCGCGATTTTGTGTTAGATTAAACCAGAAAATGACAAAAATTTTAGAAAATTTTGTCACAATGTCGATGTAATTCGATGTCACATTTCCTATATAGAATTAAAACTGCGTTTTTGCCTCAATTTAAGGGAATACGCATTATAAGGAGGGTGCACTATGGCCCAAACACATTTACCATCTATTACTGCAGGTGATGGCGGTCTTACACGCTATCTAGATGAAATACGTCATTTTCCAATGCTTCAGCCACAAGAAGAATATATGTTGGCAAAGCGTTTTCATGAACATGATGATCCCAAAGCGGCGCACCGATTGGTGACAAGTCATTTACGTCTGGTGGCAAAAATTGCCATGGGCTATCGTGGCTATGGTCTTCCGATTGGTGAAGTGATTTCAGAAGGCAATGTTGGCTTAATGCAAGCTGTCAAAAGGTTCGAACCAGAACGCGGTTTTCGCCTTGCAACATATGCGATGTGGTGGATTAAAGCTTCCATTCAGGAATATGTTTTGCGCTCATGGAGCCTTGTCAAAATGGGAACAACCGCAAATCAAAAACGTCTATTTTTTAATTTACGTAAAGTAAAAAGTAAAATTCAGGCTCTTGATGATGGTGATTTAAAGCCGGAACAAATCAAAGAAATTGCAACGCGTCTTAATGTAAGTGAAGAGGAAGTCGTTTCAATGAATAGACGCCTTTCTGGTGATACTTCGCTTAATGCACCTATACGCGCAAGTGAAGGTGAAAGCGGCGAGTGGCAGGACTGGCTCGTTGATGAATCCAATAGTCAAGAACAAATTTTGATTGACCAAGACGAATTAGAAAATCGTCGTTCTATGTTAGAACATGCGATGGCTGGATTAAATGATCGTGAAAAACGCATTTTTAAAGCACGACGGTTAAGCGATGATCCAATCACCCTGGATGATCTTTCTGGTGAATTTGGCATTAGTCGTGAACGTGTGCGTCAAATTGAAGTCCGTGCATTCGAAAAAGTGCAAAATGCCGTTAAAGCATCTGCAATTGCCCAAAGACAGGCATTGGTTCAAACGTCAGCATCTTAAATCTCAGGTGAGAAAAATCTCTGATTTTACAAATTAATAAACATTAAAACTCGTCATGTACCACATGGCGAGTTTTTCTTTGCAAAAGACGATTAAACTTTTTAAAGTGCACTGATAGTTTTATATTGTACATTGAATTATCAATGAAAAACTTCAAATATACATCTGTCGTCATTATGATAATATATATCCCACTTCATAAGTAAACTATATTTATCGGTAAAAGAAACATAAGCGAAATCAAATTTATACAATTTGACTCCTTTTACATAATTATGTAAACCTCAAGTTTTATTTAATTTAGGGAAAGAATGATGAAAATCGCAGGTGGTATTATTGGAATTATAGCTGGAATATTTGGATTTTTGGCTGCTATTACAACATTATTTATTGGAGGCATCGGAAGCGCGTCAGAAGCAGAAGGGGCTGATATGGTTATTGGTCTTGGATGGGGCGGCATTTTATTTTCTTTTCTTTGCATTATTTTTGCAGCTGTTGCAATTGCTGCAAAAGGTAAAGTGCCTGGCATCCTTCTTATTCTATCATCTCTTTTGGGCGCTTTCTTAGGTGGAACATTGGTTGCTATTTGCATGGTTCTTGCATTAATTGGCGGAATTATGGCGCTTTTTGGCAATAAAAAACAAGTCGCAACAACAGTACAAGGATAATTTTACATGCAAAAAAATTATATTAATGATTGCATTATTATTTTCTATTCCTGCATGGGCTCAAGAGTTACCAAAGTTTGATCCTGCAAAACATTGCAAAACAGTTTCGGAATTTGCAGGACAAGGCAGTTCAAACATGATTTACAATGGATGTATTGACATGGAACAAAGAGCTTATAATGGTCTTAAAGACAGTTGGGAAAATGTCGATACTAAAACTAGAAGCCACTGTATAAGTATCGCTCAAGTTGGTGGCAGCAGTTATTCAACACTAAAAGGCTGTGTTGATATGGAAAGCAAGGCTGGAAGCGATAAGTCTGAATTTGAGTTTTGATGCACGATACTCTTGTAATCTAAACTTCAGTGACTTATTCTAATTTGAACTGCAACACTCTGATTTTTTATGATATTGTCAATTTTGCAAAATCAGTGTGTTGCATTTTATTCTAATAATTTTTAAGTATTGATCAAAAATTTTTCATGAGAACGTTGCAAAACATAGTATCTCATTCCTAGTGATCCAAGTTGGGTATGATCAGAATTCCCTTTACGCTATATTTTAACAAAATAATATTAGCACATTTTTTAAGCATTATAATTATATTTACTAGAATGATAATCATATCATGACTTTATAAGCTTTAAGCTTCTGGCTTTTCAAAAACTCAGTCGGTAAATTATACATACGCATTATAACCGTTTCATTGGAAACGATAAAAATAGTCCACAACTTATCAAACTTGGATATATGAAAATGCCTAAAAAAAGAGATGATTTTTCAAAATCTACTAAAGTAGAGCTTGCTAAACGTGTCGCTTATCGTTGTTCAAATCCTGATTGTGATAGAATAACTATTGGCCCTGATAAGTTTGAAAAAACCAAAAGTCAGTCAGTTGGAGTTGCTTGTCATATTCGTGCTGCTTCAAAAGGGGGCACGCGATTTGATCCATCACAAACGCCAGAACAGAGATCCTCTTTCGAAAATGGTATTTGGTTATGTCTTGATTGCGCGCGTATTATTGATGCAAATGATGGTACTGGTTATCCTATAGAACTTTTAATAAAATGGAAGGAAGAAGCTGAGTTAAGGGCTCTTAAGGCTCGTGATGAGAAGCGGGAGGCAATAAATCTCCCAACATTCTTTAAAGATTTTACTTATTTTCAATATGTCAATTATATTCGCTTGGCTTGTTATGTATCCAATGATGCGGATAAAGATTTTCTTAGGAATTTACGTAATGGCTATCCAGTATTCGCTTGGTCAAATGAAGATTGTCGTTTAGATAAAATAATACAAAAATTAAATTGTCGATCTACCGAATATAATAAAAATATATCATTTGATTCTGATTTAATTGGTAAGATGTTTTCTATGAATGAAACTTTTTATACTAAAAATGGTTCTAAATCTCGATATAACTTTGATGCCTCGATAGTTGAAAATTTTAATGAAAAAAATAGTCCTCATATTTATATAAACCATCATGAATTTAAAATAATTTGTCCATATGATCCCCAATATATAAAAGGAAGTACAGCATATTCTGATTTTAATGGTGGTAGAAGAAAATTTAAGGGTTTATTTTTGATGAAACATTACGATGGCAAAAATAAAGTTATTATAATGTCGCCTATCATATTAGGTATTTAGAATGAAAGTGAAATGGGCGTTTTTAATAGCATTAGTACATGTTAGTTTTTATAAGAAATACCATCATAGTCTGCTTTAATTAGATTTTTTTTAAAGTTAATGAATTATCAAAGCTCCATATTTAGCGTTGATAATTTATAATCTTATAAATATTCACAACGGGCGTATGATTCTTGTATAAATGCCATACGCCTAAATGTTATGGATTTTTATGATTTTCAAAGCCTATTTAAACGTATGCTAAAAGGTGGGCTCAAAAGTGGATTGTTAAAAAAAATGTTTCTTGAGTATTCGATTTTTTTGTTTTTTTAAAAATGGTGCCCAGACGCGGATTCGAACCACGGACACGCGGATTTTCAGTCCGCTGCTCTACCAACTGAGCTATCTGGGCATGTTCAGTAATTTTACTGAAGCGGTTGGTTTATAGCATTAAAATCGACGCTGTCCAGTCATCTTATAAAAAATATTTATTTTTCACATTTATTTTTAAACGACTTGCGCTTTTTTTCAACCGCGCGTATACGCCCTAACATTACGCGCCCATCGTCTAGCGGTCAGGACGCCGCCCTCTCACGGCGGAAACAGGGGTTCGATTCCCCTTGGGCGTACCAAAAACGTTTCTAATTCGAACATAATTCGTTTTGCTCATTTTCTAAATCAAAACCAAAAATTTAATCTTAAGCTCATTCAATAAAAATCGAATGAGCCACTCTTCAATAACTTACAAAAGAGCAAGATATTATCAGTTTAACAGTGAATAAAACAGCTTTTGATTCTATACTATTACCGTCAATATTATCAAAACATACATAAATTACCCCATAAATCTTATCTTTTAACAATTAAAACCAATTTATCATCCTTTTATTATGAATGTGATTGTCTAATCGCACATCAACAGTTTGATATAAAATAAAAGTATCATTTTATTGAAGAAAAATTTTCACTGCAAAAGTGATCTATATTTATATAAGTATTTTATATTAAATAAGAAAATATAAATATAATTTTATAGATAACTCCCAAAAAAAATAAAATAATCATAAAGTTTTATTTTTTATTTGAATATTTTTTTGTTTTCAGATAACCAAATAAGTGGGCCACCTCTTCCCAACGAGAGGCGTGCTATCTGAAAGGGTAGAATATTATGATAAAAGTAAATGAACCGGGTCAACGCCCGGATAATCCACGTTTTTCTTCAGGACCTTGTGCAAAACGGCCTGGTTGGACAGTTTCCGTTTTAAATGATGCACCGCTTGGTCGTTCGCATAGAGCAAAAATTGGCAAAAAAAAACTTGCTGAAGCTATTGATCTCACGCGTGAAGTTCTAGAAGTTCCTGACAATTATCGCATTGCTATTGTTCCTGCTTCTGATACAGGAGCCGTTGAAATGGCACTATGGTCGCTTCTTGGCGAACGTGGTGTTGACATGCTTTCATGGGAAAGCTTTGGTGCTGGTTGGGTTACAGATGTCGTTAAACAATTGAAAATTGCCGATATACGCAAGTTGGAAGCGCCATATGGTGAATTGCCTGATTTAACCAGCATTGACTTTAACCGCGACGTTGTTTTCACATGGAATGGAACAACTTCTGGCGTTTGTGTTCCTAATGGCGACTTTATTCCTCATGAGCGTCAAGGTTTAACAATTTGTGATGCCACTTCAGCAGCTTTTGCACAAAAACTTGATTTTTCGAAATTAGATGTTGTCACATTTTCGTGGCAAAAGGTTTTGGGCGGTGAAGGTGGTCATGGTATTCTCATACTCGGACCACGTGCGGTCAAGCGTCTAGAAAATTACACACCGGATTGGCCACTTCCTAAAATCTTCCGTATGACAAAATCGGGTCGATTGATTGAAGGTTTGTTTCAAGGTGAGACGATCAATACACCTTCAATGTTATGCGTGGAAGATTATTTGGATGCGTTAAAATGGGCAAAATCGATTGGTGGTTTAAAGACTCTTCATAAGCGTGCAAATGAAAATTTTCGTATTCTTGATAAATTTGTACAAAAAACACCTTGGATTGACAATCTGGCTAAACGTCCCGAAACGCGTTCCAATACATCTGTATGTTTAACGATTGTTGATCCTGACATTCTTTCACTAACTAGTGAAAAACAGGCCGCTTTTGCAAAGGCCATAGTCACACGGCTTGATGAAGCAGGTGTCGCTTATGATATAGGCGCTTATCGTGACGCACCATCTGGCTTGCGCATATGGACAGGAGCCACAGTTGAATCTTCCGATTTACAAATTTTAACTGAGTGGCTGGAATGGGCTTTCCAAAGCGAAAAAGCGGCTCTTTAAGTATTCTTCAAATGGTAAAAACCATTTCATAATTATTTTCTAGGAGGCCATTATGGCACCACGTGTCCTTGTATCTGATAAATTATCGCCAACTGCTGTTCAAATTTTTAAAGATCGCGGTGTTGATGTTGATTACTTGCCTGACCTTGGTAAGGATAATGAAAAACTTGCTGAAATTATTAACAAATATGACGGATTGGCGATTCGTTCTGCAACAAAAGTAACCGAAAAACTTCTTAATAATGCCACCAAACTCAAAGTTGTCGGGCGCGCAGGCATTGGTGTCGACAATGTTGATATTCCAGCCGCTTCAAAACGCGGCATTATCGTCATGAATACACCATTTGGAAATTCTATTACAACAGCCGAACATGCTATAGCCTTGATGTTTGCCGTTGCACGCGAAATTCCATTGGCCAATGCGTCGACGAAAGTTGGAAAATGGGAAAAAAATCGTTTTATGGGGGTAGAAATAACAGGAAAAACACTTGGCATTATTGGTTGTGGCAATATTGGTGCCATTATCGCATCTCGAGCGATTGGTTTGAAAATGAAGGTTTTGGCTTTTGATCCGTTTCTTTCTCAAGCGCGCGCAGAAGAATTGGGCGTTGAAAAAATTGATCTTGATCTTCTTTTTGAACGGGCTGATTTTATTACACTGCATACACCTTTAACGGATAAAACACGCAATATTATCGATGCAAGTGCCATTGCTAAAATGAAACAAGGTGTTCGTATTATTAATTGCGCGCGTGGTGGTTTAATTGTTGAAAAAGATTTGATCGATGGATTAAATTCAGGAAAAATAGCTGGCGCTGGTATTGATGTTTTTGAGACAGAACCACCTGCATCAGAAAATCCTCTTTTTACAATGGACAATGTGGTTTGCACGCCTCATTTGGGAGCTTCAACTGCAGAAGCACAAGAAAATGTCGCTATACAAGTTGCAGAACAAATGGCTGATTATCTTGTCAATGGTGCAGTGAGCAATGCAATAAATATGCCCTCAATTACAGCAGAAGAAGCACCACGTTTAAAGCCATTTGTAAAGCTTGCTGAAGTTCTAGGGGCGTTTGTTGGACAATCCACAGAAGAAGATATCAACGAAGTTGAAATTGTTTTTGATGGTGCAACAGCACAAATGAATACACGTGCTTTAATGAGTGCGGCTCTTTCAGGACTTATTCGTCCGCAAATGGCAGATGTCAATATGGTTTCCGCTCCCGTGATGGTCAAAGAACGAGGAATCATTCTTTCTGAGGTCAAGCGTGATAAATCAGGTATTTTTGATGGGTACATCAAATTAACTGTAAAAACATCACAACGGACACGGTCTATCGCAGGAACCTGTTTTGTTGATGGAAAACCACGGTTTATTCAAATTAAAGGTATTAATATGGATGCTGAAGTTGGACAACATATGCTCTATATAACCAATAATGATACTCCTGGTATTATTGGTACGATCGGCTCCATTTGTGGGAAACATGGTGTGAACATTGCAAATTTCTCACTTGGACGAAATACACTTGGAGGTGATGCTATTGCGCTTCTTTATCTTGACGAACAAGTGTCTCAATCCGCCGTTTCTGAATTGAAAAAAATAGATGATATTCACCATGTACAACCGCTTGAGTTTGATGCAATAAAGAGTTGAATATGATAAATTTTTGGCGAGAAATAAAAAAAAACGATCTGGCAGATATTTGCCAGATTGCTTCTTTATGTCATCCAAATTTTCCTGAAGACACAGACGTGTTAGAGGAAAAAATTAGACTATCACCACAGACATGTTTTGTTTATCAAACAAAAACAAACATCGCGGGTTATATTCTTGCTCATCCCTATAAATATGGTGAAATCCCCGCATTGAACGTTTTTTTAAATAAACTTCCAGATGATGCTGATAGTCTTTACATACATGATCTTGCCATCATGCCAGAAGCGCGTATAACCGGTCTTGGTTATCAAGCTGCTCAAATCATGGTCGACAGTGCACGTCAAAAAAAATTATTATCTTTATCACTTGTGGCTGTGAATGGCTCTGAAGGATTTTGGAAAAAACAAAATTTTTCTGTTGTGGAACCATCGGAACAATTAAAAGAAAAACTTCGCACTTATGGCAATGATGCGCTTTATATGCAGCGTTCCTTGCATCACGATAAAGCATAAATTAATTGGCTTCATAGCATGTATTTTGAAAGTGTATCAAACGGTAAAAATAACGTTTTGAGAGTGTGAGTTTAAAAATGTTTTGGAATAATGTTCGTTTAGCTGTGTTAATTTTATGCGCAGTAATTGCTGCAATTGTTGGTGGATATTTGGCTACACATTAAAATAATTTACGATATGTAAAGATATGTATAGTCCCAAACCAAATGAACTATGTGCAACAAGACTTTTAAATCGGCTTATCCACGGATTGGGCGTTTTTGAAACCGCAATTCCTATGCTAAAAGCGGGTTGCATAATAAAAAACAGAAAAATGACACTTCCAATCCCTTATAATCATTGAAGGTAAAAAATGCGTTTTCTGATACCAGTCTGGACCCAAAAAGATAAGAAGTATTCCAGCGATGATGACACCAATTGCATAATGTGCAAACCATCTTAAAGAACGCTCAAAAGATAAGACTGGTGCTTGAAAAAAATTTTCGTGTTTTATCAGTCCTTTTAAGAAATATTTTAAGCAGCAGCCTACAAATACATAATTGAGTGATGGTACATAAAAAAACTTCAACTGAATCCAAGCCCTAATATCCATTACAAGCGTGATACCAACACCACCAGAAAATGCTTACAACAAAATGCAATAAATCATTATTCATTATCTGAAACCTGCCAACTTTATCCAATAAGGCGATCAAACGGATAATATTATATATGAATATATTGCATTCAATAATTTATGACCAGTTGTGTGCTACAGTATACTATAATTATGGAATATAATATTTTTTACTATTTTGCGTTCATTCTACTCAACATGAAATCTTAAAATCTAGCGATCATGAAACAAAAAAGTTCCCTCAAATTATTGGTATAATTTGAGCTATTTTTACGCGATATTGCAAGTTAAGCATAAAATTTTACCATTAAAAAAGACATTGTATTGCGTTTTTTTAAAAAAAATTTAAACGCTCAATTTTAGAATAAAGCGGACAATACTCCATAAGTTTTTAAAGTGATAAATATATATCTCTAAACTGTCGATGAAATGATTTGAAATTTTTATAATTAAAAGCGGCATGTCACTTTGGAAAACAGTGTCATCAAAAGTGTCTGAATAATTATCAAATAAATCTTTTCTTTATTTACCAAGTAATTAGATTCGTAGTTTAGAACAATTCTCACATTATCGTTAGTTGACGTTTTGTATGAGAACGTTATATCCCATGATAATGTTTTGGCTGATTGTGTCTGCCAGCAAAAGTTGATGACATCCAAAATAGGAGCTGAATCCAGATGAAAAAGAAAATTCTCCTTATTATAGGGCTTCTGGTCATTATTGGCGTAGCCTTTGTTGGATATCGCAATTTCAGTACTGGGCGAGACGGCATAGCCCCTTCTTCGTCTGGAATGGTTGGTGAAAATGTTGTTGAACGTGGACGTTATTTGGCAACAGCGGCTGATTGTGTAGCATGTCATAGTCAAGAAGGCAGTGAGCCATTTTCTGGTGGTCATGCCTTAGAAACACCTTTTGGAAAAATAACAGGTGGCAATATAACACCCGATGTTGAAACAGGCATTGGTGGATGGTCTGATCAAGATTTTTTAAATGCAGTAAAACATGGTCGCGCAAAGGGTGGAAAATTTCTTTATCCTGCAATGCCTTATCCAAATTTTGCTAAGGCCAGTGATGAGGATATTCTCGCCATTAAAGCCTATCTTGATACACTCCCCCCTGTTAAAAAAGACTCAGCTAAAAACGAATTAACGTTTCCATTTAATATTCGTCCCCTTGTGATGGGATGGAACACGCTTTTCTTGGATAAAAATGGATTTACACCAGATACGGATCAATCAAACGAATGGAATCGTGGCGCCTATCTTGTAGAAGGACTTGCACATTGTGGCATGTGCCACACACCAAAAAACATTTTGGGTGCAGATAAAAAAGAACAAGCCTTTCAGGGAGAAATTCTTCAAGGGTGGTATGCACCTGAAATAACCGGCAATACTTATAGTGGTCTAGGTGGCTGGGATAAAGATGATGTCGTCGAATATTTAAAAACAGGGGGAAGCAAACATGCTTTTGCAGCTGGCCCCATGGGTGAAGCCATTGAAAAATCATTGCAACATTTAAATCATGAAGATTTAAGAGCAATGGTAACCTATTTACAAGATCAAAAAGGCTCATCACACAAAGAACCCGTTACTAAAATAGATAAGAATCATGCGATGATGCATGAGGGTGAAAAAATATACAGTGCTCATTGTAGCGCATGCCACGGTGTGGAAGGTGAAGGGACTTATGGTATTGCCCCGTCATTTGAAGCAAGTTCAGCAATTCGCGCCCCAGAAGTCATCAATCTTGTAAGCGCAGTTTTAAACGGAACACGCGCCATAGACACCGATCAAAAGCCGACAGCGCCGGCAATGCCTAGTTTTCGCCACACACTTTCTGACGACGAAATTGCAGCAACATTAACGTATATTCGTAACAGTTGGGGTAATCATGCTGTGGCAGTTAATGCCGAAGATATCGCGCATTTACGTAAAAACAGTGAGAATGAATGGCTAAAAACCCAAAAAATGAACACTCAATAGAGGATATGCGCATGGAAAATAAAAAATTACAGTTTTCCCGTAGAAACTTTTTAATGGCGGGTGCGGCTTTTTTGGCTTTCACATCATCTGCACCAAGTTTTGCACGTGTTCTTAATCATATACCAACATGGTTACCCGGTGATATTAATTTGCCAGAGTTTTTCCCAGGCGGAAAATGGTATTTCCTTAATCCTGAAGAAGTGGAAATTTTAGGTGCTATTGCCGAGCGTCTTATTCCAGCAGATGAATTAAGTATCAGCGGTAAAGATGCAGGCTGTGTAGAATTTATTGATCGCCAATTGGCAGGGCATTACGGCACATTTGAACGGCGCTATATGCAAGGTCCATTTCATCAAGGCACACCGTCACAAGGCGATCAGTCTTCTTTAGTACCGCGTGAACGCTACCGTATTGGGCTAAAAGCCTTGTCCGAATATTGCCAAAGTCAATATGATCAGTCATTTGTAGAATTAGAACCACTGGTCCAAGACAATGTTTTATCTGGCCTTGAAAATGGTGATATTACACTTGAAGGCATTGATGCAAAAATTTTCTTTTCCATTGTATTACAGAATACGATGGAAGGCTTTTTTGCTGATCCCATTTATGGTGGTAATAAAGACATGGTCAGTTGGAAGATGCTTGGTTTTCCCGGTGCGCGTTATGATTATCGTGCTTATGTCAAAAAACACAATCAAAAACTGGATATAGAGCCAGTAAGCATTGCTGGTTTTTTAAACCAGAACGAGAAAGGTTGAAACCATGGCACGTAAATTACCTCACGTCGATGCGGTCGTTGTAGGATTAGGTTGGGCTGGATCAATCATTGCGCATGAATTGGCTGATGAAGGTTTATCCGTTGTTGGTTTGGAGCGCGGTCCTTGGCGCGATACTGCACGTGATTTTAATATTACGACCGTTGCTGATGAATTGCGCTATGCGGTGCGTGAAGAATTAATGGTCCCACCCAAATTAGGTGGAATTACAGTAAGAAATAATAGCTCAGAAACGGCATTACCTATGCGCATATGGGGTTCATTTCACCCCGGGCATGGTATTGGTGGTGCTGGCAATCACTGGGCAGGAATCACCTTTCGTTTCCAACCAGAAGAGTTTCGTCTGAAAAGCCATTTAATGGAACGCTATGGTGCCGACTCCATTCCTGATTTTCTTTCTCTTCAAGATTGGGGGACTGATTGGGACGAAATGGAACCCTTTTATGATAAGTTTGAAAAACTTGCAGGAACATCTGGCAAAGCAGGAAATCTAAATGGCCGCAAAATACGCGGTGGAAACATGTTTGAAGGTCCACGTTCTAGTGAATATCCAACGCGTGCAATGGATCAGCCATATTCACCAACTTTTTTTGCAAAAACAGCTGAAAATATGGGCTATAATGCTTTTCCCGTCCCCTCCTCCGTGCTTTCAGAAGCGTATACCAATTCGCTTGGCATCAGCATGGCACCATGCACTTACTGTGGATTTTGTACTAATTATGGTTGCGCCAATTATTCAAAGGCAAGTGCGATTACATGCGTGATTCCTGCTTTAATGCGCAAGAAAAATTTTACCGCTATAACCAATGCTGATGTTTTACGTATTGTTACAGACAATGAAAAAAAACGCGCAACGGGTGTCATCTTTATTGATGAAAATGGTGAAGAAGTCGAACAGACAGCAGATATTGTTGTAGTGGCCGCATTTACGTTTGAAAATGTTCGTCTTATGTTGCTCTCAGAGATTGGGCAGGCCTATGATCCAAAAACCCAAAAGGGCAATACGGGACGTAATTATGCTTATCAAACCGCAAACAATGTTCAATTGTTTTTCGATGATAAGAATTTTAATAGTTTCGTTGGTGCAGGTTCGGTTGGAATGGGCATTGATGATTTTAACAATGATAATTTTGATCATTCAGGGCTTGGTTTTTTTGGTGGTGGCTCCATTCGTGTCAATCCTATCGGTGCGGCACCAATTTCTGCAAGACCAGTTCCTCCTGGTACTCCAAAATGGGGATCACAATGGAAAGCCGCTACAGTAAAAAATTATCTTTCCACCATGTCGATTGGTTGTGAGGCGTCAAACTATTCATCGCCTGCAAATTATCTCTCACTTGATCCCACTTATAAAGATCCTCATGGCCGCCCTCTTTTACGCGTAACGTATGATTTTACTGATAATGAGCGCAAAATGGCACTTTATTGCACAGGTAAAGTTGCAGAAATTGCCAAAGCGATGAACCCCGTTCAAATCGTTGAAAATCCGACAAAAGGACATTGGAACACAGTTCCTTATCAGTCTTCACACGTCGTTGGTGGCTTTATAATGGGTGCTGATCCAATCAATAGCAGTGTCAATAAATATTTACAAAGCTGGGATGTCCATAATTTATTTGTAGTTGGTGCATCTGCATTTCCGCAAAATCCTGGTTATAACCCAACAGGGACTGTTGGTGCGCTTGCTTTTAAAGCCGCTGATGCAATTCGCAGACATTATATTAAAAATCCCCGTCCATTAATTTAAATAAACTTTAAAAAAAGAGCGATCTTTCTTTTTCGTCTACAAGCGAAAAGAAGAGTCGCTCTTTTAATAAGATTTGGCTATAAGAAATCGTTTGTTTTAACTTAAGGTTTCTATAACCTTTCCAAATGCATGGAGAAAATAATGGCCAATGTCGTGGTTGTGGGTGCGCAATGGGGTGATGAAGGCAAGGGCAAAATTGTCGATTGGCTATCTGAGCGTGCTGATATTGTTGTGCGTTATCAAGGGGGGCATAATGCAGGCCATACATTGGTTATTGATGGCGTAAGCTATAAGCTATCTCTCTTACCTTCAGGGCTTGTTAGAGGAAAATTATCAGTGATTGGTAATGGTGTTGTGGTTGACCCTCATCACTTTGCACAAGAATTAAAACAATTACGCGATCAGGGTGTGACTATTACGCCAGAAAATTTACGCGTTGCGGAAAATGCTCCTTTAATTCTATCGCTACATCGCGATCTTGATGCCGCACGTGAAAATGCCACATCAGGTTTAAAAATTGGCACAACAAAACGCGGTATTGGACCTGCTTATGAAGATAAGGTCGGACGCCGTTCAATTCGAGTCGTTGATTTAGCAGAGCCTTCAACATTAATGGCAAAAATAGAGCGTCTTTTAACGCATCATAATGCATTGCGTCGTGGTATGGGTGAAGCAGAAATCAATGCACAATCCCTTTATGATGAACTGATGGAAGTTGCAGATCAAATTTTACCCTTTATGGATCAAACATGGCGTCTTTTAGATGCCCGTAGACGGAGTGGGCAACGTATTTTATTTGAAGGCGCGCAAGGCGCACTTTTAGATAATGATTTTGGCACTTATCCTTTTGTGACCTCTTCAAATACAATTGCAGGTCAAGCGGCAACAGGTACGGGGACAGGTCCAAGCACAATTGGTTACGTTTTGGGTATTGCCAAAGCCTATACAACACGTGTGGGAGAAGGACCGTTTCCAACAGAACAAATGAATGAGGTTGGAGAGTTTTTAGGCACTCGCGGCCATGAATTTGGCGTTGTAACGGGTCGCAAACGGCGCTGTGGTTGGTTTGATGCAGTTTTGGTTCGTCAAATGATTGCCGTATGCGGCATTCACGGTATTGCACTCACAAAACTTGACGTTTTAGATGGTATGGACGAAATTAAAGTTTGCGTTGGTTACGAGTTGGATGGAAAAACGATTGACTATCTGCCCGCTTCTATGGGTGCTCAAGCCAATGTTAAGCCAATTTATGAAACATTGGAAGGCTGGAAAGAAACGACTGCTGGCGCGCGCAAATGGGCTGATTTACCGGCACAAGCCATCAAATATGTTCGTCACATTGAAGAACTTATCGGTGCGCCTGTTGCACTTTTATCAACGAGTCCAGAACGTGAAGACACTATTCTTGTGACAGATCCTTTTGGTGATTAATAATATATCTTTACTCAGCTTTATTTGTTGAAAAGTTGACGTTTCCATCTGGAAAATATAGTGATATTCCTGAACTTAAGGCTATTTTAAGAATATGTATGATTTAAATATACATACAAATGCAACTAAAGTGGTGATATTTGCCTTGTAACGTGTGTTTACGCATTTGAAGGAGACGGCTAGGACGAATGGCTGATTTCGTAGGATTATTAAAAAAAACGATTGATGCGCAAGCCAATCCGACACCGCAATTGCGTCAGCGGGTTTATGAACGCGCGCGCGAAACTGTAGGGCGTAAATTAGTCACTGCAAAAATACCAGAGCATGCAGCAAATTTACAGCTTCAGGCTTTATCGGCAGCTATTGAAAAAGTAGAATCAGAATATCAAGCTGCTGAGCGCTCTCTTCATTCTGCAGGAATTGAAAAGAAACGTGATGTCGAATTTTCTGAAAATCAATCATCACAAGAAACTATTTCCAATAAACCACTATCAGATGAAACCAAATCATTTGATACGCAAAAATTAGATAGTACACATTCACAAACACAACCAACATCAAATTTTACGTCTTCATCGTCAATTGTTTCAAATGATTTATCGCAAAATAAAAGACAAGATGAATCTGTTGATAGTGTGACTTCAAAATCAAATGATGAGGTAAAACAGCCAGCATCTCATAATTATCAACATGCATACTCATTTGCAAATTTTTCACAAAATACTGTCAATGCAAATGATATTATTGAAAAAAAACCTGTCGATGCACTTACAAAACACGAGCCTATTTTTAAAGAAACGCAAGAGGCAGGTGAAGAGAACACAACACATGATATTTCTCATGCATCGCCTTTAAACATAAATTCTGATTCTGGCGCCATTCTTAACGATAAAACAGAAGTGAAAGATCACATCCTTATCGATAAGACATCACAATTTAAAGCTGATAAGAACACAATTTCTGAAACTGAAATAATAAATAGTGGTGTTAATAAAGATTTAAAAACAGGTATCAATAACAACGAAAAAAATGTTGCAGATCAAAAAGCACAAACAGGTGATTTTGATATCGTTTCTGATATTTTTTCTCAAGCAGCACGTCGCAATGAACGAAAAGCCGCGAAAAAGCGTCATATGATTATTGGTGGTTCAGTCGCTGTCTTGTTACTTATTGTTTTTGGTGTCCTTTATATTGGATGGGGTTTTCTCTCCGATAAAAAACCGTCTCATCCTACAACTGCTTCAAGAGTAGAAGAACCATTAAGTGGGGCACAATCCAATCAAAAATTAACTCAACGTCTGTTACCAGATGGCTCTGAAGTTGATCCAGGTCCTGCCCAAGATACACCAACACCTGGGGAAGGAACATCAAACACAGCCGCAAGGACCACCCAACAAACCTCACAAATGGGTGAGGCTGTCTTTTATCAAGCGCGAACTGATAATGTTGCCGAAAAAATTGAAACGGGTCATGTTGAGTGGTCAATTGTTCGAGAAGCTGCGCAAAATAATGGACCAGAAGAGCCAGCCATTCGTGGTAACCTAACAATTCCTGATGAAAACCTTACTTTACGCATGACATTACGTCGTAATACAGATTCTTCCATACCTGCTGCTTATTTATTGGAACTTATCTTTATCGTTCCCAATAATTTTGCAGGAGGTGCGATTGATAATATTCATGAATTCACATTTAAAGCCAGTGAACAGTCAATTGGGCAGCCATTGCGTGGAGCTATTGTATCAAAAATTGATGATGATTTTTTCCTTTTGGCTTTGAGTGGAGCACGACCTTTTGTTGATGGTAATTTACAACTCATGCGCCAATTGGGATGGATGCGCTTAGTCATCACAGATAAAAATGGTCGTATATCAGAATTGACTTTCTCAAAAGGATCAAAGGGTGAAGAAGTTTTTGGCCAAGTGATTGATCAATGGTTACAAAACGAAAATAATAATGCTCAATAATTTTTAATGTCTTGTCGATATTGAATATTGATATCATGTGTTTCAACCATCACAGTCTTATTGTATTTTTGTAATCATGACTATTCGATAAAACAGTGAAGCTTTTATTGTCTTGAGTTTTTATGCTGTTTATCAATTGTATATACGTAAACGGCATTATTGTTTGAAACATAAAATCTGAAATATTTGTTATGACATTAAATTTTTCTAAACAATTGAATTAAAAATATATAGTTTTAACTTGATAAGAATTATGTAATAGCCGCAATGCATACACAACACGATGATTAAGCATAGTGCTTTTATAATGAAGCAAAAAATGATGTTAAAATATAATTTAACTTTTTTTACTAGGAGTAATCACTACGAATAACCTTATAAAAGTAAAATTTATTTTTTGACTTAGATAAAAATTATAAGCTATATTTAGCGCAGGAAGGGTAATATCGGACACAAAGCTACGCACCGTTTATTAAGTAGATTCGTTCAAATACATATTATTTTGTATTTTTAATACCTTATCAATATTCCATTTTATAAGCTACTACGATTTCAATACGATATGATCACTATGTTTTTAACTGATAAAATCCATTATTTTATTAAAAATATGCTGGAATAAAACACTCAATCACTAAGCCAGTCCGCCGACAAATGGACTGGATTTACGGTCTTGAACCAACAATAATGTAACAGCTCCATGACAACCACGAGCATGACAAATTTCTTGTGCTTCAATTTCATCAAGGTATAAAAACTCGCGCTCAGGCGCACTGCACATGATTTTTTTCGTGAGATAATATACATATCCACATTGAGAACAGGTGCATTCAAGTTTCATATTATTTTCTAAATCACGAACTTGTAAATCTGTTTTCCAACTCATTTAATCACCAAAAATCCTTAGCTGACGGAATACGTGTATATGATATTTTCCCTCCTGCATGACCGCCCTGTGGTGGTTCCCAAGTTCCAAGATGAACAACCGTCCCCGAATATTGATGATTAAGATTATCAATAGCATCATTGATTTTTTCCCACCTTTTTCGTGTTTCATCATCATTTAAAAGCATATCAAGCTGTCTTTGATCTGACGGACTTATATCCCCAAGTGTAACGGAAATTTTAAAAATCTTTGTTCTTTTAGGAAGTGTATGTTCTGCTTTTTCCCAAATATCAGACAAAGCATGAAGAAGCGCTTGATCATCATTGACGATCGGCAAACGAAAGTGATCTCCCCAATAACTATTGTCTAATGAGAAAGAAACCCATAAAGATGAACAATAATAATCTTCATTTCTTAATCTTCGTGCAGCTTTAACAAGCAACAATCGTGCGATTTCATAAGCATTTTTGAGTGATCGACATTCAGGCGGCAAAACACGACTGTGACCAAACATACCACGTTCAGATGGCCCTGCTTCAATATCATATCCATGAAGCGCATACCAAAGCCGTTCTCCCGTAACAGATCGCCAAATTTTACGCATATGCTTAGGTTCAATCTGCATAAGCAATTGTGTTGTAACAATATTGGCTTTTAAAAGACGAAATTTCATCCTTTTACCAACGCCCGGTATGTCTTCAAGGGGAATATTAAAAAGCGGTTCAGGCATCATTTCAGGTGTCCAAATCATCAAACCATTGCCATATGCAAAACCATTGTTTTTCTTTCCAGCCTTACAAGCCATTTTTGCAAGATGGCGGTTGGCCGCAATTCCAATTGAGCAAGTTATTGTCTTGCTAACATTCTCAAACAATCGCTTTTTAATCTTTCTTGCGATAACCTCAGGATGGTCTTTCATTGTTTTATCAAGCCGACATGTCAATTCATCAATACTTTTAACGGCTTCAATAGGAAGCACTGATGAAATTTCAGCCAATAAACGCAAATGCGCTCGCCTATATAAATCTGGCTTTTGGGGCACAAGAATAAGATCAGGACAAATATTTTTTGCTTCTCGAACATGCATGATATTTTTAACACCTTGCATTTTTGCTTCACGCGAACAGGCGATCACTGAGGTTCTATCTGTTCCATTAAATGGTACGACACCAATGGGTCTACCTTGCAGGCTTTTATCATTATGCTGTTCAACGCTAGCAAAAAAACCATCAAAATCCAAATATAAGCGTTCAACTGTTTCGGGTTTACGCATTCACTTTACCAAAAAAGACTCATTTGTTCACTTTATGTTCTTTTTTTTAAATTTAGTCAATCAACCAGCGGTTTCATAATTTATGTTTTAAAAACGTAAAATAAAAGTTCAATGGCGCACAATACAGGCCAATGATTTAATATTTCAGCATCGAATAATATTTATTGAATTTATAATATCCGTGCTGATTGTGTCCCAAAGTTGACTACCAAAAACGGCATCAGTTGAACCCGCTTCGACCTTAGCATTAGCAACATTGACAATGTTTTCTGGTGAACCTATTCCATGGCTTGCGTCATATGCACCAAGTTCACTATTCCATTGTAACGCATCTTGAACAATATAGGCATACATGGACCAATCGCAGTTGAATAGTTGCCGACAACTTAAGAACTTCAGCCAATTGTGATAGAATGAGCTGAATCCGTAACAGAAATCGCATTATTGCAACTCATGATACCAACAATTATTACTGAAACAATACTACAATTTTGACTAGAAATATATGTATTAGAATAATTTAATAGTACTATACCCTAATGTCTGCGCATTTACAGTATTCACACCCCATAAAAATTTAACTTAGTGCAAATCATTAATTTTTATATAAAGAAAAATTATTGGATGAATGATACAATCATTGATTTTTCGATAAAGCAGTAATCCTATTAAATACATCATTCTGAATTCAAAAAAACTGTGCAAAATTTTATATAATAATCCATTTAAATTTAAACTTGAAAGAGGATGCAAATCTGCTAAAAAATTATCTAGGCAATATTATCTTACTGGGGAATAGTTTAATGGTAGAACTGCGGACTCTGACTCCGTCAGTCTTGGTTCGAATCCAAGTTCCCCAGCCACTTTTTTAACATTAAATTTCATTTGTGTATGATTTTAAAATACAATAAAATTGGCTAAAAGAAATTTATACAATTTAGTCAAAAAATTTGAGTTTAGTTTTCTACCTTTTTAACGATCTTATCCATATCATCAATGACAAGATTTTAATTTTAATATTCATCATTATCAGGCAAAATAACATTAAATTCAAATTTTTCTTCAAAAGCAACACCCCCTTCAATAAGAGTGAAATCCATCATATGTCCTCCTTCATGTCCATTTTCTGCTATAAAATGGACATGAAATCCTGAAACATTAATTTTTTCAAATAAGCGTGGCGTCCAAAACCCCATTAATGTTCCTTTTTAATTGTGTAATTTTAAAACCATCTGCTCTTCAAACACATCAAGTACAGATTTATATGGCTTATTTTGCTCATGTGGTTTACGAATGGTCAACTTTGAAAAGAGCTCCTCCAATCGAATAGCCAAAAAATATTATCTAGCTTTGTATGATTTGAATGAAACTAAAAAAGATTTTCTTTCCGAATTTCCTTGGCATCTAATTAGTTATCAGCGTGAAAAGTCGTAATTTGAGCAAAAGGAGGCTTTTCATTATCACCTATTCGCCTTAAGGCAACATCAGAACGTGCTTCTAAAATGTCGCCATTTCATTTGGTAAATTCACCACCCAAAGCATGAAAGCACTCTAAGCCAAAATCTCCAAATTTTTGTATGTGTGAAATAGGAAACACACCATCATATAATCCTGACATTAAAGCATTGACTGTAGAGAATTGTTGAATTGATTTTTATTCATTGTATACTTCTTCAAATTTTTATAAAATAAAAGCTTTACGATAAAATTCTCGATTATTCATTGATAATATATTTAATAATGAACAAGTTCCTATCAATATTATATTTGCCTCAATTGACATTATTGACAAAGATTTTCACCCTAAAACGGAAATAATGTTTTCTTTACAGAGACATAACACTGATTGACCGCATGTATCAGTCGGCTAAAATGATGCCAATTGTATAAACATCCTACTAAGATCTCTTATAATATTGCTAAGTTTTAGTTTTAACAGTTACGCTTTGCTATGTGCTGACAAAAGGAAATTAACTATTAATTTTGCACGTTCAAGATAGAAGTTTGAGTAAAGCAAATTGATATTTTAAGAGTGGACAGTTTTTTGAAAGAGAGTTTTTTCAGTCAGGAATTAGGCGCAAAGAAAACGACATTGAAAGCGCGCATGGAACAGTTTGATAAGAAAATGCAGTGACTGTTCGATTATATAGCTAAAAGCGTAGGTACGGCGGATGCATTGGGTAAGTATACAGCACGGATATGAGACGGCCAAGGCGGCGTTTTATGCCGATCCAGACTTGCCCAATGTGGAAAAATTGGAATCCGAAATGATTGTCTCTTATATAAAGGACATCAACCAACTAGTGCGCCTGAAACCGCAGCTCCAAAATCATCTCCGAAGACTATTTAGGCGCATTTTAATGATATCGTGGTCAATAAAAGCACGAACACTCGCCCCCTACTTAGCATCTACGATAATTTCTTCCCGTTGACTGATGACAAGGTTGCCTCAAACGGTCAAATTTATCTTAGTCAATATTTAGTCACGAGGCCGAGACTGATATAAGAAGTATGATTTAATTTATTCATGCCACATTGTTT
>NZ_JH725149.1 GCF_000278275.1 Bartonella tamiae Th239
TCATTGATACGAGGGCCTCAGCTGCGACAGTCACGATTGATGGTTTTGTTGATAATGTTGGTTTAGAACAGCATGATTATACGACGTCTGGTCAAAAGAGTGATGATGCGACACCTGAGTTGCATGGTGTTTTAAGTGGTGCGGAACAAGGTGACCGTATTCATATTACGGCTGTTGGTCCAGATGGCAGTGTGATTGATTTTGGCTATGTGATTGCTGCAGGCAGTGGTGCTTGGCGTTTACAAGTTCCAGATGACAAAGCTTTTAGTAGTGAAGGTCATTACACGTTTACCGCGACGGTCGAAGATAAGGGTGGTAATTTAGGCAATAGTGCAAGCTTTGTCATTGATTATGACATTACTGGCCCTGCGGCGATGGATGGAGATAACATTGAGTTATGGGATGATTTTGGTCCTGTTCAAGGTGTTATTGGTCAAGGTGATACGACGGATGATACGACCCCGACCTATCGTGATGAGAGCGAGAATGCGGTTGATCCTGAGGAAGTAGCCTATATTAATGTTTATAATACCAACAGTAATGGCAATACGTCTCTTATAGGTCGCGGGGAAGTTCATGCGGATGGTTCGTGGAGTTTTACGCCGCGCCCACCGCTTGGTGCAGGCGACTATAATTTTACGGCCAGACCTGTTGACTTTGCAGGTAATGAAGGTCCTGCGACCTCACCGTGGAGTTTTACGGTTGTGACTGAGCGTCCACAGCCACCGACACTTGACTTTATCCATGACAATGTCAGCCTTGATGGCAGTGCCACAGCAACGCTTATTCAAAAGGGCGGATTGACGAATGATGCGACGCCGATATTGAGTGGTACGGGGGGTGTTTCTGGAGCGACGATCAATATTTACATGGTTGGCCCTAATGGGGAGCGTGTATTGGTTGATACGACGCGTGTTGATGCGAATGGTCGTTGGCGTTATGAGCTTCAGGAAGGCTTGAGCGCGCAAGGGACTTATACATTTACAGCGACGATGGTTGATGCTGCGGGACAAGAGAGTGATCCAACGGGTGGTTATGAGATCAGACTTGATACGATTGCACCTGAGGTTAGCGGTCAGATTACGGCGTATGATAATGTGAATGTTGAAGGCATTATTGATGGCAGTGCGCCGACGGATGATGCTACGCCGACCTTCTCGGGCGAGCAGTCTAGGAATGAAGCGGGTGCTATTGTCTATATTTATGATAGGAATAGTGATACACCAAATGTTCCAATTGCGACAGCGACGGTTGGAGCTGATGGTCAATGGAGTGTTGAATCTCCTCGTCTTCCAGATGGCAGTCATACGATTTATTATGAAGTTGTTGATCTTGCAGGCAATAAGAGTGATCCAAGTGATGATTTGACGTTTGTGATTGATACGACTGGTGTTGAAGTAAGCTTTAGCCATTATGCTGATAGTGTTGGTACGCCAGCCAATATTAATAGTGGTGGATTGACGAATGATGCCAATGGTATTTTTGTTGGTGAAGCCAAGCCCGGAGCTCAAGTTGTTATCACTTATGTGAATGCAGCAGGTGAGACAGTCACGATTGGTAGCGTTGTAGCGGATACAGTGACGGGTGAATGGCGCATAACAGCGACAGATGATCTTCCAGATGGACGTGTTAACTTTACAGTTACAGCGACTGACGGTACGGGTCAGGTTGCGACAGCGACAGGCAATATTACGATTGACACGCAAGCTCCTGCAGCACCGACGTTTGAGGTTATAGATGATGTTGGAGACTTCCAGTCACCGCCATTGCCTCCATTGACCAGTGGTCAGCCAACAGATGACACAACACCGACATTCCAGGGCAGTGATGGTGAGCCTGGCTCAACGATCACGATCCGTGATGAAGATGGTAATGTTATTGGTTCAACAACGGTTGGTTCTGATGGCCGTTGGTCAGTGACTGTTTCTGCATTGCCATCAGGCGCACATGAAGTCAGTGTGACAGCGACGGATCCAGCAGGCAATGAAAGTGCAGGGACGGACTTTGTTGTCAATATTGACTTGACGGTACCGACGGGCACTGCAACCCTTGCCTCCATTAGCGATGATAATGGTATTGCTGGTGACTTTATCACCAATGATGCAAGTCTTATTTACACATTGCAGGCCAGTGGTGTGACACAAGGTGATACGGTTTGGTTGCGCATTACACCGATTGGAGCTGATGGTCGTCCTGGTACTCCAGGTGCTTGGGTTCAAGCAACGCGTCAAGAAGATGGCACATATGTTGTTAATCACAATAATGCGCAATCGGCTCTTGCAGATGGCAGCTATCGTGTTGAGACAGTTGTTAAAGATGCCGCAGGTAATAATGGAGCTACAGGTACACAAACAGTTGTCATTGATACGAGGGCCTCAGCTGCGACAGTCACGATTGATGGTTTTGTTGATAATGTTGGT